>NZ_JOGX01000028.1 GCF_000719555.1 Streptomyces sp. NRRL F-5727
CCCCCGCCCCGTCCCCCGCCTCCGCCCACGTCATCAAGCCCGGCTGGTTCACCGTCAACGTCTTCAACCGGTCCGTCGCCTGGCTGACCCGCCGGGGCATCAGCGTCTGGGGCTCCCGGGTCCTCGCCGTGAAGGGCCGCAAGAGCGGCGCCTGGCGGACCACCCCCGTCAACGTGCTCACCCTCGACGGCGAGCGCTACCTCGTCGCCCCCCGCGGCCACGTCCAGTGGACCCGCAACATGCGGGCGGTCGGCGGCGGCGAACTGCACCTCGGCAAGCACGTCGAGCCGTTCACCGCGACCGAGGTCGGCGACGACGCCAAGGTGGCCGTGCTGCGTGCCTACCTCAAGCGCTGGAAGGCCGAGGTCGGCGTCTTCTTCGCCGGCGTCGGCCCGGACTCCACCGACGACGAACTGCGCGCCATCGCGCCCAAGCACCCGGTCTTCCGCATCAACGCCGACGCCGACGGCGCCCGGAACGCGTGAGGGTGGGCACGGACCACCGGTCCGTGCCCACCCTCACGCTCCACTCTCCCGACCCCGGCCTCCCGGACGGCGCCCGGGTCAGGACGCCTCGGGCTCCCGCCGTCCGGTGGACACCCCGTCGCCGTCCGTCCCCTCCGGGACGACGTCCTCGTCCCTGCGGCTCACGCCCCGGCCCGCCGGGCCGACGCCCGACTCGGTGTCCATGCGCCGGTCGAGCACCTCGAGGGCGCGCCGGGCCAGACCGTTCGACCGGACCATGCCGGCCAGCGTCGCCGAGCCCCGGGTGATGTCCGCGAACGCCTTCCAGGCCGGCCGTACCCCGGTGATCACCGCGTGCAGCAGCCCCGGCCGGCGCTCGAAGACGGCGAGCATCCGTCGCCCGACCGCCATCTCCACCCCGAGGCCCGCCTTGATCGCGAAGGCGTAGTTCAGCGCCTGGCGCCGGGCGTCCACCGCGTCGCCGGCCTCCGCCACCCGCACCGCCCACTCGCCGGCGAGCCGGCCGGAGCGGAGCGCGTACGAGATGCCCTCGCGGGTCCACGGCTCCAGCAGGCCCGCCGCGTCGCCGCAGACCAGGACCCGGCCGCGGGAGAGCGGCGAGTCGTCGGTGCGGCAGCGGGTCAGATGGCCCGAGGAGATGCCGGGCTCGAAGCCGGCGAGGCCGAGCCGGGCGACGAAGTCCTCCAGGTAGCGCTTGGTCGCCGCGCCCTCGCCGCGCGCCGAGATGACGCCGACCGTGAGCGTGTCGCCCTTCGGGAAGACCCAGCCGTAACTGCCGGGCATCGGGCCCCAGTCGATGAGGATGCGGCCCTTCCAGTCCTCCGCCACCGACGGCGGCACCGGGATCTCCGCCTCCAGGCCCAGGTCGACCTGGCCCAGCTTCACCCCGACGTGCGCCCCTATCCGGCTGGCGCTGCCGTCCGCGCCGACCACGGCGCGCGCGAGCACCGTCTCGCCGTCGGCGAGCACCACCGCGACCGTGCGCCGGTCCGGCACGGCCGGTCCGTGCTGCTCCACCCTGGTCACGGTCGCGCCGGTGCGGAGCTGCGCGCCGGCCTTCTGCGCGTGCTCCACGAGCTGGGCGTCGAACTCGGGCCGGTTGATCAGCCCGAAGAGCATCCGGCGGGAGCGGCGGGTGCGGGCGAACCGGCCCTCGAGCGAGAAGGTGACCGCGTGCACCCGGTCCTGGAGCGGCAGTTCGAAGCCCGGCGGCAGCGCGTCCCGGGAGGGGCCGATGATGCCGCCGCCGCAGGTCTTGTACCGGGGCAGCTCGGACTTCTCCAGGAGCAGCACCCGGCGGCCGGCGACCGCCGCCGCGTACGCCGCCGACGCGCCCGCCGGACCGGCGCCGACGACCACCACGTCCCACACGTCCGGCCGTTCCGGGCCGGGTCCGGGGTCGAGGCCGGGCTCCGGACCGGTCTCCCCGAGCGGCTCGGTGTGCTCCGGACCGGCGTTCTCTGCGTGCTCGCTGCTCACGTGTGCTTCTGCTCCTGATCCGACCGGCGTCTGCTTCCCGCATCCTACGGCTCGGTAGGTCACAGCCCGGTCGTAGGATCGACGGTGCGAACGCCGTACCACCCGATACGCCGTTCGCTCTCTCTCGCACCAACGTCGCACCCACGAGGAGCGTGCCCATGACCCCGAATCCGATCGCCGAGACCGTCCGGTCCCTGATGCCCCGGGCCAAGTCCGAGCTGGCGGAACTGGTCGCCTTCGAGTCGGTCGCGGACGAGGCCGTGGCGCCCCGCAGCGAGTGCGAGGCGGCGGCGAACTGGGTCGCCGACGCGCTGCGCGCCGAGGACTTCCACGACGTGGCGCTGCTCGACACCCCGGACGGTTCCCAGGCCGTGTACGGCGTGCTGCCCGGCCCGGCCGGCGCGCCGACGGTCCTGCTCTACGCCCACTACGACGTCCAGCCGAAGCTGGACGAGTCGGCGTGGCTGACCCCGCCGTTCCAGCTCACCGAGCGCGAGGACGGCCGCTGGTACGGGCGCGGCGCCGCCGACTGCAAGGGCGGCTTCATCCTCCACCTGCTGGCGCTGCGGGCCCTCAAGGCCAACGGCGGCGTGCCGGTGACCGTCAAGATGATCGTCGAGGGCTCGGAGGAGCAGGGCACCGGCGGTCTGGAGCGGTACGCCGAGGAGCACCCCGAGCTGCTCATCGCGGACACCATCGTGATCGGCGACGCGGGCAACTTCCGGGTCGGCCTGCCGACGGTGACGGCGACCCTGCGCGGCATGACGATGATCCGGGTCCAGGTCGACACCCTGGAGGGCAACCTCCACTCGGGCCAGTTCGGCGGTGCCGCGCCCGACGCGCTCGCCGCGCTCATCCGGGTCCTGGACTCGCTGCGGGCCGAGGACGGCTCGACGGTGATCGACGGTCTGCCGGCCGACGCGGTGTGGGAGGGCCTGCAGTACCCGGAGGAGCAGTTCCGGGCCGACGCCAAGGTGCTGCCGGGTGTGGACCTGCCCGGCGCGGGCACGGTCGCCGACCGCATCTGGGCCCGTCCGGCCGTCACCGTCATCGGCATCGACTGCCACCCGGTGGCGGGGGCGACCCCGTCGATCCCGCGGACCGCCCGCGCGCAGATCAGCCTGCGGGTGCCGCCGGGCCAGGACGCGGCCGAGGCGACCAAGCTGCTCTTCGCCCACATCGAGAAGCACACGCCGTGGAACGCGCGCGTGACCCTGGAGCAGGTCGGCCAGGGCCAGCCGTTCCAGGCGGACACCGCCAGCCCGGCGTACGCGTCGATGGCGGAGGCGATGCGGATCGCGTACCCGGGCCAGGAGATGCAGGCGGCCGGCATGGGCGGCTCGATCCCGCTGTGCAACACGCTCGCCTCGCTCTACCCCCAGGCCGAGATCCTGCTCATCGGTCTGAGCGAGCCGGAGGCGCAGATCCACGCGGTCAACGAGTCGGTCTCGCCGGAGGAGCTGGAGCGGCTCTCCGTCGCCGAGGCGCTGTTCCTCGTCAACTACGCGGCGAGCCGCGGGGTCTGACGTCCGGACGACCGCCGGAGCCGGCCCCGGGCCCGCTCCGGCGGTTCAGCGTCGGGCGAACCTCGCGGAGAGCGTAGAACGCCCCGGCGGGGCCGTCCCGGCGCCTACGTTCGGCGCATGGAACCCCTGAGGATCACGCCCCGGCTGCACCTGCTCGACTATTCGATCGGGCAGGCGTACCTGTGGCGGGACGACACGGACCTGACCCTCGTGGACGCCGGCTGGGCCGGGGCGGCGGACCGCACGACGACGGCGATCCGGGCGGCCGGCCTGGACCCGGACCGGCTGGCCCGGATCGTCGTGACCCACGGCCACCGCGACCACGTGGGCGCGGCGCAGGAGCTGGCCGACCGGCACGGCGCCGAGATCGTCGCCCACCGGCTGGACGCCCCCTACGTCCGCGGCGGGCTGCCGATGCCCCTGCCCGACCTGCTGGAGTGGGAGCGCCCCCTCTGGGACCACGGCCTCACCTGCCCGGAGGCGCCGCCGACCCGGGTGGACCGGGAGGTCGGGGACGGCGACGACCTGGGCTTCGGGGACGGCGCGGTCGCCGTCCACACCCCCGGCCACACCCCCGGTTCGATGGCCGTCCACCTCCCCCGGCACGGGGTGCTCTTCGCCGGCGACACCGTGGCGTCGGTGCGCGGGGTGACCTTCGGCGTGTTCCACGTGGACCGCGCGCGGGCCCTGGAGTCGATGCGGCGGCTGGCGGAGCTGCGGCCGTCGGTGCTGTGCTGCGGGCACGGGCCCGTGGTGACCGAGGACACCGCGGAGCAGCTGTCGGCGGCCGCGGCGGCCGGGGCCGTGGTGCTCTGACGGGGGCGGTCAGCCGACCGGTACGCCGGCCTCCAGGTTGAGCACCGTGCCGCGTTCCCGCGCGCGCAGGGCCCAGCGGAGGCGGTCGTACCGGACCGGCGGGAGGAGGTCGGCGGCCTCCTCCTCGGTGACGAAGCGCCAGGCCCGCAGTTCGGCGCCGGGGAGCCGGAGCCGGGCGGTGTCGCGGGCGGCGAGCCGGCCGCCGTCGAAGAGCAGCCGGAGACCGCCGTAGCCGGGCGGCTGGGGCCGTTCCCAGTCGACGAGGAGCAGCCGGGGGACGGCGTCGAGCTCCAGACCGATCTCCTCGGCGACCTCGCGCATGCCGGCGCGGGCGGGCGGTTCGCCGGACTCGACGACGCCGCCGGGGAACTCCCAGCCGGGCTTGTAGGTGGGGTCGACGAGCAGGAAGCGGTCCTCCTCGTCGAAGAGGAGGACGCCGGCGGCCAGCGTCTCGCGGGTCGGTTCGGGCGTCTGGACGATGCCGCAGGGCGCGGCGTGCCCTCCCTGGACCGCGTCGGCGACGGCCCGGGCGGTCTCGGCGACGGTGAGCGCCGAGGTGTCGACGGTGTGGGCGTCGGCGCCGAGCCAGCCGGCGGCGGCCTCCCGGTAGGCGGGGACGTGGTCGTGGCACCAGCGGCGCACGTCGGCGTCGACGTCCGGGTCGCCGTACTCCGCGCGTCCGTCGATACGTCTCCGCAGGATCGTTTCCTCCGGTGCCAGGAGCACATGCCGGACGTCGATGCGGCGGGCGGCGAGGCCGCCGAAGATCTCGTCCCGGTACTCCTGCCGCAGCAGGGTCATCGGGACCACGAGCACCCCGCCGACCTCGGCGTGCAGGGCGGCGGCGGTGTCCACGACGAGCCGGCGCCAGATGGGCAGGTCCTGGTAGTCGTCCACCTCGGCGAGGCGCTTGGCGGGCAGCAGGCGGCGCAGCTGCGCGCCGGTCGCCTCGGGGTCGTACAGCGTGCTGTGCGGGATCAGGCCGACCAGTTCGCGCGCGGTGCTGGACTTCCCCGCGCCGAAAGCACCGTTGATCCAGACGATCACGTTTCCCCCCTCATCGACGGCCCCCTGTGGCTTGCCCGCAACACCCTGCCACGAAAACCACGAACACATGTCCGGGCCGAGGCGTAACGCTTCCGGCCCGGAGGTCGTTGAACATGCGAGCACGAGGGGGTGCGGAGATGGACCGTACGGTTCTGGAGCGGTTTCCGGCGGGCGGGCCCCGGGGGCACTGGCCCGCGGAGGAGTACGCGGGCGCGCGCCGCGAGGAGGGTGTGCCGGCCCGGGTGGTGATGGACCTGGCGTCCGACGCCTTCCTGGTCGTGGTGGAGCAGCGGACCCCACAGCGGGCGGAAGAGGAGGCGGCGGCGCCCGAGCGGGCTTCCCCGGTACGGGAGTGAGCGCGGCGCCCGGGGCCGCTCAGCCCCCGTCGGCGGTGGCGCGGGCCGCGGCGGCGGCGCCGAGGAGCCCCGCGTCCGTGCCGGTGGCGGCGGGGACGACCGTGAGACCCCGGGCGAAGGAGAGCGTGGCGTAGTCGCCGAGGGCGCGCCGGAGCGGGGCGAAGAGGACGTCGCCGGCTGCGGCCACTCCCCCGCCGACGACCGCGATGTCGACCTCCACCAGGTGCGCGGTGGCGGCGATGCCGGCCGCGAGGGCGCGGGCGGCCCGCTCGAAGGCGGCGACGGCGACCGGATGCCCGGCGCGCGCCGCCTCGGCCACCGCGACGGCGGAGGTGTCGCCGTCGGGGCCGGGCCGCCAGCCCTGGTCGAGGGCGTGGCGGGCGAGGTGCGGGCCGGCGGCGATGCGTTCGACACAGCCGCGGCCGCCGCAGGCACAGGGGTCGCCGTCGAGGTCCACGCTGAGGTGGCCGATGTGACCGGCGTTGCCGGTGGGGCCCGGGTGGAGACGGCCGTCGAGGACGAGGCCGCCGCCGACGCCGGTGGAGACGACCAGGCAGAGGGCGTTGGCGTGGCCGCGGGCGGCGCCGAGCCAGTGTTCGGCGGCGGTCATGGCGACGCCGTCGCCGACGAGGGTGACCGGTCGGCCGCCGGTGATCCGCCGGACCCGTTCGACCAGCGGGAAGTCGCGCCAGCCGGGGACGTTCACCGGGCTGACCGTGCCCCGGGCTGCGTCCACCGGCCCCGCGCTGCCGATGCCGACGGCCTGGGCGGCGTCCCAGAACGGGGAGGCGGCGAGGGCGTCGAGCACCTGAGCGACCGCCCCGAGCACCGTCTCCGCGTCCTCCCGCGCCGGGGTCTCCCGCCGGGACCTGGCCAGGATCCGTCCCCCGGCGTCGACCAGCGCCCCGGCGATCTTGGTGCCGCCGATGTCGAGCGCGACGACGGGGCCGGAGGCGGAGGCGGGCAGGGGGTGCGGGACGGAGGCCGGGACGGCGCCCGGACCGGTGGCGGCGGGGGTGGCGGCGGAGGGCATGCCCGTAGGCTCTCACGGGTCTGACAACGTTTTCCACGTTCTATGCTCGGTCGCGCGGGCGCACGATCCGCCGGTCGCGCCCCCCGGCACCCCTACGGAGGACTTCCGCACCGTGGCCGAGACCAGCCGCCCCCAGCCCCGCTACGGCAACAGGCCCACGATGAAGGACGTCGCCGCGCGGGCGGGCGTCGGCCTCAAGACCGTCTCGCGGGTGGTGAACGGCGAGCCGGGGGTCACGCCGGAGACCGAGCGGCGGGTGCGGGAGGCCGTCGACGCGCTCGGCTTCCGCCGCAACGACGGCGCGCGGGTGCTGCGGAAGGGGCGCACGGCGACCATCGGGCTCGTCCTGGAGGACCTGGCCGACCCGTTCTACGGGCAGCTCGGCCGGGCCGTCGAGGAGGTCGCCCGGGCGCACGGCACCCTGCTGATCAACGGCTCCAGCGCGGCGGACCCCGAGCGGGAGCGGGAGCTGGCGCTGGCGCTGTGCGCGCGCCGGGTGGACGGCCTGATCGTGATCCCGGCCGGGGACGACCACCGGTATCTGGAGCCGGAGATCCGGGCCGGCGTGGCCACCGTCTTCGCGGACCGGCCCGCGGGTCTCCTGGACGCGGACGCGGTCCTCTCGGACGGTTTCGGCGGGGCCCGGGAGGGGGTGGCGCATCTGATCGCCCACGGGCACCGGCGGATCGGCTTCGTCGGCGACCGGCCGCGAATCCACACCGCGGCGGAGCGGCTGCGCGGCTACCGGGCCGCGATGGAGGACGCGGCGCTGCCGGTCGACGAGCGGTGGGTGGCGCCGGGGCCGACGGATCCGGAGCGGGTGGCGGCGGCGCTCGCCGGGATGCTGTCCGGGCCGGAGCCGGTGACCGCGGTCTTCGCGGGCAACAACCGGGTCACCGTCACCGCCGTGCGGGTGCTCGCCGGGCGCACCGCCCGGGCGGGCGGACCGCCGGTGGCGCTGGTCGGCTTCGACGACGTCGAGCTGGGCGACGTCCTGGGCGTGACGGTGGTCGCGCAGGATCCGGCGGGGCTCGGCAGGGCGGCCGCCCAGCAGCTGTTCCGGCGTCTGGACGGGGCCGCCGAGGCGCCCCGCCGGACGGTCATCGGGACCCGGCTCCTCGCCCGGGGTTCGGGCGAGGTCCCTCCGCCGGCCGGCTGAGCGGGCGGCCTGCGGTCAGCGGCCGGCGCCGGCCGTGAGGTCGCCGCGGCGCGGGGCGGCGAACCGCTCCAGGGCCGCGCGGGTCATCCCGGTCAGGGCGTCGACCTCGGCGGTGTCGAGGGCGCCGCACTGGAGGCCGCGCAACAGGTAGGAGGAGAGGGCCTTGGCGGTGGCGGGCTCGTCCATGACGTCGCCGCCGGCGTGGTTGGCGTAGGCGGAGAGACGCTTGGCGGCGGTCTCGAAGCCCTCGCGGTAGAAGGCGAAGACGGCGGCGTAGCGGGTCGGGATGTGGCCCGGGTGCATGTCCCAGCCCTGGTAGTAGGCGCGGGCCAGGGCGCGGCGGGTGAGGCCGTAGTGCAGCTTCCACGCCTCGTGGACGTGGGCGGTGGAGCCGACCGGGAGGACGTTGGTGGAGCCGTCGGAGACGCGTACGCCGGTGCCGGCGGCGGCGACCTGCATGATCGCCTTGGCGTGGTCGGCGGCCGGGTGGTCGCTGGCCTGGTAGGCGGCGGAGACGCCGAGGCAGGCGCTGTAGTCGAAGGTGCCGTAGTGCAGGCCGGTGGCGCGGCCCTCGGCGGCGTCGATCATGCGGGCGACGGCGGCGGTGCCGTCGGCGGCGAGGATGGACTGGCTGGTCTCGATCTGGATCTCGAAGCCGAGCCGGCCGGCGTCGAGGCCGTGGGCCTTCTCGAAGGCTTCGAGAAGCCGGACGAAGGCGGTGACCTGCTCGGGGTAGGTGACCTTCGGGAGGGTGAGGACCAGGCCGTCGGGCAGGCCGCCGTGCTCCAGGAGGCCGGTGAGGAAGACGTCGGCGGTGCGGATGCCGCGGTCGCGGACGGCGGCCTCCATGCACTTCATCCGGATGCCCATGTACGGGGCGGCCGTACCGGTCGCGTACGCCTCCGAGATCAGGCGGGCGGCACGCGCCGCGTCCTGGTCCTCGTCGGCGCCCGCGTAGCCGTCCTCGAAGTCGACCCGCAGGTCCTCGATGGGCTCGCGCTCCAGCTTGGCGCGCACGCGCGCGTACACGTCCTCGGCGAGGTCGTCGGAGAGGCCGAGGACGGCGGCGAAGGAGGCGGCGTCCGGGGCGTGCTCGTCCAGGGCGGCGAGGGCCTGGTCGCCCCAGGAGCGGATGGTGCCGGCGTCGAAGACGTCGCCGGGGACGTAGACGGTGTGGACCGGCTGGCGGGTGCCGGGGTCGCCCGGGTAGCGGCGGTCGAGCTCCGCGTCCACCGCGGCGAGGGAGGAGCTGATGCCCTCGCTGACCGCGCCCGCGAGGCTCGTCGACACCTTCTCCTGCTGGCCCATCCCTGATCCTCCTGTTTTCCGCTGCACGGAATCAACAATCCGTATGGCGAAGTTAGTAGTCCGCTGGGACCTGCGTCAATGGTTGACCGAAACGGCCGGGGGCCGCACGGCGAGAATCGCCGTGCGGCCCCTGGACCTGCGAAAGCGGACCTGTGCAGGTGCCGGTGGTCAGCCCTTGCGGGCCTGGACCTCCTGGGTCAGGACGGGGACGACGTCGAAGAGGTCGCCGACCACGCCGTAGTCGACGAGGTCGAAGATCGGGGCCTCGGCGTCCTTGTTGATGGCGACGATGGTCTTCGAGGTCTGCATGCCGGCGCGGTGCTGGATCGCGCCGGAGATGCCCGCGGCGATGTACAGCTGCGGGGAGACCGACTTGCCGGTCTGGCCGACCTGGTTGGAGTGCGGGTACCAGCCGGCGTCCACCGCGGCGCGGGAGGCGCCGACGGCCGCGCCGAGCGAGTCGGCGAGGGCCTCGATGATCGCGAAGTTCTCGGCGCCGTTGACGCCGCGGCCGCCGGAGACCACGATCGCGGCCTCGGTCAGCTCCGGGCGACCGGTCGACTGGCGGGCGGTGCGGGAGGTGATCTTGGTGCCGTGGGCCTGCTCCAAGAAGGAGACGGCGAGCGCCTCGACGGCGCCGGCGGCCGGGGCGGCCTCGACCGGGGCCGAGTTCGGCTTGACCGTGATGACCGGGGTGCCCTTGGAGACGCGGGACTTGGTCGTGTACGAGGCGGCGAACGCCGACTGCGTGGCGACCGGGCCCTCGGCACCGGCCTCCAGGTCCACGGCGTCGGTGATGATGCCGGAGCCGATGCGGACCGCGAGGCGGGCCGCGATCTCCTTGTTCTCGGCGGAGGACGGGACGAGCACGGCGGCCGGGGAGACAGCCTCGTACGCGGCCTGGAGGGCGTCGACCTTCGGGACGACGAGGTACTCGGCGAACTCGGCGGCGTCGGCGGTGAGGACCTTCACGGCGCCGTGCTCGGCGAGCACGGCGGCGGTGTCGGCGGCGCCGTTGCCCAGCGCGACGGCGACCGGCTCGCCGATGCGGCGGGCGAGGGTCAGCAGCTCCAGGGTGGGCTTGCGGACGGCTCCGTCGACGTGGTCGACGTAGACGAGAATCTCAGCCATGGGACTTCAATCTCCTGCGAACGAAAGGGGGGCAGTCTGAGCGGCTCGCGGGAGCCTTAGATGAACTTCTGGCTCGCGAGGTACTCGGCGAGCTGCTTGCCGCCCTCGCCCTCGTCCTTGACGATCGTGCCCGCGGTGCGCGCCGGACGCTCGTCGGCGGAGTCGACGGCGGTCCAGGAACCGGCCAGGCCGACCTCGTCCTCGTCGATGTCCAGGTCGTCGAGCTCCAGCTCCTCGACCGGCTTCTTCTTGGCGGCCATGATGCCCTTGAAGGACGGGTAGCGCGCCTCGCCCGACTGGTCCGTCACGGAGACGACGGCCGGGAGGGAAGCCTCCAGCTGCTCGGAGGCGGTGTCGCCGTCGCGGCGGCCGGTGACCTTGCCGTCCTCGACCTTGACCTCGGAGAGCAGGGTGACCTGCGGGACGCCGAGGCGCTCGGCCAGGATCGCCGGGAGGACACCCATGGTGCCGTCGGTGGAGGCCATGCCGGCGATGACCAGGTCGTAGCCGGTCTTCTCGATCGCCTTGGCGAGCACCAGCGAGGTGGCCATGACGTCGGAGCCGTGGATGGACTCGTCGTCGACGTGGACGGCCTTGTCGGCGCCCATCGACAGCGCCTTGCGCAGCGCGTCGCGCGCGTCCTCGGGGCCGACGGTGAGGACGGTGACCTCGGCGTCGTCCGCCTCCTCGGCGATCTGCAGCGCCTGCTCGACCGCGTACTCGTCGAGCTCCGACAGCAGACCGTCGACGTCCTCGCGGTCGACCGTCAGGTCGTCGGCGAACTTCCGGTCGCCAGTGGCGTCCGGCACGTACTTCACACAGACAACGATCCTCAAGCTCACGCCGGCTCTCCTACTGCATCGTCATAACTGGGCTGCCTTGTTGCTCGCAGCATAGGCGCCTGAAGGGCGGGTTTCCGGTCGGGGCGCCGGACGCCCCGACCAGATATTACTCGTCAGTACACCCAGTTCGTGACCATTAAGCAAGCGCTCAGCAATGTGATCTGCCCAACCCTTCCGGGAGGGCCGCCACGGGAACCCTCAGTCGCGCAGCGCGTTGAAGCGTCCGTGGTGGTAGAGGAGCGGACGGCCCGCGCCGTCGGGGTCGCCGGCGACCGCCTGGGCTATCACGATCCGGTGGTCCCCCGCGGGCACCAGGGCCACCACCCGGCACACCAGCCAGGCCAGGACGCCGTCGAGCACGGGCACGCCCTCGGGGCCCCGGCTCCAGCGGGTCGGCTCGGCGAACCGGTCGGCGCCGCTGCGCGCGAAGGTGGCCGCCAGCTCCTCCTGGTGCTCGCCGAGTATGTGGACGCCGATGTGCTCGGCCTCGGCGAGCACGGGCCAGCTGGAGGAGCCGGTGCCCACGCCGAAGGAGATCAGCGGCGGGTCGGCGGCGACGGAGTTGAGCGAGGTGGCGGTGAAGCCGACGGGGCGCTCCCCGTGGGCGGTGATCACCGCGACGCCGGCGGCGTGGCGGCGGAAGACGGAGCGGAGCAGGTCGGGTGAGGCGGACCTGGGCGCGTCGATCGCGGGAACGGTACGGAGCTCGGGCGAAACCGTCATGGAGTTGTCCTTCGTGCGGGGCGGCATGGAGCGGGGTCCGGGGGCGTCAGAGGCCCGGACAGCGCGCGCTCGCATGACGGCCCAGGTCCACATGGGCCCGGCCGTAGAGAAGGAGTTCACCGGTCACTCCGTCAGGGTGACGAGGAGTGACGGCCCGGGTCAAGTGCGTACCGGGATGTGGGAGATGTGTCACCGCGTCAGGGGCCCGCGGCGGGGCGGCCTCAGAGCGCGCGGCCGAGGGCGGCGATGACGTCGGCCCGGCGGGGCTGCCCGGCGGCCCGGCGGACGACCCGGCCGTCCGCGTCGAGGACGAGGACCGTGGGGGTACGGGTCACCCCGAGCGCGCGGACCAGGTCGAGGTGCTCCTCGGCGTCGATCTCCACGTGGGCGACGCCCGGCACCATCGCGGCGACCTCGGCGAGGGTGCGGCGGGTGGCGCGGCAGGGCTGGCAGAAGGCGCTGGAGAACTGCACGAGGGTGGCCCGCTCTCCCGGTTCCGCGCCGCCCAGCTGCGCCGGCCCGAGCCGTTCGGTGGTGTCCGCCGTCATCCCTGTCCCCTCGTTCCGCGTCCTTCTCTCCGTGCAGCGTCGCACGGCGCCGCGGGATTCCCGTCACGACCACCGCGAGTGACGAGAATCTCCCCCTACGAAGCCGCCTGGACTGGTCACAGCGGCCCACATGCGGCACGATCTGCCCAAAGCCGAAAACCTACGGCCGCGTAACTTCGCCGGGAGAGCCCTCCCGAAGGCAACAGACGAAGGGGTACTTCCTCCCATGGCAGAACTCGTGTACCGACCGGTGGTCGGCGCCGCGCTCACCATGTTCAAGGCGCTCGACCTCAAGATCGACACACAGGGTTCGGAGCACATCCCGCGGACCGGCGGCGCCGTCCTGGTGAGCAATCACATCAGCTACCTGGACTTCATCTTCAACGGTCTGGCCGCGCTGCCGCAGAAGCGACTGGTGCGCTTCATGGCGAAGGAGTCGGTCTTCCGGCACAAGGTCTCCGGGCCGCTGATGCGGGCCATGAAGCACATCCCGGTGGACCGGGCGCAGGGCGAGCACGCGTACCAGCACGCCCTGGAGGCGCTGCGGGCGGGCGAGATCGTCGGCGTCTTCCCCGAGGCGACCATCTCGGAGTCCTTCACCCTGAAGAGCTTCAAGTCGGGCGCGGCCCGGCTCGCCCAGGAGGCCGGGGTGCCGCTGATCCCGATGGCCCTGTGGGGCACGCAGCGGATCTGGACGAAGGGCAGGCCCCGCAACTTCAAGCGGGCCCACATCCCGGTGACGATCCGGGTCGGGGAGCCGGTCGAGGCCCCCGCCGACCAGTACGCGGGTGCCATCACCCGGCGGCTGCGCGAGCGCGTCCAGGAGCTCCTGGAGGCCGCCCAGCGCGCCTACCCGGTGCGCCCGAAGGACGCCACGGACACCTGGTGGATCCCGGCGCACCTGGGCGGCACGGCGCCCACCCCGGAGCAGCTGAAGGCGGCCGGGAAGTAGTCCCGGCCGGAGCCGGTTCTCCGGACCTCACAGCTCCGTGGGGAGCGTGCGCCAGAGGCAGGGCCGGTCGGGGGCGGCGCGGAGAGCGCGGAGGACCACCGGATGGGGTTCCTCGTGGAGCTCCGGATAGTCCACCTCGCCGAGCTCCGGCCGTACGGTCCAGGCCAGCCGCTCCTCGCCCACCGAGAACTGGGCGTCGACGCCCGGGGGCACGTTTCCGCGCACGTCCTGTCGGGCCCACCGCCGCTCGCCCGGCAGCCTCACCGCGACGAGGCCGTGGATCGCCGGGTTCGAGCCGTCGTCGTCCGTGAGCCGCTGGTAGCAGAGGGCGGCGGGGATGCCGCGCGCCCGCAGGAGCGCGGCGTACGCGATCGACTTGGCGTAGCAGATGCCGGTGCCCTGCTGCAGCACGTCGGAGGCGCGCCAGGTGACGCGCATGTCGCCGGTGTCCTGGGAGTGCGGGATGGTGTCGCGGACGAGGACATAGGCCGCTTCGGCGTATGCGTGGGCGTCCGGGTGATCGGCGGCGAGGCGCTCCGCAGTGGCCCGGACGATCGGGTGGGCGTGATCGACGGCTTCGCCGACCGCCAGATACGCGTCGAGGTCCGGGTTCCGCTGCCTCAGCTGCACGATCGCGAGCATAGGCAGGCGGCCGAGCGGAGTCAATCATCTTCCACTCGACCGCATACCTATTCAGCTTGGACTAGCGCGCCAGCTCTTCCTTCAGGGCCTGGAGGAAGGCGTCGACGTCGTCCTCCGTGGTGTCGAAGGAGCACATCCAGCGCACGTCGCCGGCCTGCTCGTCCCAGAAGTAGAAGCGGAAGCGCTTCTGGAGCCGGCGGCTGACCTCGTGCGGGAGCCGCGCGAAGACCGCGTTGGCCTGCACCGGGTAGAGGATCTCGACCCCGTCCAGGGCGCGCACGCCGTCCGCGAGGCGCCGGGCCATCGCGTTGGCGTGGCGGGCGTTGCGCAGCCACAGGTCCTTGGCGAGCAGCGCCTCCAGCTGCACCGACAGGAAGCGCATCTTGGACGCGAGCTGCATCGACAGCTTGCGCAGGTGCTTCATGTGGCTGACCGCGTCCGGGTTGAGGACGATCACGGCCTCGCCGAAGAGCATGCCGTTCTTGGTGCCGCCGTACGAGATGACGTCGACGCCCACCGCGTTGGTGAAGGCGCGCATCGGCACGTCGAGGGAGGCGGCCGCGTTGGCTATCCGGGCGCCGTCGAGGTGCACCTTCATGCCCTTGGAGTGGGCGTGCTCGACGATGGCACGGATCTCGTCCACGGTGTAGACGGTGCCCAGCTCGGTGTTCTGGGTGATCGAGACGACCTGCGGCATCGCCCGGTGCTCGTCCTCCCAGCCCCACGCCTGCCGGTCGATCAGCTCGGGGGTGAGCTTGCCGTCCGGGGTCGGCACGGTGAGCAGCTTGAGGCCGCCCATGCGCTCCGGCGCGCCGCCCTCGTCCACGTTGATGTGGGCGGACTCGGCGCAGATCACGGCGCCCCAGCGGTCGGTGAGCGCCTGGAGGGCGGTCACGTTCGCTCCGGTGCCGTTGAAGACCGGGAACGCCTCCGCGAGCGGACCGAAGTGGCTGTGGATGATCCGCTGGAGGTGGTCGGTGTACTCGTCCTCGCCGTAGGCGACCTGGTGGCCGTCGTTGGCGAGGGCGATGGCGGCGAGCACCTCGGGGTGGACGCCGGCGTAGTTGTCGCTCGCGAAGCCCCGGACCGACGGGTCGTGGTGACGACGGGCGTCGGTCCGGTGCCCGAGGGCGGCGGTCACGGTGCGGGGGTCAGCCACAGGCGCTGTCCATTCACTTCCTGGGCGGGCCGGTCCCACAGGCCGGCGATCTCGTCGGCCAGGTCCTTCACGTCGGTGAAGCCCGCGAACTTCGCGTTGGGGCGTTCGGCGCGCATGGCGTCGTGCACCAATGCCTTGATCACCAGGATCGCAGCCGCCGCCTGCGGGCCGTCCTCGCCCCCCAGCTTGCGGAACGAGTCCGCCATCGCCAGGGTCCACGCCTCGGCGGCGGCCTTGCCCGCGTTGTACGCGGCGTTGTTGGCCTGCGGCTTGTGGGCGCCGACCTGGCTGACCAGGGCGTAGCGGCCGCGGCCGCCGCTGCGGATCAGGGCGTCGTGGAAGGCGAGCGAGGTGTGCTGGACCGTGCGGACCAGGAGCTTCTCCAGGAAGTCCCAGTCCTTGAGGTCGGTCTCGGTGAAGGAGGAGCTGCCGCGCCAGCCGCCCACGAGGTGGACGAGTCCGTCGACGCGCCCGAACTCCTTCTCCGTCTTCTCGGCCCACGCGCGCGTGGCGCCGAGGTCGAGGAGGTCGACGGTCTCGCCGACGACCTTGGCGCCCTGGGTCTCGCGGGCGGCCTCGACCGCCTCGGCGAGCCGGGCCGGGTCGGCGTCGGCGGCGACCACGGTCGCGCCGGCGCCGGCGAGGCGGAGCAGCGCCGCCCGTCCGGCGGGGCCGGCCGCGCCGGCCACCGCGATGACGGCCCCGTCGAGGGGTCCGCCGTTCGATTCGGCGTTCATCGGTGCCGCCTCCTCCGTGTCCTGGCGGGCCTCGCTCACGCGGCGACCCGCTCGGTGCCCGTCATGTCCGCGGCCGTGATGCCCTTGGTCCCGGCGATCACGCCCTTCATCTTCTTGGCGAGGGCCTCGAAGAACATGCTGAGCGGAAACTCGTCGGGAAGCACGTCGTCGACGAGCTTGCGCGGCGGGAGGGAGAGGTCCAGGGCGTCGGGGCCCTTGGCCCACTTGGAGCCCGGGTGCGGGGCGAGGTAGCCGGAGACGAACTCGTACGCCTTGAACCAGTGGACCAGCTTCGGGCGGTCGATGCCGTCGCGGTAGAGGGTCTCGATGTCGGCGCAGAGGCGGTTGGTGACCTCGGGGGCGCGCTCCCAGTCGATGGTGAGGACGTTGTCCGTCCAGCGCACCACGTCGTTCTTGTGGAGGTACGCGAAGAGGAGCTGGCCGCCCAGACCGTCGTAGTTGCGGTTGCGGTCGCCGGTGAGCGGGAAGCGGAACATCCGGTCGAAGAGCACCGCGTACTGCACGTCGCGGCCGTGCTCGTTGCCCTCGGCCTCCAGCTTCACGGCCTCCTTGAAGGCGGTGAGGTCGCAGCGGAGCTCCTCCAGGCCGTACATCCAGAACGGCTGGCGCTGCTTGATCATGAAGGGGTCGAAGGGCAGGTCGCCGCGGCTGTGGGCGCGGTCGTGGACCAGGTCCCAGAGGACGAACGCCTGCTCGCAGCGGCTCTGGTCGTCGAGCATCGCGGCGATGTCCGCGGGCAGCTTGAGGCCCAGGGTGTCGACGGCGGCCTCGGTGACCTTGCGGAAGCGGGCGGCCTCGCGGTCGCAGAAGATGCCGCCCCAGGTGAAGCGCTCGGGGACCTCGCGGACGGCGACGGTCTCCGGGAAGAGGACGGCCGAGTTGGTGTCGTACCCGGCGGTGAAGTCCTCGAAGGTGATGCCGCAGAAGCCCGGGTTGTCGTAGCGGGTGGCCTCCAGCTCGGAGAGCCACTCGGGCCAGACCATGCGGAGCACGACGGCCTCGAAGTTGCGGTCCGGGTTGCCGTTCTGCGTGTACATCGGGAAGAGCACGAGGTGCTGGAGCCCGTCCGCGCGGCCGGCGGCCGGGTGGAAGACCATCAGCGAGTCCAGGAAGTCCGGCACGCCGAAGCCGCCCTCGGACCACTTGCGCAGGTCGGCGACGAGCGCGCGGTGGTACTCGGCGTCGTGCGGCACGAGCGGGGAGAGCTGCTCGACGGCGGCCACCATGCGGTCCACCGTCAGCTCGACGAGGGCGCGGGCGGGCGCGCCCTCGGCCTCGAGGTCCACGGATCCGTCGGCGTTCTGCCAGACCCGGATCTCCTCCACGGCGTTCTTGAGCTCCGGCCAGGCAGGGTGGTCGATCACGCGGGCATCGGTGGCTATCCCCCCACCGGTCACGTCCTGCACAAGAATTTCCGTCATGCCTCTTCCTCCACAGGAGAACCTTGCGTAAAGGAACCGTATCCGCGCATGACGCGTCCCCGCAAGAGGGGTCAAGAGAAATTCTTTCGCGCGACACCCTTCCGACCGCATTTTTTCCTGTCGATCGGGGGGTGAGCGCGTGCTTCCGCCGAAAGGATCAGACCAGGGGCTTCACCAGGAGCTCGAAGCGGAGGTCATCCCTCCGGGGGAGGCCGAAGCGCTCGTCGCCGTACGGGAAGGGGCTCGTCTCGCCGGTGCGCCGGTAGCCGCGCCGCTCGTACCAGGCGATCAGCTCCTCCCGGGCGGTGATCACGGTCATGTGCATCTCTCGGGCGTCCCACAGCGCGCGGACCCGCCGCTCGGCCTCCGCGATGATCTGCTTGCCGAGACCGGCGCCCTGGAGCTCGGGCCGGACCGCGAACATGCCGAAGTAGGCGGTCTCGCCGCGGTGCTCCAGCTGGCAGCAGGCGACGGTCTCGCCGTCCCGCTCCACCAGCAGCAGCACGCTGCCCGGGGCGGAGATCACGGCGGCCACGCCCTCCGGGTCGGTCCGCTGCCCGTCCAGCAGGTCCGCCTCGGTGGTCCAGCCCGCCCGGCTCGCGTCGCCCCGGTAGGCCGACTCGACCAGCGGCACCACGACGGGGACGTCGTCGAGCACCGCCTGCCGGTACGTGACGGTGCCGGGCCGCCGGCTCTCGGCGGTCTCGGGAACGGGTGTGGCGGTGTCCATCCTGCGGGGCTCCCCTCGGGCGCGGTGGATCGGCGTACGCGATCGTTCCGAGCCTAACGCGCGCCTCCGCACTCCCCTTTCGTACACCCGTGCGCGCCCGTGCGCCCGCGTGGCCGCCCGGCGCCCCGGGCATCCCCCTCGGTGGGGGTACGAGTCGAGGGGGAGGTGTGCCGTGCACGGACCGGCCCTGTCCGGGTGGCTGCTCGTCGCGCTCTGCGCGGCCAGCGGGGCCTACTGCCTGCTGCGGATGCGGGCGTGCGCCGGCGAGGAGCGCCGGGCCGCGCGCGCCGAGGCGGTGATGGGCTTCGGGATGGCCGCCATGGCGCTGCCCGCGGCGGTCGTCGGCCCGCCGTCCTGGAGCTGGGCGGTGTACGCGGCGCTGTTCGGCGCGGTGGCGGTGGGCGACCTGCTCGCGGCCCGCCGCGACGCCCACCGGCTGCACCACGCGGTCGGCTCGCTCGCCATGCTCTACATGGCGCTCGCGATGGCCCCGGCGGCCGGCGGCGCGCCGGGGGTGCACGGGGCGCACGGCGCGGGCACGGTGGGCGGCATCCCCCTCCTCACCGGCGGGCTGCTCCTCTACTACGGGGTGTACGTGCTCCGCACCGGCACCCGGCTGGTCCCGGTCGCGCCGCACGCGCGCGCCGCGGGCGCGGCGGGGGCCGGAGGGGCCGGTGCGTGGGCGACCCGGCCGGAGCTCACGGTGGTATGCCGGCTGTCGATGGGGCTCGCCATGCTGGCGATGCTCTGCACCCTCTGAGTGCCTTGCCCCGCACGGGCGTTCGCCCCCGGGCGGGCCGAAACCGTGGCGTGCGTCACTTGGCCGGTCAGCCCATACCCCCGGGGAGCACCCGCTCATAGGCTGACGTCATGTCGGTCTCCCTCGCACTGCTGCTGCTCGGCGTCCTGACCGCTCTCACCGCTCCCCGGATGCTGGCCCGGGCGGAGTGGGTGGAGCGGGAACCGGTCGTGGCGCTCTGGGTGTGGCAGTGCGTGGTGGCCGCGGTGCTGGTCAGCTTCGCCCTGTCGATGACGTTCAGCGCGGCCGCCGCCTGGCAGGCCGTGCGCGGGCAGGTGTTCGCGCCCGCGCCGCGCGCGGTGGTCGACGCGTACGAGCTCTCCACCGGCGACGGCCCCTGGTCGGCGGTGATCGCCGTGGTCCTCGCGGCCGGCGGGCTGTGGTCGGGCGCCATGCTCGGGCGGGAGATCGGGCTGGCCCGGGCCCGCCGCCGGCAGCGCCGTGCCGACCTGCTGGTCCGCGCCCCGCAGCTGCCCGGGGAGGAGGAGGCCGCCGGACGGCTGGTCGTCCTGGAGGGCGAGCGCCCCGACGCCTGGTGGCTGCCGGGGACCACACCCCGGCTGGTCGTCACCACCGCGGCCCTGCGCCGGCTGAAGGGCCGCCAGCTCGACGCGCTCCTCGCCCACGAGCAGGGCCACGCCCGGGCCCGCCACGACTGGCTGCGGCACTGCTCCGGCGCGCTGGCCGCCGGCTTCCCCGGCGTCCCGGTCTTCACCGCCTTCCGCGAGGAGATGCACCGGCTGGTGGAGCTGGCCGCCGACGACGTGGCCTCACGGCGCTTCGGACGGCTCACCATCGCGCTGGCACTGGTGGAACTGAACGAGGAGCGGGGGGTGTTCGGCGCCGCGCCCGGCAGCGGCCCGCTCGCCGGGCTCCCCCAGCGGGTCGACCGGCTGCTCGCCGCCGCGCCGCGGCTGCCCGCCGCCCGGCGGCTGGGACTCACGGCGACCGCCGCGCTGGTCCCGGTCGTCCCGCTGCTCGTCGCCTTCTATCCGGGCCTGGCCGCGCTGGGGTAGCGGGTGTCCCCCACGACGGTCCGCGCGCGTCCCGGTGTTGCGCGTGGCGTGTCGCCGCGACCGGTCCGGCAGGATCGTGGAATGCGTACTTCCGCCGTGGTGTCCGGGGGCCTCGCCCTGCTGCTGCTCGTGCTCGTGGTGGCCGGCTGGCCCCCGCTGCTCTCCTTCGACCGCGCGGTCGACGAGGCCCTGCACCGCAGCGCCGTCGCCCACCCGGGCTTCACCCGGGTCAACCGGGTGTTCAGCGACTGGGTGTGGGACCCGTGGACGCTGCGGGCGCTGGCCTTCGCCGTCGTCGTGGTGCTCGCCCGGTCCGGGCACCGGCGGCTCGCCTGGTGGGTGGCCGGGACGGTGGTGGCGGCGGCCGGGGTGCAGCAGGCGGTGAAGGCGCTGGTCGGCCGGGACCGGCCGGAGTGGCGCGACCCGGTGGACTCGGCGGCGTTCTCCGCCTTCCCGTCCGGGCACGCGATGACCGCGGCGGTGGTCTGCGGGCTGCTGCTGTGGGTGGTCGCCCTGGTGGGACGGGAGCCGTGGCGGGGCTGGGGAACGCTGGCCGGGCTCGCGGTCGTCTCGGTGCTCGGGGTCGGCTGGACCCGGCTCTACCTGGGGGTGCACTGGCCGTCGGACGTGCTGGCCGGCTGGCTCCTCGGCTGGTCCTGCGTGGCCGTCGCGGTGCTGTCGTACCGCCGGAGCCTCGACCACCGGCCCCTCCCGGCGGGCACCGGCCCGGACGCGGAGGAGCAGACATGACGAGGCCGCCCGTCCTGGACGATCCCCCGTGTCGCCCAGGGCAGGCGGCCGCCCCGCCGTCGCGCCACGAGGGCGGGCCGGCGAGCCACGCTGAGTATATTGGCCGAGAGCCAGTCAACGCAGGAGCCCAGCATGACGCCGCGTAGCCCGTCGGTCAACGAAGAGCTTCGACGGCGTTCCCGGGAGCGGATCCTGGCGGCCACCGTCGAGCTGGTCGGACGGCACGGATACGAGGCCACCACCCTCGGCGACATCGCGGAACGGGCCGGGGTGGCCCGCGGCCTGGTCTCGTACTACTTCCCCGGCAAGCGCCAGCTGCTCCAGTCCGCCGTGCACCGGCTGATGCACCTCACGCTGGAGGAGGCGCTGGAGCGCGAGCCGCGCACCGAGGACGGTGCCGAGCGGCTGGCCCGTGCGATCGACGCGATCCTGGGGCTCGCGGTGGACCGGCCGACGCTGATGCGGACCCACATGGCCGGGATCCTCCAGGCCGAGGGCTTCGTGCGGTGCGAGGAGCAGCAGCGGCTGGCGTTCCTGCTGCGGGACACGGTGGAGCGGTACGGCTCCGCGGACGTGGACCGGGACTATCCGCTGCTGCGGGCGCTGCTGATGGGCGCGGTGGTGGCGGTGCTGCTGCCGGGGGCGCCGATGCCGATGGCGCGGCTGCGCGCGGAGCTGTTCCACCGGTACGGCCTGGCCTGGGAGAGCGGCATGCCGCCGGACGGGGGCCCGCCCGACGGCATGCTCTGAGGCGTCCGGGGTCAGTCCAGGTCGCCGAAGTCCTCGAAGTAGTCCGGCTGGGTCTGGACGTTGAGCTCGTCCATCCGGATCTTCTCCGCGGGGTCGGTGCGGGGGTCGGAGATCTTCAGGACGTCGAGGCCCCGGGCGATCTCGTTCGAGTAGACGTGGCCGTTGTAGTAGTAGGCGGACCAGGAGCCGCCGGTGGTGAGGGCGGTGGCGGAGACCGGGCCGCGGTCGAAGTACCCGATCTCCTTCGGGTGGGCGGAGTCGGTGAAGTCCCAGACGGAGACACCGCCCTGGTACCACGCCTGGACCATGAGGTCCTTGCCCTTGACCGGGATCAGCGAGCCGTTGTGGGCGACGCAGTTCTCGGTGTTCGCCTGGTGGCGCGGGATCTTGAAGTAGCTGCGGAAGACGAGCTTGCGGTTCTTGCCCTTGCCGGTGATGTCGTAGACGCCGTTGGCGCCGCGGTTCGGGCCGACGGCCGCGTTGCAGGTGGCGCCGCCGCCACCGCCGAGCTCGTCGGTGAAGACGACCTTGTTCGCCTTCTGGTTGAAGGTGGCGGAGTGCCAGAAGGCGAAGTTGACGTTGTCCTGGACCTGGTCGAGCACCCGGGGGTGCTCGGGGTCGGAGACGTCGAAGAGGATGCCGTCGCCCATGCAGGCGCCGGCGGCGAGGTCCTTGCCGGGCAGCACGGTGATGTCGTGGCAGCCGGTGGTCTTGGAGACGCCCGGGTTGGTCGGGCCGCCGGGGTTGCCGCCGCCGTCGGGGCCCTCACCGGGGAAGAGGACGGGGAAGTTGACGACGCGGGCCTGCTCCGGCGCCTCGCGGGGCACCTTGATGACCGAGATGCCGTCGTGCGGCGGCCGGCAGTCGGGGAAGGCCGCGTTGGGCGAGTAGGAGGAGACGTACACGTACACGTCCTTGCGCTGCGGCAGGAGCGTGTGGGTGTGGGAGCCGCAGGCGGTCTCGACGGAGGCGACGTACCTCGGGTTCGTGACGTCGCTGATGTCGAAGATCTTCATGCCCTCCCAGGACTCCTTGACGGAGGCGGGCTGCGTCGTGCTGGCGCACGAGTCGTCGCTGCGGGAGGAGTCGGTGGAGAGGAAGAGGAGGTCTCCGGAGACGGAGATGTCGTTCTGGGAGCCGGGGCAGAGGACCTGGGCGACGGTCTTCGGGGCCTTCGGGTCGCTGATGTCGAAGATCCGGAAGCCGTCGTAGTTGCCCGCGAAGGCGTACCGGCCCTGGAAGGCCAGGTCGGTGTTGAGGCTCTTGAGCGCGTCCTTGGGGATGTTCGCCAGGAGCTCGATGTTGTCGGTCTTCACGATCTCGTCGACGCCGGGTATCTCGCCGCTCTGGATCGCGGCCCGCGCCTCGGCGGCCTGCTCCGCCGAGACCGGCGCCTGGACCGGCGCGTCTCCGGGGTCGGGGGTGGCGACCGCCGTTCCGGCGGCGAGCAGCGCCGCCAGGAGGCCGGCCGCGGCGGTGGCCGCGCCGAGGCGTCTGATCCGGGAGCGTGGACTGTGCGGGGTATGCAACGAAGTCACTCCGTCCTCCGTGTTTTCCGTTCAAAGCTGAACGGTGCTGGACCCCGGCAGTATGTTCCTTGGCGTGCTCATCCCAACAGATGGCAACACGAATGTCATCGACGAATCCGGGCGACCCCCCGGAAAGACCTGCTAGGAACGGCCCCTGTACCGCAAAACCCCCTGGAGGTACCGTTGCTGATCCGCCACCACCACCGGCGTGCCGCCGTCGCCGTGACCGTCGCCGCGCTGGCCGTACTCGCCCTGGGCGCCTGCGAGCCGGACTCCGGCGCCGGCGACCCGCAGCCCACCTCGACCGGCGCCGCCGCGGCGGTCGTCGTACCGGGCAGACCCGGCGAGCCGGCCCGGCGGGTCTCCCCGGAGGAGGCGGCGAGCCTGCTCCCCGACGAGCGGCCGAACGGCGCCGACTTCCGGTACGTGCAGATGATGGTCGTCCACCACCGGCAGGCCCTGACGATGACCGCACTGGCTCCCGAGCGGGCGGGATCGCAGGCGGTCAGGAAGGTGGCGGAGCGGATCGCGGCGGCCCAGCAGCCCGAGATCGGCGCCATGGAGGGGTGGTTGACGACCCACGGCGGCCCCCGGGACCAGGGCGCGCACGCCCATCACGCGATGCCGGGCATGGCGACCGAGGCGCAGCTCGCGGAGTTGCGGGCGGCGAAGGGCGCGGCCTTCGACGAGCTGTTCCTGAGGCTGATGGTGACGCACCACGAGGGCGCCGTGACCATGGCGGCCGAGGTGCTCGGCCAAGGCAACAACGTCCAGGTGGAGGAGATGGCGAACGACGTGATCGCGCAGCAGACGGCCGAGATCGGCCGGATGCGGTCGCTGTGACCGCGCGGGCCGCTCAGGCCCCCGCCGCCGGGCCGCCGTCCGCGTCCTGACGGGCGGACTGCGCGTCGGCCGCCGTGAGGACGGTGTCGAGGAGGCCGGGGAAGAGCGCGTCGAGGTCGGCGCGGCGGAGTCCGTTGAGCTTCGCCGTGCCGCGGTAGTCCTGCCGGATGACGCCGGCCTCGCGCAGCACCCGGAAGTGGTGGGTGGTGGTCGACTTGGTGACCGGGAGGACGAAGTACGAGCAGCTCAACTCGGTCTCCGCGGCGGCAAGTTCGCGGACGATCCGCAGCCGCACGGCGTCCGAGAAGGCGTGGAGCACCGCCTCCAGGCGGATCTCCTCGCGCGCCGGGTGCTCCAGGAGGCGGGGGCTGGCGGCGGTCGTCATGGCGGCGGCTCCGATTTCTCCCGAGGGTCGGTCCGGGACGCTCCTCATTGTACGAGAGTCCTCGTAGTTTGACAGGCGCCGTACTACGATGGGTATCGTACGAGCGTCCCGCCGGGCCGCCCCGCGACCGGCGACCCCGCCGTCCCGAAACGGAGTCCGCGATGAGCACCGCCCTCTTCGAGCCCTACACCCTCCGCTCGCTGACCGTCCCGAACCGCGTCTGGATGGCTCCGATGTGCCAGTACTCGGCGGAGGTCTTCGGCCCGAACGCCGGGGTCGCCCACGACTGGCACCTCGCCCACTACGGGTCCCGCGCGACCGGCGGTGCCGGCCTGATCCTGGTCGAGGCCACCGCCGTCGCCCCCGAGGGCCGGATCAGCCCCGCCGACCTCGGCCTGTGGAACGACACCCAGGCCGAGGCCCTGCGCCGGATCGCCTCCTTCGTGAAGGCCCAGGGCTCCGTCCCCGGCATCCAGATCGCCCACGCCGGCCGCAAGGCCGCCACCGAGCGCCCCTGGCTCGGCCGCGGCCCCGCCGCCGCCGAGGAGGCGTGGCAGCCCGTCGCCCCGAGCCCGCTCGCCTTCGACGAGGGCTACACGGTGCCGGCCGAGCTCACCGAGGACGGCATCCGGGAGGTCGTCGGGCAGTTCGCCGCCGCGGCCCGCCGCGCCCGGGAGGCCGGCTTCGAGGTCGTCGAGGTGCACGGCGCCCACGGTTACCTCATCGGCGAGTTCCTCTCCCCGCACAGCAACCACCGCACCGACTCCTACGGCGGCTCCTTCGAGAACCGGACCCGGCTCGCCCTGGAGGTCGTGGACGCCGTCCGCGCCGTCTGGCCCGAGGAACTGCCCGTGTTCTTCCGCATCTCCGCCACCGACTGGCTGGAGGACGCGGGCTGGACCCCGGACGAGACCGTCCGCTTCGCCGCGCTGCTGCGCGAGCACGGCGTCGACCTGCTCGACGTCTCCAGCGGCGGCAACGGCGGCCCCGCGAAGATCCCGGTCGGGCCCGGCTACCAGGTGCCGTTCGCCGCCCGGGTCAAGGCCGAGACGGGGCTGCCCGTCGCCGCCGTCGGCCTCATCACCGAGCCCGAGCAGGCCGAGAAGATCCTCGCCAACGGCGAGGCCGACGCCGTCCTGCTCGGCCGCGAGCTGCTCCGCGACGCCTCCTGGCCGCGCCGGGCCGCGCGCGAACTCGGCGGCTCCGCCTTCGCGCCGCCGCAGTACGCCTGGGCGATCTGACGCCGCCGCCCTCCGGAGACGCCCCGCAACCGCACGGTCACGGGGTGTCTCCGGGCGCCGTTGTCAGTGGCCGGGTGCAGACTGGCCCGTATCCGTGACAACGGCGTCCTGGAGGTGGGCACCCATGCCCGACGTACTTCTCACCGTAGGCACCCGCAAGGGACTCTTCATCGGCCGCAGGCACGACGGGCGCTGGGAGTTCGACGATCCCCACTTCCCGGCCCAGGCCGTCTACTCGGTGGCCATCGACACCCGGCCGGACACCCCGCGGCTGCTGGTCGGCGGCGACAGCTCCCACTGGGGACCCTCCGTCTTCCACTCCGACGACCTGGGCCGGACCTGGACCGAACCGCCCGCGCCGGCCGTGAAGTTCCCCCCGGACACCGGCGCCTCCCTGGAGCGCGTCTGGCAGCTCCACCCGGCCCCCGCCCACTCCCCCGGCGTCGTCTACGCGGGCACCGAACCGGCCGCGCTCTTCCGCTCGGACGACGGCGGCGCCTCCTTCTCGCTGGTCCGGCCGCTGTGGGAGCACCCGACCCGCTCCCGGTGGGTGCCCGGCGGGGGCGGCGAGGCGGTGCACACGGTCGTCACCGACCGGCGCGACCCCGACTCCGTCACCGTCGCCGTCTCCACCGCCGGCGTCTTCCGCAGCCGGGACGGCGGCGCCTCCTGGGCCCCGGCCAACCAGGGCGTCTCCGCGGTCTTCCTGCCCGACCCCGACCCGGAGTTCGGCCAGTGCGTCCACAAGATCGCGCAGGACGCGGGCGACCTGGACCGGCTCTACCTCCAGAACCACTGGGGCGTCTACCGCAGCGACGACGCCGGCGGCCGCTGGACCGACATCGGCGGGCCGCTCCCCTCCGACTTCGGCTTCGCCGTCGCCGCCCACCCGCACCGGCCCGGCACCGCCTACGTCTTCCCCATCACGGCCGACTCCGACCGGGTCCCGGCGGACCGCCGCTGCCGGGTCTACCGCACCACGGACGCCGGGACGAGCTGGGAACCCCTCGACCAGGGCCTGCCGCAGGGCGACCACTACGGCACGGTCCTCCGCGACGCGCTCTGCACGGACGACGCCGACCCGGCGGGCGTCTACTTCGGCAACCGCAACGGCGAGGTGTACGCCAGCGCCGACGACGGCGACACCTGGCGACTCCTCGCCGAGCACCTGCCGGACGTCCTCTGCGTCCGGGCGGCGGTGATCTGAACTCCCCGCCGCCTCCGGCCCGTCGGCGACCCGCTCAGGGCAGCAGCCAGTCCACCGGCTCGGCGCCCTGGGCGACCAGCATCTCGTTGGCCCGGCTGAACGGCCGGGAGCCGAAGAAGCCCCGGTCCGCGGAGCGCGGCGACGGGTGCGCGGATTCGACGGCGGGCAGACTCCCCAGCAGCGGACGGGCGTTGCGGGCGTCGCGGCCCCAGAGGATGGAGACCAGCGGCTTGCCGCGGGCGGCGAGGGCGCGGATGGCCTGCTCGGTGACCTCCTCCCAGCCCTTGTTGCGGTGGGCGCCCGCGTTGCGCGGGGAGGTGGTCAGCGTCCTGTTGAGCAGCAGCACGCCCTGCCGGGTCCACGGCGTCAGGTCGCCGTTGGAGGGACGGGGGTGACCCAGGTCGGTGTGCATCTCCCAGAAGATGTTCAGAAGACTGGCCGGCAGCTGCTTGACCTCCGGGGCCACCGCGAAGCTCAGGCCGATCGCCATCCCCGGGGTGGGATAGGGGTCCTGACCCACGATCAGGACCCGCACGTCGTCGAAGGGCTGCTGGAAGGCGCGCAGGACGTTCGGTCCCGACGGCAGATAGGTCCGGCCCGCCGCGATCTCCTGCCGCAGGAAGTCGCCCATCTCGGCCACCCGGCCCGCGACGGGCTCCAGGGCCTTCGCCCAACCGGGCTCCACCAGTTCGTTCAACGGTCTCGCAGTCACAGTCCGTCACTCTAGCGGCCTACACCGACAACGCCCTCCGCCCTAGACTGCGGGCCCCAGACCCCCATCCGGTGAGGACGGTTGCGAGCGTGGAGACCCGGAGCGAGCACGCCGGAGACACGGCGGACGCGGTCGTCGTCGGGATCGACTCGGGAGGCTCGGGGCTGCGGATCGCCCTCGCCCGGGCCGCCGACGGCACGGTCCTCGACCGGGCGGCCGCGCCCGGGCCCGTGCGGACCGGACCGGGCGGGATCTCCGCCGCCCACTTCCTGGAGTCGGTGCTGCCGGCCGTCGCCGCGCTGCGGGCCCGCGCCGGGGAGAAGCGCCCGGTGCGCGCCGCCGCCGTCGGCGCCGCCGGCATGGCCACGCTCGGCGAGGAGCTGCGGGCGGTCCTCCCGGGGGCGTTCGCCGACGCCTGGGGGGTGCGCGCGACCGCGCTCGCCGCCGACGCCGTCACCGCCTACGCCGGGGCGCTCGGCGCGCGGCCCGGCGCGGTCGTCGCCGGCGGCACCGGTCTGATCGCCCTCGGCACCGACCTGACCGGCTGGCGCCGGGCCGACGGCTGGGGCCACCTGCTGGGCGACTGCGGCGGCGGCGCCTGGATCGGCCGGGCGGGCCTGGAGGCGGCACTGCGCGCGTACGACGGGCGGCGCGGCGGTTCGGCGGCGCTGCTGGCCCGGGCCGAGAGGCTGCACGGTCCGGCGGCGCGGCTGCCCGGCGCGCTCTACCCGCGCACCGACCGGCCCGCCGTGCTCGCCGCCTTCGCCCCGGAGGTCGCCGCCTGCGCGGCGGACGACCCGGTCGCCGCGGCGATCCTGGAGCGGGCCGCGGAGCACATCGCCGACGCCGCCGGGGCGGCCTGCCCGCCGGGCCCGGAGTCCGTGGTGGCGCTGACCGGCGGTCTGTTCCGGCTGGGCGAGCCGCTGCTCGTACCGGTGCGGACGGCGCTCGCGGAGCGGCTGCCCGGGGTGCGGACCGTCGCTCCCGCGGGGGACCCGCTCGACGGTGCGGTGACGCTGGCCGCGGGGCTCGCCGGCGGCGGGATCCGGCTCCCCGAGGACCCCGCGCTGCTCCGGACCGGCTGACCGGGACGCCCCGGCCGGAAAGGCATCGCCGCTGGTGGAAGGCGTGCCGAAGGTCCGGGCGGCGGTCCGGGCGCGATCCGGCACGCCTCGGACCGGACATACAGGGGCAGAAGGCGCGGGGTCCTACCTCACCGAACGCCCTCGTCCGCAAAACCAGTAGCATGCGGCGCCATGAGCACCCCCACTGGGCCCGCCAACGGCCTGCCTGTACGAATGCCGCGCCCCCGCCCGTCCGGGCGGCACCGCCGCCCCGACCCGGCGGCGGCGCCCGAGGGCGCTCCCGCCCTGGTGCTCGCCGTCCCCGGCGCGCCCTCGGCCGCCATACGCTCGCTGGCCGACGAGCTGGTGAGCATCGCCCGGTCCGAGCTGCCCGGCCTGGAGGCCGCGATCGGCTTCGTGGACGGCGACGGCGAGGAGTACCCGACGCTCGCCGGCGTGCTGACCTCCGCCGCGGAGCTGCGCGAGGAGCGGTACCGGATCGCCGTGGCGGCCGGCCGTGAGGTCGGTGCCCCGGAGGGCCCCGCCGCGATCGTCGTCCCGCTGCTCGCGGGCCCGGACAGCGCCGTGATGCGCCAGATCCGCCAGGCCGTCATGGACAGCGGCAACACCGCCGAGCTGACCGACGTGCTCGGTCCGCACCCGCTGCTCGCCGAGGCGCTGCACGTGCGCCTGTCGGAGGCGGGGCTGGCCCGCGCCGACCGCGCCCGGCTCTTCACCGTCGCCACGGCCGCGGACGGCATCGTCCTGGCCACCGTGGGCGGCGAGGAGGCCGTGCAGGCCGCCGGCATCACGGGCATGCTGCTCGCGGCCCGGCTCGCCGTGCCGGTGATGGCCGCCGCCCTCGACCAGGAGGGCTCCATCGCCTCCGTGGCCGAGCAGCTGCGCGAGGCGGGCGCGGTGCAGCTGGCGCTGGCCCCGTACCTGATCGGCCCGGAGCTGGCCGAGGGCCTGCTCGACGAGGCGTCGAAGGAGGCCGGCTGTCCGGCGGCCGAGGCGCTGGGCGCGTACCCGGCCATCGGCAAGCTGGTGCTGTCGCAGTACGCGGCCGTGCTCGGCCTCCCGCAGCAGGGCGCGGCCCCCGCGCACTGACGCCCGGAACCGCACGAAGGGCCCGCACCGGAACCGTCCGGCGCGGGCCCTTCCGCGTGTCCGGGGAACCCCGGGGCGTGGGTCAGCCGAAGACGACGCAGGTGACCGCGGGGGCCTCGACGGAGCCGGCGCGGACCGGGGTGCCGGTCCCGGGGTCGACGTCGAACCAGGTCACGTCGCCGGAGCGCTCGTTCGCCGCGTACAGCCGCCGCCCGGTCGGGTCGAGGGCGAGGTCGCGGGGCCAGGTGCCGGCGCAGGAGACGGTGGCCGAGCGGATCGCCTCGTCGCCCGCCGGGGAGAGGACGAGGACGGCGATGGTGTCGGTGCCGCGCACGGCCACCCACAGGAACCGCCCGTCGGGCGCCACGACGACGGCGGAGGGGTACGCCGGCCCCGCGGTGTCCGCGTCGACGAGCGGGATCTCGGCGAGCGGCGTCAGCTCGCCGCGCCGGTCGTCCCAGCGGCAGACGGTCACGGCGGGCTCCAGTTCACCGACGACGTAGGCGTGCCCGCCGTCCGGGTGGAAGGCCAGGTGGCGGGGGCCGTAGCCGGGGCGGAGGGCGGTCTCCCGGTGCAGGCGGAGGGCGCCGGTGGCCGGGTCGAGGGCGCAGACGCGCACGGAGTCCGTGCCGAGGTCCACGCTGACCGTCCAGCGGCCGCTGGGGTCGGCCTGGACCTGGTGGGCGTGCGGCCCGGCCTGCCGGTCGGCGACCGGGCCGCCGCCCTCGTGGCGCAGGACGGCGGTGGCGGGGCCGGGGAGGCCGTCCGCGGCGAGGGGCAGGACGGAGACGCTGCCCGAGGTGTAGTTGGCGGTGAGGAGGTGGCCGGCGGCGACGGCGAGGTGGGTGGGGCCGGAGCCGTCGACGGGCACGGGGGCGCCGAGCGGGCGCGGCGCGGGCCCTTCGGGGGCGAGGGCGGCGACGGCGCCCTCGTCGGTCTCGGAGACGGCGTAGAGGACGCCGTCGGCGAGGGCGAGGTACGAGGGGTCGGCCACGGCGTCGGTGGCGCCGGTGACGGTGAGCGCGCCGGTCGCCGGATCGACGTCGGCGGCGAGCACGCCGAGGCCGCCGGCCGAGGTGAAGGAGCCGAGGTAGGCGCGCGCCCGCACCGCCGTCCGCTCAGGTGTCTCGTCGGTCCCGCCCACGGCGCCTCCCTGCCCCGGGGCCGGTCGCTCCGACCGGCCGTCTCGGGGCCGACGTTAGCAGGCGGTCTAGACCAAGTTCGATCAGCCGGTGGTGGAGCCCGTCAGGAGCGGACGAGGAGGGAGCCGGGCGGGGTCCGCAGCGGTTCGTCGAGCGCGGCGAGCAGCCGCTCCAGACCGCTGACGTGACCGAGGGCGGCGGGGGCCGGATGGGCGGCGGGCTCCGGCTCGGCGGCCGGGGCGGGCCGGGTCCCACCGGGCGAGGTGAGCCGTTCGACGGCCGTCTCGACGCGCCAGCAGGCTGCGGCGAGCCGGGCGTCGTGGCTGGCGTCCGGGTCGGCGGCGACGGAGGCGAGGCCGCGCACCTCGGCCGCGCACTCGTCGAGCAGCGCGAGGACCCGGCGGGCGCGGCCCTTGCGCTCGCGGAACGGGCTGAGCGGGTGGACGAGCGGGGCGACCGAGAGCCGCACCCGGCCGAGGAGCAGGTCGAGCTCGGCGACGTGCGGGGTCGGGTCGGCGGTCTCGTCGCCGGCGAGCCGGCGCTCGGAGGCGGCCGTCGCGGCGTGCACGGCCCGCAGGGCGCGCTGGATCCAGGCGTCGTTGATGGCGTGGGTGGTGACCGGGAGGATCAGCAGGACCGCGAGGGCGGCGCAGACCGCGCCGACGACGGTCTCCTCCAGGCGCAGCACGAGCAGCGCCGGGTCGAGGACGCCGAGGAGCCCGTAGAGCAGTCCGGCCATCACGGTGACCGCGAGCATCATCCAGCTGTAGGAGAGCGGCGCGGTGTAGAAGATCCCGAAGACGCAGACCGCCACCAGGAGGGCGGTGGGCAGCGGGGCGCCGTGCAGCGGGATGGCGACGACCATCCCGACGGCGATGCCGAGCAGGGTGCCGAGGAAGCGGCGGAAGCCGCGGACCAGGGTCTCGCCGCGGGAGACCGTGTTCACGAAGATCCACCAGGTGGTGCCGACGGCCCAGTACCAGCGCTCCTCGGAGAGCACCTGGCCGATGCCGAGCGCCACGGCGCAGGCGGCGGTGGCCTGGATGGCCTGCCGGGTGGTGATCCGGGCCAGGCCCTTGCCGGGGAGCGGGGCGGGGGCGGCGGGCGGCGGGGTGCGCCGCTCGATCGGCCAGAGCACGAACCGTACGGTCCCGGCCGCCGCGAGGGCGATGGCCACGGCCGCGTACAGCTCGGGGAGCTGGCCGGGCAGCGCGTGCAGGAACTGGGTGCTGAAGAAGTTCATGAAGGCGAAGATGCCGAGGGCGTGGCCGCGCGGGCCCCAGCGCCGGGCGTACACGCCGCACAGCACGACGAGCAGGAAGGCCCCGTCCCGCAGGAGCGTGTGGTCGTGCAGCAGGGTGGCCAGCGCGAGGACCGGGAAGCCGGCGAGCGGCAGCAGCAGGGTGGTGACGGCCTGGCCGCGGACGGTGGCGTCGGTGACGGTGAACAGGGCGAGCAGCGCCGCCAGTCCGCCGGTGATCGACGCGGTCAGCGAGAAACCGGCCAGCTCGGCCACGGTCACCGCGAGCGCGATGCCGAGCACGGCACGCATACCGGTCCTGAGCCGGAGGAGCCCCGGGTCCGGAGCCACGAACATCCTCTTCACGACGGTCGGCCGCCCCCTCGTCTTGCCGCTCGCCCGCCGTGCGACCTGTCCCGGGGATGGGGGGACGCGCACGGACACGACGAAGGCGCCGCCGTCCGGGCGGCCTCGTCGCCGTCCCGGCGCGCGGCGCCGAAAGTACCTGGTGGACACAAGGAGAACACCGACCGGGCGCATGGCTCAAATCGCCGCCGAAAGACTGAGCCATTGGCCCGGTCTTCGCGCGTCACACTGGCCCATCTGCGGGCCAGTGGACCAGCTCAGGCCGGCGTGGCCGGAGCGGGCGAGGGGGCGGGGGTACGCCGCAGCAGGGCGGCGAGCGCGGTGTGGCCGCGCCGCTCGGCGTGCTCCAGGGCGGTGACGCCGTGGGCGTCGCCCCGTGCGGGGTCGGCGCCGGCGGCGAGCAGCAGCGCGACGACCTTCTGGTGGGCCGGGCCGCCGTCGCCGAGGATGACCGCCTGCAGGAGGGCGGTCCAGCCGAGGTCGTCGACGTGGTCCACGTCGATCGGGGTGTCGCGCAGGACGGCCCGGACGTACGGCACGTGGCCGCGCTCGGCGGCGGGGATGAGGCTGGTGGCGCCGAAGCGGTCGGTCATCCGGAAGTCGGGGGCGGGGTCGGCGGTGAGCAGCACCCGCAGCATGGCGACGCTGCCGGTGGCGCCGGTGGCGAGCCAGGGGCTGTCGTGCCGGGCGTCCCGGGCGTCGACGTCGGCGCCGGCGGCGACGAGCACGCGGGCGGTCTCGACGTGGTCGCCGAGGACGGCGAGGAGCAGCGGGGAGCGCAGTTCCTCGTCGCGGGTCCCGGTCCGGGCGCCGTCGGCGAGCGCGGCCCGCACGGCGTCGGCGTCGCCCCGGCGGGCGGCGGCGAGGAGCCGCTGGTGGGGTGTGGCGGTCACGGCGGTCTCCTCGGTGTCGGGGGCCGGGGTGGTGCGGGTCACGGGGCCGACGGCGTCCGGCCGGGCGTGGCCGGACGCCGTCGGGACCTGGCCGGGTCCCCGGTGTTACTTGGCGAGGGCGTCGACGCCGGCCTGGGCGAACTTCTGGTCGAGGTCGCCCGAGGGGGCGCCGGCCACGCCGATGCCGGCGATGGGGGCGTTCTTCGAGGTGACCGGGGCGCCGCCGCCGAGGAAGAGGGTGCCGGGGATGTCCTTGAGGTTGGGGGCCTGCTCCAGGCGCTTGACCAGCTCGGTGGTGGGGGCGTTCCAGGAGACGGCGGTGTACGCCTTCTTCTCGGCGGACTCGTAGGACTGCGGGCCGGCGCCGTCGCCGCGGAGGGTGACGAGGGTGTTGCCGTTGCGGTCGACGACGGCCACGGAGACGCGCTGGTTCTCCTTCTCGGCGGCGTCGAGCGCGGCCTGCGCGGCCTTGGTGGCGGCGTCGATCGTCAGGTGGGTGCTGGTGGTGGTGTTCTTGTTCTTCGCGTCGGCCTTGGCGACGGCGGCGGGGGCGGCGGCCGGGGTGGCGGCGTTCGCGGAGACCGCGCCGAAGGCGCCGGCGCCGAGGGCGACCAGGGCCGCACCGCCGGTCAGGACACGGGCACGCTTCGAGATCTGCTTCATGGTCGGTCACTCCTCGTGGTGAACGGGCGGGGACGGCGGGCCCGGCGGTCGCCGGGGTCCGGGAGACCGGGAGGCCGTCTCGCCGTCCCGCTCCGCACTCCATCCTGGGCGCGGCCGGGGCCCCGCCCGGTCGGCCCGGCGGATGGTCGTCGGGCCCCGCCCGGCGGACCGGGGGGTCGGCCGATCGGACGACCCCGCCCCGGGCCGACGTGCGGTACGCGCGCGGGGAGAGCGGGGTACGGGGGCTGAGGGCGGGGACGGGGAGGAACGCGCCCCTCCGGAAGGGCCGGCCGCCCGGTGGGTACAGTCGGGACCATTCCGGCGGATCGGCCCGCCGGGCGGACCAGCAGGCCGGGGACCCGCCCCGGCGGGCACGGGGAGGCCGGCACGTCATGGCGGTGGACGAACTCGACACCCGCATCCTGCGGCTCCTGATCGAGCAGCCGCGCACCAGCGTGCGGGAGTACGCGCGGATCCTGGGCATCGCCCGGGGCACCGTGCAGGCCCGGATCGACCGGCTCGAACGGGACGGGGTGATCACGGCCACCGGCCCGGTCCTCTCCCCCGCCGCGCTCGGGCATCCGGTGCTGGCCTTCGTGCACGTGGAGGTCACGCAGGGGCACCTCGACGAGGTCGGGGACGCGCTCGCCGCCGTACCGGAGATCGTCGAGGCGTTCTCCATCACCGGCGGGGGCGATCTGCTGACCCGGGTGGTGGCCCGGGACGCGGGTCATCTGGAGGACGTGATCCAGCGGCTCATCCAGCTGCCGGGGGTGGTTCGCACCCGCACGGAGATCGCGCTGCGCGAGCGGGTCGCCCACCGGATGCTGCCGCTGGTGGAGTCGGTGGGCCGGGGCGGCGCGGAGCGGCGTCCGGGGGGCCGGTAACCCGGGTGCGGGCGCGGGCGGCGGCGTGTAAGGGTACGGGCGTCCCGTCCCCGCGCAACGGAGCCCTCTCATGGCGATACCCGCCCGACTCTCGCCCCTGCTCGCCGAGTTCGACTTCGCCCGCAAGCGGCTGACGGACCGTCTGGCCGGGCCGGTGGTGGACAGCGGCAACGGCACGGACGTGCCGGTCGGCCCGCTGACCGACGCCGAGTACCTGTGGGAGCCGGCGCCGGGCTGCTGGTCGGTACGCCGGTTCGCCGACGGTCCCGGTCCGGCGGCCGCGCTGCTGACCGGTACCGGCGACTGGGGCCGGGAGACCGCCCCGTACCCGCATCCCGTGCCGCCGCCCTTCACCACCCTCGCCTGGCGGCTGACGCACCTGAGCGAACTGCTGGAGCTCCGCGCCGACCACACCAACGGCACCCGTTCGCTGACCCGCGACGACTACCGCTCGGCCGGCGACGCCGCCACGGCGACGGCCGACTTCGACCGGGCCGCCGGGGCGTGGCGGGAGGCCCTGCTGTCCGTCGGCGACAAGGAGCTGGACACCGTCGGGCACTGCTCCTACCCGCACGGCGGCGACGCGGAGGAGCCGTTCCTGGAGATCGTGTGGTGGGTCAACCAGGAACTCCTGCACCACGGCGCCGAGATCGCCCTCCTCCGCGACCTGCACCGGACCCTGGGCGCCTGACGTTCAGCCGGTGGTGCGGGCCAGGACGAGCGCCACGTCGTCCTGGGCCGGGTCCACGAGGAGCCGGCCCAGGACCCCGTCGCAGACCTCCTCCAGCGGGCCGTCCGCCCGGCCGAGGGCGAGGCCCAGCTGGCGCATCCCCTCGTCGAGGTCGCGGTCCCTGGCCTCGATCAGCCCGTCCGTGTAGAGCACGAGCAACCCGCCGGGGCTCAGCGGGAGTTCCTCGGTGCCGAAGTCGTGCGCGCCGGTGCCGAGCGGGGTGCCGGGCGGTCCCTGGAGGAAGGACACGGCCCCCTCGGGGGTGACCACGGCGGGCGGCAGGTGGCCGGCGCGGGCGATCGTCCAGGTGCCGGTGGCCGGGGCGTGCACGGCGTACAGGCAGGTGGCCATGGTGTCCTCGCCGAGGTCGGCGACGACGGCGTCGAGGGAGCGCAGCATCTCGGTGGGCGGGATGTCGTGGCGGGCCAGGGTCCGGACGGCGGTGCGGAGCTGCCCCATGACCGCGGCGGCGTGGATGCCGTGGCCCATGACGTCGCCGATGACGAGGCCGGTGCGGCCGCCGGGCAGCTCGATCACGTCGAACCAGTCGCCGCCGACGTCGTGCGCGCTGGCGGGGAGGTAGCGGCCGGTGAGTTCGAGGCCGGTGACGGCGGGCAGGGCGCTGTTGGTGAGGCTGCGCTGGAGGGCGAGGGCGGCGGCGCGCTGGGTGGTGTAGAGCCGGGCGTTGTCGATGTTGAGCGCGGCGCGGGCGACGACCTCGTCGATGAGCACCGCGTCCTGGTCGTCGAAGGGTTCGCGGCTCTTGAGCCGGGTGACGGTGACGGCGCCGAGGACCTGGCCGCGGGCGACGAGCGGCACGGTACGGGCGGAGCCGATGCGGGTCGACAGGTACGTGCGCAGCGGCTCGGCGGCCTTGCCGGGGAAGAGGACCGGGATGTCGGCGGCGGTGAGGAAGGTGGGCCGGCCGTCGAGGAGGAGCCGCTCGTACGCCGATCCGGGGGGCAGCTGGAACGTCTGGCCGGGGCTGAGGAGCGGGATCGGCGGCACCGGTTCGGGGAAGACGGCGGCGATCCGGCGCAGCACGCCGCGGGAGGAGACGGCCGGGTCGTCGGGCTCCAGCACGGATTCCAGCATCTGCACGTCGGCGGAGTCGGAGAGCTGCGGCACGAGGAAGCGGACGACCTCCTCGCCGGTCTGCCGCAGGTCGAGGGTGGTGCCGATGCGCGCCCCGGCCTCGGAGAGCAGCGCGAAGCGGTGCCGGGCCCGTTCGACCTCCAGGTGGGCCTCCTGGCTCTCGGTGATGTCGACGAGGGAGGCGATGAGCCCGAGCGGGCGCCCGGACCGCCCGGTGTCGGCGGCGCCGTCGGCGTGGGCGGCTCCGTCCGGGTGGTGGGTGTGGGTGTTGCGGGAGGTCACGGTGCCGGGGACGGCGGTGCCGGTCTGGCCGAAGCGGGTGCCGCGGTCGACGAGGGGCGCGTAGGAGCAGGACCAGATGTGGTCGCGGCCGGGGTCGGCGGGGGTGCGGCCGACCCGGCGGGCGTCGATGACGGGCGTACGGGAGTCGAGGACCTGCCGCATCAGGGACTCCAGCGAGGCCGCGTTGACGCCGGGCACCACCTCGGTGAGGCGGCGGCCGACGTGTTCGGCGGCGCTGACGCCGTTCATCCGGGCGAGGGCGTCGTTGACCCGCAGGAAGCGCAGGTCGGGGCCGAGCAGGGCGAGCCCTATCGGCGACTGGGTGAAGAGGCTCTCCATCGCGGCGAGGTTCTCCCGCATCCGCAGGACCTCGGAGGTCTCCACGGCGATGAGCATGGCGCCGGGCCGGCCGGTGGGGTCGGCGGCGGGCACGATCCACATCTCCATGGGGACCGTGTGCCCGTCGCGGTGGCGCACCGGCAGGGTGCCGACCATGGTCTCGCCGGCCTGGACGCGGCGGGTGAGCCGGTGGGCGAGCTCCCGGTTGGCGTCGGGCACCAGGAGGGGGGTGGCGGGCAGGCCGAGGACGTGCTCGGGGCGGTGGCCCAGGAGGTCCTGGGCGGCGAGCGACCACTCGACGATCCGCCCCTCGGCGTCCTCCCGCCACAGGGCGATCGGCAGCAGTTCCCGGAGCACGCCCGCGTCCCCGACGGCCGCTCGCGGCGGCTGCGGAACCCTGCTCGGCGACGACTGATGAGCGTCCACGCATCGACCTACGCATCGGCCTGGCCCCGGGGGGCGATCCCTACCGAATCACCCTAGCCGAGGTGCCGTCGGGGAGCTTGCGTGGCGCATCCGTCCGGCCCGGCCCCGCGCGGTCAGAAGGCGAAGACGGCGCCGGTGCGGGCGTTCAGCTCGCAGGTGTTGCCGTACTGGCGGGCGAAGGAGACCGGCCGGCCGTGCCAGACGCCCTCGGCGCGGACCTCGACGGGGTCGTAGAGGAGGGTGCACGCGGTGTCGGAGTCACGCTCGACCCGCCCCCTGGTGGCGTCCAGGTCGGCGCAGGCGGCCTCCGCCCGGGGGTGGTCGCCGCCGGCCGGGTCGCAGTGGAGGGTGACGGTGCGCGCGGACGGCGCCGCCGGGGCGGTGCCGTCCGGCGACAGGGCCGTGGTGGCGGGGACGGGGCCGGTGACGGTGAGCCGGACGGACGTGGCGGCCGGTACGACGGACGGGGCGGCCGGCGCGTTCGCTCGGTCGGGGGCGCCGGGCTGGGCGGCTCCGGGCGCGGCGGCTCCGGAGGTGGCGGCTCCCGCTGTGGGGGCGGCGAGGAAGAGGGCGGCCAGCAGGGCGGCCGGGAGGTGTGTGTTCATGCCCGGCCAACGATCCGCGGGGACCAACGGTCACCGTCGGGGACCCGGGGCGCGGGTGGCGGGGCGGGCCGGGGCGGTGGCGAGGACTCGCCGCGTGCGGGGTGTCCTCGCGACGTGAAGTCGCCGCGGGCGGTACCAGGCGGGCGGGTGGTGCGGGGCGGCAGAGTGGCCGGTTCCGGCAGGTCGCCGGGGGCTGGACGTTGATCCGTACGGGTTCCACGGGTTCCCGGCGGAGTCCGGACGGCTGGATTCCGTCGATGGTCACGCAAACAGGCCATCGGTTGCACAGGGAGTGATCGTCGCTGGTGGCGTGCGTCTGGCACCCTCCCGCACGCCCTGGTGACGGTGATCTTTGGAGCGCACCCTGGTCCACGGGAACGCGAACGGGAGGGGCGGCGGGTGGGGCGCGACAGGGGCGGGGTGACGGACGGGACCGGCGGCGGCGCCGACGTCTGTGTGGTGGGACCGGGCCGGTCGGGCTGAGCCTGGCGATCGGGCTGCGCCGGCTCGGCACGGCGGTGCCCCGACCTGGAGCCCGGTGCGGCGGCGCCCCTCGAGCACGGAGACCGCCCGCATGCCCGGCCTGCGGCTCGCCCCGCGCCGTCGCGCCGGCTCAACCGCGCCCGGTTCAGCGACCGGCTCGCCGCCCGGCTGCCGCTGCTCCGGCCGGGCGCCCGCCCGCTCGTCGAGGGGGAGTACGCCCCGGACCGGGTCTTCCACGGCCCGTCCCGGCTGGTGCCGCGCGCCCGGGACGCGCGGGCCGCGTGACGGCCGCCGAGGTGCCGGGAACGATCTCCACCCCCTCCGCGTTATACCCCCCACGGGTATGACGAGGAGGAGCCATGACCACGACCACGACCAGCGCCGCCGCCCGCCGCCTGCCGGCGCTCACCCCCGACCAGGCCCAGGGGCGGGCCCGGGAACTGCTCGCGGACATCGTCGAACGGCACGGCTCGGCCGGTGAGATGGTGTCGACGATGGCCAACTCGCCCGCGGTGATCGAGGGTTACCTCAGCCTGTCGCGGGCGATGAAGCGGGTGAAGATCCCGCGCGCGCTGAGCGAGAAGCTGTCGCTGGCGGTCCAGGAGTGGATCGGCTGCGGCACCTGCCGCGAGGCGCACGAGGCCGCGGGCCGGGCGGCCGGGCTGAGCGAGTCGGACATCGCCCTGGCCCGGCAGGGCACCTCCGTCGACCCGCGCGAGGCCGCCCTCATCGGGCTCGCCCTGAAGGTCCTCGCCGAGCCGAGCGCGCTCGGCGACGCGGACGTCGCCGAGGTGCGGGCCCACGGCTGGAGCGACCGGGTCGTCGCCGAGGTGGTCGGGGTCGTCAGCCTCAACCTGCTCACGGGGGCCTTCAACCTCCTCGCCGGCATCCAGCCGGACGCCGCCGAGGAGGGCGGGACGGCGGAGGGCTGACTAGACCGGGGGCCGCAGGTCCTTCTCCATCAGCGTGAAGGACTTCGGCGGGCCGCCGGGCTGCGGCTTGCCGTCCTTCCGGCCGACGGTGCGGTAACCGGCCCGCTCGTAGTAGGCGGTGAGCTTCGCGTTGGCCGTCAGGCAGTCCAGCCGCAGGCGGGTCCGGCCCGCCTCGGCAGCCCGCCGCTCCGCGGCGGCCAGCAGCAGCCGTCCGGTGCCGGGCGGGGCGGCCCGGTCCACCATGAGCCGGTGGACGTATCCGGCGACCGGCGGCTGCGGGCCCCAGGCGGCCTCGTCGTCCCACCACAGCTCCCAGGCGCCGGCGACCCGCCCGCCGCTCTCCGCGAGCCAGACCTCGCCGTGCGCCATGATCCGGCGGAAGTGGTCCTCGTCCAGCTCGCCGGGGCGCCACTGGCCGGTGATGCCCCGGGAGAGCATCCAGCGGGCCGCGTCGTCGCGGAGACGTACCAGGGTGGCGAGGTCGGCCTCGCCGGCGGGGCGATGACGGAGCGCGGTCATGCGCCCGATCCTCGCACGGCGTTCGCGGGGGCCCGCGGCGCGGTGAAGGCGACGGCGGCGGCCGGGACGGTGACCTCGGCGTCGGAGCCGAGGGAGTAGGCGGCGACCCGGGAGACCACCGCCGCGGGGACGGCGTCGGCGACGCCGGGGACGGCAGGGCAGTCCTGGGTGGCGTGGGCGTCGTACGGGACCACGACCCGGTAGCCGAGGGCCAGCGCCGTGCGGGCGGTGGCCTGGACGCACATCTCCGACATCACCCCGCAGACGGCGACGGCCCGGCTGCCGTGCCCGGTCAGCAGGGCGCCGAGGCCGGTCTCCTCGAAGCCGTCGTCGTACGGCTTGCGGATGACCGCCTCGGCCGGGCCGGGCACCACCGGGTGGTACAACTCCCAGCCGGGGGTGTGGGGTTCGTCCTCCGCGCCGGGCGGCCCGTCGTTCTGGAGGTGCACGACGAGCGCCCCGGCGGCGCGGGCCCGGGCGAGCAGCGCGGCGGTGCGGTCGACGAGCCGGGCGGCGTCGGGCACGGCGCCGTCGCCGGTGACGAAGGCGGACTGGACGTCGACGACGACGAGCGTGTCCACGGGCGGGAGGGTCTGCGCGGTCATCCGGGCATCATCACGCGCCCGCGGCCGACCGTTCCACGGGGTTTCCGGCCGCCGCTCCCGGCGTCACCACCGACCACCCGCCGAGACCGCGCGAAGGGGGGCGCCCCGCGGCACTCGTGGTGCCGGGGCGCCCCCCTTCCGCGTCGGGGTCAGCCGGTGTACGTGGCGGTGATGGCGAGGTTGCCGGGGGCGGCGGGGATCCCCACGAGGGGCGCCGGTGCCGGGGTGGTCCAGGTGCGGTCGGTGTGGCGGGTGGTGTGGAGGAGCTTGCCGTCGGTGGTGGTGACGGCGAGCTGGAGCTCGCCGTTGACGGCGGCCGCGGAGACGGACTTGGTGGTCACCGTGCCCAGGACGCCCTTGAGGTCGCCCCAGCCGGCCCAGCTCCCGGTGGCGTTGCGGATGGTGTGGTACTGGCGGGTGCCGTTGTCGGCGGCGATGACGAGGTGGGTCTCGTCGCCGGTGCCCGCCATGCTCAGGGAGGTGACCGGTCCGGTGGCGCCGACGGCCTGCGCGACATCGCCCCAGGCGGTCCAGGTCCCGGTCGTCTGGCGGATGGCGTGGTACGCCTTGCCGCCGCTGACGATGCCGACCTGGAGCTCGCCGCGGACGCTGGCGGTCGCCGCCGCGGTCACGCCGGTGAGGGAGCCGTTGATCTGGCGGAACGGCGTCCAGCTGCCCGCGCCGTTGCGGACGGTGTGGAACGCCTTGCCGTCGGCGACGGCGACGACGTGGAGGTCGTGGCCGATGGAGACGGCGGAGACCTGGGTGAGGTTGCCGAGGGTGTTGGCCACGGCGAACACGTTCCCGAAGGCGCTCCAGGTGCCGTCCTGCTTGCGGACCGTGTGGAAGAGTCCGCCGCCGGTGCTGACGGCCAGGACGTGGGTGTCGCCGTTGATGCCGGCGGCGGCGGTGCTGCGGATCCCGCCCAGGTCGCCGACCTTGGCCTGGAGGTCGGTGTATCCGGTCCAGGAGCCGTCGGACAGCCGGACGGCCTGGTAGAGGCCGGTGCCGGCCTGCACGAGGGCCTTGGTCTGCCAGCCCGGCGTGGTCGCCCGGACCCCGTCGATCCACTCGCGCAGCCCGTCGGTACGGGCCGCGACGGCGCCGGTCCGGGTCTCCGCCGGGTCGCCGCCCAGGCAACCACCCTGGTAGGAGCGGCTGTTGACGCCGACCAGCTCGCCGGCCGCGTTCAGGAGCGGCCCGCCGGTGTCGCCCTTGCAGACGGCGTCGGTGCCCTTCCCCGTGATGGTCAGGGTGGTGGCGTCGGAGGCGTTCAGGGTGAACGCTCCGGTGTGGGCCTTGCCCGGCACCCACTCGGTCCTGGTCCGGCCGAGGCCGACGGCGGTCAGCTCGGCGTCCGCCGCCGGGGCGGCGCTCGCCGTCACGATGCCCGCGGGGCCGGTGGCCGGGGTCTTGAGACGGGCCAGGACGAGGTCCCGGTCGTCGCGCGGGACCAGCTCGGCGACCTCGATCCGCTTGCCGTCGCCGAGGGTCACGGTGGACTTCAGCGCGGGCGCACCCGCCGGCAGGGTGGTGCCGGGCGTCGCGGCGAAGCAGCTGGAGGCGGTCAGGACCCACGAGGCGTCGACGAGGGAGCCGGTGCACCCGCGGCCGGTCGCCTCGTCGCCGACGTCCAGCTTGACGACGGAGGTGTGCTGGCCGGCCACGGCCTCGGGGCCGGAGACGGCGTGGGCGGCGCCGGCGGGGACGAGGCCCGCGGCGACGGCGGTCGTGGTGACGAGCAGACCCGAGATGCGGGCGGTGCCCGGACGGAGTGCAGACATGTGCGGTTTCCTTCAGGAACGGGATTCGGAGAGCGGATGCGGCGGAGTTCGGTCGTACGGCGACGGGACCGGTGGTCCGCCGGTGTCACGGGGCACGACGGGGCCCGGGAGAGCCCCGCGGTCGGTGCGGTCTACTTGGAGACGCGGATCTCGACCAGGACGTGCTCCCGGCCGTCCACGGACTCGCCGACGCCTTCCCAGGTCTTCGCGGGGATGTCGTACTCGACACGGTCGCCCTCGGCGGTCATGGCCAGGTGGGTGTTGACGGAGTCGTCGGTCCGCACGCCGTGCACCGACGGGATCTCCAGGGTCAGGTAGCCCGTGTCGGCCGTGACCTTGAAGCACACGTCGGCCCGGTCGCGGGCGAGGAACCTGAGGAGGTTCACGTCGCTCCCGCAGTCGGCGAGCACGATGTGGCCGTCGCCCCGCTTCAGGACGAGTCCCTGCTCGGCCAGGATCCTGTCGGCGTCGGGGTAGTTGTAGTCCTCGATGGCGTACCCGGGTCCGGTCTCGGCGACGGGCTCGCTGTGGGGGGCGGCGGCGGGCCGGCCGGCCACCACGGCCCAGGCCAGCGCACCGGCCACGGTCACGGTTCCCATCGTGCGCATCCATGCCTTGCGGGAGTTCATCACAGTTCTGGAGTTCCTCGAAGTCGGATTCGACGGGGCGGGGAGGGTTCTCCACCGCCCCTTCTGGTCAAAGGGGTTGGTCAAGAGGGAGTTGGAGAAGGACTCGCCGTACGGTGGCGGCGGGCGGCCGCTACGGCGCGGCCGCTCTGGTGAGCCTCGGGGAAGGCGGCCCGTCCGGATCCGGACGGAACTCCACGGCGTTCCCCCCGGTCGGGTAGAGCTGGATGCCGGCGATCCGGCCCAGCCCGCCGCCGTCGACCGACAGGTAGACGAAGTCGCTGCCCGCCCGGTCGCCGAGCCACTCCCACCGGCCGCTGAAGTCGGCGGGGCCGGAGGATCCGTCCGTCACCACGTCCACGGCGGAGAACGTCCCGTCGGAGTCGAGCCGCAGCTCGGCGCCCGTCCCGTCGTCGCGGTACACGCCGGGCAGCGAGTCGGGGTCGACGGTGCCCGCGCATCCCGCGACGAGCGCCCCGACGGCGGCGAGGAGGGTGCCGAGCCGCCCGGCACCCGTCCTTGCGGGTGTCACGGACCCAGCGTGACGTCGAACTCGATGACCTGGGTCTTGGGCGACATCGGGCCGGAGTCGCCGACGATCCGGTCGACGAGCGAACCGACGTTGTTGCTCCACCAGTCCGTGTAGCCGACGACCGGGGGGTGGGTCGCGGACTCGATGTCCGACTCGTTGAAGGCGGTGTACCGCCACACCACGGAGCCGTCCGCGTTCTTCCGGATGGGCGTCATCCGGACCTGGTGGGAACCCAGGAAGGTGTACGCGAGGTTTCCCGTGAGGCCGGCCGTGGTGAGCGTCCCGTAGTCCTGGAGGTACTTCCACGCGCCGTCGAACCCGCCGAGGGAGTAGTCGTACTTGAGCGTGTGGCCCAGCTCGTAGTTGCCCGCACGCGTGCGGTCGGCGAAGAAGGCGAGCGCCTCCCGGGTGTGCTCGTGGTCGCGGTAGATGCGGGTGAAGTCGTCGTTCGGGCCGAAGCACTGCGACGTGGGGCCGGTGCCGGTGAGCCAGTGCCAGCCCAGCTCCCACGGGGTGGTGCCGTTGCCGGACTCGATGGGGCGGCCGAACGGCGTCAGGCAGCTCTCGGCGCCCTGGGGCAGGCCGTTCGTGCCCGGCTTGATGGGGGTCGTCGCGTTATCCAGCGCCTTCTGGATCGCCTCCTGCCGGGCGGCGTCGAGGACGAGTTCCTTGGCCTTCAGCGCCGACTGGGCGGCGGCGGCGGCGCTCGCTCCCGCCGCGAGCGCCGCCTGGCGGGCCGCCGCGGCCGAGGCCGCGGCGTTCGCGGCGTGGGAGGCGGCCTCGGTGGCGGACCGTACGGCGCGCGTCGCCGCGCTCCGGGCGACGCTGCTCGCCTGCCGTGCCGCGGCGGCCGCCTGACGGGCGGTCTCGGCGGAGCGGGCGGCCGCGGCCGCGGACCCCTCGGCGGCTTCGGCGTTCCTGCGCGCCTCCTCGGCGGACAGCTTCGCGGCCGCGGCGTACCCCTTGGCGAGCTCGGCCCACTCGGTCGCCTTCTGGGCGGCGTCGCGTGCGAGGGCGGCCGCCTCGGAGGCCCGTGCCGCGTTCTCCTGCGCCTCCTGGGCCGTCTTGGCGGCGCCCGCGATCATCGCCCGGACCGCGCTGATGTGCGTGGCGTGGTCGTGGTCGATGCGCGCGAACTCGTACTGCGTGGTGGCGACGAACTGGCGCAGCATGTGCGTGTCGCCCTCGAGGGCGATCGCGGCGGCCGCCTGGACGTAGGGGCCTCCGTTCGCCAGCAGGGTGGTGGCCGCCACCTCGTCGTCCTCGCGTACGGCCTTGGCGCGCTCGACGTGCAGGAAGTCGTGCAGGGCCCGGGCGGTGCCCGCCTCCAGCGCGGCGACGGCCGCACGCCGCACGGCGGTACCGGTGGTCTCGTCGGCCAGGACCGTGGTCACCTCGACCCGGTTGTCCTCCTTGGCCGCCTCGATCGCCCCGCTCTCCAGGAACGTCCTGATCCTCGCGTGGTCCTCGGTCTTGAGGGCGTCCACCGCGGCCAGCGCCACGTTCTTCGTGGAGATCGCGGCCATGGCCACGACGTTCTCGATGTTGTCCTGCCGCAGGGCGATGAGGCGGTCGACCTCGATCCAGTGCGCGACGTCCTCGTCCGAGCCGGCCAGCGCGAACTCCGCGGCCTGCCGGGTCCACGTGCCCGAGCGGTCGACGAGCTGGATCGCGGCTCTGCGCCCGGCCGCCACGGCCTCGGCGGTCCGGCCGCCCGCCAGCGCGGACTCCGCGGAGGCGATGAGCGCGAGCAGTTCCGCGGACAGTCGCGCCTCCTGCGTCCGCTCCCGGTTGTACCGTGCGAGCTGGTCCGTCTCCGCGGCCTTCGCCAGTTTCGCCTGCTCGATCGCCTCGGCGGTCTCCTCGGCCAGCCGGGCGGTCTCGGCGGCGCGGGCCGCCTGCTCCACCTCGCGCGCCTTGTCGACCGCCGCGGCCGCCTTGTTGGCCGCTTCGACGGCCGCGTTGGCGGCCTCCGTCGACCGGTTGGCGTAGTCGACGGCCTGGCCGGCGTGGTTCGCCGCGTCCAGAGCCCGCGCGGCCGCCTTCTCGGCGTGATCGGCGGCGCTCTCGGCCGCTTCGCGCGCCACGTGGGCGGCGGCGGCCGCCTGCCCGGCCAGTGAGCGGGCCTTGGCCGCGGCCTGCGTCGCCCTGGCGGCGGCGGCCTCCGCCACGGCGGCTTCCCGCTGGGCGACGGCGGCCTCGGACTGCGCGGCGCCGGAGGCCACGGCCGCGTCGGCCGACGCCCTGGCGGCCGCGGCCGCGTTGAGCGCCGATCCGGCGGCGGCCGCGCCCGCGGCGTCGGCGGCCTCCGCGGCCATGGCCGCGATGCCCGCCTTCTGGGCGACCGTGCGGACGTACTGCACCATGGCCGTCGCGGCCTGGGCCGCCGTGCGGGCGGCCTCCGCCATCGAGGCGTCCTTGGAGGCCGCGATCGCCGCGTGGTAGGCCCGAGCCGCGGCGCGTCCCGCCGCGGCGGCAGCCGCGGCCGCGGCCTGCGCGGCGGCCACGCAGCGCTGCGAGGCGGCCTGCGCGGTCTGCGAGGCCGACACCGCGGTGCCCGCGGCGGCCGCGGCGCCCCTGGCGGCCTGAGCCGCCTTGTTCGCGGCCGCGGCGGAGCGCTGGACGTCGGCTCCTGCGGCTTCGGCCTCGGCCTTCGCCTCCAGCGCCGCCTTCTTCGCGTTCTCCGCGGACTTGACCGCCTGCTCGGACAGTTCGACGGCCTCGTCCGTCTTCCGGCCGGCGCGCTGCCCTTCCGCTTCGACGACCTTGACCAGCTGCTGGATCGTGGCCGTCTCCTCGTCCCGGGCCCGGGCGATGTACTGGCCCGTCTCCAGGAACCACCGGATCGCCCGCGGCGACCCGTCGTCCAGCGCCCGCTCCGCGTACAGCCGCACCTGCGGCGACGCCGTCACCAGGATGGACGTCACCCGCACCCGCTCGTCCTCCTCCTGAGCGGTGAACTGTCCTCCGCTCAGGAAGGCGCGGAGCGCGAAGTCCGAGCCGGCGTCCAGCGCGGCGGAGCCCTCTCGCTTCACGGCGCGGGCACCGTGCGCCATGACCGTGGTCACGGCCACCCGCAGGTCCTCGCGCACCGCGGTCCGGAACCCGTCCACGAGGTACGCCTCCACCGCGGCCGAACCGCCGGACAGCGCCACACCGATGCTTTCGCGGGTCGCCCTGCCCGCCTTCACCAGGGACCGCGTGAGCGTGACCCTGTTGTCCTCCGCCCGGGCCACGGGCAGTTTCTCGCTGAGGAACGTCGTCACGTCCGCGGCGCTCCCCACCAGGGCCGCGGCAGCCGCGGCGCGGACGGCGCGGCCGCCCGTCCGGTACGCCCACACGACCCGGCCCCGCTCGGTGTCCGGCAGACCGGAGCCCGCGGGCAGGGGGGCGGCTCCGAGCCCCTCCGCCGCATACGCGGGGCGGGTGAGCACGGTGCACTCCGGGAGTGCGCAAGCCGCTGCCACCCCCGCGAAGGCGGCGAGCATCTGGCGTCTGCTGAACTGTCGTGAACGCTGAGCCATCACGACTCCCTTCTGCTGCGGTGTGATCCCTGCCAGGACGTGCTCCCGGCCCGACGGACCTCGTGGTCGGCGGCCGCACCCGGTGTCGCGTCGGACCCCACTCACGGGTCCCGCGACGACGTGTCCTGCGGCGTGCCCGCCGGGTCACGCTTCGCTCCCTGGCGGCGATCACACTTTCGGCGTGCGGGCAGCACCGGGGGAAGGGGTGGGGGATGGCCGGAAGCGTCCCTGGCCCGATCGGGCCGGACGGGCTTCCCGTCCACACGCGCACCAGCTCCGGAGGGGGAGGCCGGCCGTCGGCCTGGACGCTTGCGGTCCAGGCCCCTTCAGGCCAGCGGGCCCGGCTTCCGCGGACGGGGTGACGCGGAAAGACTGGGGTGCGCCCGGTGGCACCGACGACACGGCTCACCGCCGGACCCGCACGCCACGAACCGCTTGCTCAGCCATACCCTTCCGGGATCACCATGCCTGTTCACCCCGCGGCGGACCGCCCGCCGCACCCCACGGCCGGCCGGGGCGATCCCGCCGAGCGGGCGGCCTCAGCCCTCGCGCGCGGGCAGCCATCCGTGCTGCACCGCCCGGACACCCGCCTCGAACCGGCTGCGCGCGCCGAGGCGTTCCATGAGGTCGCTGGCGATCCGCCGGGCGGTACGCGTGGACACCCCGAGCCGCTTGCCGATCGTCTCGTCCGTGTGCCCCTCGGAGAGCAGGGAGATGAGGGCGGCCTCCTGCGCGGTCAGGCCGTGGACGTCACGGACCGGGGTCTCCCCGAGCGGGAGCGCCGCGGCCCACACGCTCTCGTACAGCGCGCACAGCGCGGTCAGCGTTCCCTGCCCGGTCAGCACGACGGCACCGCCCGCGGTGTCCTCACTGCTCACGGGGATCACCGCGGTCGACCGGTCCACGATGATCAGACGGGTGGCCAGCGAGGCCGCGGTGCGGACCTCTCCGCCCAGCGAGGCCGTCCAGCGCGCGTACTCCACGGTCGGCCGATGGTGGCGGACGCTGTCCAGGTACACGACCCTGGTCCGCACCCCGCGCCCCAGCAGCTCGGCGTCCAGGGGGCGCGACGCGGCGATGTTCTCCTCCGTCTGCGGGCCTCCGGGGGCGAAGGTCATGACCTCGTGGCGGACTTCACGGGTCAGCCGGGCGAGGCGGTCCCGGATCTGGTCCAGGCCGATCAGCTGCTCGACTCCGGGGCTGGCGCCGGCCGGCCGCAGGTCGGCGTACTCGGAGATCAACTGGGCGGCCGCGGCGCGGGATGCCTCCAGCCGCTGCTGCTGGGCGGCGATCTGGGCCTGCTGGCGGGCCATCAGGACTTCCATCCCGAGATCGGGGGAGACCGCGCGCAGGCCGCCGCTGTCGGCGGAGGGCCGGACGAGGGCGAGCTCGCTGAGGACGTCGAGTCCGTCACGTACCTGCTGTTCCGTCGCGCCGACGCGGGCGGCCAGCGCCGCCACCCCGCCCCGCGGATCGGCCAGCATCGCCCGGTAGACGGCTTCCGCCATCGTGTCGAGACCCAGCGCAGACAGCATGTGTTTCCCCCGGACGTGCTCGTCTCCCACCCAAAAGGATCATCATATGCCCGCAGCGGGAGGGCGGAAGGAAGGGGTCATGTACCTCGTTCACGCGCACTTGCGACCGCCGGACCGGGGTGGCGAACTCCCGCCCGACGTGCGCGCCCTCGTCTACGGGTGCGCCCGGCCCGAGGACGGCGTGGAGCACGTCAGCGTGCACGGTGCGCCGTCCTCGGCACCGGTCATCGGCCTCTTCCTCCTGGCCGACTCGCTGGCCCGGGCGGAAGCGAGCACGGCGGCCGTCTGCGCCCGGCTGCTGGAGAGCCGCCCCGAGTTGTCGGGCTGGACCCTGCTGCGCGCGGAAGCCCCGCTCATCCCCATCGACGGACAGCTCGACGAACAGATCGACGGGCAGATCGACGGACAGCTCGACGGACAGCTCGACGAACAGTGAGAGCCGCCCCCGCGTCGGGTGGACACAAACGGCCGCTGCCGTTTCCGTCCACGCGCCGGCTCTTCCGCCCCCGCCGGCCCGCGGCGAGAGTGGTTCCCGCCGGGACGGAGAGCACTCCCGAAGGCACCGGACCGGATCGTGCCACCGCGGGGCGCGACCGGTGCCGGACACCCTCCGACCCACCGTCGACACCCAGGAAACGGAAGAACCCATGTCTCTCCTGCGCATCACCGCCCAGGCCGCCGCGGTCCTCGCCCTCGCCCTCGCCGCCCCGCTGTGCGCCGCCTCGACGGCGGCCGCCGCGCCCGTCCCGTCCGTCCCCGTCACCACGGCTCAGGACAACATGGGCTGGCAGTAGGACGGACGAGGACGGGGCCGACCGCGTCGCGGGCCGTCAGACGGGGTGCTCCGCGCGGGCGCGGGGACCGGAGAGCAGCGGCGGGGCGGGCAGCGGGCGCAGCGCGGGCTCGGGACGCAGCAGGTCGTCGAGGCCGGTGAGCCGGACCAGGCGGAGGATCCACGGCTGGTCGCAGACGAGCTGCCAGTGCGCCCCGCGGTCGCGGGCGCCGCGGGCGCAGTGGGCGAGCAGGCCGAGGCCGGTGGCGTCGCAGAAGGCGAGCGGGCGGATGTCGACGGCGAGCGCGTCGGCCTCGCGGACGAGGGCATCGAGTTCGGGCCGCAGGTGGCGGACGAGGACGAGGTCCAGTTCGCCGCTGAGGACGGCGACGGTCAGGGCGCCGGCCGAGCGGACGGTGAGGTACGGGTCGTGACGGGGGATCAGCTGCATCGGACGCTCCCCAGGTGGGTCCAGGTGTCAGGTCGAGCGTGGCCGGAGCTTCGGCGGGAGGGACGTTTCGCCTCGACCTCAGTCACCTGATCCGGTGAATACGCGTCCAAAGGTTTGTCGGACGACCGTACGGAGGGGTCAGGGGCCCTGCTCGCGGAGGAGCGTCCGGGTGCGCGGGGCGAGCAGGGCCTCGAACCGGAAGGCGGGATCGGCCGGCCGCTCGCCGAGCGGCGCGTCCGGCCGGCGGAGCCGGCGGCGGACGGTCTGCCGAACGGGGACGGCCCGCCCCCTCGTGGGAGGGGGCGGGCCGTCCCGCCCGGTCAGCTCGCGGCCGGCGCCCCGAACCAGCGCTCCAGCCGCTCGCGCAGTTCCCCCGGGTCGTCGCCCGCCCAGACGACGTGTCCGTCCGGCCGCAGCAGCGCGGCGGGCACGCCGGGCTCGTCGCCGGCGGGCGCGACGACCTCCACCCGGTCCTCCCAGCCCGCCGCCGAGAGCGTCCCCGTCCGGTCGAGCAGCAGGCCGCGTCCGGCGCGTGCCGCCTCGTAGAGGCGCCCCTCCTTCAGCGGCACGTCGCGCAGCCGGCGGCCGACCAGCGCCGGTTCGCCCTCCGCCGCGTAGCCGTAGCGGATGTCGATCGCGGTGAGCTTCCCGATCAGGTGCCGGTTGACCTCGTCGAAGTCCATCAGCTCCGCGAGCAGCCGGCGCACCGCGCGCGCCCCCGGCTCCTCGGACATCAGCTCCATCTGGGCGCGGGTGTTGTCGAGCACGGCGGCGGCGACCGGGTGGCGCTCGGAGTGGTACGTGTCGAGCAGCCCCTCGGGCGCCCAGCCCAGCACCTCGGCAGCCAGCTTCCAGCCGAGGTTGAAGGCGTCCTGCACGCCGAGGTTGAGGCCCTGGCCGCCGGTCGGCGGGTGGATGTGGGCGGCGTCGCCGGCGAGCAGCACCCGGCCCTCGCGGTACCGCTCCGCCTGCCGGGTGCCGTCGCCGAAGCGGGACATCCAGCGCGGCTCGTGGACCCCGAAGTCGGTCCCGCCCACGGCGACCAGACGCTCCCTCAGCTCGTCGAGGGTGGGCGCCGCGCGGTCCTCGGAGAGCCCGGCGGCGGGCACGACGACCCGGAAGAGCCCGTCGCCGAGCGGCATCACGCCGTACCGCATCTGCGTCTTGCGGACCTCGGCCACCACCGGGACCACCTCCTCCCACGGGACCCCGATCCGCACCTCGGCGATCAGCGTCTCGTGCCGGGCGGGCAGTCCGGGGAAGCCGATCCCGGTCAGGGCGCGCACGGTGCTGCGGCTGCCGTCGCAGCCGACCAGCCAGCGGGCCCGCAGCCGGGTCCCGTCGGCCAGTTCCGCCGTCACGCCCTCCGCGTCCTGGTCGAGCCCGACGAGCTCCTGGCCGCGCCGCAGCTCGACGCCCAGCTCGCGGGCGTGCTCACCGAGCAGTTCCTCGGTGACGTTCTGCGGGATGCCGAGGACGTAGGAGTGGGCGGTGTCCAGGCCCTCGGGCCAGCTGGTGCCGAGCCCGGCGAAGAAGCCGCCGACCCGGTACTGCTGCCCGCGGGCGAGGAAGCGGTCGAGGAGCCCGCGCTGGTCCATCACCTCGATGCTGCGGACGTGCAGCCCGAGCGCCTTGCTGTGGCCGCTGGGCTCCGCCGCCTTCTCCAGGACGAGCGGCCGCAGGCCCCACAGGCGCAGCTCGGACGCGAGCACGAGCCCGGTCGGCCCGCCGCCGATCACGAGGACATCGGCATCGAACATGGCTGTTCCCCCATCTGTTCGCGCTGTTCAGCCGCCGATTCTGCGTCATCCGGGGGGCCTTGCCGCAAGGCCCCCCGTGCGCTATACGTTGAAGAGGGCGAGGGAACGCCGGATCGCCGCTCAGCGCAGGTCGAGCCGCATGAGGATCCGGGGGTGTCCGGCGAGCACCGAGGTGGTGTCGGCGGCCTTCACGAAGCCGGCCCGTTCGAAGTTCTTCCGCAGCCCCGCGTACGCCATCGTCATGTCCACCCGGGCGTCGCCGTTGTCCAGCGGGTACGCCTCCACCGCCGGCGCCCCGTGCGCGCGGGCGAACTCGACGGCGCCCGCGATGAGGGCGTGGCTGACGCCCTGCTTGCGGTGGCCCGGGCGGACCCGGATGCACCAGAGCGACCAGACCGGCAGCTCGTCGACGTGCGGGATCTTCCGGTTGCGGGCGAAGGTGGTCTCCGCGCGCGGGGCCACGGCCGCCCAGCCGGCCGGTTCTCCGTCGTCGTAGGCGAGGACGCCCGGAGGGGGCTCCTGGGCGCACAGGCCGGCCACGTACTCGCCCCTGGCCGGTTCGCGCAGTTCGTTGTTGAGCTTGGACGGGATCCGGTAGCTCAGGCAGAAACACACGTTGGCGGTGGGCGACTTGGGGCCGATCACCGCACGGACGTCCTCGTAGACGGAGGCCGGACGCACTTCGATGGTCATGCCTCCACCCTGACACGGGCGGCGCCCGCCGCGCACGGTCGCGGCGCACTGCTCCGTACGGGGGACGGGCCCGCGGCTCAGACGCGCAGTTCCCGCGCCTCGAAGCGGCCCTCGCCGAGGGCCAGGACGAAGGTGACCTGTTGTCCCTCGGAGAGGGCGCGGACGCCGTCCTCGACGTCCGCCGCCCGGAAGTAGACGGGTTCCTCGGACCCGACGGGCAGCACGAACCCGTAGCCGGCGCGGCGGTTGAAGGACTGCACGAATCCGGTGGTGCGGTTGTCCACGGCGACCTCCTTCGCTCCGGGCGCGCAGGGCGCCCCACCGGATCTGTACCCCGTGCGAAACGCCCCCGCCAGCCGGGACGGGCCCGGAGGACCGCCTCGGAAGACGTCCTCGGACGACGGCCTCGGACGACGGCCTCAGAAGACGGAGAGGCCGGTGATGGTGGTGAAGCGGTCGAGGGCGGCGACCCCGGCGACCGAGTTGCCCCGCTCGTCGAGGCCCGGGCTCCACACGCACAGGGTGCAGCGGCCGGGCACGACGGCGATGATGCCGCCGCCGACCCCGCTCTTGCCGGGGAGGCCCACCCGGTAGGCGAAGTCGCCGGCGGCGTCGTAGGTGCCGCAGGTGAGCATGACGGCGTTGATCTGCTTGGCCTGGCTGCGGGTGAGCAGCCGGCTGCCGTCGGCGCGGATGCCGTGCCGGGCGAGGAAGCCGGTGGCGACGGCGAGGTCGGCGCAGGACGCCTCGACCGAGCACTGCCGGAAGTACTCGCGCAGCAGCGTGGGAACGGGCGTGGTGATGTTGCCGTACGAGGCCATGAAGTGGGCGAGGGCCGCGTTGCGGTCGCCGTGCTCGGTCTCGGAGGCGGCCACGTCCCGGTCGAAGTCGAGGTCGTGGTTGCCGCTCTCGGCGCGCAGGAGGTCGCGCAGCGCCCCGGAGGCGTCGCCGGTGAGCCGGTGCAGCCGGTCGGTGACGACGAGCGCGCCGGCGTTGATGAACGGGTTGCGGGGGATGCCCCGCTCGTACTCCAGCTGCACGAGGGAGTTGAAGGGGTTGCCGGAGGGTTCGCGGCCCACGTGCTCCCACAGCTCGTCGCCCTCCTTGGCGAGGGCGAGCGCGAGGCTGAAGACCTTGGTGACGGACTGGGTGGAGAAGGGGCGCTGCCACTCCCCCACGCCGTACACGCTGCCGTCCAGCTCGGCGACGGCCATCCCGAAGCGGTGCGGGTCGCCGGCGGCGAGCGCCGGGATGTAGTCGGCCGGGCGACCCCGGCCGACGAGGCCCTCGATCTCCTCGGCGACGCGTTCGAGGACGGGCAGGAACGACTGCATCATGATCGTATTGTGCCGCTTCCGGCGGGGAGTCGTCCGGCGGCCCGGTCGTGGTCGCCGCCGGCCCGGGGTGTCATGATCATCGGATCGCCCCACCGGCCCCGGTCCAGCAGCAGGGAGAGAACGCCGTGCCCGAGAGTCCCGTGTCCGAGCGTCCCGTGCCCGACACCGCCGCCTCCCCCTTCCGGCTCCACCCGGGGGCCGCCGACTCGCCGGTCCTCCTCCACGTCCCGCACTCCGCGCGGGAGATACCGGCCGCGGTGCGGGCCGGCATCGTCCTCGACGACCCCGCGCTCGGCCGCGAGCTGGACCACATCACCGACGCCCACACCGCGGAGATCGCCGCCCGCGCCGCCACGGCGGCGGGCCGGACGCCCTGGCGGTTCGTGAACGGCCTCTCCCGGCTCGTGGTGGACCCCGAGCGGTTCCCCGACGAGCGGGAGGAGATGCTCGCCGTCGGCATGGGCGCGGTGTACACGCGGACCACCCACGGCGAGGAGCTGCGGCCGGTGGGGTTCGACGGACGGCCGCTGGTCGAGCGCTACTTCGAGCCGTACGCGCGGGCCATGACCGAGGCGGTCGACGGCCGGCTCGCCGCGACCGGACGGGCGGTGGTCGTCGACGTCCACTCGTACCCGACCCGGGCCCTGCCGTACGAGCTGCACGGCGAGGGCCCGCGGCCGCCCGTCTGCCTGGGCACGGATCCCTTCCACACCCCGGGGTGGCTCCTGGACGCGGCCCGGGAGGCGTTCGCAGGGTTCGGCGGCACGGGGATCGACAGCCCCTTCGCGGGGACCTACGTGCCGCTGCGGCACTACGGGCGGGACCCGGAGGTCGGCGCCCTGATGGTGGAGATCCGCCGGGACGTGTACATGGCCGAGCCGGGCGGCGCGGCCGGTCCCGGGCTCGGCGCCCTCGCGGACGCCCTGGCCGTGCTCGTCGACCGGGTGTCCGCGCGGGTCGCGTGAGGTCCGCCGTGGGGTCTCAGCCGGCGACGCGGGCCATCCACTCCTCCACCTCGGCGGAGGTGCGCGGCAGGGCGGCGGAGAGGTTCTCGTGGCCGTCCTCGGTGACCAGCAGGTCGTCCTCGATACGGACGCCGATGCCGCGCCACTCCTCGGGGACGGTCAGGTCGTCGGGCTGGAAGTAGAGGCCCGGCTCGACCGTGAGGACCATGCCCGGCGCGAGGAAGCCGTCGACGTACTCCTCGTTCCGCGCGGACGCGCAGTCGTGCACGTCCAGGCCGAGCATGTGGCCGGTGCCGGCCATGGTGAAGCGGCGCTGGAGGCCGAGCTCGTACGCGCGGTCCACCGGGCCCTCGATGAAGCCCCACTCGACCAGCCGGGCCGCCAGGTGCCGCTGGGCGGCCTCGTGGAAGGCGCGGTAGGGGGCGCCGGGCTTGACGGCGTCGAAACCGGCCTGCTGGGCCTCGTACACGGCGTCGTAGACCTGCCGCTGCACGGGGGTGAAGGTGCCGCTGATGGGGAGGGTGCGGGTGACGTCCGCGGTGTAGAGGGAGTGGGTCTCCACGCCCGCGTCGAAGAGCAGCAGCTCGCCGGGGCGGACCGGGCCGTCGTTGGCGGTCCAGTGCATGATCGTGGCGTGGTCGCCGGCGGCGCAGATGGAGCCGTAGCCCACCGAGTTGCCCTCCAGGCGGGCGCGGCGGAAGAAGGTGCCCTCGATCCACCGCTCGGAGGTGGCGACCGCGGTGGAGAGGTCGCCGATGGCGTCGGTGAAGCCGCGGACGGTGGAGTCGACGGCCTTGCGGAGCTCGCCGATCTCCCAGGCGTCCTTGACCAGGCGCAGCTCGCTGAGGGCGTCCTCCAGCTCGGTGTCGCGCTCCTCGTCGGTGGTGACCGCCGCCTCCAGGGCGGGGTCGACGCCGCGGACGATCCGGGTGGGCACGCCGGCGCCGGCGGCCAGGTGCGCGGGGAGTTCGCGGACGTCGCGGCAGGGCAGTCCGAGGACGCGCTCGGCCTCGGCGAGGGAGAGCCGGCGGCCCATCCACAGTTCGGCGGTGTAGCCGATCCAGAAGGTGTCGTCGTCGCGGCCGTCGCGCGGCAGCACGTGGCAGTGCGCGTCGTGGCCGCCGTCGGCGCGGGGCTCCAGGACGAGCGCGCAGTCGCGGGCCTGGTCGCCGGTCATGTGGACGTAGGCGGAGTGCGGGCGGAAGGGGTAGGTGTCGTCGTTGGAGCGCACCTTGAGGTTGCCGGAGGGGATCACCAGACGCTCGCCGGGGAACCGCGCGGAGAGCGCGGCCCGGCGGGCGGCCGCGTACGGCGCCTGCTCGGCCTGGACCAGGTCGTGCCGCTCGGTGTCGGCCCAGCCGGTCCGCATCAGGGCGGAGAGCTCCTCGGAGATGCCGTCGTACAGGCCGTTCTTGCGACCCTTCGCCACGTCGTGCTCCTTCGTCGTGAGTGCCTCGTGGAACCGCCGGTCATCGGCGGCCCACGGACCGTAGCCCGCCGTGCGGACCGACGGGGCCCAGCAGTGCCAGTGGCACGGATCGGACACCGGGAGGCGTCGGGGGCGCTCAGAATGGGTGCCATGGCGAACGCGAGACTGGGCGAGGCCCTGCGGCTCCTGGGCCTCGGCGACGGGGCGGCGCGGGTGTACCACGCGCTCCTGGAGCGGGCCCCGGCACCGCTGGAGGCGATCGGCGCGGCGGCCGGGCTCGACGGGCCGGCGCTGGCGGAGGCGTACGGGGAGCTGGTCGACGCGGGGCTGGCCAGCGCGGCGGCGGAGGACGGCGACACGGTGGCGCCGGTGCCGCCGGCGGCGGGCCTGGAGATCCTGGGCCGGCACCGGGCGGCGGAGCTGGACGAGTCCCGGATCACGGTGGGGGGCGCCTTCGAGGCGTTCCGGCGGCAGCGGCTCGCCGCGCGGGACCACGACCTGGTCGAGGTGGTGACCGGAGAGGCGATCGGGCCCCGGATGCGGCAGGCGTGGGCGAGCGCCCGGCAGCAGATCCGGCAGCTGGACTCGCCGCCGTACTTCACGGTCCCCGGCGCGACCGACGACGCGCTGGCGACGCTCGCCCGGGGCGTCACCCAGCGGGTCATCTACTCCCGGGCGTCGCTGGAGCAGCCGGGCCATCTGGAGCGGTCGATCGAGCCGGTGATCGCGGCCGGCGAGCAGGCCCGGGTGCTGCCGTCCGTACCGGTCAAGCTGGTGATCATCGACGAGGCGTACGCGCTGGTGTCGCTGTCGATCCGGGAGGCCGACGTGTTCACCACGATGCTGGTGGTGCAGCCGTGCGGACTGCTCTCGGCGCTCGTGGCGCTCTTCGAGCAGTGCTGGCGGGACGCGCTGCCCTTCCACGGCCGCACCGCCCTCCCGGGCGGGCTCCGGCCGGCCGACCGGCGGCTGCTGTGGCTGCTGGCCGGGGGTGCGGCGGACGAGGTGATCGCCCGGGAGATCGGCGTCAGCCGCCGCACCCTCTTCCGCCGGATCCAGGTCCTGATGGCCCGGCTGGGCGCCGCCAACCGTTTCCAGCTGGCGCTCCAGGCCCAACGGCACGGCTGGCTCTGACCGCTCGGGTCAGGAGCCCAGGTGCTTGCGCAGGAAGGTGTACATCAGGGCCTTGTTGCGGGCCGCCTGCGCGTTGTCGGTGGCGCCCGCGTGCCCGCCGCCGGTGTTCTCGTGGAAGAGCACCGGGTGGCCCAGCTCGCGCAGCCGCGCCGCCGCCTTCCGCGCGTGCCCGGGGTGGACCCGGTCGTCGCGGGTGGAGGTGGTGAGCAGCACCGGCGGGTAGGGGGCGTCGGCGGTGAGCCGGTGGTACGGCGAGAGCTCCCGCAGGTGCGGCAGGTCGGCCTCGTCGTCGGGGTCGCCGTACTCGGCGATCCAGGAGGCGCCGGCGAGCAGCTTGTGGAAGCGGAGCATGTCGAGCAGCGGCACCTGGCAGACGATCGCGCCGAACAGCTCCGGGTAGCGGGTGAGCATGGCGCCCATCAGGAGGCCGCCGTTGCTGCCGCCGGCCGCGCCGAGCTGCGCCGGGGTGGTGATGCCGCGGGCCACGAGGTCGCGGGCGACGGCCGCGAAGTCCTCGAAGGCCCGGTGCCGGTGGGCGCCGAGCGCGGCCTGGTGCCAGTCGGGGCCGTACTCGCCGCCGCCGCGGATGTTGGCGATGACGTACGTGCCGCCGGTCTCCAGCCAGCCGCGGCCGGTGAGGGCCGCGTACGACGGGGTGAGGGAGACCTCGAAGCCGCCGTAGCCGTAGAGGAGGGCGGGGCCGGGGCCCTCGGAGCGGTCGGGGCCGATGACGAAGTACGGGACGCGGGTCCCGTCCTCCGAGACGGCGAACGCCTGCTCGACGGAGAGTCCCGAGGTGTCGAAGCGGGCCGGGGCCTGCCGGAGGATCTCGGTGTCGCCGCCGATGGTGCCGCGGGTCAGGGTGGACGGCTGGAGGAAACCGGAGACGTCGAGGAAGTACTCGTCGGAGACGTCCGGATCGGTGTCGGTGACGGCGACCGCCGACAGCGGCGGGACGTCGGCGAGCGGGGCGCGCGACCAGCCGCCCTCCTCGCGCGGGGTGAGCACCTCGATGCGGGTGCTGACGTCCCGCATGGTCTCCAGGACGAGGTGGTGCCGGGTCCAGGAGTGGCCGGCGAGCGCGGTCCGCTCGTCGGGGGTGAAGAGGGCCTCGGCGGTGCGGTCGCCGGCCAGGAAGGCGTCGAAGCCGAAGGCGAGGAGGGCGCCGGCGGGGTGGCCGAGCCAGGGCGACTTGAGGGTGACGATCAGGTGCCGGCGGTGGGCGTAGACCTCGGCGTCCTCCGGGACGTCGATCCGCACCAGCCGGTCGTCGGCGGTGAGGAGGTGGGTCTCGCTGCGGAAGAAGTCGAGGGAGCGGCCGACGAAGCTCCGCTCGTAGCCGGGGGTGGCGTCGTGCCAGGCCCAGGCGGAGACGTCGGCGGCCTCGCCCTCGAAGACGGTGGGGGCCTCGGCGAGCGGGGTGCCGCGCCGCCAGCGGCGGACCGTGCGCGGGTAGCCGGCGTCGGTGAGCGAGCCGGGGCCGTGGTCGGTGCCGACGAAGACGGTGTCGGCGTCGATCCAGCCGATGCTGGTCTTGGCCTCGGGGACGGTGAAGCCGCCGTCCACGAAGGCGCGGGACTCCAGGTCGAACTCGCGGACCACGGTGGCGTCGCCGCCGTCCCGGGAGAGGCTGACGAGCGCCCGGTCGTGGGCGGGCCGCAGGACCCGGGCCCCGGCCCACACCCACTTCTCGCCCTCGGCCTCGGCGAGCGCGTCCACGTCGAGGAGCGTCTCCCACTCGGGGGCGTCCTTGCGGTACTGCTCCAGGGTGGTGCGCCGCCACAGGCCCCGTACGTGCTCGGCGTCCTGCCAGAAGTTGTAGAGCCAGGGGCCTCGGCGGGTGGTGTACGGGATGCGGTCGACGGCGTCGAGCACCTCGCGCAGGCGGTCGGCGAAGGCGTCGAAGCCGGGCCCGGCGGCGAGCTCGGCCTCGGTCTCCGCGTTCCGCTCGGCCACCCAGGCGAGGGCGGCCTCGCCGTCGACGTCTTCCAGCCACAGGTACGGGTCGTCATGGTTCACGCGTGTCATTGTCCCCCGGCGCCCGCCGGAGCCGGTCCGGTCAGTCGGCGACCAGCTTGTGCACCTGGGTCCCGTCGGCGTCGACGGCGAGGTAGCCCGTCGCGGAGTGGTCGTTGGTGCGGTAGACGAGGAGGGTGGGGCGGTTCTCGTTGAAGGTCCAGCGCTCGGCGATCAGGTAGCGGGAGGTGGGCGACTCGACCTTGAGCTCGCGGTCGGCGCGCTTCGCCAGCTCCGGCAGGTCGTCCCAGGGCATCCGGGTCGGGTCGAACGGCTGCTGCTCGGGACGGGAGGAGCTGATGGTGCCGCCGACGCCCTGCCGGCTGACCTCGCCGTCCCGGTAGATGTACCGGTCGTAGGTCCTGGCGCCGGGCTTGGTGGGGATCTCGGCGACGACGTACTCCTCGTAGACGACCAGCTGTTTGACGGTGGACACACCGGTGGCGTCCCGGAAGGCGGCGACGGCGGTGCGGACGCCCGCGGGGGTGAGGTGGGAGCCGGCGGCGGGGGTCGTCGGGGGCGTGGTCGCCGGGGTGTCGCCCGGCGAGGCGGTGGCGCCCGTGGAGCCGGTGGAGCCCGTCGAACCGGTGGAAGCGGTCTGCTTGCCGTCGCCGGTGCCGGAGCCGAGGCCGCCGGTGCCGCCGGTGCTGCCGGCGTCGCCGCCCTTCGGGAGGAACTGGGTGAGGGCCAGGGCGAACAGCGCCGCCGCGACCACGAGGCCGCCCGCGAGCCGGGCGAGGCGCCTGCGCCGGTCGGGGGCGGGGGCGGGGACGTGTTGCGGGCGAGCGTACGGGTGGGGCGGCGGCGCCTGGTACGCGAGCGGGGTCGGCGGACCGAAGCCCGGGGGCACGGCGTCGGCGGGGACGGCCGCCGCCTCGGCGAGGAGGCGGTCGAGCTCGGCGCCGTCCGGGCGCAGGGCGGGGTCGCGGACGAGGAGCCGGGTGAGGACGGGTCCGAGGGCGCCGGACCGGACCGGCGGCGGGATCGGGTCGTCGAGGACGGCGACGACGGTGGCGAGGCTGGTGGCACGGCGCAGCGGGTGGTGGCCCTCGGTCGCCACGTACAGGAGCATGCCGAGCGACCACAGGTCGGAGGCCGGGTTGCCCTCCTCGCCGCGGACCCGCTCGGGGGCGATGAAGTCGGCGGAGCCGATGAGGTCGCCGGAGGCGGTGAGCCGGGAGGTGGCCTCGTCGAAGGCGGCGATGCCGAAGTCGGTGAGGACGGCGCCGCCTTCGGCGCGCAGCAGGACGTTGGCGGGCTTGACGTCGCGGTGCTGGATGCCGGCGGCGTGGGCGGCGCGCAGCGCGGCGAGGACCTGCCGGCCGAGGGCGACGGCCTCGGGGACGGGGAGCGGTCCTGCGGCGAGCCGGTCGGCGACGGAGCTGCCCTCGACGAGTTCCATGACGATCCACGGCGCGGAGCCGTCGGCGGGCTCGACGATGTGGTGCACCGTCACGACGTGCGGGTGGGAGAGCCGGGCGAGCGCGCGGGCCTCGCGGATCGCCCGGGCCCGCAGCTGGGCCGTCAGGCCGGGGTGGGCCTCCTCGGCGGCCGGGTCCGGCGGGCGGACCTCCTTGAGCGCGACGTCCCGGTCGAGGGCGATGTCGCGGGCCCGCCAGACGGTGCCCATGCCGCCGCTGCCCAGCCGGGAGATCAGCCGGAACCGTCCGTCGACGAGAGGTCTGCCGTCGTCGTCACTCGTGTTCATGAGCGATCATCGTAGGCGCCCCGGGTGACAGCCGGGGTCCGGGCGGCGTACCGCCCGGACCGGCGGGGTCAGGGCTTCATCTCGTAGGCGCCGGAGAGGGCTTCGACGCGGGCCCAGACGCGGGCCGTGCGGGCCTCGTCGACGGCGGGGCGGCGGACCGCGCCGAGCGCCCAGGTCTGCTGCGCCTCGGTGGCGGAGTCCTTGCCGTGGAGTTCGACGGCGTGGGCGGAGAAGTCGCGGACGAGGACGGCGAACAGCTCGTCGAGGACGTCGTCGTCGAGGCCGGTGAGGGCGGCCTGCTCCAGGACGAGCTGGGCGTGGACGACGAGCGCGAAGAGCTGGCCGACGGCGAGGAGCAGGTCGAGGTCGCGGCTCTGGGCCTCGTCGGGGGCGGCGGTGCGGACGAAGTCGCAGAGGGCGTCGGCCTGTTCGCGGAAGCGGGCGACGTTCGGGAGCCGGTCGTACGCGTCGAAGGCGGGCCGCCAGTCGTGGAAGCGGACGGAGCCGAGGCCGCGGGCGGGGCCCTGGCGGAAGAGGAAGTCGTCGTCGGCGGCGTCGAGGCGGGTGGGGACGGCCGGCTGGTCGACCGGGTCCAGGAGGTGGTTGCGGAGGAACTTGAGGATCAGGGCGAGGTTGACGTGGACCGTGCCCTCCAGCTTGGGCAGGCCGCGGATCTCGACGGCGGCCTGGGCGAAGTAGTTGTCCTTCTCGAAGCCCTTGGCGGCGATGACGTCCCACATGAGGTCGATGACCTTCTCGCCCTCGGTGGTCACCTTCATCTTCGTCATGGGGTTGAAGAGGAGGTAGCGGCGGTCGTCGGGACCGGCGGTGCGGAAGTAGTCGACGGCGCGGTCGCTGAAGAGCTTCATGCCGGCCAGCCGGACGTAGGCGTCGGTGAGTTCGCGGCGCACGTGCGGGAAGGCGGTGACGGGGCGGCCGTAGAGGACGCGGTTGTGGGCGTGGGTGACGGCCTCGTACATCGCGTGCTCGCAGATGCCGATGGAGGCGGTGCAGAGGTTGAACTTGCCGACGTTGACGGTGTTGAGGGCGGCGTCGAAGGCGGCGCGGCCGGTGTGCAGGACGTCCGCGGCGGCGACCGGGTACTCCTCCAGGCGGAACTCGCTGACGAACTTGGAGGAGTCGACGACGTTCTTGACCAGGTGGTAGGCCGGGTGGCGGCTGTCGGCGGCGAAGAAGACGTAGCCGTCGGGGCCCTCGACGTCGGTGCGGCGGCCGAAGACGGAGACGAGCCCCGCCTTGTTGCCGTTGCCGATGTAGTACTTGGAGCCGCTGGCCCGGAAGCCGCCCTCGCCGTCGGGGGTGAGCAGCATGTCGGTGGAGTAGATGTCGGCGCCGTGCGTCTTCTCGGAGAGGCCGAAGGCGAACACCTCGCCCTGGTCGAGGAGTTCGGCGGCGCGGGCACGGGCGGCGGCGTTGTCGCTCTGCCAGACCGGGCCGAGGCCGAGGATGGTGACCTGCCAGGCGTACCAGTAGTCGAGCCCGTAGAAGCCGAGGATCTCGTTGAGGGCGGCGATGCGGGCGGTGTCCCAGCGCTTGTCGGCGTGGCCGCCGGCCTCGCCGGCGGGGGTCAGGAAGGTGGCGAAGAGCCCTTCCTTCGCGGCGAAGGCGAGGAAGTCGCCGAGCCAGGCGCGGGTGCGGTAGTCCTCGATGATCCGGCGCTTGCCGCGCTCCTCGAACCAGTCGACGGTGGCGCGCAGCAGCCGGCGGGTCTCGGGGTCGAAGTGCGCGGGGTCGTAGGTGCGCGGGTTGAACAGCAGGGCGTCGGCCATGGGGTACCGCCTTGGGTTCGAGGGGTGGATGAGGGTGGGTGCGGGTCCGGAGGGCGGTGCCGCTCAGAACCTGCGCAGGGTGGCGAGGACGTCGTCGAGCCAGCCGATCATCATGCGTTCGTACGCGATGCCGCCGCGCAGCACGGCGTGCTGGAGCTCGCGTTCGGCGTCGGGCGGGGTGGCGTCGTCCGTGGCGTCGTCCGGTCGCGGCGGGAAGTCCCGGGCCTCGCCCGCGAGGTAGTGGGCGAGGCGGTCGGTGTGGGCCTGCCGGTGCCGCTCGACCTCGCGGACGAGGCCGGCGGGGTCGTCGAAGGCGGCGCCGCGGATCTTCACGGCGAGGTCGTGCCGGACGCTCTCGGGTTCGATCGGCTCGCGCAGCCAGGAGCTGAGGGCCGCGTGCCCGAGGTCGGCGACGGAGTACTCCTTCTTGTCCGGCCGCCCGTGCTGGGGGACGTCGCGGGCGGCGACCCAGCCGTCGTTCTCCATCCGCTTGAGCACGCGGTAGATCTGCTGGTGGGTGGCGGTCCAGAAGTAGCCGATGGACCGCTCGAACCGGCGGGCCAGTTCGTATCCGGACCCCGGCTTCTCCAGCAGGGACACGAGGATCGCGTGTTCGAGCGCCATGCCCCCGATCCTGCTATGCAACTGGTTGCATAGCAAGGCGGGCGCCCGCCGATGAGACGCGCCTCACCCCACGGGACCCCGCCCGTCACGCCGCCCGGAAGACCGAGGGGGGCGATCGGACGGCCGGACGGGCCCGTTCGCTGTCAGTGCCGCCGACTAGGCTCCGCCGCATGACTTCGCACCTGGTGGACGCCGCGTGGGACCGCATCGACCGCTGGCTCCTGGCGCACGCGCCCCGTACCTTCGCCACGCTCGCGCCGCCCGCGCGGGACGAGGACATCCGCGCGACGGAGCGGGAGTTGGGCGTCGTCTTCCCGCCGGACCTGCGGGCCTCGCTGCGCCGCCACGACGGCGCCCGTCCGGGGCCGGAGGCGTTCCGTTTCGACAACCACGACCGGCCCCTCGGGCTCCGCGGCATCGTCGAGGCGACCGGCTTCCTGCGGTCGTGCGCGGCGGACCTGGACGAGGAGGACGCGGTGGGGTACTGGCTGCCCGGCTACGTGCAGTTCGGCGCGTACGAGGTCACCGCCGACGGGGTCGCCATGGACTGCGACCCGGGCCGGGACACGTACGGCGAGGTCGGCCGCTTCTTCGACGAGACGGGCACCCGCTTCGGGACCGCCGCGTCGCTGGGCGCGTACCTGACGGAGCTGGCGGACCGGCTGGAGAGCCCCGGAGACCCGGCCCTGGTCGTCTTCGCCGGCCGCCTGATCTGGGAGAGCCCGCTCGGACACCTCCCGGAGTGGGACCCGGCGGACACCCCGCCGCCCGGTCCCGACGCGGAGCTCCCCGCTCTCGGCCTCCCGGCCGACCCGTCGGAGCGCCTGAAGGTGGGCTGCCTGTACGGACTGGACGAGCTCGGCGCCCTCGTCGCCACCCTCCCCGCCGAGCGCGTCGCCGAGGCGGCCCGCAGGCAGGCCCGCCGCCTCGCCGAGGAGACCGGACTCGTGGCGTACCCCGAGATCGCCGAGGCTCTGGCCGCGCTGGACTCCGGCACCCCCGACACCTCCCCCGACGGCCCCGCGGTCCGGCGGCTGCGCGCCGCGAAGGCGGCCGCGACGACGCGCGGCGACACCGTCCGGGCCCTGGCCGCGGTCGAACTGGCCCACGCCGTACGGGGCTCCGCCTACCTGGCGGTCGCGGAGATACCGACGACCCGGGCCCTGTACGCCCCGCTCTGGCGCGACGACCTCCACGCCGACCTCGGGAACCCGCCGCTCCCGCCGGCCCCCGACGACGTCTTCTGGGCCACCCTGCGCAACCCGGCCATCGACGCGGACGCGTACGCCGACTGGTACGCCGGGCAGCCCTAAGGCGCGTCGTCCGGCTCCCGGTCGCCGGTCTCGCCGACGCTGACCAGGCCCGTCTCGTAGGCGACGATGACGGCCTGGGCGCGGTCGCGCAGGCCGAGCTTGGCGAGGACGCGGGCGACGTGCGTCTTGACGGTCGCCTCGGCCAGGTGGAGCCGGGCGGCCAGTTCGGCGTTGCTCAGTCCGCGCGCCAGCAGCCCGAGCACCTCCAGCTCGCGCGGGGTGAGCGAGGCGAGGTCGCGGTGGAGGGCGACGGTCTCGTCGCCGCGCCGGGCGAAGCGCCGGACCAGTCGGCGGGTGATGGCCGGCGCGAGGAGCGCGTCGCCGGTGCGGACCGTGCGGACGGCGGAGGCCAGCTGCTCGGGGGTGACGTCCTTGAGCAGGAAGCCGCTGGCCCCCGCCGACAGCGCCGCGTACACGTACCGGTCGAGGTCGAAGGTGGTCAGGATGATGACCCGGGGGTCGCCGGGGCCGCCGGTGAGGATCCGGCGGGTGGCCTCCAGGCCGTCCATGTCGGGCATCCGGATGTCCATCAGGACCACGTCGGGACGGGTGCGGCGGACCGCCTCGACCGCCTCGGTCCCGTTGGTCGCCTCGGCGACGACGTCGATGCCGTCGGCGCCGAGGATCATCCGGAACCCGGTGCGGACCAGGGTCTGGTCGTCGGCGAGGACCACACGCGGCGGCGGCTGGGTCACGGTGTCTCCTCCAGGGGGATCAGGGCCTCCACACGGTAGCCGCCGGTCAGCCGCCGTCCGGTGGCCAGCGTGCCGCCGTAGACGGCGAGACGCTCGCGCAGGCCGATCAGCCCCCTGCCGTTGCCGGCGGCGGCGCCCGGGCCGGGGCGGCCGCCGGTGTCGGTGACCTCCACCCGGAGCCGGCCGGGACCGTACTCGACGGTCACGGCGGCGGTCGCGCCGGCCGCGTGCTTCACCGCGTTCGTCAGCGCCTCCTGGACCACCCGGTAGGCGGCGAGCCCGATGCCGGACGGGAGTTCGCGGGGCGGGCCGGTCACGGTCAGGGCGACCGGCAGGCCCGCGTCCCGGACGCGCCGGACGAGCGCGTCCAGCCGGTCGAGACCCGGCTGGGGTGCGAGCTCCGCCGGCGCGTCGGGCCGGTCCACGTCCTCGTCGCGCCCCTCGTCCTCGTCGGCCATGGTGAGCAGCCCCATGACGTGACGCAGTTCGGTCATGGCCGACCGGCCGCTCCCCTCGACGGCGAGCAGGGCCTCACCGGCCTGCGCGGGCGAGGTCTTCATGATCGTGCGGGCCGCGCCCGCCTGGATGATCATCACGCTGACGTGGTGGGTGACGACGTCGTGCAGCTCCCGGGCGATCCTGGCCCGCTCGTGCTCGACGGCCCGGCGCAGCGCCTCGGCCTGCTCGCGTTCGAGCGCGGAGAGCCGGGTGCGGCTCTCGTCGGACCGCAGCTTCCAGGTGCGCAGACCGACGGCGGCCAGGGCCATCGGGACGAGGACGAGCAGGGCGATGTACTCGGTGGGGACGATCGGGGCGACCGAGTTCCCCGACGTGCCGACGAGGAGGACGGAGACCGGGAGCGCCACCAGGGTCGCCACCCGGTACGGGCTGTACACGGCGGCGCTGTAGACGGCGATGACGAAGGCGTAGAAGGTCAGCCGCGACACGCTCTGCGGTGTCGCCAGCGTCGCCGCCGTGACGACGCACAGCACGGCGAGCGGGTGGCGGCGGCGCAGGGCCAGGGCGCCCGAGGCGACGACCGCGAGGGAGACCATCCAGGCGAGGCCGGCCGCGCCGGACGGGCGGGGCATCACGTACGTCGTCCCGAGGCCGGTCTCGCGGATCACGACGACGCCGACGTTGTCGATGCCGTAGTGGACGGTGGCGGCACCGATGACCAGCGCCAGCAGGACGTCGAACGTCCAGGCGCGCCGGCTGGGCCGCGGGGGCGGACCGGCCGGGACCCTCGCGTCGCGGACGGTCCGCCGGGCCGCCGCCCGGAGCCCCTCCGCCGTCGTACGCACGTTCATCACCGGCTCATTGTCGCCGCCGCCCCGCGCCGCCGGATCCGTCTCCGGGGCCGGTTCCGAGCGAGCGCGTACACCGGGCGCCTACATCGCGGGGATGACGTCCGGGCGCATGGTCCCGGCGCGGTACGGGAGGGGGTCCGGGCGGACGACGCGCGGGCGCCGGCCGCGCTCCTAGCGTTCACCCGGCCCCCCTCCCTCCCCCGTTTCCGAGGAGCCTTCCGTGACCACACCCGTGATCGAACTGCGCGGCGTGAGCCGCCGCTACGAGGGCGGTCCGCCCGCCCTCGACGACGTGTCGCTGACCGTGATGCCCGGCGAGGCCGTCGCGGTCCTCGGCCCCTCCGGCAGCGGGAAGTCCACGCTGCTGAACCTGGTCGCGGGCCTGGACCGACCCGACGCGGGGACCGTCACCGTCGACGGGGTGCGGGTGGACCGGCTGGGCGAGGCGGGCGCGGCGCTCCACCGGCGGGCCCGGATCGGGATGGTCTTCCAGTTCTTCCACCTGCTCGACGACCTGACCGTCACCGAGAACGTCGTCCTGCCGGCGCGCCTCGCGGGCACGGGCCGCCGCGAGGCCGGGCGGCGGGCGGCGGAACTCCTGGAGAGCCTCGGCATCGCCCGGCACGCCCGCGCCCTGCCGGGACGGCTGTCCGGCGGCGAGCGCCAGCGCGTCGCGGTGGCCCGGGCGCTGATGAACCGGCCGGCGCTGCTGCTCGCCGACGAGCCGACCGGAGCCCTGGACACGGCCGCCGGTGAGGACGTCGGCGGACTGCTCGCCGCCCTCCACGCCGAGGGGCAGAGCGTTCTCCTCGTCACCCACGACCTGGCGCTGGCCCGCTCCTGCACGCGGCGCACGGTGCGGATCGCCGACGGCCGCGTCACCGAGGACGCCCGGTGAGCGCGCTCGGCGGGGTGGTGCGGTCGGGGGTGCGGCGGCGCCGGGTGCAGACGCTGGTGATCGGGCTGGCGACGATGACGGCGGTGGCCGCGTCCGTCCTCGGCGGCTCGCTGCTCGTGGTCTCCGGCGCGCCCTTCCAAGGCGCCTTCGCCCGGCAGCACGGCGCCCATCTGTCCGTGGAGTTCGACGCGGACCGGGTGGGCGCCGGGCGGCTGGCGCGGTCGGCCGGGGCCGCGGGGGTGAGCGGGGCGGCCGGGCCGTTCCGTACGGCGACGGTCGCGCCGCGCACGGACGGTTCGGGTCCCGGATGGCCGATGACCGTGGTCGGCCGGCCCGACCCCGGCCGGGACGTGGACGCGGTGGCGCTGCTCGACGGGCGGTGGCCCGCGCGTCCCGGCGAGATCGCGGTGGCCGCCGACTCCCCGCTCCTCCCCGTCCTGGGCCTGCGGATCGACGTGCCCGGACCGCCCGGCGCGCCGGCGCTGACGGTGGTGGGGGTGGCCCGCTCGGTGACCGGGACCGCCGACGCCTGGGTGGTGCCGGAGCAGATGCCGGCGCTGACCGCGCCCGGCGGCGGCGGGTACCAGATGCTCTACCGCTTCGCCGACGCGAGCACCGCCGAGCGGGTCGCCGCGGGCGCGGCGGCCGTGACGGCGGGTCTGCCGGCCGGGGCCGCGGTCGGCGAGCAGTCGTGGCTGACGGTCGCGTCGAACGCCGAGCGCGACACCGCGGTCTACGTGCCGTTCCTCCTCGCGTTCGGGGTGCTCGGTCTGGTCATGTCGGTGCTCGTCGTCGGCAACGTCGTCGCGTCGGCCGTCGGTCTGGGGACCCGTCGCATCGGCGTCCTCAAGGCGGTCGGCTTCACCCCGGCCCAGGTCGTGCGGGCCCATGTGGCGCAGGCGCTGGTCCCGGCGGCCGCGGGCACGGTCGCCGGGCTCCTCGCCGGTCGTCTCCTCGCCCTGCCCGTGCTGGCGGAGGCCGGGGAGGTGTACGGCACCTCCTCCCTCGCCGTCGCGCCCTGGGTGGACGTGGCGGTGACCGGCGGGGTGCTCGGGCTGGTGGCGGCGACCGCCTGGGCGAGCGCCTGGCGGGCGGGCCGGCTGCGGACGGTCGACGCACTCGCCGTCGGCCGGGCGGTCCCGTCGGGGCAGGGCCGGCGGGCGGCCCGCCTGGCCGCGCGGCTGCCGCTGCCGCAGCCGGTCGCGCTGGGCCTGGTGCGGCCGTTCGCGCGGCCGGTCCGCGCCCTGGCCATGGGGACGGCGGTGCTGTTCGGCGCGGTCGCGGTCACCTTCACCGTCGGGATGAGCGCCTCGCTCGGCGAGGTGATGCGGGCCAAGGCCCATGACGTGGCGGACGTCAGCGTCCCGGAGCCCCCGCCGGCCTTCGGCCCGCCCGGTGCCGGGCCGCCGCCCGGTTCCGGTGCGGAGCGGCGGCCCCCGGCGGAGCCCGCCGCCGTCACCGCGGCGATCGAGGCGACCGCGGGAACCGGGCGGCACTACAGCGCCACCACGGTACGGGCGACGGTGTCCGGCCCGACCGACCTCGTCGACGTGGTCGCCTTCACCGGGGACGCCTCCTGGGGCGGCTACGCGCTGGTCGCGGGCCGCTGGTTCGCGCGGCCGGGCGAGGCCGTGGTCCCGACCCCGTTCCTGGCCGCCACCGGCACCCGCGTCGGCGACCGGGTCACGCTGAACGGCCTGGCCGAGCCGGTCACCGTCCGGATCGTCGGCGAGGTCCTCGACCCGCGCAACGACGGCATGCAGGTCTTCACCGACCTCGCGAGCCTCGCCTCCGCGCGCCCGGACATGACGTCGACGAGCCATCACATCGCGGTCGCCGCGGGGACCGGCGTACCGGACTACGTGGAGGCGCTGAACGAGGCCCTGGCACCGCTCGGCGTCACCGCGCGGGCGGGCGGGCTCCGCTCGGGGAGCGACATGGTCGTCACGCTCGACGCGCTGGCCGCGTTCCTCACCCTGCTGCTGGTCGCCGTCGCCGCGCTCGGCGTCCTCAACGGCGTGCTGCTCGACACCCGGGAGCGGGTCCGGGAGATCGGCGTCCACAAGGCGCTCGGGATGACACCCCGTCAGACCGTGGCGATGGTCCTCACCTCGGTCGTCGTGACGGGGGCGGTCGCGGGCGCGCTGGGCGTCCCGCTCGGCGTGGCCCTGCACGGCCGGGTGGTGCCCGCGATGGCCGACGGGGTGGGCCTCCGGCTCCCCGCCTCGGTCACCGACGTGTACGGCGCGGGCGCGCTCGTCGCGCTCGCCCTCGGCGGCCTGCTCATCGCCCTCCTCGGCGCCCTCCTCCCGGCCGGCTGGGCGGCCGGGACCCGTACGGCGACCGCCCTGCGCACCGAGTAGGCCCGGCCCGGAGGCTCATCCGGCGGGTCCGCCGGGCGCGGCCGGAGGATCGCCCTCCGGCTCCGTCGGCCCCGCGCCGGGGGCCTGGCGGACCAACCGGTACCGCCCCTCCCACCGGCGCGGCGGTGGGAGGCGGGCGAACCGGGCGCGGGTGCGGGTGCGGGCGCCCTCCTCGCGGGCCGTGTCCATCCAGGCGGCGAAGGCCGGGTCGCGGTGGCGGCGCGCGTACACCGTGGAGGTCGAGACGCCGGCGCGCTCCGCGGCGGCGGTGACCGGCCGCCCCTCGCGCAGGGACTGGAGGAAGAGCCGGATCGCGGCGGGCGACAGGCGTGAGCGCGGGGCCTCGCGGGACGCCTCGGCGAGCGCCCGGGCGCCGTCCAGCGCGTCCCGGAAGGGCTCGTCCTCGGTCCGCCAGAGTCCGAGCGTGCTCTCCGGGACGCCGGCGGCCCGCGCCGCCGCGGCGAGGGTCATGCCGAGGGCGACGCAGCGCAGCAGCTCGGCGCGCTGCCGCACGGCGCCGGCCTCCCGGGTGAAGGGATCGCGGCCGGTGAGCGCGACCGCCAGGACACCGTCGCCGACGGCGGCGGCCTCCAGCGTCTGAAGGCGGAGGCCGGCCCCGGCGGCGGCCTCCTCGGGCCGGTGGCCCGCCCGGAGGGCGCCGACGATCTGGTCGCGGACGCCCACGGGGAGGACGACGGCGGGCGGGCCGTCGTCCTCGCCCGCCGCCGCGGGGTGGCGCGGGAACACCGTCATCCCCCGCCGTGCGCCGGCGTTCCGGGGGCCTCGAAGCGGGTGAAGGCGCTCCGCCGGGGCAGGCGGTAGACCTCGCGCCCGGTGACGGCGTTCAGGATGGTGGCGTTGCGGACGGCCCCGATGTCGAGGTTCGGGGCGGAGACGCCGTAGGCGTGGATCTCGGCGTTGGCCACGAAGATCCGTCCGGTCACGCCGTCGGCGAGTTCGACGGAGTGGTCGGCCCGGACCACCGGCCGCCCCTTGGCGTCCTGCCGGATCAGCTTCTCGACCGGGGCCAGGAAGTCGGGGGTGCGCCGCCGGTAGCCGGTCGCCGCCACCACCAGGTCCGTGACGTGCGCGAACTCCCGGCCGGTGTCGAGGTGCCGGCAGGTCAGCACCGTCCGCCCGGAGGGCTCCGCGACCGCGGCCTCGACGGCGACGCCGAAGCGGAGCTCGACGTCGGCGAGTCCGTCGTCGAGCTGGCGGCGGTAGAGGAGTTCGTGGATCTCCTCCAGGGTGTCCGTGGAGATGCCCTTGTAGAACTGCCACTGCTCGCCGACCAGCCGGTCCCGCACCTCCTCCGGCAGGGTGTGGAAGTAGCGCATGTACGCCGGGGTGGTCAGCTCCAGGTTCATCTTGGTGTAGTCGAGCGGGGCCCACGAGCCGGTCCGGGTCAGCCAGCTCACCGCCGGGCCGCCGTCGAGGTTGCGGGTCAGCAGGTCGGCGGCGACCTCGGCGCCCGACTGGCCGGAGCCGACGACCGTGACCCGCCCGGCGCGCGCCACGTCGGCGGCCCGGTGGAGGTAGTCGGAGGTGTGCAGCACCCGGTCGGAGGGCAGCCCGGCGAGCGCGTCGGGGAGGTGCGGGGCGGTTCCGATGCCGAGGACGAGGTGGCGGGCGCGGAACCGGACGACGGTGCCGTCGCCGCGTACCGCGCGGACGGTGAAGCGCTCCTCGCCGGCGTCCCAGTCGGCCTCCTCGACCCGGTGGGAGAAGCGCACGGCCGGCAGCCGCGCGGCGGCCCAGCGCAGGTAGTGCTCGTACTCGCGGCGGGAGGGGAAGAAGTTCTCCCGCACGGTGAAGGTGTAGAGCCGGTCCATGTCGTGCAGGTACGCGAGGAACGACAGCGGGTGCCAGGGGGCGACGAGGGTGACGAGGTCGGCGAGGAAGTTCACCTGCATCGAGGCGTCGCCGAACATCATGCCGCGGTGCCAGGTCAGCTCGGGGGTCTCCTCCAGGACGACCAGGTCGAGGTCGTCGACGGTGGAGGCGAGGGCGGCGAGGCCCAGGTTGAAGGGGCCGCAGCCGATGGCGACGACGTCGTGGTCGGTGGTGGGTCCGCTCATCGGGGCAGGTCCTCCGGCGTGCGCGGGCGGATCATCAGGGCGGCGGTCTTGTCGGGGAACTCGACCTTGCCGGCGGGCCGGAATCCGGCCGCCTCGAAGGCCCTCAGCGAAGGGGCGTTGTGCACGTCGGGCTCGGCGACCACGCGGGCGCAGTCCGGGTCCGCGGCCAGCAGGCCGTCGGCGAGGGCCCGCAGCAGCGTCCGGCCGAGGCCCTTCCCGGTGCGCCCGGCCTCGCCGATGGCGATGTGGACGCCGAGGTCGTGGGGCAGCTCGGGGTAGTGGCCGGCGAGCCGGTCCCGTAAGACCCGGTAGACCTCGACGTAGGCGAGCGGCTCGCCGTCCAGGTCGACGAGGACGGGCAGGATCGCGTCGCCGGCCAGATGGCCCGCGATCTCCTCGTGCCAGCGCTCGCGCGGCCACGCCTGGTGCCAGAAGGCGTCGATGTGCGGGGACCGCATCCAGCCGTGCACGAGGTCCAGGTCGGCGCCCTCGGCGCGGGCGACGCGGGCCGTCCAGCGGCCGGGCAGCACGGGCAGCGGCGGGCCCGGGACCGCGCCGCCGGTCTGCTCGATGGTGCTCACGGGGTGGCCTCCTGCAGGGGGTTGGGGGCGTCGAGGTAGACGGACTGGGCGTCGAGCGGGGCGAGGACCTCGTCGATGCCGTGCAGCCGGGTGAGCAGGTTTCCCTTGCACGGCAGGGTGTCCGCGGTGAGCCAGCGGCGGGCGAGCCGGTCGCCGTCGGGGCCGGCCGCGGCCAGGCCGGGGAGCGCGGCGCGCAGCCGTTCGGCGAGGACGGCGAGCAGCCGCCGCTCGTCGGCGAGGCCGTCGACGGCGAGGCAGCCGACGACCGACAGGGCCTGGTTGCGCAGCAGGTAGTACGAGAGCCGGTCGTCCACGAGGGCGTCGTCGACGACGGCGAGGGTGGAGGAGTCAGCGCCGAGCCGCTTGAGCAGACCGGGCAGGTGTGAACCGGCCAGGTAGTAGCCCTGGTTGTCGCGGAAGGTGGCGCCGGTGACCCGGCCGCGCTCGTCCAGGCGGACGAGGGTGTTCTGCTGGTGGGCCTCCAGGCCGATGCCGGTGGCCGCGTACAGGTGGAGCATGGGGACGAGGACGCGGTCGGTGTAGTCGGCCGTCCACTGCTCGGCGGCGCCGGGTCCGAGCCCGGCGACGAGGTCGCCGAGGGCGCTGCGGCCGAGGCCGGGGCGGGGCGCCACGAGGCCCACCAGGCAGCGCAACCGGGCGATGTCCCGGGGGACTTCGCGGACGGCGACGTCGAGCCCGGTGACCTCGGGGCCCTCGGGGCGGCCCGGTTCGTCGACGGCGATCCAGGCGGGGTCGCGGGTGATGGCGAAGCCCGGGTGGGCGGCGAAGGTGTCGTCCGCGTGGCCGGCGTCGAGGAGGCGGTTGATCTCCAGGCCGCGGCGCAGTTCGGTACGGGTGGACTCGCGGCGCGAGTTGGTCAGCCGCAGTCCGAGGGAGAGCTTCAGCATCACGTCGGCGTCCGGCCGGTAGACGGTCCGCACGCTGGAGGTCGGCCACCAGGCGGGGCCCAGCTCGCCGAGGGCTTCCAGGGCGCCGGAGGCGAGGAGCGCCCGGACGCGGGGGCGGTGCGGCAGGTCACGGGCCTGCCAGGGGTGGGCGGGGATGAGCACCCGGCCGTCGTCGGGGCGCTGTCCGGCGAGGTCGGCGAGGAGGGCGACGGTGTCGCGGCCGGCCAGCGAGGGCGCGCCGTCGACGGCGTCGTGGGAGACCACGGACGGGTCGGCGGCGAACCAGTGCAGCCGGAAGGAGCCGCGCAGTTCGGGCGAGAAGGCGCGGGCGTCGTGGTCGGAGACGCCGTCCCGGCTCTTGGGCGCGGGATGGTTCAAGTGGCCCAGGAGGAGGGCCTGTTCGGCGTCGAGGAAGCCGTCCACGCCGGGCGGCGGGGTGGGGTGGGCGCGGCGGTCGGCGATGAAGGCGGCGACCCTGCGGACGGATTCGGCGGTGCGCTCGACGAGGTCCGCCGCCTCACCGGCGGGGACTCCCCCGGGCCGGCCGCCGCCGCGTACGGCGGCCTCGGCGGAGAGCAGGGCGACGGCGGTCACCGGGTCGGCGGTGTCGCCGAGCGGGCCGCCGGGGCCCTCCAGGCGGGTGGGGCCGAAGCGGTGCCAGCCGGTGGGCGAGCGGTGGGTGACCTCGGTGACGAGGGTCAGTCCCGCGGTGGGCAGCTCGACCCGGAGGGGTCCGGGGGCGACGGGGGTGTGCGTCTCGCGCAGCCAGCAGCGCAGCAACGCCTCGATGTGGGCGTGTTCGGAGGCGCCGCGGGCGTCGCGGGTGTGCAGGGGGTCGGCCTGGGCGGGTGGCGCCGTGGTGGTGGTGCTCATGCGGCGTCGTCCTCCTTGGTGAGTCGTGCGCAGGTGCGGCCGGCGTCGAGGACGGCGTCCACGAGGGCGTCGATGTCGTCGGTGGTGGCGGTGGGGTTGAGCAGGGTGAACTTGAGGCAGACCCGCCGGGGCGAGCCGGGTCCCCCGGTGGTGGCCTCGGTGCGTCCGATGAGCGCGGTGCCGGTCTCCAGGAGGTGGCGGCGGAGGGCGGCGTTGAAGGCGTCGGAGGCGGCCGGGTCGTCGGTGCGGTGGCGGAAAAGGACGGTGGTGAGCTCGGCCGGGGCAACCAGTTCGAGCTCGGGCTCGTCCTGGATGCGGCGTTCGGCGTGCCGGGCGAGGTCGTGGCAGGTGTCGACCATCCGCCCGAGGCCGGCGCGGCCGTACGTGAGGAGGGTGGCGGCGGCCTTCACGGCGTCGGGGCGCCGGGTGGTCTGGAGGCTGCGGCCGAGCAGGCCGTCGTAGCCGGCCTCCGCGTCGTCGACGGGGTTGAGGTAGGCCACCTGGCGGTCGAGGGCGGTGAAGGCGGTGGTGTCGGAGACGAGCAGCACGCTGGCGGCGGCCGGCTGCCAGCCGATCTTGTGCAGGTCGAGGGTGATCGAGTCGGCCAGTTCCAGGCCGGCGAGGCGGTCGGCGAGCCGGTCGGAGAAGAGGGCGCCGAAGCCGTAGGCGGCGTCGACGTGCGTCCACATGCCGTGGCCGGCGGCGATCTCGGCGATCTGCGGGAGGGGGTCGACGGAGCCGAAGTCGGTGGTGCCGGCGGTGGCGACCACGGCGACGGGGGTGCGGTCGGGGCCGAGCGCGTCGAGGGCGGCGCGCAGGGCGTCGGGGCGCATGCGGCGCCGGTCGTCGACGGGGACGGGGTGGACGGCGGCCTCGCCGAGTCCGAGGGCGGCGCAGGCCCGGTGGGTGGAGAAGTGGGCGAGTTCGGAGCAGAAGACGACCGGTCCGGGGAGGGCGGCGACGCCCTGTTCGCGGGCGTCGACGCCGAGCCGGTGGGCGGCGGCGTCGCGGGCGAGGAGCAGCCCCATCAGGTTGGAGAGGGAGCCGCCCGGGGTGAGGACGCCGTCGGCGCGTTCGCCGAGTCCGGCGAGGCCGGTGAGGGCGCCGATGAGCCAGCGTTCGACGGCGATGGCGGAGGGGCCGGAGTCGTAGGTGTCGAGGGAGGCGTTGCCGGCGCTCGCGAGGACGTCGGCGGCGACGGCGACCGCCAGGGCGGGGGGCTGGAGGTGGGCGGCGGCGCGGGGGTGGGAGAGGTCGATGCCGTGTTCGGTGAGGACGGTGGCGAGCAGGCCGAGGGCGGCGTCGGCGCCGAGTCCTTCGGCGGGGATCTCGGCCGGGCCGAGTGCGTGCGCGGCGGCGGCGAGCACCTCGGCGGGCGTTCCGGCGGGGAGCGGGCCGAGGGGGCGGCGGGCCTTGGCGGCGGCGTCGACGGCGCCGTCCAGGCGGGCGAGGACGTCGGCGAGGCCGGCGCGGGAGCCGGCGAGGAGCGGCGGCTGGGGGGCGACGGGGGCGGGCAG
>NZ_JOGX01000029.1 GCF_000719555.1 Streptomyces sp. NRRL F-5727
GAGAGAGCCGGTCCTGCCCGGGTAGAGTCAGAGCTTGCCGGTCGCGGCTTCGCGGGCGTAGAGGTCGGGACGCCCGTCGCTGTTCATGTCTCCGACGCCCCTCTGTGCCGCACCTGTTCGCTGACGTTGCCGTCAACTACTGCCGTCAGACGCTCCAGAGGCCCCACCGGAAATAGATCCGGTGGGGCCTTTACTGAGCTATTGGCGAGAATATTCGTCAGTCACCATCAAGCATCTTTTCGACTGCCGCCTTGATTGCTTCCAACGCCCCATCATCCACTGTGAGTGGCGCTGCGAGCGTTTCGACCCAGTGCCGTATTTCGGCCTCGGTTAGGTCTCGCCAACGCGGATGCATAGCAGCTCTGTGTGCAATGATCCGCCAGCGATGCTGGTGCTGCGAGAGTCGATACCAGTCAGCCTGTTTCTGCGCTCGTCCTGGCGTTGAGCTCGAACGCAATCCCGAGATCAGACTTTCGCGAAGACGATTCAGCGCCGACGCATAGACCGGACTCCCGTTGAGCACGTCCGTGTCATCGGAGAGCTCAAATTTGAGCTCCATACCGGCACGGAGCAGCATCTCCACCTGGGCAAAGTTGTCGAACTCGACCAGCTCTGACATCAGAAGGGGTTCCTTCCGTGGAAGAGAACGTTCCCCGCCGGGATCTTCAACGAGCCTCTCGTAATCAGCTCATTTGGCTGAGATCCCGGCCCAAGCTCGACACCTTCAGGCATTCGGAAGGCGAACATGTAGTCAGCCTTTCCTGCATACATCGGGTTACCAATGAATATGTTCTGCTCGATCTCTGCCGGGCTTCCAATTTCCTGGGTCACATGGACCTTTCCGGCGGAGTTGGCGCCAATCCTGAGACTGCCATCATCGGCCAAAATCCCACTGTGTCCTCCCTCGCTCGTGTAATGGAAGTAGACATTGTCATCGAGATTATCGACAACGTTCCCGACGTCATGAGTCGCCGCATTATTGCAGTTGTGAACGAGTACCGGCGTGGCCCCCGCCAGCACATAGTACGTGTGGACGTCGGTCAGGGTGAGGTCATGCGTACGCTGGCGCTTATCGTAGCGGGCGACCCCTGTGACCTTGGCGGTTCCTCCCTTGGAGGTTCGCAGGGTCATGCCTGGCTTGAGGTCGCCGGCTTCGATCCAGGCGTTGGCGGAGACAACCCAGAAGGGGTGGGTGGTCGTGGAGGTCAGTTGTTCTTCTGTCCCGGTGTCGCGTGTGGCGATCTTCAGGTCGACGAAGTGCTTGTCGTCCTCGGTGATGATGGTTCCGGCTACGACACGGACGGAAGTTTCGTTTGCTTCGGGGTCAGTGACGGTGAGCCTGTCTCCGGGTTTCACTTCCTCGATGGGTTTGGTAGTGCCGTCTTCAGTGAGGACGCTTGTTCCCGGCAGGAAGCTATGGTTACTCTCGGTGAGACATCCATCCTTTCCGCTTCCAGACTTCGTTTTGGCTACGCGGGCCTTGGCTGCCTCAAGAGCCTTTTCCGCCTTCGTGACGGCCTTCGAAGCAGCCATCCATTCGAAGGCGCCTTCGATGATTTCATCGACGAGGCCGGTGATTCGCATCGCCAGTTCGGCGCCCTTTTCCCAGTTCCAGGGCATGCCGTACTTGGCGAGGACCTTTCCGGCGATTCCTCCGGCGAAGCTGCCGGCAATGTTGAGAACGGATTCGCCGCACGACGCAAGGTTGCCGGTGGTGAGGCAGTCCAGGGCGGCTGGGATCCCTAGCTCGTCCGCGACAATTGTCGCTACCTCTTCTGCGGCCTTCTGAATCTTCTGTGTGGCCCGGTCGTACTGCCCCTCGGCTGCTTCCTTGCTCTCTTCAGCCTCCTCGACCGCCGGATCCTTTTCTTCTTCGGCAGGAATCAGCCCTTGTGTCGCCGCATCGATGACGTCGGCAGCCGCTCTCTTAACTCCTGAGACAAGTGTGGAAAGAATGTCCCAGAGTCCGGATGGGTCACTGCGTGTGACAGGGCTGTTGCTCGCGTATGCGTAGCCGTTGATCTGCTGGGGTCGGGTGTGGTCGATGAGGGGGTCGACGGAGATGAATTTGCCCAGTTGTGGGTCGTATTCGCGTGCGCCGAGGTGGGTGAGGCCGGTGGAGGCGTCCGCGGTTCCGCCGACGAATCCCTTGTCGCCGATCCAGGGGCCGCTGGGGGTGCCGCGGTTGAGGCCGTAGGGGTCGAAGCGGCGCTGGGTGACGGCTCCTGTGGTGGAGTCGATGGCGACGTCGCTGGTGCCGTGGTGGTCGGAGGCCAGGAAGGAGAGTTTGCCGTCGGAGGTGCGGACGGCGATGGTCTGGCCGGCGTGGGTGTAGTAGCGGGTGCCCTTGACGGTGGAGCTGCCGTTGGTTACGGAGAGTTCCATGCCGGGCAGGTACACGGTGGTGGTGGAGGGGTCCTTGCGGACGATCCGGTTGCCTTCGGCGTCGTAGAGGAACGTGGTCTGGCCGGCGACGCTGGTGACGCTGGTGGGCTTGCCTGTGGCATCCCAGGTGATGTTCTGGGTGTCGCCGGCGATGACGCGTTTGGTGGTGTTGCCGGAGGCGTCGTATTCGTAGGTGGACTGGCGGTCGCCGGTCGGAGTCTTCTCCAGGACGCGGGTCACCTGGTGAGGGTCAGTGCCCTGGATGCCCGTGCCGTAGGTGTAGGTGCGGGTGATGTCCTTCGTCTCATCCAGGGAGATGTCGTGGATGGTCTCGGACGTGCGGTTCCCGATGGAGTCGACCCGGTATTCCTTCCAGTAGGGGGCCGGGCCGCCCAGGGGTGTGGTGCCGGGTGCCGCTTCACATGCCTTGGGCATGGAGCCGGTCACGGTCACGCGTGTGCCTACGGTGCCGCTGCCTGTGGCGTCGGCGTCGGTTGCAGCGGCCGGGGTCCATGCGTGGGTGAGGCTCTGCCGACCGTCGTAGCGGAAGCACTGGACGTCGTTCGACACCGGTCCGGAGACGTCCGAGATGGAGAGGACGTTGCCGGCCTGGTCGTAGGAGTAGTTGGACTGCTTGGCCGTGGATGAGGCGAGGTAGACGTCGGTGGACGCCTGCGTGAGGCGGTCGGTGCCCTTCTCGTACTGGTAGGTGTTCCAGACCTTCTTACCGCTGCCGTCGTGGAGTTCCAGCTGCTGCACGTGGCTTCTGCTGGAGTAGATGGTGTTGGTGACGTAGCTGGTCGCGCCGGTCAGGGTGGTGGGCCGCTGGAGCGTGTCGTAGGAGGTGACGAGAGGCTCGGCGGGAAGGCCGCCTGCGGCGGGAAGGGAGGTGCCCTGCAGCGTTCCGTCGGTGTTGTAGGTGTTGTCGTAGACGTAGAGGCCGGCCAGTGCGCCCTGGGAGGCGGGGATGGTGTATCCGGTCCTCAGAGGGCGGTAGAGGGAGTCGACGACCTGGATGGTGGTGGCGAAGTACTCGGTCGGTGAGGTGTATCGCCGCGTCGAGTAGGCCATGCCGAGTCGGCCGGAGGTGTCGTAGAGGGTTTCGGTGAGTTTGGTTCCAGTGGTGGGGTCTCCTTCCCAGGTGAGGGTGGGGCGGGAGAGCTTGTCGTACTGGGTGGAGACCTTCTTGTTACGGGCGTCGTAGCTGGCAACCGGGCGGTCGAGTTCGTCGTACTCGGTGCGTGAGGTTCCGGCGTCGGGGTCGACGGCCTTAGTCTTGCGGCCGAGCTGGTCGTACTCGTAGCGCCAGACGTTGCCCTGGGCGTCGGTGACGGTTTCGAGCTGGCCGTTGCGGGTGTAGGTGTACTTCGTCTCGTCCGGGGTGCCGAGAGCGGGGTCGGGCCGGTCGCCCTGGTAGTGGAGCAGGCTGGTGGTGCGTCCCTCGGCGTTTGTCACCGTCGTGGTCGCCCTGCCGCCGGTCGGCGGGTCGACCGTGGTCTTCTCACCGTCGTAGGTGGTGGTGGTGCGCCACTGTTCGTCGCCGGAGATGTCGAAGATCTCGGCGGTGATCCGGCCGAGTCCGTCGTACTCGAAGCGGTTCTGGGCTCCGACGGCTCCGTTGGCTCCGGTGGTCAGTTCGTGGAGTTCACCGGAGGGCGCGCCGGCTGCGCTGTAGGTGGCGTTGGTCTTCTTGACCTTGCCGGTGCCGTTGTACCAGGTGTCGGCGACGAGTCGGGTGCCGTCGACCCCCTGGGTCTGGATCTGACGTCCGCGCAGGAGGCTGTCGTAGAGCTCGTACTCAGAGCCGTAGGTGCCGTCGTTCTTGAGCTTTTCGGTGCGGATCCAGGTGGGTTTGTCCTTTCGCTGGTTGTAGGTGTACTTGATGCTCGGTGACGACGGGGCCTGGATCTTCAACCGGTCGGGCAGCCAGACCGAAGTGATACGGCCGAGGGCGTCACGGGCCAGGTCGGTGCGCTTGCTGTTGGGGTCGGTCTGTCCGGTGGGCTGTCCCCACGCGGGGGCGTAGTCGGTGGTGGTGATGTGGCCGAGGGCGTTGGTGACTGTGGCTTGGGTTGCGAGGCCGTTGACCTGGGTGTAGGCGGTCTTGGTCTCGTTGAGTTTGGCGTCCTTCTGCCACAGGATGCGCCCGTAGGCGTCGTAGCCGCTGGTGCCGGTGGTCTGGTAGGTGGCGGTGGTTCCGTCGTGGGCGGTCAGTCGCTGGGTCTGGGTGACGTCGCCCTTGGTGGGTGCGGCGTCGAAGACGCCTGCGTCGTAGAAGGTGCGCTCGTCGGTGAGGACCTGGGTCTTGCGATCGGGGGTGGTGGCGCAGTTGACGGTGACGACCTCGCTGCGGCTGGGCAGGGAGAGGATGTTCTCGTCAAGGTTGTCTGCGTACCAGAGCCGGGTGCAGGTGTCGTCCGCGGTGGTGGAAACGTCACCGAGGCCGTCGATCTGGGTGGTGCGGCCTGTTCGTGTTGCGGTGTCGAAGGTGGGGACGGTTTTCGTCTCGCGCCAGGTGTCGTTCGACAGGAGTGAGAAGGCGCGTGTGGTGCGGGGTTTGACGATCGCGGCGTAGGTCTTGCCCCAGGTGGGTGAGAAGGTCGCCGTGACGTGCTTCCACGGCTCGCTGATCGTGTGGGAGACGAGCTTGGAACCGTCGTAGGTGAATGACTCTAGTTCGTGGCCGGCGAATTCCTCGGCGTCGGTGTACGTGGTGTTCTTGGAGTCGCTGACTTCGATGCTGCGTGTTCCGCCGGTGGAGTCGGTGTCGCCATCCATTCCCTGCAGGTAGTGGTAGTCGACGCGGGTGGTCTGTCGGTCGGCGGTGCCGCTGGTGACGGTGACCTTGTCGTAGCCCTGCCAGTTGCTCCAGGTCAGGAACTTGGTGTCGGTTATGCCGTCCGGCTTGCTCTTGCGCCAGGCGCCTTTGCCGTTGTCGTAGTTGTAGCGGGTGACCAGGCTGTCGCTGCCGCCGGTGCGGTCGGTCTGGATGATCTCGGCGACGACGTACTTGTGGAACCAGTCGGTCTCCGGTTCGATCTTGCCGGGCGGTGCCCACACGACGGGATAGCAGCGCTTGGTTGAGGCGCCGGGGGTGGGCAGAGCGCTCGCGTCGCACTCAGGGGCGGCGTAGTTGACGTCGAGCTGTGCTCCGGTGTCGCTCAGGACCATGGCGAGGCGGGGACGATAGAAGGCCGCAGTGTTGTCGCCGACCGCGTCTACCCGGTTGCGGAACTGTTCGCTGAAGAGCTCGACCTCGGGGAGCTGGACGGCTGTGCCTGCCCTGCCCTCGTGCTGGATCTTGGACAGCCACAGGGCTTTCGAGGTGTCGCCGTTGTCGGTGAAGGTGTGGGTCAGGTTCCAGCGGTCCACGTCCTGGTAGGTCGTGGCGTCCTTGAGCATCTGAGTGTTGATGGTGCCGACACGCTTGCTGGTCCAGAACGTCTGGCCAACGGTGCAGGGGGTGTTGGCCTTGCACTCCTGGTCCACTGGCGTGTCGGGCCAGTAGGCGGCGTTGGCCGTGGAGCGCTTGGATTCGTGGCAGTCGAACTGGGTGTCCGGAAGGCAGCGCTCGGGGAGGATGAAGGTGACGCGTGCGGGGGCTTTGCCGGCGTAGACCTGGCCGTCGCGCTGACCGTAGTCGATGCGCTTGAGGAAGCCGCCGCGGTGGTAGGCGGTGCCGTTGACGTCCGTTTTGCCGTTGAGGGCGTAGTAGTTCGTCTCTGGCTGGTAGAAGTAGGACATCACGTTGCCGTGGGTGTCCTTGACGTAGTCGAGGCTCCAGCGCCATGCCTGGTTGCAGTGGGCGTTGGCGAAGGTGGTGTTGTAGCAGGGTTCGCCGGAGTCGTCGCCGAAGACGGGGGCGGTCCAGACCGACCTGGTCTCTTCGTTGCCTGTCTGCCAGCCGGGCAGGTGGTTCAGGCCGAAGTAGTACTCCGTGCCATTAGACGTGATGATGCGCCAGTATTCGTTGTTATCGTCGGCGTTCTCGGTGTTGACAAGCTTGTCGACCGTGGCGCCGCTGTCATTGGACAGGTGCCACTTCTTGGTGGTGGTGTCCTTGACGAGCTGGCTGGACTGGCCCTCCAGCATGACGGTGGCGTTGTCGTAGGCCCAGCACTGCTCTCCAGAGCCGGTGTGGCCGTCCTGGGCGCAGGGCTTGTAGCGGCGTTCGATGTATCCGGGCTCGTAGCTGAAGCCCTCACCGATCCAGGAGCCCTGGTTGTTGGTTGCGGAGGTGCGGCCGTCGGCCGACTGCGAGGTGTAGCTCAGTCCCAGGCTCGGGGTCAGGCCGCCCGGGGTGGGCACCGTGCGCAGGGGGTAGTTCCATGAGAACCCGCCGGAGGAGGCCGACACGGTCCAGCTGGCCGAGGGTGCGAGCGGGGTGGCCTTGTAGTCGCCCTGGGCGGACGACGGGCCGGCCGCCACCGCGATCAGGGAGACATCACCGGTATTCATCGTGGACATGCCGGAGGAGTCCGGGGCCACGGTGACATCGGCCGACAGGACGTTGGTGGTGGTGTCGTTGCGGGTGGGCAGGATCTTGGGCTGTTCAGGGCACTTCTCACTGCCGGGTGTCGCGACGGCGGCGCAGGCAGGAAGTTGTATGAGGTTGAGGCGGGAGCCGTAGGAGCCGCCAAAGCCTTCGCTGAAGGTGGAGTAGTCGACGTTGAGGCGGACCTTGGCGGGTTTGGCGCCGCCGTCGGACCGTTCCACTCCGAACACGGCTGCAGCACCCAGGGCTGCGGCTCGCTTGGGGTCGAGAACGTCGACCCCGATCTTTTCGGGAATCTCGTGCGGCACGGTGAGGCGGGAAGCACCGATCGCTGCCGAGTGCTGAGGTGCTTGTGCAGAGATCGGCAGGGCGCCAGCCTTGGCCGCGGACTGCTTCTCGCCGGCGGCGGCGACGTTCACTTCCGCGTGTGCCTGGGTCGGCCAGGTCGCGGGGTCGAGTTTGGTGACCGTCGGCGTGCGGCCGGGTGGGTTGGGTCGCTTGCTTGCCGGGGCGTCCTTGCCGACCACGGGGTCGCCCATATCCTGGACGTCAGGGCGCTTGGTGCGCTGATCTGCTGCAAAGGACACTTGCTGGATCGAGGTGGCGGACAGCAGCAGAACAAGACTCACTGCTGTGCCGCGCAGAGCGCTTCTTGGTATTCGGCGGTTCAACAAACGGCCTTGGAAACGCATCGGTGCTCCACTTCTCGTGGGTATGGGCGTGAAGGAGGGCGGGAGGGGCATGTTGCCCCTCCCGCACCGTCACGTGTGGGTCTGGCTGCTGCCTGTACTCCGGCGGGCGACTACCACTCGCCGTGCTCGCCGAACTCGCCGGTCTGGTTCAACTGCATGACGCCGGTGAGGTCGGCTGCGCCGTTGTAGACCCGGACCTCATCGATGAGGCCGGAGAAGTACTCGGGTGCGCCCACAAGGGACCTACCGACCTGGAGTCCTCGGGTGGCGGCCCACAGGGTGGTGTCCCTGCGTACGGCCCTGGAGGCGTCGAGCTGGCCATCGACGTAGAGACGGATCTCGTTGGCTACGGCGTCGTAGACCACGGCGAGATGCTGCCCCAGGCCATCCGTGTCCGGAAGGCGCACGCCATCGGCCAGACTCCTCTCAGCCGGTGCGACTGCGTCGTCCTTCTCCGCCACCACCACCGTCCAGCGGGCATCGGCGATCCCATCGGGGCCTGGCTTGTACAGGACCTTGATCCGGTTGGCGTTGTTACCGGGAAGCGACAGCACCGTCTGGGGCGCCGTGCTCAGTGCGGCAAGCCGGACGCGGGCCGTGATGGTGAAGCTCCCCGCGCCGGTGATCGGTGCGGTCGCGGTCGATGCGTAGGCGCCGGCTCCGTTCAGCTTCAGGTGGCCGGTACCGACGAGGCCCCCGCCCATTTCTGTATTCGGCTGTTCGATCAGCGCGCCGCCGGCGAGGGTGAGTGGCTGGCCACCCGCGAACTCCGGCGAGGTGATGCTGTCGGGGCTGGTGGTGTTCAGCTGCCAGTAGCCCTTGCGTACGGGCCTGACCGTCATCAGTTCTGCGACCTGTGCGGCCGGGAGGATGCGGTCGAAAACCCGGACTTCTGCCATGTCCCCGTTGAAGAAGTCACGGTAGCCGCTCTTGGCGATGGTCCGGCCGATCTGCAGGTCACCGTAGGACTGCCAGACCGAGCGGCGGACGGCAGTCGCCTTGAGGTCCTTGTTGACGTAGAGCCGCAGCTCCGGGGTGCTGACGGTGGTGGCGTCATAAACGCCGGTCAGCAAGACCCACTGGTCCTTGATCGGTGTGACGCTGGCTGCCGTGGCCTTCCATTCGCCGAGCGAGTCGACGTCAGAGCCGGCCGAGGAGAAGAACCACTTCTTTGTGGTGGCGTCATAGCCGAGGACGAAACCAGGTTCGCCGGTGCCGTCCTGGCTGATGACGGTCATGTTCTTGTCCAACGCGGTGGGACGTACCCATGCGCTGACGGTGAAGCTTCGGGCGGTGTTCAGGACGGTTTCTGCGGTGTCGAGGTAGGCACCGGAGGTGCCGTCGAAGTTGGCGGCGAAGTCGATCGGTCCGCCGGGTCCCTCCTTTTGGAATGACACGCCGGGGCCTGGATCAGCGGGGTGCTTCGTGGTCTCGTCGTGGGCTTCGGTGCTTCCCGCTTTCTCTGCCAGGTTCCACTGGCCGACCACCGGACGGCCGTCGTTGACGAGGAAGTCGTAGCGACTTACAGCACTGGGATTGCCGGCTCTATCGACCGCCATGACCTCCACCCAGTGTCGGCCGGCGGTAGTGGGAGTCCATTGCACGGTGGCCGATTTGTCTGAAGCGGTGGTGGCGATAGTGCTGGTGGGAGTTGCGTCGCTGTCGAAGGCGTAGCGGTAGCTGACGACATCGCTGTAGGTCCCGACGCTGGTCCATCGGCCGGGGCCGAAGCGGAAGGTGCCCGTATTGCCGACGCCGTCCCACCAGATCGAGTGCTTCGGGCTGAGCTCGGGGTACTCAGGTGATGAGACTTTCGGCGCAGGCGGATGGGTGGAGTCGTAGATGAATTCACATCGCTCTGTCCCCTCGCCGTCTGTGCTCCACGGTCCCCAGCCGTCCCCGTCCCATGCCTTGACGTTCCATGAGACGACGGTGTTCTCGGGAACGGAGGACTTCACGGTGTGCTCGAAGGGTGTTTCGCTGGTGGGGGCAGCGTACGGGGTGTCGTACTCGTAGTACGTCTCGGTGGTGGATCCGGCGGGCTTCCAGTGGACTCGGAACCGCACCTTCACCTTGTCGGTGCGTGCGCTGGTGTGATCCGGGTCTGTGGCATAAACACGCAGCTTCGGGCGCTCTTCGAGGTAGGGGCGTGCGGCTCCCCACTTGCATGCGCCGCCCGGGTTGGACGACATCTTGCTGATCGGTATCTGCCTGGGCAGGGTGTTGTAGTTGACGGACAGGAAGGCGTTGCCGCAGATGCGCTTCCATTCTTGAAAGCGGGTCTCGTCGGCGGCCTTGAGGCCGAAGGTGATCTGGTCCCAGTCCTGGTCGGCAGCGGTCCTGATCTCGGTGGTCAGTTCGCCGCTGGCGCCTCCTTCGAAGTGGAGGTTGGCCGAAGTGGCTGCGCTTGAGCAGCTGGTGGGCGATATGGCCTGGTTCACCGTCTGGAGGTGGTCGGACCACTCGTCCTTGGTGCTGTTCCAGTCGTCCGTCGAGGTCAGCATGCGGTTTTTGCCGCCGACGCGGTACAGGTGGATCGGTTCCGGGGTGGGCGTGGCGCTGTAGATGTGGGCGACCTCTGCGGAGAAGGTGGCGCCCAGGATCTGCTTGCCCTTGTAGAAGGAGACCGGCATCGTGAACATGAGGCGGCGGACGCCGACTCCGTTGCAGGAAACGGGGTTGTAGTCGGTGGGGCAGCGGCCGACTCCGGCGTGGCCGGAGTACTGCCAGTCCTGCTCGTCGGGAAATCCGCTCATCACGCCGGTCCACAGGGAGCGGCTGGTGGTGCGGGGGATGGGGTCGATGACGACGGGGAAGACGGTCTTGTCTCCGTCGAGCATCTTCTGGTCGGGCGTCAGGGTGAGCTGATCCTGCTCGACGTCGACGGTCAGTTCGGTTTCCTTGCCGCCGCCGAGCGGGCCTTCGAAGGGTGTCTTCTTCGCGGTTTCGGCTGTGGCGAGCGCCTTGGCGACAGCGGCCTTGCCCTGGGGCTTGGCCTGCTGTTCGACAACGGAGGCGGAGTCCCACATGGACGGGGCGCCAGCTTCGAAGACGGTTCCGCCCGCGCCTGGGTCCTTGGCGACGAGAGCGCCCGAGGGGGTCTTTGCCACCTTGAGCCCGTCGGTCTTCATGCCGAGTTCGATGCGGTCCAGCCGCGGGTCTGCGGCAGCCTCGCGAGTTTTGACCACCAGCAGGTGGGCGAAGCCGTCGGATTCGGCACGGACCACCAGGTCGACGCCTCGGATGGCATCGGGGTAGGTGAGGCTGTCGCCCTGGACGTGGGGGGCGGGCAGCCGGCCGTAGGGCCAGGTGAGGGAGAGCTTGCGGCCAGCACGTTCCATGGTGACGAACGGTTCGCCAGCTTCGCCGTTGGAGAAGGCCAGGCCGATCGTGGCCGCCTCGGGGGTCCATTGTCCGGCCTCGTTGCGGATCAGTGTGGTGTCCACGTCGACCCATTTGCCGTCCTTGGCCGCGTAGAGCGGTTGGGCGTACTCGCGTGCGGTGAAGGTGCCGTCGGGGTTGGCGAAGACCTGTCGGCGTTCGGCCCTTTGGGACGTGATCTCGACTGCTTCGCCGGTCTCCTTCGCCTTCTTCAGCGCCTCGCTGCCGCTCGGTGCGGACGTGGTGGGCGGGGGGGTCTCGGCTGCGGAGGTCCAGGGCGCTGCGCCTGCGGGGGCCACGCCGATGAGCGCTCCAGCCAGGACGGTGCTCGACAGGGCTGCTGCCAGCAGCCCGGCGCCCTTGCGTCTTCCTGTCATTACGCGGCTCCGCGGCACTCGGCCTGTTTCCCCGCCGCTTCGGGGGGACGGGTTCGTTGTGGTCTTCATCGGATCTTGGCCCCCAGCGCCTTGCCGTTGGCGGCCAGGCCGTTGGTGCCAGGCAGGAGGCGATCCGCAGGGGCTCCGCCGGCAGGCGTGTTCCAGGTGTACTTCTCGATGCCACGGAAGGCGACGGGACCGTAGGCGATTCCGACGTGGAGGTGGCTGGGGACGGCGGCGAGGCTCTGCCCCATGTAGCGGTCTTCCTGGTCGGCGATCGGGGTGTCAGGTCCGGGTGCGAGCCAGCTGTCCGATGCGCCGGGTGCGCCGACCATGGGAACGATGCTGACGGCGCCTGCGTCGGTAGCTCCCGAGCCGGAGTCCTCACCAGGAACACCAATAGCGAGGCGGACGGTCGAGCCGGTCGACACCGTGCTCGGCGAGGTGTTGATCGCGGCCAGCTCGTGGCCGAAGCGGTCACCGGCCTCGTCGGTGCCCGTCACCTCCGGCGTCATCTGGGAGATCCAGTTCAGTTCGGTGAACGTTCCGGCTGCCGTGATCCGGAAGATCTGCACGGCTCCGGTATCTCTCACGCCGCCGTTGTCCTCACCCGGGATACCGACGGCGAGGAGAGACTCGTTGGTCGAGCTCGCGCCGCTGGGCCGGTAGGGGGCCATGGCTAGACCGGTGGCGAAGTTGTCACCGGTCTCCTCGTACTCCGAGACGTTGTCCTGGTCCTGGCCCATGCCGAACAGCGGCTTGGGCTGGCCGTTGACCAGCGTGTGGCTGAAGACCGCGGCAGCGCCGGCGAAGGTGTAGGACCCCAGGGCCTCGCCGGGCATGCCGACGGCGAAATGGTTGGGGGACGCCGCGACGGACGCGCCGAACTGGTCGTCCTGCTCCGTGCCGCCCGGCACGTCTCCGCCTGCCGTGGTGTCCTGGTTGAAGGCGGCCACCGCCCGGTTGATGCCGTGGATGTAGGCGGCTCCACCGGCGTCCTGGTCCGTTCCGATGGCTTCGCCGGGGAACCCGGCGACGAGGAAGGGGACGCCCGCTGCCGTCTCGCCGGCGGCCAAGGCGTAGCCGACGTAGTCGCCGGCCTCGGCTGCGCCGCCGAGGGGGCGGCCTTCGCCCTGCCAGTACTCGGTGACGCCGTCACCGGCTCCGAGGCCGGCTGTGGAGCCGTGGATGATCTGGATCATGCCCGCGTCCGAGGCGACGCCGGTGAGGTTCCCGGCCGTGTCTCTGATGTCGATGTCCTCATACGGAAGGCCGACCGCGACATCGCTGCAGCCGTCCTGGTTCTCGTCGTAGACGGCGAGCTCATATCCGAACTGGTCGCCCTGCTCGGCGGCTCCCGGTATGCCAGGGGAGTCCTGGTTGATGCGCAGGGAGCCTTTGCCGCCGCCGTAGACGACGGTGATCTCGCCCGCGTCTGCCTGACTGCCGACGGGCGCCTCCGGATCGGCGACGACGAGGTCTCGGATGCCGTCTCCGTTGAAGTCGCTCTCCACCCCGGACGGACACGCGACGGCAGCAGCAGCGGGGGAAGCCCCCGCACCAAGGCCGGCGGCCGCGACAAGCAGGGCAATCGCGGGGGCAGCCCAGCGGCGCTGCCCCCGGCCCAGGTTCCGCGATCGCCCAGAGAGAGGTGGCGCCTCTCCGAATCTCACTCTCATACTCTTCCTAGCTGTGTGTCATTGCGGATACGGGCGCGGGGGCGCCCGGAAGGATGCCTGGCGGACAGAGGCCATCCGTAGAAGGGCAGTTCTCGGCAAGGCGGCTGGATGCAGCACGAAATGCCCGCACAAGGCGGACATAGAGAGGGAAAGGCGCGGGGTGGACAAGGCAGCCTTGTGGACGCACGGAACGCAACGGCCGCTGTCGGCGTCTCTTACAGTGAGACGGTCTTCAGGAAAGCCAGATGCGACGGGACGCCTGCAGGGAACCCTGGTCGAACCAACCGTCCCGGAAGCAGGAAAAGAGCCGATACCCTGCATGCCCGAGAGGGACGCCCCAGTCCTCTACTCGCCAATCCTCAGTCGTCGCCGCGCTACTCCCCCGGCAGGAAAGCTGCAACAAACCCGACTCTTTATCACGAAGCCCCCCAGCCCCGGCATCCGTCTAGCCCCCAACATTCATCAAACATTCATGAACGCTCACATCAAACACGCTTGCTGATCACATGACAAGCGAAGGGGAGCGAGGTATTCCACTTATTGGACGAGAGGGATAAACCGCCCATAATGCACCTAAAATTCCGAATCGTGATGTTCTTCTCAATTAGATCAATACATCGATAGAAGGCATTCCCGTCCGTGCTGTGCAACCGGCAGCCCCACCAGAAAGCACCACTCATAAGGCGTCAGACCCGGCCCAACCCACCCTGCCTGCTGCAAGGCCGCCACCTATCAGTGCGCGGATGCGACCGCTTCGGTCGGCGCCCGCACATGAGCAACCCCAAGCCTCCGCAAGCAGAAGAGGGGCTTGCCGTGAAGAGCGGCGCGGTCTGCCGCGTGAAGAAGGCTGGACACGGAAGGCCTGACTGTCCGGCCCGCGTGTTAATGTCCGCCACCGTGACTCCTGTGAGACTTCGGCGGCGGCGCATCGCAGCCACATCGGCCGCCTTCCTGACCGCTGCATTGACCGCATCCTGCTTGGTGACCGACCGGGACTCGGCACCCGCTGCCGCTTCCACCCCGGCGGTGCCGGATGTGATCGCCCACCGAGGTGCCTCATCGGTCGCTCCGGAGAACACCCTGATATCCGGTGAAGTGGCCCGCCGAGCCGGAGTCGACTGGATCGAGAACGATGTCCGGCCCAGCCGGGACGGTGTCCCCTACGTGCTCCACGACGCCACAGTGGACCGGACCACCGACGGCACCGGCCACGTGGGGAAGCTGACCTCGGCACAGATCGACGCCCTGGACGCCGGCTCGTGGTTCGCTCCGGCCTATGCCGGGATTAGGATCCCCACCCTCGCCGCTCAGCTCGCCGACCTGCGAGAACGAGGCGGACGGCTCTTGCTGGACATCACCGGAACCCGCGGGAAGGCCGACATCGAGCGCATCATGCAGACCGTCCAAGAGCAGCAGATGATGGATCGGGTCCTCGTGCAGAGTTTCTTCCCGGAATCGCTCAAGCAGGTCGCTGCCCTGGCACCTCAAGTGCCCAGGGGCCTGCTGCGGGACAAGCTTGACGCGGACCCCGTGGCAGTGGCCAGGGAGCTTGGAGTAACTGCCTACAACATTTCTGACAAATCTCTGGCGACGCGGCCTGAGGTAGTTGCCGAACTGCACGACGCAGGGATATCGGTGAATGTCTGGACCGTGAACGACCCGGCCCGCTGGCAGGCACTCACCGACCTGGGCGTGGACGGAATCATCACAGACCGGTCGACGGACCTGGTGGGCTGGAACGCCGCCCGTACCGAAACCCGCTAGACCTGCACGACTCTTTACCTCTCCTTCTGCAAGGCGACGAAAACGAATCCGTCGTTCGCCCCCCCGGGGGTACCCCTATGTCGGTGGTCGGGTGGCAGTAGTCCTGTCATGAGTGATGCGTGTCTGCTCGGGAAGCGGCGGGCGAGGGCATGCTGCCGTGCGACTTCTGTGGTCACCCGGTCGCGATGGACTCCGTCGACGAACATGACTGTCCTGCGTGCGGCAAGGTGATGAGGATCAGCCCGCTGCGGCGGGTCCACTCATCCTCCAGAGGCTGAACCCGCCGCCGGGCACGTGTGAGGCGGCGTTACCCCTCGGGCCGGCGCCTGACGGCGTACAACCCTTCGACGGAGCGGACCGTCTCACTCCCGGGCAACGTCACCGACCGCGTCCGACACATCCGTTCGTCCTGGGGGATCACTTGACCCGTTCCATCCGCACCCGAGGGCGCCGTCGCGTTCTCGGGGCCGCCCTGTCCGTCCTCGCCTCCTCCGCCGCGCTCACCGCGGTCACGGCGGCACCGGCTCAGGCCGCCGGGGTTGTACCGAAACCCCGCGTGGTCTTCACCGAGTACAGGGACATCGACGGCATCCGTCACAGCACCGTCGTCACGGTCAACGCCGACGGCACCGACCGCCGTACCCTCCTGCCCACCGGCCCCGGCCTGACCAAGGCCGAGATCAGCAGCGTGACCTACTCCCCCGACGGCCTGCGCATGGCCTTCATCAACAACGACGGCTTCGCCGACATCTGGGTCGCCGACGCCAACGGCCTCAACGCACGCCCCGTCCGCATGGACATCGACGAGCCCGACGGCTGGCTCACCGGCCTCGACTGGACACCCGACGGCAAGCAGCTCTACCTGAGCTTCCGGGCCAAGCCGGGCCACGACCGCCTGCACATCATGCGGGTCAACCTCGACGGCAGCGGCCTCGGTTACGTCTTCGCCTCCCCCGAACAGACCTGGGACACCCAGGTCGACGTGGCCTGGGACGGTCGCATAACCTTCCTGCGCGGCAGCTCGATCCACATCTGGGACCCGCGTGTGGGCGGCGCCCCGAAACCCGTCACCTACGGCCTGCACCCCACGTTCTCACCGAACGGTGAGCGGATCACCTTCTCTGCTTATGTCGACAGCGCGTACGACGTCCGCGCCCGCGTCCTGAGCAGTGGCAGCGAGTACTCCCTGTCCAAGGCAAGGAACGTCATGTTCCCTGAGTGGTCCCCGGACGGCTCCCAGGTCGCGTACATCTCCGGCGGCACGGACCAGCAGGCAACCGTCAGCAGCGCGACCGCTCCCGGCAGCACCCCCAAGATTCTCTCGGCCCCCGACACCAGCGCCTCCGATCTCTCGTGGGTCATCCCCCGCGGATGGAACCCCCACGGCACCTTCCGCCGCGACTACAGCGGCGACGGCCGCGCGGACGTCCTTGCCCTGGACCACGCCGGCGTACTGTGGCGCTACGACGGCAACGGAACGGGCGGCCTGAAGCCCCGCGTGAAGATCGGCTGGGGCTGGAAGGGCTACCGCCTCACCGCCGCCGGCGACCTCAACGCCGACGGCCGCCCCGACGCGCTCGCCCAGGACACCACCGGCAACCTCTGGCGCCTCGACGGAACAGCAGACGGCCGCTTCGCGACGAAGGTGAAGATCGGCACCGGCTGGAAAGACCTCAAACTCACCGCAGTAGGAGATCTGACCGGCGACGGCTTCCCGGACGTCCTGGCCACCGACCCCACGGGCACTCTCTGGCAATACGCGGGCGACAGCCGCGGCGGCCTCCAGACCCGCCAGAAGACCGGACACGGCTACACCGGCTACCGCCTCACAGGCATCGGCGCAGTCACCGCGGGCGGCTACCAGAACTACCTCGGCCAGACCCCCACCGGGGACCTCTACCGCTACGAACGGGGCAGCCGATCCAAGATCGGCCAGGGCTGGAAGACCCTCCACCTGACTGGTGCGGGCGACCTCACGGGCGACGGCATACCCGACGTCCTCGCCACCGACCCCGCCGGCACTCTGTGGCGCTACGACGGCGACGGAAAAGGCACCCTGAAAACCCGCGTGAAAATCGGCTGGGGCTGGAACGGCATCACCACATTCTGATCCACTCACAACACCGGCTTGCCCACCCCTCCACATCCTTCGGAAAGGAAACATTCGGCTCCGTGGCTTTGTTCACGTCGTAAGGTTCTGGCTCAACTCCCGTGAAACCCCCGCCGGCCGAGCTCACATCGCCCCTGGGAGAGCTGATGATCTGGCGGTTCACCACCGCTGACAGCCTCAGGCACGGAGGACTGGTACGACTTCACGGAAGTTGCGCCAGAGCCGAAACTCGTGAACAAAGCCAGGGTGGCCTGTGCGGGGGGGCAGGCACTGCTGGACGGCCACGGCCGGGCGCTCCTGCTGGGTCTGCTCGCGGTACGCGGCGGCGGCCACAAGACGCTCCTCTCGGTGCTACCCCCACTCGCACGCCCGCCGCGTGCCGGTCTCGTCATCGCCCAGCCCTCCACCGCCCGGCCGGTGCTCTCCAGCCTGCTCGTCCTCGGGGGCGGTCACAGGTCGAACTCGATGTGCTCGACGCCGAGCATGCGTACTTCCTCCAGGCTCGCCGCCCGGGTACCGCGCTGCTGGAAGTACACGTCCTTGAGCGCGTCGGCGACCGCCTGCCGCATCTGCCGCTCGCCGCCGCGCTCCTGGGCATCGAACAGGCGGCCTGCGTGGTGCGGAGGCAGGGCGAGGGTGAGGTGGCGTTCGCGGGCCTCGTCGGTCGTGCCGGCCGCGGCCGCGTAGCCGAGCTGGGCGCGGACGTCGATCATCACGCCCTGGCTCGTCGCGGCCGCCCGCTTCACCCGCTCGCGCACCTTCGGCTGCCACCGTTTGCGGACCTCGGCGGCCATGCGCCCGGCGAGGTCGGGGCGGGGCTTTTTGATCTGGTCTTTCACGTACCGCTCGACGGTGCGCTGGGAGATGCCGAGGAGCTGGGCGACGGCCTTGGTGCCTTTGAGCTGCTTGACGAGGAAGCGCATCTGGGTGCCGGCGGACTGTGGGGGCTTGCGGGTGAACGCCTTCTGGAGCATCTGGTCCAGGGCCTCGCCGACCGACCTGTTCACCATGGGGCTACTCCCCCGAGTCCGGGCCGGCGACGTGGCCGGACTTGATGTAGCGGGCCAGGTTCAGCAGCGGCGCCTGGGTCTGCTCGCGCAGCTGCTCCGCCCACATCGGCGTCTGCGTCCCCTCGTGCTTGACCATGCCCGGGGACACCCCGATCCGGAACGAGCCGGGGATGGTCTTGCCGTCGGGCGTGTAGGGCAGGACGTCGAGCGGGGACGGGCCGGTGGCGGCGTACACCGCGCAGTCGGACAGGACCGCGACCGGGTAGGCGCCGGTCGCGGCGGCGAGGGCGACCATCTTGCGGTGCATGCCGATCCGGGCGCGGGAGATGACGGCGGCGCGGATGTCGGGGCGCCAGGTCGGGCGGGCGAGCGCGGGCCAGGGCTGGCCCGGGCGCCAGCCTCCGCCGCGGGCCTTCTCCTGGAGCTTGCCGATCCCGCCCTTGACCGTGTTCTTGATCGCCCCGAGCACGATCGCGGCTTCGGGGTCGCGGGTCTTGTAACCGTCCATCGCGGCCAGGAACTGGTCCGGTGTCGTCTTCTCGGGGACGCCGAGGTCGCCCATGGTGGCGATGTAGGCGTCCCGCAGGCGCTGGTACCAGCCGTCCAGGTAACGGCCGGCGTCCGGGCGGAGCCACGCCTCCAGTGGCTGGACCTGGTAGCCGAGTTCGACGGCGTAGGCGACGGTCGGGGTCGAGTACCACGCCGGTCCAGTGGGGGTCTCGCCGGTGGGGGTGAACGGGCTCGGGAGCAGGTCGCCGCGCAGGTCGGCCCACTTCTTGCCGACCATGACGCGGGAGAGGTCGACGTGGGAGAGGTCGACCAGCCACGAGCCGGGCACCGCCGGGTCGAAAACGGGGGCGGTGACATGGACGGGCGGGGTGGCCAGGCCGACGGGCAGGCCGTTCGCGGCGGCGGCGAAGGCCATGTTGACGTCGATGCCCACCAGGCACGGCTGCAGGCACTCCTCGTCCGTCAGCTCCCGTGCCCAGTCGTATGCCTCCTCGAAGAGGCGCTCTTCGGGGCCGCGGACATGGAAACGCGGCAGGTGCGCGAGGACCGGGTGACCATCGACCGCCTCACACGGCGCCGGATCCAGCGGCTCCTTGCCGAGCGAGCCGGGGTTGTGGGCGCTGTGGCGGCGGCCGTCGGCGTCCGGGGCGGAGGCGCGGGTCGGCGGGTGCAGCGCCGTCATCAACTCCAGGCCGGTCACGGCTGTGGAGCCGCGCGGGGTGAGGACGCGGGAGGCGTACAGGCCCAGCGTCCGCGCGAGTTCCGCGGGCGGCAGGTCGGCGGCGTGGCCCCAGGAGCGGGCGTCGAGCGCCTGCCACGAGGGGATGCACAGCTGGACGCAGGACCGCTGCCCGCCCTGGGCGGGGCGGTAGATCCTCGCCACGGGCCGAACCCGCGCCGAGTCAGCTGCCACTCCGCCGCGGCCAGCTGCTCCAGGACGGGGTGGTCGGCGGGCAGCCGGCCCGCCACACGCTCGTCGTCGGACAGCCGGGCCGGCAGGCCGAAGAACTCCAGCGCCGTCGGAGTCAGAGCAAGCAGAGGGTCGGCGTCGCGGCCCCAGGGATCCAGCCGCGGCGCGCCCAGGCGCGCCTCGGTCAGCGTCCACTCCACCAGAGCCGGCAGGGTCCGGGCGGAGACGTCGAGGACCAGACCACCGGTGCAGTACGTGGACACCTGCCCGGCCGCGTCTGCGTCGATGACGGCGAGCGGCCCGTTCACGAACCGCGGATCCACCGCCGCGGACCGCTGGGCAGCCGCAGCCGGACGACCACGCCCGGTGGCCGCGCGCGCAGCGGGACGCTTCGGCGCCGATTCCGGGCGAGATACGCTCGGCCGCGGAGGGGCCGGGGAGGAGCTTGGACCAGCTGCCGCCACCACACGGGCCGCAGCGGGCGCGGGGGCGGGGGTCGCCGTGGCCGGCCGCTCCTCGACGGCAGGGGCGGGGGTCGCCGTGGCCGGCCGCTCCTTGACGGAAACGGGGGCAGCGGCGGAGGTGGGGTACTTCTTCGCCCAGCCCTCCAGCAGCGCCAGATAGGGCCCCCGGCGGGGCGGACGCGGCTCGGAACGTCCCGACTCCCAGTTCTTCACCGTCTGCGGAGTCGTCTCCAGAACACGCGCGAGCGCGGCCTGCGTGACACCGGCCGCCTCACGCAGCCGCGCCCGTTCAGCAGGCTCCGGGAACGGCGGCCCTCCGGCCAGCAGCTCCTCCACAGCCCTGAACAGGGCCTCCTCCTTCGGATCCCTCTTCACGCTTCACCTCCGGGAGGACCCTATCAGTTTTAACCTTAGATTTGCGGTTGGAATTTGCAGAGCAGTCACAAATGAACAGTTCATCGCCCCTTAATCACAAATCCGTCTGGAGCCTGTTTGGCGCGTTCGGGAGGGAACGGCAGACATTCACCCGACACGACCACGGGGCCCGTTCCCGGAGCTGGCCGACCGGCCGCTTCCACTCACCGCCCGGTGGTAAGCGCAGCCCCGGCGCCCCATCAGGTCGCCTATCAGCAGGGCTATTCACCTGGGAAAACAGGGGGTCGGCCTATCAGGTCCACGGACCCGCTCACCACGAGGGAACCGCTCACCACACCCCCGGCAAACCCCCGTCGGCGATGCCGGGCCACGGCGCTGGTCTCGCCCAATCCGCGCTGGAGCGGTCGTCTACTACTGGCACGGCCGAGTTCATCACGCCCCGGGGCGCGGCGGACTGATACTCAGGGACTGGTCCTTCGCCTGCCCCGGCTGCCGGGCCCGCGTCGACACCGAGGACTGGCCCCAGGCTGATCGCCTATGCCGGCCCCGGGCGCCTGGGGCATCCACGACCACCACACACCCGTCGCCGTCGTCCTCTCCTCCGGGCACCGATCCCGAGGCCGGGGTGAAGCCAACTACCGCCGGACCGTTCGGGCCAGGCGGGGCTGGCTCTGTTCACGTGTAGTCGCGAACTGGCTTTGTTCACGAGGATTTTTGATGTCGATAGCGTGTGCGATCGCGGGTTGCGGGGTCTGCTTCATAATCCAGCTGTGGACATATCCGATGAGGGACAGCCACTCGATCCCGTCTGGCTTGAGATCAACAACAATGTGTGTGGTGGCCTGGCAGGAGCCCCGAGTGCATCGCTGGTGGCCGAGCGCTTCATTGGGGCTGGCTGGAGCTCCCAATCAGGCTCGTCGTGGGAGTCGTATGAGGTCGAGACCAGCTGGTGCCGCATCGAGGTCGACCCGACCGACGGGGACACACTCCTGAACGGAATTGTCGATCCTCAACGGTTCGAGGATCTGGCTGCGCTGCTGACCCGGTTCGGCCTGCGGTTCAGCCTTGAGCTCTATGACGATGACGGGGGACTGCTGCGGGAGATCGAAGCTGGAACCCCGCCAACGCCTCGTGACGTAGCTGCTCAGCCTTTCAGCCGGCTGCTCGCTCCGCTTGGGCTCGGGTGGAGGCGAGGCGGTAGGAGTCGGTGCCGGTCTCGATGATGGTGCCGTTGAACGTGAGCCGGCCGATTCGAACGCCTACGCAAGATGATCTTGCTTCAGTAGCGTATCGCTCGGGTGCCGGCTCCCCGGCTTCCCGACCCCTTGAGGTCAGATCCCGACAGGATGGTCACTCGGAGGCAGCCACAGCTGAGGCTGTGACTCGCGATGCCTCTCGTCAGCCTGCTCGTCCCAGTGGAAACGGCCATTCACGTCGGGCCACGCGACTTGCAGTACGGGGAGAGGCGGCCGACGGTAGAACCCGATGGCCCGTCCGAAGAAGGTCCGGTACCAGCCGCGGTCAACGTGCCTGAGCGCGACCTGATAACCATCGACAACATCAGGATGGCTCTGGCCATCCGCCAAGTCCCTCGCCCGCGGTGGACTTCTCTCCGAGTGTGTTGAGCATGCGGTGCATGACGTGAATATCGAGCCCGAACATGGCGAGCTCAGGCCCGCCGTACGTGTGCGCAAGGCCGATCGTGTAGGCGAATCCAGGACCGTTCGTCTTCGGGAACCATCACGACGTGCCATCCGTGCTGCTGCACATGCTCGATGATCGTCAGATCCACGCGGTCCGCCTCATCCCGGTCGCCGTAGTCATGGCAGAGGACACAGCGGCACTGGAACGGATCATCAGTCATGTGCGGAGGGTACGAGGTGAGCATTCACGTCGACCAATCGGGGCTCGGACCCCTCTCAACCGAACAACACCGTCACCCTCCGCGACGGTTCCCCAAGATCTGTGCCAGAACCCCGTTCTCGTGAACAAGCCACGCGAACAAAGCCACGGGGCTGTGACCGCCGGTGGTAAGCGTGGTGGTAAGCGACGACGGGCCGTGGTGAGTGCCCCTCCAGGTCCGCGTTTCGGGGTCGTGCGTTGCTGCGGTCGGCGGTTGCGGCCGCTCCGCCGGCGCAGTCCCGGGCGCCGCGGACCATGGGAGGGGATCGTCGGAAGCCAGGACGCCGGCAGGGGATACGACACCGGCTGGGACGTCGCCGCGGCATCTGAGGCCGGCCGTCGCGGCGACGTCGGCTGGGGATTCGATCCGGAGAGGGGACGTGGACGGCGCCCGCTGATCTCGCGCACAGCAGGAGGGCCCGCCCGAGGAGTCCCGGGCGGGCCCTCCTGCTGTGCGCGGGGCTATCGGGCGGAGCCGGCCTCCACGGCGGCGCCGGCGGCCTGGACGGCCGCATCCCACTGGGCGTCTTTGGCGGCGCGGGCACGGCGGACGTGGACCTCGCACCGGTCGCAAAGCGGTCCGAGAGGGCCGATCTCCAGCAGCGGCGCCCCGCAGCCGGCGCCGTCGTGCCCGGCGCACCGGCCGACCGGCTCCACGAGGGCGGGTGCGGTGTCGGCGCAGCGGCGGCAGGGGGTGCCGTCCGGGGTGCGGTAGCGGTGGCACGACGGGCACAAACGGCCAGCCGGCGCACTCGGCGCACAGGTCCATGCCGGCCTCCGGCGGCCGGCCGCACTCGGTGCACTCCGCCATCACCCGCCGGATCCCCGCCCCGGTGGCGCCGCTGCGCGTCTCGCTCTGCTCAGGAACGTAGGCGGGGGCGGCGGGCAGGGCGGTGATGCGGGCGGAGACGACGGCGCCGGCGCTGGTACGGACCGGGCCCTCGAACGGGGCGGCGAGCGCGGCAAGGAGCGTCTCGGCGGTCCAGGCGGTGCGGTTGAGGAGGGCGTCGAGACGGCGGGCCTGGTCGGCCAGCGGCCGGCCCGCCAGCGCGAGCGCGGGCACCTGGGCACCTGGGCACCTGGGCACCTGGGCGGTACAGCACATCGAGACCGGCCGTCATCACCGGCCGCTCCCCCACCGCCTCGTCCTGCCGCTCTTCTCCGTCCGCGCACCCGGCCCGCAGCCGGTCCTCCTCGTGCACCCGCCGCAGTCCTTCGTCCGTCCGTCCTTCCGTCCTGCCCTCCGTGTTCCCCCCGCCCTCTACTGCCTGAGGGGACGGACGGACGGACGTGACGGTGTCTGAGCGGTAGGACTGAGCGGGAGTTCGCGATCTTGCAGGTCAGCCCCCGAATCCGGGTCAGAATTCTGACCCGCACCCCCCGGGCCGGAATTCTGACCCGCCCCCGCCACGCTGGTCTGCGGCCTCGTCCCGGCCTCCTCCTCGCGGGCTGCGCGGCGGGCCTGGGCCAGCTCCCGCTCCCGCGCACGTGCCGCGAGCGCAGCCTCCTTCGCGGCCGGGCGGATGTCGTCCAGGACGTCGAACGCGTTGCGCGGCCCGGCGTACGAGCGGCGCGGCATCAGGTTGATCCTCATCCGCAGCCCCTGCCCGGCCGCCAGGGCCCGCGAGGACGTGGTGAGCCGGTGCCCCTCGGGAGTCGTGACCAGACCCACCCCCGTCAGCTGGTCGAGCAGACCACGGATCCGCGACCCGCTCGACGGCTCCGGCCGCTCCCCCGGCCCCACCGCCTTGCGCGGCAGCAGAGCACAGCTCCGCCAGCGTCAGCTTGCGCACCGGCCCCTGCTTGTCGATCACCAACGACCGCAGGATCAGGTAGAGGCGGACCGCCGGATCGCCGTGCTCGGGGCAGACCGCGACCCAGTCGCGTACCTGCGAGGCATACCAGCCGTCCTCGTCGACCGGCGGGTACAGCTCGACGGCGGACGGGGTGTCGTGGCTGGGCACGGCCGGCCTTCCTTCCACCCCGCACGGTGCGGGGATGCGGTGCGGCCCCGAAAGGGGCGTCGTACGAGGTCACCGCATCCTTCGACCGCCCCCTCACCACCCCCTGACCGCCAGCGACCAGTCGCCGTCACAAGCCCATAACTCCTGGCGGTAAGCCCGGTGGTAAGCGGTGCCGGCCTCTCAAGGCCGGGCCTGGCTCTGGTTCACACCGAAGGACCGGCTCTCATATGACGCGACAAAATCAGGCGGGGATAGCGGGGTCAGAGCTGCCGGGTCATGGCGAGTCGGTGTCTCAGCTCGCGGGAGCGCCGGCTGGCGGTGTGCCGGTCGCTCTCGCCGAGGACGCCGCCGAAGGCGGCCATGAGGCCGCCGACCCGTGCCTGGGTGGTGTCGGGCTGGGCGGGACCGGCGGCTCCGGCGGCCTGGGCCGCCTGCTCCCACATGGGACGGAAGAAGGCCGGCTCGCCGTCGAGGGCCAGGACGAGGAGCTGCAGGGTGGGCCAGTCCGGGAGGCGTATACCGCGGAAGAAGTCGCGGAGCTGGCTCTCTGTCAGGACGTTCCCCGTCGTTGCTGTCAGGACACGGAAGCTGGGGCGGGAGGCGCGCTGGTAGAGGAAACGGATGGCGGAGACCAGAGGGCTGGGTACGTTCCCGTCGCCGGGCGCCGCCGGCTCGCCGGTGTCGCTCCGCCGGTTCTGTTCGTCGTCCCAGAGTTTGCGAAGCACGTCGCCGTCGGCACCGAGGGCCTGGCCGATCCTTTCCGTGCGGGCCAGGGTCGGCACCTTCTCGCCGGAGAGGACCCGGCTGAGGAAGCTTGCCGAGACGTGAGCCCGTCTGCTCAGTGCGCAGAGGCAGGCCGCTGGAGCGGTGGAGCTGGGAGAGGACGGGGGCGAGCTGGTTCGACACCCTGCGGGGTGTGCGGACAACGGGTGGCGGGGCGCTCTCGTCTTCGGCAGGGTCCTGCATCGCGTCGGCGACGGCTTCGGTCTTGCCTGATTCGGCCACGAGCAGACGCTGGACCTTCTCGGGGTGGAAGGACTTGCGGAGCGTCTCGGGGCTGGTCTTCATGACGTGTCCGAGGATGTCCCAGGGGATGTGCCGTCGGCGGGCGAGGAAGACGAGGCCGGCGACGAGGGCGTCGACACGGCGCTGGATCTGTACGGCGGTCTCCACGTACTCGACGGCCGAGGCGAGCGGGCCGGGCTGGAGGAGCCGGACGAGGTGCCGAGCGTCGGTGTTGAGGTCCTCGGCCAGCCCGGCAAGGTGGTTGTGGAGAAGTTCCAGTGCCGGCGCCTGGACGGGCTTGTCATCCTCTTCAATGATCTCGACCAGTCAGTCGAAGGCGGCCCTCGAGCAGATCGACGCTGTCCGTGGACGAGCGGCGAGTTGGTACTACCCGGCCGCCGCAGCGCTCTCGGGAGCGGGCGCAGGGCTTGTGATCTCCGGAGGACAGCTCGCCGTCGCCGCCTCCGCCGGCGCAGCGGCAGCGCCCTCGGGAGGCGCGATCGTCGGCGCTTTCACCGCTGATGCCGCGGTCGTCCTCGGACTCGCGTCTCGCTCCGTCGGCCAGATCTCGCTGCTCTACGGCTACGACCCGGAAGAGCCCGCCGAGAAGCTCTTCGTGATGTCTGTCGTCAACGCGGGGACAGCGACGTCGGCTACTGCTAAAACCGCTGCGATGGCCGACATCTCACGGCTCACCCAAGCACTCGTCCGTGGCAAGGCGTGGGACGTCCTGAACGAGGCGATCGTTGCCAAGGTCTCTCAGCAGTTTGCGAAGGCATTCGGCTTTCGCCTCACCAAGAAGGGACTTGGCAAGGCCGTACCCGCGTTCGGGATCATCGTCGGAGGCACCCTTAACTGGACCACCTTGGAGGCGATCGTCGACGCCGCTGACACGGCGTACCGGCGGCGGTTCCTCCTTGAGAAGTACCCACATCTCGGTGAGGGGGAAGAATCTGAATCGTTCCCTGATGTCGGCCCAGAGGCTCAGGACGATGCCGACGAGGAGATCAGCCTGCTTGGCGAGCTCGCAGAGGCGGGCGGCCCCGACCTCCGCTGAACCGACGCGGTTCACATGCTTCGAGCTGCGGATGGAGCCGAGAGGGCGGGCACGTACGGGTGGAGCTGTCGGACGCGCGCGGCGAGTGCCGGCCGTTACCGTCCCGGGAGCCGGACGAGGGTGGCTACGGGCTGCTGCTCGTAGCCACCCCCGCGACGGCGTGGGGCGTCAGGGACTGGACGGTCGGCAAGACGGTCTGGGCGACCGTGCCCGCCGGTAGGTATCAGGCGAAGAGGTTGAACCAACGGCTGTCCTGGACGAGGTTCACTCCCTCTCCAGGGCGGAACGGCCCCTGCCACGCGCCCGTGCCCCGGTAGAGGAACGGTGCCGGGATGGCGTCGTTGACGTCGGCCGCGTACAGGTCGGGCCTGCCGTCGCGGTCGGCGTCGCCGGAGCCGATCAGGTCGTCGTAGCGCTGCCAGCCGCCGCCGATGCGGGTCCGGGCGGCGACGGTGCCGTCGCCCTTGCCGAGGTAGAGCCAGAGGACGCCGGTGCGGTCGCGGGCGACGAGGTCGCCGTGGGCGGTGCCCGCGAGATTACCGGTCGCGGCGATCCGGTCGTACGTCTGCCAGCCGCCGCTCCCGATCAGGCGGCGGGCGGCGAAGGGCTCGGTCGCGGAGCCCGTGCTCCGGTACAGCCAGAGGCGGCCGGACCCGTCGGTGGCGACGAGGTCGGGGCGGCCGTCACCGGTGAGGTCGCTCCCGCCCGTCAGGAGGGTGTACGTCTGCCAGCCGCCGCCGATCCGGGTGCGAGTGGTGAACGGGGCCTTGCCGTTGCCGGTGCCCTGGTACAGCCAGAGCACCCCGCTCCGGTCGCGGGCGACGACCTCGGGGGCGGCGGCCCCGGCGATGTTGCCGGTGGCCTCGATCCGGTCGTACGCCTGCCAGCCGCCGCCGACGAGCGAGTCCGGGTTCTGGTAGGTCTCTCGCCACTCCTCCCGGTAGTGGACGTCCTGGAGCCACAGGTTGCCGGATTCGTCGCGGGCCAGGATGTCCGGGGAGCCGTCGCTGTCGTAGTCGTGCGCGCCGGTCTTGCGGGTGACCGTGAAGGAGCCGGACGCCTTCAGTGTGGGCCCGACGCGGTTGAGCGGGCTCGCGCTGATCTCCCAGGTGTACGGGCCGGCCGAGGCGGAGGTCCAGAAGTTGGGGGCTCCCTGCCAGTTGAGCGTGCCGTTCCAGTCGAACCGGGTCGGCTGCGGGTCCACGCCCTGCTCCGGCTGGGCGACGTACTCCGTGATCGACTCGCCCGTGCGGGTGTGGCGGAGGGTGACCCACATGGTGACGTTGGTCCGGCTGAGCTCCCAGGACATGGGGAGCTTGCCGCCGGTGAGGTCGAGGTCTACCTTCGTGGGGACGGCCTGGCCGAGCAGCGTGACCTGCGTCGGCTCGCCCGTCGCGGCGATCCGGGTGGCGACCGGGACGCCGTCCGTGCCGGGCGCGACCCGGTAGAGGCCCTCGCCGCCGGTGACTGTGCCGCCGACGAAGCCGAGGGTGCCGTCGGCGGTGTCGAAACCGGACACCGTGTGGTCGAGGAGTTTGCGCGTGGTGGTGCCGGTGAGGCTGCGGGCGGTCAGCGGGATGAGCGTGCTCGCTTCCTCCGCCAGCAGCCCTCCGGGCCGGGAGTAGGTGACCCAGTCCCCGGCAAGGCCGAGGAGCAGCCTCCCCGATGTGGGCATCGGGAAGCGCTGGACCTTTTGGGTGGAGCGGTCGAGGACGACGACGCTCGTACCCGCACCCGACTCGTACTCGGTCCAGGCGACGTGCCCGGAGGAGAGAGCGTAGGCGAATTCCTCCATCGAGCCTTCGGCCGGGACCCGGTGGGAGGAGGTCACAGTGGCGGAGTCGAGGTCCACGATCGCCAGGTGCTTGGCGACTGCTGTCGTCCCCTCACCGGTGAAGTACTTCACCAGCGCCTCGCCGTCGGCGCCCGCCACCGCGAACAGATCGGACGCGTCCGCGGGCAGCCCGGTCACCGTTCGGCGCACCGGTCCGTCCGTGCTGGGGGAGTAGACGTCCAGGGGGCCGTGGCCCGAGAGGTCGGCCCGGACGAAGAGGTGGGAGCCGACGGCTCCCGCGTACCGGTCCCAGTCCAGAGGCAGCGAGAAGAGGTCCGTGCCCGTGGCCAAGTCCCTCAGGGTGGTGGTGGAACGGTTCTGGAGGACCGCGATGTCCGAGTCGCGGGAGAGGTAGGTGCGGGGCTGGTACGGGACGGTGGTCACCGCCCCGTCGGCCAGGCGGGTCCAGCGCCGGAGGGCGAAGTCGTCCGCGTCCTGGCTCAGGAACCCGGTCCGGCCCATGCCCAGGACCTTGTCGCCGGGCTTGAGGACGGGCGCTGTGGCGTCCGTCGGCGCCGCGGGCGCGGTGACGGGCAGGGAGCCGGTCCCGGTGGCGGCGCCGGCCGGGAGGACGGCGGGGCCGGCGGTGGCCGTCAGGACGACGGCGACGACCGCGCCGAGACGGCGGTGTGCGGTGTATCTGGGGCGAGCCAAGGAAGGAAGCCTCTCAGAGGGAGGGGTGGAGGGGGCGAGAGCGAGAGGGTCAGTAGAGCTGCGCGTCGCTCCACAGCGAGCCGAGGTAGTCCGTCAGGTCCGGGGGTTCCGCGGCCTTCTCAGAAGACCAGCCCGTTGTCGTCGTTGAAGGTGTTCGGAGTGCCCAGCTTCCGCCTCGGGGCGAAGGGCGCGCGCACGTCGCCGGTGCCCTTGTAGTAGGAGAGGGACTGGCCCCTGTACAGCGCCTTCCCGTCGACGAGCAGGTCGGCGCGGCCGTCCCGGTCGGCGTCGCCGATGCCGACGATCTCGTCGTACTCCTGCCAGCCGCCGCCGATCCGGGTGCGGGCGGTGAAGGTGCCGTCGCCCTTGCCGAGGTACAGCCAGAGGACGCCGTCCCGGTCGCGGGCGACGAGGTCGCCGCCGCGGGCTCCGGCGATGTTCCCGGTGGCGGTGATCTTGTTGTACGTCTGCCAGCCGCCGCCGATCCTGACGCGGGGCGCGAAGGGCTTCGTGGCGGTGCCCGTGGAGCGGTAGAGCCACAGGACGCCGGTCTTGTCGGCGGCAAGGAGGTCGGTGCGGCCGTCGCCGGTCAGGTCGGAGCCGGCGGTGATCTTGTCGTAGGTCTGCCAGCCGCCGCCGACCTCGACCCGGCGGGCGAACGAGGTGCCGGTGCCCTGGTAGAACCAGAGGACGCCGGAGCGGTCGCGGCCCACCACGTCGGCGAAGCGGGAGCCGGCGACGTCGCCGGTGGAGACGACGCGGTCGTACGTGTTCCAGCCGCCGCCGTGGTCGGTCCGCTCGGACACGTCCGTGAACTGGGAGAGGATCTGCCGGAAGTCGTACGACAGCAGCCGGCCACCGTCGTTGCGGACCAGGAGGTCCGGGGCGCCGCTGTCCGAGTAGTCGTGCGGTCCGGTGCCGCTGTCGACGGTGAGGGTGCCGGTCCGGACGAGGTCGGGGCCGATGCCGTTGAGGGGCTTGGCGGTCAGCGTCCAGGTGTAGGCGCCGTTGCGGGCGGCCGACCAGTCGGGGAAGACGCCGTCCCAGGTGGCGGCGGCGAGCCCGATGTTCCCGTTGACGAGCTCCTTCCCCCTTGTCCACCGCTTGCCGGTCGCCTTGTGGACGAGCTCGAAGTCCGCCACCGCGTTGTTCCGGCCGACGTGCCAGATCAGGGTCGGCTGCGGCGCGTCCGTACGGAAGCTCAGAGTGGTGGGGACCGACTCGTACGTCAGCGTCAGCGCGGTGGCCAGACCGCTGCTCGCGCGGAGCGTCGCGGCCGGCCGGCCGTCCGCGCCGGGGGCGATCCGGTAGACGCCCTCGCCGCCGGCCAGGGTTCCGCCCTGGACCGTGCCGGAGCCGTAGAGGGCCTTCGTACTGTCCATGACCTTGACCGCGTCCCCGCCCGCGAGCGGGCGGGCCATGAGCGCGAACAGCGGGTTCGGCGCGGAGGCGTCGGCTCCGCCATGCAGCGTGTACGTGGCCCAGTCGCCCATGATGTCGACCCGGAGGCCGGTGCCGGTGCCGGTGAGCGGGGTCCGGACCGTGGCGGTCTCGCCGCGGCGGGCCGAGACGACGGTCAGCCGGCCCTGCGCGTCCTTCTCGGCCCAGGCGACGTGGGTGGCGGAGGCGCTGACGTCGGTGGCGGAGGCGGGCAGAGCCCGGTCGTCCGCGATCGTGCCGGTGGCCAGGTTGACGACGGCGAGGCGCCGCTGGACCGTCCCGCCGACCGTGCCGGTGTACGCGAGGGCGAAGACGTCGGGCACGGACAGGTCGTAGGTCCCGAAGGCGGCGTCCGCGGGCAGGCCGGCGACCTCGTGGTCGACGATCCTGCCGTCGTCGCCGACCGAGACCAGGTGCAGGCTCGTGCCCCCGGAGCCGTCCTTGACCGCCAGGAGGAGGGTCTTCCCGGCCGCCCTGAGGAGGTCGGAGGCGGGGCCGAGGGGCGAGGTGTCGACGGCGACGGGCGCGGCGCCCGTCGCCATGTCGCGCAGCTCGTAGGAGGTGGGGCCGTTCTGCTTCACGACGATGTCGCTGCCGACGGACCCCCGGTACGTGCCCGCCGGCAGCTCGACGGTGCCGCCGTCCGCGTACCGGGTCCAGGTGAAACGGTCGCGCGCCTGCTCGTGGACGGTCAGGAAGCCGGACGGGCCGCCGCCGCGCAGAAGCCCTTTCTCGGGCACGCGCACGGCCTGCTCCTGTGACAGGTCGGCGGCCGCCGACGGACCGGTCGCGGCGGGCGCCGCCACGGCGGGGGCGGCGGAGGCACCGCCGGCCGTCACGGCGAGTACGAGGGTGACGGCGACTGCACGGACGTTGTGGGACAACGGAGACGTTCCTCCCCAGGAGTGCGGGCGTGGCGCGACACGCCACGCCCGCATGACTCGTGAGGAGATCGAATGGTTGTACGCCGCCTCAGAAGACGATCCCGGAGCCGAGCACGGTCCGCTGGTGCTGGAGCGTGACGCCGGGCTTGAAGGAGGCGTCCACCAGGCCCGAGTTGGCGTACTAGCGGCCCACGGTGGCGGTGAGGGCGTACAGGTCCACCCGGCCGTCCCGGTTCTGGTCGTCGAAGGGCGAGAGGTGGGTGAACTGCTGCCAGCCGCCGCCGATCTGGCGGCGGGCGGTGAAGGTGTCGTCGCCCTTGCCGAGGTAGAGCCAGAGGACGCCGGGAGTGTCGCGCGCGAGGAGGTCGCCGCCGGTGGCTCCGTCGATGTCCCCGGGCGCGGAGAGGAGGTTGAGCTGAGGCCGAGGTAAGGTCAGGACTCTGTGGCTGGCGTGGGCTTTACGCTCGCTCGCCACGCCTCTGCTGCTGCGTGACCGAGGGGCGGGCCACCGCCTCCACCGGCCGTGACCGCCTGAATCGGTCGCCCCACCACCGCATGCGCGGCAGCATGCGCCACGAGGTAGGTATCCGATCGGCCACCACGGACCGGAAGATGCGCCGCAGACCGGGCTCGAAGCACTCGTTCCGGAAGAGGTCCGCCACCGCAGCATCCCACTCCTCCGGGGGTGGGAAGGCATCAGCCATCGAATCTGATCCAGGGGACGTCGAACTGCCCGAGAGGGCGCAGGGCGCTGCGGTGGAGGGCGCCGATGCTAACAGCGGCTTCGCCGTCCTCTCCCGGGCCGTCCGAGAGTGCGACCACGATGCCGGGGCCGGTGAGGAAAGTCGTCGGATCGAGTGGTGCCATGAAGGGCCGCTGCGGGACGTCCCGCAGCACGGAGCGGAGCAGGGGGACGATGTCGTCGGCGGAGGCGACGGCCTGTGCCAGGTAAGGAGCACTGAAGGTCGCCTCGTGCAGAACGAACTGGAGCAGGAACCTGCTCAGCGGCTCCTGCTCGGGCAGTGCCTCGTCGTCCCGGACGAGCAGGACGGTGTGCTCTCCGTTCTCCGTGTCCGGACGGCGTGGGCAGCACCATGACCAGCATCCCTGCCCCTCGCAGGCGAACGAGAAGTGCTCCTCGCCCCGGCCACACCGGTCGGGCTCCGGTTCGTGCACGTAGTTGTGCGAACCCAGGATTCCCGGCCGCTCTTCGGCCAGGCGGTAAAAGGCAGCCAGCGCGGCCGGCACAGCCTCCGCCGACGTGTTGATGCTCGGTTGTCGGGACCGGGCGAACCACGACTCGACGAACAGCGTCAACGCCTCCTGCGGACGCGCCGCCACGAGATCCACCCACGTCGGTGTGGGCAGTACCGAATCGGGAGCGGAGGGCCGGACCACCTCCAGCACCCCGCTGGCCAGCGGCTCGATGAACTCGAACTCGTAGCGGCCGGGCCCCCAGTGGCGGAACTCGGCTCGTCCGAGCAGCAAGCAACCGATACCGACTCTGATGGCGATGCTCACCGGCCGCTGCCGGAGTTCGTTGAAGCTCCAAACGTCCCGGTAGCCGGTCAGCGCCTCGCTGATGTCTGCGGGTACCTCGCCGACCAGACGAAACTGGTCCCGACTCCAGACGCCGCTGGACGCCGGGGCGTCATTGGCATCGGCGATCATCTGGATCTCCGTGGCACCGACGATCAACGAGGCGCCGGTCAGGTTGAGTTCCCGGCGGCCCCGACATAGGCAGGCAGTCCGTACTGCCCGCACCCACGACGGTGCGGGATGACCAGACCCCTGCCCCATTAGCCGCCGTCAGCGACCACAGTGATGCGGCCGACGGCGGCTTTGGCGCCTGACAGCTCCCGTGCCATGCAGCCATTGCGGTCTGATTCCTGGCTCGGATGCGGCTGTCTCTGACGTCTTGAAGCTCAGAGGAAGCTCTGAACGGGGGTAAAGGCTCGCCTGAGCGGCAGTGTCGGCGCGATCATGCGGGCGACGGCCGTCTGATGGAACGGTATGTGAGACAGAGGGGGGCACGGGATGACACGGATGTTCCGGCGCGGAGGAGCGGACAGCGGCGGCGAGGACCTGGACCTGTACCAGTACGCCTACCTTGCCGGCGGGGGGCTGCGGGTCGCGGAGAGTGTGGTTGTCTCCCTCACCGAGCGCAGGACTCTGTCCCTGGGGGCAGCCCGCCTGCGCGTCATCGGCGAGGAACACCCCGAACATCCAGTGGAACTCGCCGTCATCGCCGCCTGCCCGCGCAGCAAGCCGATTCGGGAGGTGATCGAGGCCGTCAGGCACTCCTCCGAGGTCGACGAATTCGCTCGCGGCCTCGTCTCCCTGGGGCTGGTGCGCCGCTGGCGACGGAAACCCACCCGAGCCGGACAGCGATGTCTCGCGTACGCGGCCGCAGCGGGACGTGTGCCCGCGTACGCGCTTCACGGCCCCGCCGCACTCGTTACTGGCTCCGCCCGGCGCGGGTCGCTCGACACCCACCTTGTACCTGACGACCTCGGGCGCACCCTGATCCGCATGGGCAAAGCCCTTGACGACGGCCGCGGCCACGGCACGGACAGCAGTGCGGATGGAGGTGGAATTGGCGGAGGCGGTGGGGGCGGTGACTGACAGCGGTGACTGGCCTCACCCGGCGGCCACGCCGGGTGCTACTTGCCGTCGGCCAGTTCCTGCTCGGTATGCGTCAGTCCCGCACACGTCGCCAGCACGTCACCCCGCTGCATCCGATCCTCTCGATCGGCACGTCCGCCCAGGTCACACCCGTGCGCAGGACGTAGACGATCCCGCGCATGGCCGCACGGTCATCGGCCGACAGTCGGCCTGGGTACCGCCGACGCCGCGGTGGTCGAGGAGGGAGCACTGGAGCAACACGTTCCCACAGGTCATCAGGCACAAGATCATCCAGCGCACTCGGAACCCTGCGGCCCGCCGACCCGATTGCCAAGCCCTGAGCCCAGCCCATTCTGGAATGATCAGTTACAGGAGCGGGAGGGCGACGAATCAGGCTCTCGCGGGGAACGGCCCGTGCTCCGTTCCGCCGGCGTGAGTGCGGGCGGCGTGTCCGCGCAGGTGGCTGGGCCACGCGAGGGTGACGCGCAGTCCTCCGGATCCGGGGCGGGAGCGGTCGATGACGCGGACGGCGCCGGGGACGGCGAGGGCGGGTGTGCTGGGGGCGGTCAGGCGGTTCACGGGGACGTCGGCGGCGGCGAGTACGGCGAGGGTGTCGGCGTCGTCGTCGCTCCCCCACCCCGTGAGCCGGTCCTCGCCCTGCGGATCGCCGCTCAGGGTGAGCCAGGGGTCCGCGAGGCAAAACCGGCGGGGTGCCTGGCCGGCGGGGCGCAGGTCGAGGGTGGCGCTCGGGACGGCGGACGGTACGGCGATCTTGTCGTGGTCGAGGAGCCAGGCGACCACGGCGGAGCGTGCGAAGACCGGGTTGAGGTTGGTGCCGCCGGCTGGGGCGGGGAAGTCGGCGTGGCGGCGGCGCCAGTTGACCACCGCAGCACGGCCCACAACGGCGATCCGGCGGCCTGCGCCAGGAGCACCACGTCTTCGTCGGGGCCGGTGGGGGTGAGGCCGGCGAGCGGGGAGCGGTGGCTGGCGGGGACGGTGCGCAGGCGTGCCAGTCGACGGCGTGGCGGGTGACGGGCAGGAGCGCGACGTCCTCGGCGGAGTACAGCGGGACGGTGGTCACATCCCCGTGCCGCTTGTAGTCGACTTCCACCGTGCCGGTGGGGGCGATCCAGCCGAGACGGACGACCTGGTCGAAGTCGGTGCGGCGGACGCCGAGGCGTACGGCGGCCTGGTCGGGGCCGAGGGGGACGTGCCGGTCGAGGAGCGCGGGCAGATCGCGGCGGCGGGCGAGGGCGGCGACCTGGTCGGGGTGCACGTCGGGGTAGGCCGGCTCACCGCCGAGGTGGACGAGGAGACCGGCGCGGACGAGGTGGCCGATCGCGGCCGGGGTCACGCGCGGCCGGCAGCGCAGCAGCGGATCGCCCAGCGCGGCGGTCAGCTCCTCCGCAGCCGCCCAGGCGCCCGCCGGTCCGCGCAGGGCCGCACGGACCGCCTCCGCGTCCACGGCGGCCACCACGGCCCGGACCACAGTCCGGGCCCGGCGTCGGCGACCGGGGCGATACCGGACGCGGTCGCCCACCGCCATGCCGCCACCGGCACCCCCAGCCGGCTCGCCGCCTGCTGCTCGTCGTACGTCTCACCCATCACGTCTCTCCGTTCTCGTGCTCACGGCACGGCCCGGCTGGGCCACGCCGGAAACACGCCTAAGAATCCCGTTTGCGGTCAATAGCCGCTGTTTTAGGGAAAGTTGGGGGCGCACCGCAGAAACCGCGTACGCGTATGTGAGGCACCAAGAACACCCGAACGGGTGAGTCGCATACCTGGCGGCAGAGCTGCGCCGACGCCGGACAGGGCACGACGTCGGCGATGGTCGGTCAGCTGCTGGGGGCCGAAGCCGGCCGGGGTCTGGTGACCGGTACCGCGCTCGCGTACGCGGGGCAGAGGTTCACACGTGAGGGGGAAGCGTGGACTGCCTGCTGGACGCGGAAGGTCCCCTCACCGCTGACGGGTGAGGGGACCTTCCGCATGCCGGCGCGTACGGCCCGGCAAACCCGGGAGAGCGGTGCGGTGGCTTTGCCCATGAGAACGGGCTCTGGTCCACTTTCCGTGGAGGCTCACGGACAGTGATGTCAGCGGTCTGTGGTGGGATGGCCGGACTCTGCCGTTGATCCGCTGGGAGACCACCGTGACGTCCTCGTACCCTTCCCTGACTCGTGCCTTGGCCGAGGCTTTGGTCGATGTCCTGTGGTTCATCGACGGCAGCGAAGACGAGCAGATGGATCAGGACGACGCGGTCAAGGTCATGGAGGGCGTCGCCCACGTGGTCAGCACGCTGCCGGGCGATCAGCAGCAGGAGCTGATCGCCCTGCTCGGGGCGATGGCAGCTGCCGAGACCAACCCCGCTCGCCGTGAGTTCCTGGAGGAGTTCCCGGAGGGCTTCGGGCTCATCGCCGATCTGCCCTGAAGGGTCTCAGCTTGCCGCGCAAGGCCGGCACCAAACCGTGCCGCGGCGGTTGATCCTCCACCCAGACTCGTCCCCGTGAACTCGACGATGTTGGATGGGCGGCATGGTGAGACGCAAGAAGGAGAAGAAGAAGCGGCCCGCCTGGGGCACTCCGAAGGGGATCTTCCTGTTTGCGACGCCGGAAGGCTGGCGCATCAGCGTCCTTACCGAAAGCGGAAATCTCTGCGGGGGGCTGAACGTCCCGATCAACACCGGCCCGCAAGACGCGCGGGCTGCGGCGGCGGTGATGGTGTCGGAACTCGCGCGCGACTTCCACGACACCGAGGTGGAGGTGAGCTGGGATCCACCCCAGGAGCCTTGGTCATGGACCGCCCAGGTCACCCTCGCCGCCGAAAGCGACTCACCTTCGCCGGACGCCGAAGACTGAACGGCAAGGTCAGGAGTAGAGCAGAACGCGCTTGCGGAGGAGTTCGAAGCCTGCTCGGCCGAACATCTGGCGCTTGAGCATCTTGATCCGGTTGACATGGCCTTCGACGACCCCGGAGTTCCACGGCTGCGAGAGTCCGGCAGTGACCGCGTCGAGGTCGCGCTCCAGATACCGGACGAATCGCTGGAGGCTGGGCAGGTCGGCCGCGGCTGCCGCTTCAATCCATGCCGGCAGTTGGTGGCCTTGCAGCTGGGTCAGCATGTGGGCGAAGGAGCGCACGTGCCCGGCGACGGCGTCCAGTTCGGGACAGTTGGCCAGCACGGCCTTGAGCTGGAGCCGGTCGCTCTCGGCCAGGGCGTCGGGGTGCGTGAGGATCCAGCGGGTGACGGCGCGGGCGGATGGCGGCCGGGGGCCGACCGGCTGGGGCTTGCCGCGTAGATTCCGGCTCACATAGGCGCGGACGTTGCCGTAGCCGTCCGGATAGCCCTGTGCCTCGATCTCCTCCCACAGTTTCCAGGCGTTGGTGCAGCCTTCCTGCCATCGCTGATCGAGGTAGTGCTTGTAGGCGTCGAGCTTGGTGGGGCGGCTTTGCCACTGGCCGGTGAACAGTTGCTCCGGCTCGGTGGCTCGGGAGAACCGGAGAGCAGTGTTGAGCCCATGCCGAGCCGCCGGGCGATGGACCGCTTGCTGTGACCGGCGGCCAGGAGCGCGTGGACGGTGGCGTGCTTGGCGCGGGTGCGTTCGGCGAATCGGTGGCCCGTTGGCCACGGCGAGGCCGTGGGCGATTCCGGCGCCTGGGTTGGCTCCTGCGGTGATTCAGGTGCAGGCGCCGGAGGCAGGCGCGGTGCCGGTAGACGCACTTCTCGGCGGCTTCGCCGAGGTTGTGCCAGAGGTGCCATCGGACGGCGATCGGAGTGCTTGGGGTGCGCCGCGGGTGGCGCCCTCGGCGTAGAAGAGGGCGCGGTCCCGGCAAATGATCTCGATCCCGGGTCGCTCGGACAGCCAGGCCGCGAGGGTGTCCGCCTCCCGGTCCGGCAGGAGGTCCACCGGTCGGCGTGTCTCGACGTCAACGAGGATGGTTCCGTAGATCCGGCCCTTGCGCTGAGCGTATTCGTCGACGCCGAGCACGCGGGGCGTGGCGGTGGGCGGATCGGGCAGCGAAGTGATCAGCCTCAGCAGGGTGTTTCGACTGACTCGGACTCCGAAGGCGTCCGACATTCGGGCGCCGGCCCGTCCCGCGAGCGCGAGACCGACCGAGACGAGCGTCGCTCGCAGCCGTTCCGTCCGGCGAGCGAATCGGCGGGTGAGGCCGGGCACCTGCTCGACAAACGTCTTACGCAGGTAGGAGCCCTCCGCGCAGACGAACCGGCACACCCGCAACGACATGACGACGAGCTTGCCCGACGTGGGTAGATCTCGGGGAAAGCGCAGGTAAGAGCCGTGTATTCGACTCGACCAGCAGCCGCAGCCCGGACAGGCCGCCCGCCTGGTCGTGGACCTGGCCTCCACTCTTACGACAGTGTCAGTCACGTGGACCGACTCCACCGACATGTTCTCCACCGCCCCGAACAGCAGCTCTTCCAGCTGCGGTCGCACGTTGTTCACGGCGCAGAACTGTCGACGCCATCACCCTCGGGCAGGTCGATTTTCGGGCGATGTCACTCGCCGTCGAACGACGACCAATCGTCACGCTGCGTACGCGACCACAAGAAGTGGACCAGAACCAGATGAGTTTCTGGCACAGGTCTTGGGGCGTCGTCACGGAGGGTGACGTGTCGTTCGATTGGGGGCGCGGGTCCCGGTCCCGTCAGCGATACCGGATTCTGGTCCACCACCAGCCGAACACCGCCAACTCGATGTTATTCGGGTCGGGCAGGGTGCGGCGCTCGAGTTCCTCATCGATGCGTGTGATCAGTCGGCCCAAGTCTCGTTGTGCTCCGGGAGGAAGGTGCCGCATCGCCCACTCGAGGTCATCACGGGCATCTCCCACCCCGGGCGATTCGAACTCGGAGGCGTCCAGGTAGCGTCCCGGCTGCTTAAGGGCTCGCTCGAAACAGGAGAGCGCATTGGCGACCGCGTTGGGCCACATCTCCTGGTCTTCGACCCGGCGGATCGCTGCACGAGTCCGCGCGGATACACCGCGGACTCTCAGGACCGAACACTGCCATCGTGGCCGCCACCGCTCTGCGCGGACGGCCTTGGGACGCCTACGCGGCATCGCCCTTTCGGATCAACATGAGGCCATCCTGCCACGGGTGGGCGGCTGCCCGCGCAGTGTTACTGGAGCAGGATCATCTTGCTGATGCCGATCCCGAATTTCCCTCAGAGCTACTCTTCGCCCCAGTTGGTTCACGGAGTGAACCAACTGGGGAACGTGGGTAGCGAGAGCCGGCGTGACACTGCTGCTCTTCGACTGGTGTCAGAGCCGTGGGGAATGATCGGGCCATGCTGCAAGCGAGAGACGAGCACGGTCGTCAGGTGAGGAATCCGGGGCCCACGGACCTGAGCCGGATGGTGGCGAACTCAGCCGGGGCAACGCCTTCGTGATCGTCGAGCAAGTCGACGATGAGGCGACCGGCGATTGGTATGTGCAGGTATGGCTGAGGGATGACAACACCTATCAGCTGGAATTCCGTGACGGGACGGCGGCAGAGCACTACCAGACCCGGACGATCTCCCAGGAAAAGGTGATCGTCGCCCTGAGCGGCTGGGCCAAGGAGCGCCCGGGCTGGAAGGTCGCCTTCATGTGGAACAACATTGGCGCCTCGTTCGAAACGCCGACTGACCCTGCCGCCGTCTGTGGCCGACAGGGTCAGTGACGTGCGGTCGCTCAGCTGAGGCGCATGAGGATGACGTCCTGACACGCAGCCCCGGCCGCGCGGCCTCTCGCCATCACCTCGACCGTGCCGAACGCGGCCGTAACCGCCTCGACATCCACCTCGTCGATCCCCTCGAACACCAGTGAGCCCCAGAACGGTGTATCGGTCTGCATGACCAGCACCATCACCGTCCACAACCGACCGCAGCAGCGATCGGCAGACACCTGACGGAGCGTCAATTCTGTCCGCGGGGCGACAAGGCGTACGCCGTCTCACACGAACCCGTCTCCTCACAACCGAACGTCGAGGTAACGCTCCGCGACGACTCCCCAAGATCTGTGCCAGAACCCAAAACTCGTCGATGTTGATCACTGCATCCCGGGTCCCGGGTCACACGCCTCCCGGCCTCCTCGACAAACGACTCCCCAAGCAGTAGTCATAGCCACCACCGTCACCACCGGTCACGTACTGAAGCGGAAGTACTTCCAGGAGGACTGCTTCGCCCGCCGCGAGGAGCTGGTCCACGGCATCGACATCACACCAGACCGCTTCGAAACGTACCTCCGCGACGAGCTGGGCCTCCAGGTACGAGCCATGCCCCCCTTTCCAAAGCCGCTACGACGTCCAGCGCGAGTCCATGCGCACAGGCCACATCTACGGAATCTTCCTCGACCGCTGCGCGCTGCTCGCAGCACCGAGGTGGTCCTCTCCCAGTGCGAGCTGGAGTACCTGCTCTCCCGCGGTGTGCTGCAACGGGACCGCGACGAGACCCTGAGTGAGATGCGCCGGATCGACACCTGGCTGAGCTCTCGCCTCGGCGCCCGAGGCCGGGCGACCGAGCACACCTGCTACTCCAAGAGGAGTGTCCTCCTCGAAGCGGTCACGGCTCGCCCTGATCTCACCAGTGCCTGATCGGCACCCGGTCGCACATCCGATCCCGCTCCTCCCGACGCATTCGTCTTCGCCCCTCGGGGCACCGACCTTCGGCGTTTCGGACAACTTGCCTCCTCTGCAACCCTGTTGCCTGAGGCGGGTCGATGCATCCCCCACACTCCGACACGCGCTGATTTCCGGGGATCCGACAGCGACCGAAAAACACCAGTTCGAAATTCATGGCGGGGTCGTTGAGCTTCCCGACCGCACCGGACGACCGTGCAGGAGGACCCACCGTTGATCCCGACCCCCGTGACCGAGCAGCAGAGATCGACGCCGCCTCCGCCCCCGCCGGCGGAGATCACGTACATCGGGCAGTACTCAGTCAACCCCCTCGCCGAGGTCTCGTTCCGGCGCATGTGCGCGCAGATCCCCGCCGTCCTGGGCCGGATCGCGAGGCTGTCGTGGCGGACCGACCGGCGTGCCGTGCAGCTGCTTCTCGGCTGTCAGCTGGTCACCGGGGTCTCGGCAGCAGTGCTGCTGACCGCCACCGCCCGCGCCATGGGGCCGGTACTCGGGTCCGGGTCCGCCGGGGACCGACTGCGTGGCGCGCTCCCGGCACTGCTGGTGGTGGCACTCGCCGCGGCACTGGCACGCACCGCCGGCGTGGTGGCGGCGTACGCGGAGCGGCGGATCACGCCGCTGCTGACGACGGAGACGGACTCGGCGCTCGTCGAGGCGGTGTGCCGAGTGGAGGCCGTGGCATACGCGGAGGACGGCTTCTCCGACCGGCGCGAGGCGGCCGAGATGGGGGTGACGCGTACCCACGTCATGGTGGCCGACGCGCAGCGGTTCGTGTCAGCGCTGATCCGCATGGTCACCGCCGGGGGCGTGCTGTCGGTGCTGAATCCCCTGCTGGTCCCGCTGCTCCTGCTCGCCGTCCTGCCCGCCGGTGTCGGGGCCGTGCTGAGCGCCCGGGTCGACTACCAGATTCACTACGGCAACATCGCCGACCGCAACGTGCGCGGCATGATGCGCTGGTGGGCGACCGAGTCCAAGTACAGCGACGAGGTCCGCGCGAACTCCATGAGCGACTACCTCGTCTACTGGTACCGGGCCCTGTCCGACCGCTGTGACCGGCGCACCCTGGCCGCCGCGCCGCGGACCCTGCGCATCGGCATGCTGTCGGCGCTGGCCGGGGGCGTCTTCCTCGTGGCGACGTGGGGGGCTCTGGCGTGGCTCGCGGTCTCCGGCCGGATCGACCTGGCGGTCGCGGCGACGGCCGTGATCGCCGTGCAGACCACACTCGCCGCCCTGTCCCAGGTCGTCATCGGCGCCGCCGCGGTCTTCCACACCAGCCTGTACCTCGGCGACATGCAGTCCTTCCTCGACGACGCCGCCGAACGGGCCCCCAAGCGTGGTCCCCATCGTGTGGCCGCACCGGTCGACGAGATCCGCCTGGACGAGGTCGTCTACCAGTACCCGGGCAAGGACAGGCCCGCCGTCGACGGCGTCTCGCTGACCCTGCGGCGCGGCCAGATCCTTGCCATCGTGGGGGCGAACGGCTCGGGGAAGAGCACCCTGACCCGACTGCTGACCGGGGTCTACCTGGCGGACAAGGGAACGGTCTCGTGGAACGGCACCGACCTTGCCGAGGCGGACCCCGCCACCGTGTGGGCGCGGACCGGCCTGGTCCCGCAGATCTTCGGGCAGTGGCCGCTGCGCCTGCGCGAGAATGTGACCCTTGGTCAACCGCACAGCTACGAGGACGCACCGGTATGGGAGGCGATCGACGCGGTCGGTCTGCGTGCCGCCGTCGACGAGCTCCCCGCCGGTCTCGACACCCTCCTGGCCCGGGACATCTTCGGCGGGACGGAACTCTCCGGCGGTCAGTGGCAGCGTATCGCCTGCTCCAGAGCCCTCTACCGCCGGCCCGAACTGCTGATCCTCGACGAACCAACCTCCCAGATGGACCCGCGCGGCGAGCACCAGATCTTCGAGCAGATCAAGGCCATCTCCGCCGACCGCATCACGATCGTGGTCACCCACCGTCTGGAGAACACGCGGATCGCCGACCACATCATCGTCATGGAGCACGGACGGATCACCGAGCAGGGCCGGTACGACGACCTCGCCCACGGCGCCGGTACCTTCGCCGAACTCCTGGAACTCTCCCAGGACCGCTGACCGCCCGCCCCGCCCCGCCCCTGCCACCTGGCAGGGGCGGGCACCATCAAGGAGAGCCCGTGCCTCCACTCCTCACCTGCATTCCGCGACGGAGGCCAAGCTGCTCGCGACGGGCTGGCCCGTCGTGCGGACCGCAGATCTCGACGTCCTGCGCTGCCAAACCCTCCTCACCTGACCATCCGCCCCACGAACGGAAGGAAGTACCTCGTGCCGGACGTCGAGAAGGACATCGGCGAGATCTGGACCCTCTACGGCCATCATCAGCTCGGCCGGGCCTTCGACCTGCCGGAACTGGACGGCTGGGCCTGGGACATCCCGCAGGCCGGCCCCGGCATCGACGCCTTCGGTGACGTGGCCGGCCTTCGCGTCCTGGACCTGAGAGCCGGGGTCGGCCGGCATGCGGCCCGTCTCGCGGCTCTCGGCGCCGACACTCCACCACCGTCCACGCCTCCCCCACGCAGCACCAGCGCGCCCTCGACCGCTACCCCGACACCCCCGGCCTGCGCCTGGTGTGCGCCGACGCCGTCGACCAGCTACGGGAAGGCGACCCGTAACGATGCCTCACACGCTGCGGGCGATCGACGGCGAGGGCGAGACGATCGCCGAGCTGGAGATGATCGTCGGCTTCGACGACGACCTGGCCGGCGAAGCGACCAGGGTCGCGAACCGGCTGCACGGCCTGCTGACCCAGATCCATCCGTCGCTGGAAAGGGTGCTGTGGCCGCGGTTGCAGCACCCGGCCGTCCTCACGCTGCTGGAACGGTTCGGGTCACCGGCCCAGATCCGCAAAGCCGGACGGCGGCGGCTGGTCACCCTGCTGAGGCCGAAGGGGCCGCGGATGGCCGAGCGGCTGGTCGAGGAGATCTTCGCCGCCCTGGACGAGCAGACCGTGACGGTCCCGGGCACCGGAGGCGGCCGCGCTGATCGTCCCGAGCCTGGCCGCATCCCTGACTGCCGTGCTCGACCAGCGCAGGCTTTTGGCCGGGCGGATCGAGGAACTGCTGGAGGCCCACCCTCTTTCGAAGGTCCTGACCTCGATGCCGGGCATCGGCGTCAGGACCGGAGCCCGGATCCTGATCGAGGTCGGTGACGGCAGCACCTTCCCGACCGCCGGCCACCTCGCCGCTTACGCGGGTCTCGCCCCGGCGACCCGGAGCTCGGGCTCATCGATCCGCGGTGAACAGCCCTCCAGGAGAGGAAACAAGCAGCTCAAACGAGCGTTCTTCCTCTCCGCGTTCGCCGCCCTGGGCGACCCGGCATCCCGGGCCTACTACGACAAGAAGATCGCCCAGGGCAAGCACCACACCAGGCCCTGCTCTGCCTCGCCCGACGACGGGCCGACGTCCTTTTCGCGATGCTCCGCCGCAGCCGGTCCGGGCCGTCGCGCCGCAGACCTAGACCATGGTCAAGAGGTGGTCCGTGGGGCTGTAGTCGATCTTCCAGTCGGCATAGACCCCGCAGAATCCGTCTTTGATGCACCGCAGGCCCACGGTCACCCAGCGGACCGATCCATCGTCGCCGAGTGAGAACGCGACCGCGGCCTCGAACTCCTCGCTCCCGCAGGGGCAGCCGGCCGCACCGGGCTCGTCGTCCTCCCAGGACTCCTCGTTCCAGTACTCCTCGCTGTCCGCGATGAACGCGCGGCTGCTGCAGCCAGAGCACTCCCGTTCCACACCGGACGCATTGACCAACACGAAGAACACGCGGCCGCCGCATCCACACACGGAAGGAGCGATCTTCACCGGGCGGCCGTCAACCGCACCCCGCAGGAACGCCGCGAGCTCCGCGGGGACGCCCTCACCAACCTGGTCATCAGCATGCACGGACACATCGTTCCAGACGCCCCGAGCTCACACCCGACCAGCTTGACCAAAGACTTGGGCCCCCCGCGACAGAGCAGCCCCGGCGCCCATCGAGGAGCTTGGCCCCTGACGCCTCTCGAGGCCGGGAGGGCGTACGGCAAGCAGGGCCCGGTGGATCCCTTCGCAGGGTCCTGCTGTCCGTCATTCCCTTCGGTCGGTCAGACAGAGGGGCGCCGCCTGGTGCCGCCGCCGCTGCCGTTGCCGCTGCCGTTCAGCGGGATCAGGCTCTCCAGGTGAGCGCCTTTGACCCAGGAGCCCAGCAGGTCGCGGTGCAGGGCCACGATGTCCTGGCGCAGTGCCAGGCCGAGTGCGTCCCTCGTGAAGGCGTGGCCAGTGGTGACGAACAGGGCGACGTCTGCTCTGTGCTCGAGGCGGGCGGTACCGACGAACTTCTGCATGTCCTGTGAAGGCACTCTCCGGTGCGGAGCGTACTTCTTGCACTGGATGACCAGCTTGCGGCCGTCGGCCAGGTAGCCGACGACGTCGGCGCCCAGGTCGCCGCTCTTGCCGCTGACGACGACGTCTCTGCAGCCGTCCCGCCGGCACAGCTCCGCGACGTACGTCTCGAACTCCTGCCACGTCAGCGCGTCGACCTGGGCCATGGACAACTCACGCGCCCGTGCCTCCTCCTGCGCCCGCCACGCCCGGTCCCTGCCGACCGCACGGCGGTGCGCCCGCAGCAGCGCCCAGCCGGCCCCGCCCAGTACGGCCGCGGCGAGAACGGCGACCAGGACGGGCCACACCATCGACCAGTTCCCGGCAACCCACACCACAGCGATCAGCGCCGCCACCGCACCCCAGACCTGCAGCTTCTTGCGGGTCTGCTTCTTCAAGCGCCGGCGCGATCGGCGTGCCGCCATCACTTCCCCGCTCCCTGGGCCTGTGCTCTGCTGTGCGCGCCGGCGGGTGCTGTCCGGCCCGTGCGTGTACGGGGGCTCATCGGCTGGCCTGGGTAACGCTGCCCGCCAGCTGCCCCAGGACGTTCAAAATTCCCTCGCCGACGGCGGTGGGGGCGAGCAGGACGCCCAGTGCCAGGACGATGACGACGGTCAGCTTCTCGTCGAAGCGGCTGCGGGCCTCCGTACGCCGCCGAAGCCGCCAGATGACGACGACTGCGAGCAGCACCGCCATGTTGATGGTTACCAACCGCCCCGGCCTCCCCACCGACTGTCCTTCACTCCACGGACGGCTGGATGCCACCGTCACCTCTTGTCTAGCGGCGGCTTGGCGATGTTGAAGGAGGGTTGCCGATGAATGGCACAAAGCCGTCGGACCTGGCCGAATAGCACACGCGGGAACACCGGCGGCTGCCTGATCACCTCGCTGAAACTCGCAGATTGCAGGATCACCGCGGCACCCGAGCAACCCGGACGACTTCAGCATGGCCTTGTACGCGAGAACGGGCTCTGGCACAACTTCTGTGGAGGTGGATCACTCGCGGCGGACAGCCGCCTCACGACTTCGCCGGAGTGCTCGTTCGTCAGAGGCCAGGGATGCCGTAGAACATGAGGCCGGATGCCAGCGGAACGCCCAACGCGGCAACTCCCCCCGGCACGCCCGGCCGAGTGCGAGCGTCCACGAACGCGCTTGCCTGCAGCATCAGAGCCGCAGGGATGAACAAGAACAGTCCCACGATGAGACCCACCACCGCCCAGGCCAGCAAGCCAGTACCGATGATGAGGGACGCCCAGGCGAACGCCTGAGGCGAGCGTCGCAGGAAGAGGGGAAGGGATACCGGCGTGGCGGTGAGGAGGAATATCCCTCCGAGCCCGCTGGGCAGCCCGATGGCCAATGCCGGCAGAAGAGACACGACCGCAGCCACCGCGAGCACCGACTGCCCCGTACGAACAGGCCCACGCTCCATACCTACTCCCCCGATTGAACGCGTTCAATTCGAACACGTTCAACATAGCTGGCTTTCGGGTCCACGCCAAGCCATCCAGCTGCCCGCGACCACGAAGAGTGACCCGTAGCCAGCCATCACGGAAGTTGTGCCAGGACCCGAGAAGTAGCAGCGGTTGGTCAGCGGTTTGGGCAGCAGTTGGCGATAGTTGGCGATCTTGGGTGCTGCGGATGTTCACCAGAAGTGACGTCGCCTCGCCCTTGGCTAAGCTCGCTGTCATGTGGAGACAGTCAGTGCAGGAAGTCTTTCCTGATGCAGGGCTTCGGGATCCGGTCGAGGCGTCCGAGATCGTCGAGGCCGAGAGGCGGCTGGGGCGAGCTCTGCCGACGGACCTTAAGCACCTGCTGTTGGAGAGCAACGGGGTGCTCGGTCACTCTCACGTGGACACTGTCTGGACCATCGATCAGATCGTCGAGCAGAACCTCCGCTTCTGGTCCGACGAGGCCTTCGGCCAGCTCTATATGTCTTTCGACGCCCTCATGTTCTTCGGTGGCAATGGGGGCGGTGATCAGTTCGCCTTCGTGCAGAAGCCGCAGCGCCCGGACGTGTTCGTCTGGGAACACGAGAGCGACAGTCGTAGGTGGGTGGCCAATGACCTGCGCGACTACCTCGGCCGTTCGCTGCGCGTCGGCGGAGACGACTGGTATCAGCTGTAACCGAAACGATCCGCCAGGCAGGTTGCTGACTTGGCCTCTCACGGACGTCCGACCCGAGCCATTATTGCGGATCCTCATCAGGCGCAGAGAAGGCGACAGTTCCCAAGAGGGGCCTGACAGCTACCCGGACCATCAGCAGGACCGTCCGGGGGCTCGGGGCGAAACAGCAAAGATTCCTCTGCGGCGCCTGCCGGGCTGCTCAGGAGACAGGCGCGGCCCGCACCCTCTCGTGCACCTGGTTCGCCACAGCGGTGGACATCGATGCGGGCTCGCCGGGTCCCTGATTCGCAAGGTAGGCAGCGAAGACCCCCCCCGTGCGCACGACCGTCATGATGTTCCCTCTTCACGGGGACCGTGACCGTGGCCTCGATCCGCCTGTGGCTCAAGAGCTGACGGCCTGGTCCGTCAGCGGGCTTCCAGCTCTTCGGCCTGCTGGGTGAGCCTGGCCGCGATGTCGTCCCAGTCTGGACCGTGCAACCACAGGTTCTGCGCGGCCTCCCGCAGAAGAGCCGGCTCGTCCGGCCGCTGCAGCAGCACGAGCCGATAGGCGAGGTTACGAATCCACACCGGGAGGTGGCCGTCGACCAGGTGCGGGCTGAGTTCACGCAGCATCGAGAGGATCGCGTCCGCGTCAGCGAACGTCAGCTCCTCGACGAAGTAGTGCTCGCGGTGCTCCTGATCGCACGCCGGTGTCGGACGGTACTCGTCTCCGTAGAGGCACCGAGCGTGCTCGGTCAGGGTGCTGTGCATGCGCCGCAGGCTACGACCTCATGATCCGCGGGACAGAACCTGGCCGACTGGGCGACTATGAGCGGTATGACGACATGGCAGCGGAAGTGCTGGTGGGGACTGGCCCTGATGGGGGCCGGCGCAGGGGTGGGAATGCTGGTGTGGGTGACGGTGTCGCACCCAGAAGGATCGGCTCAGGGCTGGGGCGTCGTCGGCGCGGTGGCAGGACTGGTCGCGGCCGGCGCGGCGCTGTGGCAGCTCCGCACGGCTGCCACCAGCACCTCCGCACCGACTGCGACGCCTGCCCCGGCACCGACGACTGCTCCGGTGGCGCCCGTGGTTGCGGAGCGGGGTGCGATCGTGGCCCGGGGGAACGTGACCCGCTCCTCGACCCACTACACCGCCACATCTCCCGCACCATCCCACCCCGCCACACCAGATGCAGAGGGACTGGCCGGCCGGGACGGTGCAATCGTCGCCGGCGGCGACATCGAGGACTCGACCACCGAGTACCGCTCGTGATCAGGAAACGCCCCGCTTCTACAGAGCAGCCCACAGCACCGGTTCAACTGAGCGGAGCTGGCGGGGCGATCGTCGCCGGCGGCGATGTCACCGGTTCCGTCACCCAGCACGTCGAAGCCCAGCAGGCATTCGTGCTCTCCCCCGAGGCTCACGGCCCGATCCCGGCTGATGCAGGAGAACGCGGAGTATCCAACATCCCGGCCCTCGCCGGCGGAGGGTTCGTCGGCCGCGCCTCCGAGCTCGCGGCTCTGAACCAGGCGTTCACCGGGGCGGGAGAGGTGCTCGTCCAAGCGGTGCACGGGCTGGGTGGGGTGGGCAAGTCAGCGCTCGCCGCCCAGTGGGCCGCCGGTCGGCACGAGACGGTGCGATGGTGGATCACGGCCGAAACCGCGCCCGCGGTCGACTCGGGGGTAGCGGCTCTGGCCCGGGCCCTGCAGCCTGGCCTGGCTGGCCTCCCCGCCGAAGTGCAGACCGAACGCGCGATCCGGTGGCTCGCCAACCACCCAGAAAGGTGGCTGCTGGTGCTGGACAACGTCGAGGCCCCTGGCCACATCCGCCCGCTGCTGGACCGGATCCGCGGCGGAAGAGTGCTGGTCACCACCCGCCTGGCCAGCGGCTGGCACCACCACGCCACCGTCGTCCGCCTCGGCGTCCTCAACCCCGAAGACGCGGTCGAACTGTTCACCAACATCCTCGATCAGCACGGCACCCGCGACCATGCCGGCGCCCAAGAGGTCTGCGCCGCGCTAGGGCACCTCGCCCTGGCCGTCGAACAGGCCGCGGCCTACTGCGCCGAAACCGGCGCCACCCCCCTGACCTACCTGGACCGGCTCGCCTCCGCTCCCGCGGCGATGTACGCCGCCGTCACCGAGGGCGGCGACTCCGCACGCACCTGCGCACGCATCTGGCGCCTCACACTCGACCGCCTCCATACCATCACCCCACTCACAGGCGACCTGCTTCGCCTGCTCGCCTGGTACGCCCCCGACCGCATCCCCCGTGATCTGCTGGCGCCGCTCGCCACTTCCATCGAGGTCGATGCCGCAATCGGCAAACTCGCCGCCTACAACATGATCACGGACAACCACGACGGCACCCTCACCATCCACCGCCTCGTGCAGACCCTCGCCCGCACCCCCGACCCCGACGACCCCCACCGCCACCCCGACGACATCGACCGTGCCCGCGACCACGCCGCCGCGCTCCTCGCCACGGCCTACCCCGGGAATGCCGACGATCCCGCGAACTGGCCCCGCTACCAGGCGCTCCTCCCCCACATCGACGCCCTCACCAGCCACCACCCCGCCAACGATGACACTCCCGCCACCGCCCGTGCCCTCGACCGCGCAGCCACGTACCGGCAGGGCCAGGGCGCACTGTCCCTGGCCCTGCCCGCCTTCCAGCGCGCACTCGCCGCACACGAGCGGCTGCTGGGTCCGGACCACCTGAGCACGCTCACCTCGCGTAACAACCTCGCCGGCGCGTACGAGTCGGCTGGCGACCTGGGCCGGGCCACCCCGCTGTACGAGCAGACCCTCGCCGAGCGAGAGCGGCTGCTGGGACACGACCATCCCGACACCCTCACCTCGCGCAACAACCTCGCCTACGCGTACCAGCAGGCAGGCGACCTGGACCGGGCCACACCCCTTTTCGAAGAGACTCTCGCCAGGCGAGAGCGCCTGCTGGGACACGACCATCCCGACACCCTCACCTCACGCAACAACCTGGCGGGCGTGCATCAGTTGTCAGGTGACCTGCGCCGGGCCATCCCCCTTCTCGAAGAGACCATCGCCAACTGCGAACGAGTGCTGGGACACGACCATCCCGACACTCTCATCTCGCGCAACAACCTCGCCTGTGCGTACCAGGAGGCAGGCGACCTGGACCAAGCCATCCCCCTGCACAAGCAGACCCTCGCCGAACGAGAGCGAGTACTAGGCCCAGACCACCCTGACACCCTCGTCTCGCGGAGCAACCTCGCACTCGCGTACGAGGGCGCAGGCGACCTGGACCAAGCCATCCCCCTGCACGAGCAGACCCTCGCCGAACGAGAGCGAGTACTAGGCCCAGACCACCCTGACACCCTCGTCTCGCGCAATAACCTCGCACTCGTGTACGAGGAGGCGGGCGACCTGGACCAAGCCATCCCCCTGCACATGCAGACCCTCGCCGACGCCGAGCGGGTGCTAAGTCAGGACCACCCGCTCGTGGAGCTGGTGCGGTCGAACCTGGAGCAAGCCGTTTCCGCGAGGGGCACGCATCCGTGACACCCGGAGACCCGCCCCGCAGGAAGTGGGCGGAGCTCTGGGCTGGGAGTGGGGCGGCGGTAGGGCTTCGCCCTCTTCCCGGTGGTCGTGCAGGCGATGGCCGCGTCACTTCGAGGGCGTCTTGCGCTGGACCAGGCCACCTCGCATTCCTCAGACCGTGAGACTTCGGCGAGTGAGGTGGCTTCCACGCCCCCGGGTCGCGTCGCGGGGGCCGGCGTTCGGCCGGTCTCGTGTCTCGGCCCGGCGCGTGCCGTCAGGCGGCGGCGCGGAGGAGTTCGGCGGCTCGTTTCGCGATGGCGTACACCGTCGCGTTGGTGTTGTTCGACGGGATCGAGGGGATGACGGAGGCGTCGGCGACGCGCAGCCCCTCCAGCCCGCGGACCCGCAGTTCGGAGTCGACCACGGAGTCCTCGTCCTCGCCCAGCGCGCAGGTGCCGACGGGGTGGCAGTAGGACTGGAAGACGGTACGGGCGTAGCGGCCGAGCGACTTCCGGTCCGTGACGTCGGGGCCGGGGGCGACCTCCTCGACGCCCCAGGACGCGAGTGCCGAGGAGCGGGCGATGTCGCGTGCCGTGGCGATGCCGGACAGCACGGCCTTCACGTCCCGTTCGTCCGTGAAGTAGGCCGGGTCGATCACCGGTGCCGCGTACGGGTCGGCCGAGGTGATCCTCAGGGTGCCGCGGCTGAACGGGAGCATCGGGGAGACGCCGATGGTGAAGCCGTTGTCCACCGGGACGACCGGGTTGGGGAACGGGACGTCGATGAAGAGGATCTGGAGGTCGGGGCCGTCCAGTTCGGGCGTGCTGCGCAGCAGGCCGATGATCTCGCCGTGGTTGCCCTGGGCCGGCGGCACGGTGCGGCGGGTGCGGTGGACGAGGTTGACCAGCGGGTGGTCGTGCAGGTTGCGGCCCACGCCGGGCAACGCGTGGAACAGCTCCACCCCGGCCTCGCGCAGCTCCTGCTCGGGGCCGATCCCGGAGCGCAGCAGGAGCTGCGGGCTGCCGAGGGAGCCGGCGGTCAGGACGACCTCGCGGGTGGACCTGGCGGTGTGGACACGGCCCTGGACGCCGTACTCCACGCCGACGCAGCGGGCGCCCTCGAACAGGAGCCGGTGGGCGGTGGCGCCGGTGGCGACGTCGAGGTTGGGGCGGTTCAGCACCGGGGTGAGGTAGGCGTCGGCGGCACTCTGGCGCCGGCCGCCGACGATGTTGAGGTCGACCGGTGCGAAGCCCTCCTCCACGCCGCCGCTGATGTCCGATGCCCGGCGCTGTCCGGTCTCGACCGCTCCGGTGAGACAGGCGCGCAGCACCTCGTGGGGGTCGGCCGTCGGGCCGACGGTGAGCGGGCCGGACGCACCGCGGCCGGCGCCGCCGCAGACGGCGGTCTCGGTGCGCTGGAAGGAGGGAAGGAGGTCGTCGAAGCCCCAGCCCTTGGCTCCGTGGTCCGCCCACCGGTCGTAGCTGGTGCGGTGGCCGCGGGCGAAGACCATGGCGTTGATCGCGGAGGAACCGCCGACGCCCCGGCCGCGAGGCAGCGCGATGGCGGGTCCGGTCCGGGCGGAGGAGGAACCGCCGTTCTGCGGGATCGTCGTGTCGCCCCAGTTCGCCTCCGTCGCGGCGAGGGCGGGCCAGGCCGGCGGAAACGCCACGGCGTCCGGCAGGTCCGGGGCGGCAGTCCCCGCCTCCAGGAGCAGCACGCGCAGGTCGGGGTCGCCGGTGAGCCGCGCCGCGAGGACGCAGCCGGCCGAGCCGCCTCCGACCAGGATGATGTCGTAGCTCCGGTCTCCCTCGTGCCGCGGATCGACAGAGGGTGCCGCGTGAGGTGTGCGCTGACGATCCATGTTTCACAACCCCTTAGATATGTTTCTCGGATACATTCCGAAACATATCAACGTTCGCATCGCGGTGGAGACTGGGCGCCGCGCTCGGTTGCCCCCGGGGCCGTGGCCCAAGTGTGGCGTGTGGCGTGCGTACCCGAAGGTGAGCACGACCATCCTGGGCAGCAGGCAGCAGGCGGCGTGCGGGAGGCGGCGGGGCACCGCCGGTGGCGCTGTCCCCGGGGCCCGTCAGGGGGTGGAGGAGGCGAACAGGCTCCGCAGGTCGGCGTCGACGAGCTTGTCCTTGGCCACGAAGCCCGCGACGCCCGCCGCCTCCAGTTCCTCCTGGGACCACAATGCGCCGTCGGTGGAGGTCAGCACGATCCGCGGCCGGACCTCGTCCTCGGCGAGCCGCTGGGCCACGCTCAGACCGTTCATGTCGGGCAGGTGCAGATCGAGGAGCAGGCCATGGGGGCGATGTGCCCGCACCACGGTCAGGGCCGAGGAACCGTCCCCGGCCTCCGCCACGACACGCAGGCCCCGTGCCCTCAGCAGCGTCGTGACGATGCGGCGGAACTCGGGGTCGTCGTCGACGACGACGATGTTGATGCACATGATCTCAGCATGCACAACGGCCGCATGAGTGGACCATAGGGGGAGCCCTACGGTTTGTGTACCACTCACGTATGGACAGGTCCCCCGGTAGGCGCAGCGGCCCGGCGTCCCGTCCTTGGTGGAGGGGACGCCGGGGGACGATGTCAGCCGCCGATGCTGACCACGGTGCCGGTGCCGTCCGGGTACTCGACGTACGCGGTGGCCGGGGACCCGCTCACGCCGGACCACCTGCCGGTGACCGAGAAGGGTTCGTAGGGCGTCGTCTCGGGCCGTGTCGGCGACACGTCGAAGCTTCCGGTCTTCGGCGAGTCCGCGTTCACCAGGTTGGTCCGCAGGGTGAAGCCGGTGGACGAGGTGCCGGGGCTGTGGGCCGAGGCCACGACGGCGAGGAGGTACCGGCCGGGGGCGAGCTTCGGGCTGAGGTGGGCCGTCGAACCCATCGAGGACCAGTCCAGCAGTGTCTCGGGCAGGCCGTCGGCCGAAAGCGAGGCCACGTACATCCACACGCCCGAGTCGGGGGTGTCCGTCCTGACGAAGAACTCGGCCGCCTTGTTCTCCTCGGGGATGGTGACGGTGTACTCCTGCACGTCGCCCCGGGCCGTGGCCACCTCACCGGAGACCGGCGGGCCCACGACCGGGGCGTAGGAGGTCAGCGCGAGCCTCTCCGTGCCCGGGGTCACGGAGTACGTGAGGCTTCCCTCCTCCGTGGCGGCGCCGACGACCCGGCCGGGAGCCTCCAGCATCCGCGGGGTCACCACGATGGGGCTGCGCACGGTGAGGTGGCCGTGGCCGGTCCACGTCAGGTTCCCGGTGACGGGGACGCCGGAGGCCGCGGTGGTGCGCGTCAGCTTCACCGTGACCTTCGCACTCTGTCCGGCGTGGCGGAACCGCAGGGTGGACGGTTTCACCTCGACGCGGAACCCTGGCAGTTCCGCCGAGGCCCGGTAGACGCCCGGGCGGGTCGCGGTCAGCGTGCGGGTGAGGGTCCGCGACCCCAGCAGCCGGTCCACGGAGAGCGAGGGGTAGTTCAGGTCGCTGGGGGCGATGGGGGCGACACCCGTGCCGGTGTCGATGCCGAGCCCCTCCTCGTAGGCGAGCCAGTCCTCGACCGTCGAGTCGTAGACCAGACCGGGGTCGAGCATCGCGGCGGGGTCGACCTGGCCGGAACCCTGCTGGTACACATCGGTGTTCACGCCGCCCGAGGCGGTTCTGGTGGCGACGGCGGTGGTCATCATGGCGGACTTCACCGCCATCGGCGACCACGTGGGGTGGACGCCGAAGTAGAGCGCGGCGAGACCCGAGATCTGGGGGGCGGCCATCGAGGTGCCGGTCATGAAGTCGAACTCGCGGCCGTAGTCGCCGGACGGCGAGACGGCCGCGAGGACGCTGACGCCGGGCGCGGCGATGTCCGGCTTGATCAGGGCGCCCTTGTTCTCCGTCGAGGGGCCGCGCGAGGAGAAGGGCGCGATCTGCGGGTACGGGGTGCCGGTCGATCCGCCCGTGCGCAGCGTCACGGTCGCGTCGGGCGCGGCCGCGTAGGCGCGCACCTCCGAGGCTCCCGGAACGTTCAGGTGCACGGTGGGCACGGCGTGGAGGTCGCTGTCGGTGTCGAGGTCCTCGGTGTTCACCAGCACCATGGCGACACCGCCGGCGCGGGCCACCTCGGCCGACTTCGTCGGGCGGAGGGTGACGCCGCGGTCGCACACCACGGCCTTGCCGGCCGTCCTGGCCGGGTCGAGGCTTCCGTCCCGGCACAGCCGGGCGTCGTCCTGCGAGGCGCCGGCCGCCCTCGCGTCCTGGGCGCGGACCAGGGGTACGGGGCCGGAGACGGCGCGTACGGTGTTGCTGGCGCCGACGTAGGTACGGCCGTCGCCGAGTTCCACGGTGGCTTCGGTGGGCGCCATCGTGGAGGCCGCGACGGTGGTGGTCCAGGGCGCGGTGTTGTCGATGGTCTCGGTCGAGACGCCGGCGTTGCCGGCCGCCGCCGACACGAACACGCCGGCCCGGGCGGCGGCCAGGAACGCCTGCTGGACCGGCATGTCGAGCTTCGACTCGCGGTCCTTGCCCGCCGAGAAGTTGAGGACGTCGACGCCGTCCGCGACGGCCTGGTCGACGGCCGCGACGATGTCGGAGTCGTAGCCGCTCGCGGCGGTGGTGCCCTTCTCGGTCCAGAGTGCCTTGTACGCGGCGACGACGGCGCCCGGGGCCACTCCGGAGGTCTCTCCGAGGTCGTGTCCGTCCGCGGAGGCCCGCACGCCCGCGTTGCCCGCCGCGGTGGAGGCGGTGTGGGTGCCGTGGCCGCTGTTGTCGCGGGCGGAGAGGAAGTCGCCCCGCCGCTGTTCCGGCGTCTGGGCGAGCCAGCCCTCGTTGTAGTAACGGGCGCTGACGAGCTTGGTGTTGCAGTCGTCGGCGGTGAACCGTTCGCCGGTCTGGCAGGCGCCGGTGAAGGTGGAGCCGTCGGCCTTCCGCATGACGACGGCGTCGCCGTCGCGGTAGGGGCGGTGGGGGTCCTTCTCGGTGGGGGGTGCGGTGCCCAGGGCTGCCCCGGCGAACGACGCGCTCTCGGGCCAGATCCCGGAGTCGATCACGCCGACCACCACGCCCTTGCCGGACTTCTCCGTGCCGCCGAGCTTCGCCCAGAGTCCCTGCGGGCCCGGCAGGCCGAGGAAGTCGGTGGACCGGGAGTCGTCCGTCGCCTCGACCCGTCCGTCCGGGCTGACGCCCAGGACGCCGGGACTGTCCTTGAGGCGGGCGGCCTGAGCAATGGTCAGGTCCGCGGTGAACCCGTTGACGGCCACGGTGTAACGTCCCCGGATCCTGGCGCCGACGGAGGCGGCGGCCTCGCTCTGCCGGTCCTGGAGGTGGTCACGGTACCGGCGCGCGGCGCGGCTTCCCGTGTCGACCTTGGCGCCCGGTGCCGGAGCGGTGGCGGCCAGGTCGGCCGTACCGCCCTTGTAGAGCGCGACGGGTGCGTCGGTGAGGGTGACGATGTAGCGGCCGGCCGGAGCGTCCGCGGTCGCGGAGGCGGGGACGGGGACGGGGATCGACTGGCCGTGAACCGCCTGTGCGGGTGGTCCGGGACAGACGACGCCCAGGGAGACGGCGCAGACCACCGCTGCCCAGGAGGCGGTAGTTCTGCGGGACGTGGTTCTCACACGTTCCTCCGGAGGAAGAGAGCGACGAGTACGCGACCGAGCGTCGCGGCGAGCAAAGTGAACGCTGTCCCCCGGATAGGTGTCCAGATACTCTGGTGGCATGTTTGGACGCATGGCCGTCCACGCCACACATGACACACACGCGGCGACGGAGGTACACACACGTGCTTACGGCCTTGGGCATATCCGGGTGCGAGGAACGCGTCTACCGGAGCTTCCTGGACCGCGGTCGGGCGGCAGTCGCCGACGTGGCCGCCTCCCTCGGCATGCCGGAGCGGGACGTCCACCGGTCCGTGGCCCGCCTCGGGGAGCTGGGGCTGCTGCGTGCGACGGCGGACGGCGTCCACCAGCCGACGGACCCCCAGTCGGCGCTCGTCCCCCTGCTCGCCAGGCGGCGGTTCGAGGCGGAGAGCGAGCTGTCCTCGGCGGGGGCGGAGATCGCCCGGATCGCCGAGCAGTACCGGGAGGGGCGGCTTCGCGACGATCCGCGGAACCTCGTGGAGGTGTTGTCGGACCGCGAGTCGGTCATCGAGCGGGTCGACCAGCTCACCAGGTCGGCGAGCAGCCATGTGTGGGCGCTGGACCGTCCGCCCTACATGGGGCGGTCCGACGGCCGGCAGCACAGCAACGAGGACGAGGAAGCGATCACGCGTGCGTGGCTGGAGCGCGGTGTGGACGTGCGGTCGATCTACTGTCCGCAGTCGATGGAGCGCCCCGGCCGGTTCGCGACGCTCCTCGGCCTCGCCGAACGGGGCGAGCGGTCCCGGGTGCTGCCCTCCCTGCCGTTCAAACTGCACATCATCGACCGGCGGGTGGCCCTGGTCCCGCTGTCCGGGCCGGTCTACGACGACCTCGTCGTCATCCACCCGTCCGGCATGCTGGACGCGCTGATGGAGCTGTACGAGGCCTACTGGGCAGGCGCCGTGCCCCTCGGGCGCGTCGCCGAGGCGTCCGGGCCCGCCGCCGAGGCCGGCTCCTTCGACGCGGACGACATGGTGCTGCTGGGCATGCTCAAGGCGGGGCTGAAGGACCAGGCCATCGCACGCCAGCTGGGGTGCAGCACCCGGACCGCCAGCCGGCGCGTCGCGGCGGTCCTGGCGAAACTGGGGGCCGACACCCGCTTCCAGGCGGGAGTCACGGCGGCCGCCCGGGGCCTGCTCTGAAGCGGCACGCGGGTCCGGTCGTCCCGCGGCCGGCCCGCGAAGGGGGACGCGGAGAGGCCGGGAGGAGTCTCGCTCCTCCCGGCCTCTCCCGGTCTCAGGACGCCTCGCGCCGTGGCAGTCGCCAGTTCGGGCGCGGGAAGTGGCAGGTGTAGCCGTCCGGGTAGCGCTGGAGGTAGTCCTGGTGTTCCGGCTCCGCCTCCCAGAAGGCGCCGGCCGGCTCGACCTCCGTCACCACCGGGCCGGGCCACAGACCGGACGCGTCGACGTCGGCGATGGTCTCCAGGGCGACGCGGCGCTGTTCGTCGTCGGTGTAGTAGATGGCGGAGCGGTAGTCGAGCCCGATGTCATTGCCCTGGCGATCGCGGGTGCTGGGGTCGTGGATCTGGAAGAAGTACTCCAGGATCGCGCGGTAGTCGGTGACCGAGGGGTCGAAGACGACCTCGATCGACTCCGCGTGCCGTCCGTGGTCGCGGTAGGTGGGGTGGGGCTTCGCGTCGTCTCCCGTGTAACCGACCCTGGTACGCACCACGCCGGGCAGTGACCGGATGAGCTCCTGCATGCCCCAGAAGCATCCGCCCGCCAGCAGGGCCCTCTCCTCGGTTGTGCTCATGTCCGTGCGCTCCTCTTCTCGACGACCGGCCGCCGGCTCGATGACCGGCCTCCAGCATAGTCACCACCTTGGCGGGTGACGACAGGGTGGGTGGGTCTCGGACCGATCGCTCAGCCGGGCCGGTGGTCGCGGGCCCTGGTCGCCAGGCGGAGCGCGGCGTGCAGTTCGGCCACCTCCACGACAGTGGGACGGACCACGGAGGACCATTCCCCGCGCAGTCCGGGCCAGAACGCGAGCAGGACCTGCGCACCCGCGAGGCCCAGGTGTGCCCGGACGTCCGTCCTGCCGAAGGTCGCCTGCGTCCAGGACAGCAGGATGCGTCCGTGCGGGACACGGGGCGGTCCCTCAGACGGCATCCAGGTGGCCATCAGCCGGCCGTCCACCTCCGTCACGACCGCGCCCCGCACCGACGGAGGCATCGGGTTCCTGGTCAGCGAGGACAGCGGGACGGGGACGCCGCGGGCGTCCTCGGGACGCGGGACGAGGGAGAGGGCCGGCCTGCTCCCGCCGACGGCGGTCCGTCGCCGCCGGGGCGGCGAGGGCCGGGCCGGAGTGCGGCCGCAGCACTGGGGACCGCACCCGTCGTGCGTTGTCATCTTCTCCTCCGTGTCAGCTCGGGGTGCCGGATTCGTCCACGCCGACCCGGGAAGGTGGCGATGACCCACGTCCGTCAGCCGGCTCCCGTACCCCGGTGCGCGGCGGACCGTCCTGTCGGGGCCGGCGAAACGTGTTCCGTGCATGCCGGGACGAACGCACGGGCTCTGCCGCGCACGAACCGGCTCCCGGCGATCACGACGATGGAGAGCCGCGCTCGGGCGGCGCAGGGATCCGGACCGGATCCGCCTATCGATACGCCTTGGCGAACGTGCTCGTGGGAGGTCCTGTCTCGCACGGGGGGAACGAGGCAGGACCTCCTCACGGGGAAGTGCCGTCGGCGCGACGCGTGTCTCGCCGCGCCGACGGCTGGGCCAGGTCTTCGCCTCACTCGAACGAAGACCGGTTCCCCGCCCCGTCCGCCGCCGCAGTGCGCTCGGCGCCGGACGCTTCCGATCGGTACACGGTGCGGCACCCCCTCCGGGTTCACACCTGAAGGAGTCTCTTCACCGGGGTCACCTGCGGGGCCTGCTCGCCGGGAGGGTTCCGGCGATGTCGACGGCGTCCCGCGCGGAGCGCACGCGGGGTCCGCCGCCTCCCCGGGCGCGCAGAAGATTGACTGAGGACACACCCGGAGCGGCCCCCGCCCCGTATGACGGTGCCGTCGACCACCGGGAGGGGAAAGGCCCGTCGACCGTCAACTGACCGATGTGGGATGTCCGCCTCCGGCGAAGAGTGGGAGGCGCACCATTCGCCCCACGGAGGGAAACCCGCCATGCACCGTGACCAGCCGTCCTTGCGTGCCCGCTCGACCTCGGAGCTCGTGCCGTCGCTGCACCTGGGGCTCGACCAGATGCTCGACGAGTTCACCCGGGTGCCGATGCGCGCGAAGTTCCTCTTCGACCCGGAGATGGCCGCGGTGATCACGGTCGAGTTCCTCGCGGAACGCGGCCCCAGCCTGGTCTGGCACATCGGACGTGAACTGCTCCACCTCGGCGTCACGTCCATGAGCGGGACCGGCGACGTACGGATGTGGCCGACGCTGGACCGCGAGCGCCCCTCGTCGTGGCTGCTCCTCGAATCCGAGGAGGTGGAGGCGCTGTTCGAGGTCCCGACCGAGCCGTTGACGGCGTGGCTCGAAGCCACGTACCGGATCGTCGCGGCCGACGTGGAGATGGAGGGCCTGAACTGGGACGGCTTCCTCAGGAACCTCCTCGGCAGTCCGGAGACACCGGCCGACTGAACGATCCGCCGTCCCTCTCGCCCCGCATGCCGGGACTTGCCTCCCCATGCGTCACCTGTCAGAGTGGTGACGCAAGGGTGGTCGCCTGGTATGCCGGCGGCATCGGCACACGTGTGCCGATGCGGGCTCCGCCACACCCCTTTGCGGCAGGGCCGCACATGCGGCGGACGAGGAGGAATGACGTGAGGACCAGGACCAGCAACCCGATCTTCTCCCGCTGGGGCGCCATGCGTGACGCCGGTCCGGCAGGCGCGTACGAGCGCGAGACAGTGGGGGTCGCGGCCGGCGGCCGGTCGGCGGACGACTACACGACCAACCCCTACGCCTCCCCCGGAGGCACGGGCCACCGGACCGGCCCGAACGTGATGACCATGGACGACGTCGTCGTCCGCACGGCGACGACCCTCGGCTCCGTGGTGGTGGCCGCCGTCCTCTCCTGGGTTCTGCTGCCCGTCGACGAGGCGAATCTCGGCCGGTCGTACGGCATCGCCCTGGGCGCCGCCCTCGGCGCCTTCGCCCTGTCGCTCGCCCAGACGTTCCGGCGGAAGCCGTCCCCGGCGCTCATCCTCGGGTACGCGGCGCTGGAGGGTGTGTTCCTCGGGGTGCTGTCCAGCACTCTGTCGACGTACATCGCGCCCGGCGTGGTCGTCCAGGCGGTGCTCGGCACCCTCGCCGTCTCCGGAGCCACGCTCCTCGCCTACCGGATGCGATGGATCCGGGTCACCCGGCGGTTCGCCGGCTTCGTCCTCGTCGCCGCTACCGGCTTCCTGCTACTGACGGTCGCCAACGCGCTCTTCGCCGCGTTCGGCGCCGGCAACGGCCTCGGCTTCCGCAGCGGAGCCCTCGGCATCGCCTTCGGCGTCATCGGCATCCTGCTGGGGGCCGCCTTCCTCGCCCTGGACCTCAAGCAGGTCGAGGACGCGGTCGCCTACGGCGCCCCGCGCGAGGAGGCGTGGCTGGCCGCCTTCGGCCTCACCCTGACGCTGGTGTGGATCTACCTGGAGGTGCTCAACCTGCTGACGATCTTCAACAGCGACAACTGACTCCACCGACACCGCAGGGGCACGCGCCACGCGCGTGCCCCTGCGGCGCGTCCGATCACCCAGGGATGTCCGTCTCCAGCCGCACGGTCTTGCCCCGGCCGGTCGGGAAGGTGTGCCACGTGAAGGCGAGGGCCTCGACCAGATGCAGACCGCGGCCGTGCTCCCCCACCGCCAGGCGGACGCGACCGCCGGACACCCGGAGCCGCAGGTCCACGTCTCCGTCCGTGTGGACGAGTGCGTTGGTCACCAGTTCCGAGGTGACGAGGACGAGGTCTGCCGACAGATCAGCCGACAGACCGGCCGACAGGTCCGCAAGTCCCCCGGAGCACAGGTGCTCGTGCACGACGTCGCGGGCCGCTCGTACACCGCGCGGATCCCGCCGCCGGACGCGCAGGCGCGCGGTCCGGGGTGCTCTCCTGTCGGCCCCTCCCTCGTAGCGGGCCGGCGGCAGCTGCCGCCGGACGCGTACAGCGCGAGGACGGTGCCCGGCTCAAGCGTGTGTCCCTCAGACGGGTAGGCACCGGGGTCCTGTCCGAGCGGCGCGTTGGCGGGCGCCGACCGGCAGGCGGGCCTTCGCCCATCGGCAGGTCGAGTACGTGTCGGTCGCCGGCGAACGGAAGAAGGGCGGCGGCGTCCGTACGACCGCAACCCCCGCTCGTTCCGGAGAAGAACAGCCCTCTGCCCCGCACCGCCCGCGCCGCGGGGACGTCCGCGTCCCGGGCGGCTCCGTGTACGTCGCGCACCAGCGACGCCGACCTGCCGCTGTGGCCCACCAGCCGCAGCCGGCCTTCGGCGGCCGAGGCCAGGACCAGCGCGCGGGCGCCGGTCGGTGCGGCCAGACAGAGTTCGGCCGCCGCCATGACGTGGTCCATGGCGGTCGCCCTGTTCAGCATGTCCGTCAGCCGCTGCACGGCGTACGGCAGGGTCAGTCCCGCCGAGCCGGGTGTCCCCGGTACGCCCCACGCCGGGGCCCCCTCGTCGTCGTACGCGCCGGCGTCCTCCGTGCGCAGCATGGTCAGCGCGCCGAAGCGGCGGCCGTCCGCCTCCAGGGGCACCGAGGCCACGGTGTACGGAGGGGCCGGTGCGCCCTGTTCCGGTTCGGCGGGTGAGTGGGGATCGGGGAGGAAGGCCGCCGCCCGGCCGGCAGGCGCCCGCGCGGAGGCGTTGGGGGCGTCCGGGGCCATCCGCTCGGGAAGCGCGAGGACGGACGGCGGGCTGCCGCCGATCACGGCGGCGCGCAGCTCGCCGCCGTCGGCGACGGGAGGTAGACGGCCGCCGCCACGGCCCGAAGGCGGTGAACGGCCTGCTCCACGGCACGCTGCAGCACCTCCGCCGGCTCCCGTGGGGCGTCAGCGGCGGGGACGCGCCGCCGTTCCTGGTGGGGTGGGCGGACGATCCGGGCGTCGGGGGTGCCCGGGGCGTTCACGGGCCCCTACTGCCGGTGAACGCCCTCGCGCGGCGGGCACGTCACGTCTCGTCCGCTCTTCCGGCCGCGCCGGCGTCGTGTTCCTCCCGCAGCCAGTGGGAGTGGTACCGCTCGGCCCAGGACCGGCTGACGTACCCGGTACGCATCCCCAGCCGCGATTCCGGGTCCTCCAGGGCCTTGCGGATGTGCCCGATGACGACGAAGGCGATCAGCCAGGCCACCAGGTCGTGGACGAAGATCGCGCTGGTGCGTGAGACGAACGGCAGCAGCCCCATGAACCACATCAGCAGACCGGTGAACATCATGACCAGGACCGCGCCGGCGATCCAGCCCGCGTAGAGCTTCTGCCCCGCGTTGAACTTGCCGGCCGGCCGGGCCCCCGGCGCCGTCCTGCGCCCGCGTGCGGCCGCCAGCCACTGCCGGTCGTACGGGGCGGACCGGTTCAGCCTGCGCAGGTCCGCGCGGAAGTCCGCCGAGAACAGACCGAGCAGGAAGGGCGCCGGCAGCAGGATGCCCGACCATTCGTGCAGCGTGGCCATGAGGTGCCGGCGTCCGACGAGTTGGGCGATCGGCCCGAGGTAGAGGCATGCGGCGGTGGTCAGGCACACCAGCATCAGGTAGCCGGTGGCGCGGTGGACCATGCGTTCGGCGGTGCTGAAGCGCCGGACCCGGCCCGAGGGGTCAGGCCGCACCGCGGTCGGCGTCGCCGAGCCAGCCGTCGATCGCATATCCACGCTCCTCCCAGAACCCGGGAACGACCTTGTCCGTGACCGAGATGCCGGACAGCCACTTGGCCGACTTGTAGAAGTACATGGGAGCCACGTAGAGGCGGACAGGGCCGCCGTGTTCGTGGGTGAGGGGCTTGTCCTGCATGTTCAGGGCCACCAGGACGTCGGAGCGCCGCGCCTGTTCCAGGGTGAGGCTCTCGGTGTAGGCACCGTCGAAGCACGTGAAGTGGACCGCCGTCCCCGAGGAGCGCACCCCGGAGGCGTCGAGGATGTCCGCCAGCTTCACGCCCTCGAAGGGGGTGTCGTCCACACGCCATCCGTCCGTGCACAGCACGTCGGCGACGACCCGGGTCTGCGGCATCGCGCGCAGGTCGGCGAGGGTGTAGGTCTTCGGCTTCTCCACGAGGCCGCCGACCGTGAGGGCGTAGGTGGTCTCGTCCTTGCGCGGTACCGATCCGACGACGCTGTAGTAGCGGAAGCCGCCCGGGTTGGGCAGCAGGCCGGTGAGTCCGGTCGAGTCGGCCTGGGAGGCGGTGGCGAGGAACTTCTCCCAGCCGCGCTGGAGCGGGGGCGCGAGGGCGAGTGAGGCTGCTCCCGCTCCCAGCATGCCCAGCATCGCCCGTCGCCCCATCGGCGGGCCGCCCTCGGCATCCGGTTTCGATTTTCGTGCCATGGTCCGTGTGCTCCTCACGTGGTGCCGGATCCCCGGCGATGTGGGGGCGCGCGGTGTCGTCGACACATGGGGGCGCGCTCCGGAATCCGCCAGAGTCACCTGTTCAACTGGTGACGATCGTGACACGCACCCCAGGGACTGTCAACGACACGGATGCCGCGCACATGAAGAGCGGAAGAGGAACATTGAGGCGACCGGGCTCGAAGTCCGCAGGGAGCTGTGCCCTGCGCCACGTCAGAGACACCCGTCAGAAAGGTGACTCGGAGCGAGATGTCCGCGCGGCACGTCGGCCGCTCAGCGGACAGGACGTGCGAGCGCGCCGGCGGTCCGCGATACGGGGGATGCGGCCGCCGGCGCGGGGACGGGCCCCGGTCACGGGGGGATGCTGCACCACCGGAAGTCCCGTCCCGGATCGGCCGCCCCTCAGCAGCGGCGGCTCCCTCTACTGGGACAACGGGACGGCGCGGGGAAAGGTTCAGTCCCCGGCTCGAACGTGCGGAGCCGCCCGGGTGGCGTACGCGGGCCGCCTACTACGCCGCCTCGGGCTCCACGACCGCGCGCAGTTTGCGCAGGGCGTTGTGGTGGCGGCTCTTGACGGTGCCCGTCGGTACTCCGAGGATCCCCGCGGTCTCCTGGATGCTGCGGTCGCAGAGATAGATGTGGACCAGGACGGCGCGGTGCTCGGGAGACAGACCGCGCAGCAGCCGTGCGACGACCAGGGCGTCGTGCACGGACTCGGGGCTGTCGGAGCACGAGACGGGATCGCTGTAGGTGACCCCGGTGGCTTCTCTCCGGGCGTGGGGCTTGCGCACCCAGTCGATGACCAGGTGCCGGGTGACGGTGAAGAGCCAGCCCCTGACCGATCCCTCCATTCCGATCAGGCGGTCCATGTTCCGCCAGGCCCGGATGGCGGTCTCCTGCACGATGTCCTCGGCGAGCCCGTGGTCGCCCAGCAGCTTCTCTGCGTAGGAGACGAGGGCGTTCCTGTGCTCCCCCATGATCGAGCCGAGCAGATCCGATCGGGACATGGGCGTGAGAGGCGTAGCCATGGTGTTCTGAACCGTCCTGGTTCTCTGTCATGTGGGCAACGGAAAGTCGGGGGCGGCCGCCGTCTGGGAACGCGGCCGGGAAGCGCCGGAAGACCGCTCGTTCCGCGTTGTCCAGTGCGACGCGCTTCTCCCTCGGACGCACACCCGTGAGTCGGATGTCACATGTGCCGATCCGGTCATCGCGTGCGCCCATAGTGACATATGTGTGAAGAGTCTCCACCCGACGCCCCGTCCTCGGAGGCCGCCCTGGAAGACGGTGCGGCTCGCCGGACGGTGCCGCCTTCGCGGCACACATTTCTTCCTGTGGCGCACACATGACAGCATGGGCCGAAGTCACCGGAGCCCCGGTGGGACAGCCCCGGCGGGAGAGCCCCCGTGGTCCGCTTACCGGAGAGGATCAGCACGATCATGACGAAGGTTCCGGGCGACGGCGACATCGTCCGCGTCGCGCGCGACGTCTACGCGGTGTCCGGCAGCAACACCAACTGGGTGATCGTGAAGGACGGCGACAGCTGCACCCTCGTCGACGCCGGCTACCCCGGTGACCGCGCCGCCGTGCTGGCCTCCCTGCGAGCCGTCGGGTTGCATCCCGGGGCGGTGACGGCCCTCCTGGTCACGCACGCGCACAACGACCACATCGGTGCGGCCGAGCACCTGCGCACCGTGTACGACGTCCCCGTGCTGATGCACGAGGAGGAGGTGCCCCATGCCCGTCGTGACTTCCTCGACCAGGTCTCCGTCGGAAAGGTCCTGGCGCAGGCGTGGCGGCCCGGTGTGCTCCCCTGGGCGGTCCATGCCCTGCGGGCCGGGGGCACCGCCCACGTCCCGGTCTCGGAGCCCCGGGCCTTCCCCTCGGCGGGCCCGCTCGACCTTCCCGGCGGCCCCGTGCCCCTGCACACGCCGGGGCACACGCGCGGCCACTGCGCCTACCACCTGCCGGGCAGCGGGATCCTGATCACGGGCGACGCCTTGGTGACCGCCCACCCCACCTCCCGGACCAGTGGCCCGCAGCTCCTTCCGACCATGTTCCACACCGACCGCTCGCGGGCCCTCGTGTCGCTGGATGTGCTGGAGGAGGTGGACGCCGAGATCCTGCTCCCCGGCCACGGTCCCGTGCACCACGGCGCCGCGAAGGAGGCGACGGCGACGGCCCGCGACCGCGCCTCGGCCCGCGTCTGAGAGGGAGCACGATCCGTCCGGCGAGGGAGCACGATCCGCCCGGCCTCGCGCGTCGACACTTGTCTGCACAGGAGCTCCGGGCCTGGGTAGCATGCGGAGCAACGTTCGTATCGAGGGAGTGAAGCCTTGTGACCACCCAGTCAACCGCCACCCGGCTGGTGGACCAAGCCGCGTCGGACCTGGAGGCGAACCGCCGGCTGCAGCAGAAGCTGACGGAGCGGATCACGGTGCTACAGCGGGAGGAAGCCCTCCTGCTGGACATTCTGAGCCTGGCCCAGCAGTACGAGGGTTTCGCCGACCCGTCCCGGCTGCCCGAGCAGCCTCAGGACGAGCCCGGCACCGCCGCCACGAAGGCGAAGCGAGCCTCCGCTGGGGCCGAAGCCCGTCGCGCGACCCCGGCCAAGGCGGCCGCGACAGGTCGCCCGCGCAAGGCCGGCACGAAGGCGAAGGCCCGGCAGCCGCTGCTCGGCGACCTCCTGATGGAACTGCTCGGAGCGCACGAAGAACCGCGCCTCGCCCAGGAGTTGCGGGACGAGCTGCTCGCGGAGCACCCGGACCGCAACCCGACTCCGCAGGTGGTGCGGAACACGCTTGAGGCCCTGGTCGCCAAGGGGCGCGTCCAGCGTCACAAGCAGCAGCGCTCCGTCATGTACACGCTTGTCGTTCCGGACTCCGCCCACTGACGTCACGGAGCGGGGGCGCGGTCGGATCCCGGCCCGCCACACGTGCCGAGGTGCGGACGTCCCCGTGTGGTTCGGCCGGGGCCGTCGGTCAGAGGAAGTCGGAGGGGGACGGGCCGTACCCGGCGAAGGTCACGCTCCGCGCCCAGTTCCACACCTGGGTGTCCGTGGGCCATGTCTGATCGGCGAGTCCTTCCGCGGCCGGTGACGTGCGCTCGTCGGGGGTCTTGAGCGCGCGCCCGAATCCCGGACGGCCGTACCCGTCGGAAGGTGTGCGCGTTCCGGAGTCCATGACCTGTCCTCGCTCTCCGGTCGGGAGGGACGCGGGTCCCGCGTGGGGGGACGCGGGACCCGCGGTCTGTGGGGCCGTCAAGCGGCGTCGGCCGCGATGACGACGGGAACGTTGTCGCGCGTGGCCTTGGAGTAGGGGCAGATCTGGTGGGCGGCCTCGGCCAGTTCCTGGGCGGTGGCCCGGTCGACGCCGCCGAGCACGGGACGCAGGACGGCGGAGAGGGAGAACTGGTCGTCGTCGCCGTGGGTGAGGGTGATCTCGGCCGTGATGGTGGTGCTGGTCAGCCGGACCTTGCGCAGGGACGCCGCGCGGCGCAGCGCGCCGAGGAAGCCGTCTCCAGCAGGCCGTCGGAGGAGCGGACGCGGCCACCGTTGCGGCCCTCTCCGTCGACGTCGACAACGGCGGTGTAGGTGACTGCCATGGCTGATGCTCCCCATTTCTGGTGCGAACTCCTGAGAACGCCTTCTTTCCGGACTCCGCGAGTCACCGGTTGAGGCGGTGACTCAATCTTGGCACTCACATTCGTCACCAGTCAAGGTGGTGACGAATGTGAGACATGTGAGCCCTGAGGCACCGGGCTACGCGGTGCCGGGCCGGGGGCCGACGGTCTCCCGCACGAAGCGGCTCACCGCGTCGGCGAACGGCTCGGGTTCCTCCACGTGCCCGAAGTGACCGCTGTTCTCGAGGATCAGCAGGCTGGCGCCGGGGATCAGCTCGCTCAGCTCGGTCCCCCAGCGCACGCCGCAGATGACGTCGTGCCGGCCCACGATCACCAGTGCGGGTACCGCCAGTTCCTTGAGGGCGGCGCGGTCGTCGATGGTCTCGGACTCGCGGTGCTCGTCCAGCCCTGAGATGTACGTGGCCCGGATCGCGTCGCGCATCGGCGCGTAGCGCTCCTCGTTGCCCCAGAAGTCGGCGAAGTACGCGGGCAGCACGCCCTTGGCGACCGCCTTGGTCTGCGCGTCGTCGGAGATGCTCGACATCGCGCCGAACGCGGCGAGCACGTCGGGCAGGCCGGGGTGGCCGGCGTGCCTGGCCGCGAACGCCTCGACGAGACGGCCCGCCTCCCGGCCGTGTTCCGGCCCGGTCACCGGCGAACCTTCGTACAGCACGACGCCCGCCAGCTGCTCGGAGCGGTTCAAGGCGTGGTACGCGGCGACGAACGCGCCGTGCGAGTGCCCCAGCAGGTGGACCTTCGGAACGCCGAGCCGGTCGATGAGGACCTCCAGGAAGGCGCTGTAGCGCTCCCGGGTGTAGCCGTGCGGGTGTGACGCCAGGCGGCTGTCCTCCGCGATGCCGATGGGCTCGACGTACACCATGGTCAGGTGCGCTTCGAGGACCGGCATGCGCATGTACTCCCAGAAGATGCCGGGCCCGCCGGAGAGGGCCAGGCAGACCGGTCCGCTGCCGTGGACGTGATACCGCTGCGCGATACCGGAGAGCCGGTACACGTGTGTACCGGGTGCGAGGGGGTCGGTGTGCGCGCTCGACGTGTCCATCCTGAGCTCCTTGTGGTGTTCGGGTTTCCGACACCGATACGCAGCTCGGCGGGCCGTTTGGTTCACGTCTCCGCGCGTGATCCGCCTCACGTGGTGGTGTCGTGGGTGGAGGACCGGATCCCGCCGGCACGGAAGCCGAGCGTGCGGCGGGATCCGGTGAACAGGGGCGCCGTCCTGGCGTCAGACCGCCGGAGGCAGTACCTGACGGCCCCGGTACATGCCGCAGTGGCGGCAGGCGGTGTGGGGCGTGGTCGGCAGACCGCAGGCCGGGTTGGCGCACGCCGCCAACAGGGGCGCAGCGGCCTTCCAGTGGGCTCGGCGGTGGCGCGTGCGCGCGCGGGACTTCCTGTGCATCATGGCGATGGATCCGTTTCCGTAGGACATCGCTCCGACCGCAAGGGCACGGCACAGGCCGACGAATCGGCACACAGAGGGAGCACACCGGTGGTCCGGGGAGGACACATGGGTGCCGCCGTCTGGTGCGGGGTCGACGGGGAAGGGGCCGATGAAGGTCGGAGCCGCTGGGCTGGGGCGCGGTGTGCACACGTCCGCCCTGCCGGAGTCCGGGTAAGGGGCTTGTCAGATACGCCTGGACCGGGGCCGACGGGCGGCGGGGCTCAGGCTAGGCTCTGTCGACTTCGATCAGCACGCCCCGGAGGCTAGCAACTGCCGGGCGCGGCTGCAACGCGATATGCCACGGACACATGTTCCCCTGCACCCAGGGGGTGCGTGGCACGACGAGTGGCCGGGAGCGCGGTGCCGGGTCCCGCCGAAGTCCCGCACCGGCGGGACCCGGCGAGCACGTTTCTCCGACGAGTTGTCAGGCTCGGGACGGCACCTCGGCGCCCCGGAGCGTTCCGCAGTGCCGGCAGGCAGCGTGGGGTGGGGTCATCAGGCCGCAGGCGGTGTCGGCGCAGGTCACCACGACGGGCACCGGCAGCTTCCAGTCGGCTCGGCCGTGCGGCGTGCGCACGCGGGACTTCGTGTACGTCATGTCGATGACTTCGTTTCCGTAGAACAGCGCTCCGACCCGGGAGGCACGGCACGGCCGGCCGGGAACGAGCCAGTGGGGTCGGAGTCGCGAGAGAGGGGCGCGGTGAGCGCTCGACCGCCGTGCCCGGTCTCCGGTCGGCCCCCCCCGTACGAGGGTGCCCGGAGCGGCGCCACGGCGGTGGGCTCGGGCTGGGCTCCGTCGACTTCGATCAGCACACGGGCGAGGCTGACAACCGCTGGCCGACAGTCGCAACGACATTGCCTCCGCCTTCGGGCGATCGCGCATAAGCTACACACGTGTGTCCTTGTCGCCGCTGCTCACATGTGAGTGAACCCCCGGTTTCCCTGCCACTCCCCCGTCACCGGCTTGACAGGTGACGGAGAGGGGTGCACGCTGATGACGGTCGTCCGAGAACGACCACAGGACGCGATCCACGACCGACGAAGTGGAGCATGGCCATGAACAACACCCCTGCCACGGACCCCGACGCGATCGCCCGCCTCGCCCGCTTCGGCACGCTGCCCGAGCGCATCCGTCCCGAGGACATGACCCTCGAGACCGAGGTCGATCCGGCCGGCGCGAACGGCGGCTACAACCCCGAGAACGCGTGGAAGTTCTACTCCTGCGTGGCTCTCGACCTGGGCCTGTAGTGGCTCGGACCACCACGGAACGAACTGTCGACGGCCACCGAGGAACGGAAGTGCGATGGGTATGAACGACCACACGGGACGCGGCGCCACCGGCCGTCGCGGATTCCTGGGCCTCGCTGCGGGCGCCGTCGCCGCCACACAGCTGGGACTGTCCGGCCCGGCGCAGGCGGCGACGAGCGGAACGCCGGCGGCGAGCACCGCGGGATCCCGGAGGACACGCCGGAGCACCGCCATCCGCCCCTTCCGCGTCAGGGTCCCGCAGCGGGAGATCAACGAGCTGCGGAGGCGTGTCCGGGCGACGCGGTGGCCGGACAGGGAGACGGTGGGCGACCGGTCCCAGGGCGCCCAGCTGGCGAAGCTGCGGCCCCTGGTCGAGTACTGGGGCACCGGATACGACTGGCGCAAGGCGGAGGCGAAGATCAACGCCCTGCCGCAGTTCATCACCGAGATCGACGGACTGGACATCCAGTTCGCGCACATCCGCTCGCCGCATCCCGACGCCCTGCCGATGCTGATGACGCACGGCTGGCCCGGCTCGATCGTGGAGCTGCTCAAGGTCGTCGCGCCCCTGACCGACCCGACCGCTCACGGCGGCCGTGCGGAGGACGCCTTCCACCTGGTCCTGCCGACCCTGCCCGGGTACGGCTTCTCGGGCAGGCCGACGTCGACCGGCTGGAACCCCGCCCGGGTCGCGGTCGCGTTCGACGTGCTCATGCGCCGGCTCGGATACACCCGGTACGTCTCCCAGGGCGGCGACCACGGCTCGATCATCTCGCAGGTGCTCGCGGCCCAGAAGCCCGAGGGGCTCCTCGGCATCCACGTCAACATGCCGGGCACCGTGCCTCCGGACGTCCTGCGCCACCTGCGCAACTTCGACCCCGCGCCGGCCGGCCTCACGGCGCGCGAGAAGCTCGCCTACGACCGTCTGCTGCACTTCTACCGCGACGGCTTCGGCTACGCGGCGATGATGAACCAGACCCCGCAGACGATCGGGTACGCGCTCACCGACTCGCCGGTCGCCATGGCGGCGTACTACTACGACAAGTTCGCGGAGTGGACCGACTCCGGCGGGGAGCCCGAGAAGGTCCTCACCTACGACGAGATGCTGGACGCGATCTCGCTCTACTGGCTCTCCGGCACCGCGACGTCGTCGGGCCGGTTCTACTGGGAGGGCACCCAGGCCGGCGGGGGCCCGTTCAACGCCGTCGACATTCCCACCGTCCCCGTCGCGGTGACCGTCTTCCCCCGCGAGATCTATCCCGCGCCGCGCAGCTGGGGCGAGCGCGCCTACGGCAACCTCATCCACTGGAACGAGGTCGACCGGGGCGGCCACTTCGCGGCGTGGGAGCAGCCGCGGCTGCTGGCCGAGGAGCTCCGCACGGCCTTCAGGACGCTGCGCTAGACGACGCCGCACCCCCGGGCCGCCCGCGGCCCGGCCGCACACACGCACCCAGGACCCACCGAGGAGACGATCTTGTCCGAGAAGTCCCATGAGCGGCTCACCACCGCGGCCGGCGCCCCCGTGCCCGACAACCAGAACGCGCTGACCGCGGGCGCACGCGGGCCGATGCTCCTGCAGGACGTCTGGTTCCTGGAGAAGCTCGCGCACTTCGACCGGGAGGTCATCCCGGAGCGCCGGATGCACGCCAAGGGCTCGGGGGCGTACGGCACCTTCACGGTGACGCACGACATCACCCGGTACACCCGGGCGAAGATCTTCTCCGAGGTCGGCAAGAGGACCGAGCTGTTCGCGCGCTTCTCCACCGTCGCGGGCGAACGCGGCGCCGCCGACGCCGAGCGCGACATCCGCGGCTTCGCCGTGAAGTTCTACACCGAGGAGGGCAACTGGGACCTGGTGGGGAACAACACCCCGGTCTTCTTCTTCCGCGACCCGCTGAAGTTCCCCGACCTCAACCACGCGGTGAAGCGCGACCCGCGCACCAACCTCCGCGACGCCGAGAACAACTGGGACTTCTGGACCAGCCTCCCCGAGTCGCTGCTCCAGGTCACGATCATCATGTCGGACCGCGGCATCCCGGCCTCGTACCGGCACATGCACGGCTTCGGTTCGCACACCTACAGCCTGGTCAACGCCGAGGGCGAGCGGTTCTGGGTGAAGTTCCACCACCGCACCCAGCAGGGCGTCAGGAACCTGACGGACGCCGAGGCCGAGGCCCTGATCGGCAAAGACCGCGAGTCCCACCAGCGCGACCTGTTCGACGCGATCGAGAACGGCGACTTCCCCCGCTGGAAGCTGTTCGTCCAGGTCATGCCGGAGGCCGACGCGGACGGCTACCGCTTCCCTCCCTTCGACCTCACCAAGGTCTGGTCGAAGAAGGACTACCCCCTGATCGAGGTCGGCGAGTGGGAGCTGAACCGCAACGTCGCCAACTACTTCGCCGACGTCGAGCAGGCCGCCTTCTCCCCTGCCAACGTGGTGCCGGGCATCGGCTTCTCGCCGGACCGGATGCTGCAGGGCAGGCTCTTCTCCTACGGGGACGCCCAGCGCTACCGCCTCGGCGTGAACCACCACCAGATCCCCGTCAACGCCCCCCGGAACGCAGCAAATTCCTACCATCGCGACGGCGCCATGCGGGTCGACGGCAACCAGGGCGCCACGCCGGGCATCGAGCCGAACTCGTACGGCCGCTGGCAGGAGCAGCCGGCCTACCGCGAGCCCGGCCAGGCGGTGGGGGCCTTCGCCGACCGGTTCGACTTCCGCGAGGACGACGACAACTACTTCGAACAGCCCGGCGACCTGTTCCGGCTGATGAGCCCCGAACAGCGTCAGACGCTCTTCGAGAACACGGCGCGCGCCATCCGCGGCGCGTCGCGCCGGACCGTGGAACGGCACATCGCCCACTGCGCCCAGGCCGACCCTGCCTACGGTGAGGGCGTCCGCAAGGCGATCGAGGCCCTGGCCGCCGGCCCTTCCTGATGGAGTCGTCGAACCGCGAGGGCGGCGGACTGAGCGCCGGGCAGCGGGCCCGTGTCGTGGAGATCGCCCTGGACCTGGCCCGGGAGGGCAGAACCGGGGAGCTGGTGGAGTTCGTACGGCACGGGCTGCCGGTGGACGTGGCCGACCCGGGCGCCAACACCCTCCTCATGCTCGCCGCCTACCACGGTCGGGCCGACACCGTGCGGGCGCTGCTGGCACTCGGCGCCGACCCGGACGCCCGCAACGCGCGCGACCAGTCGCCCCTCGCCGGCGCCCTGTTCAAGGGCGCGGACGAGGTGGTGGCGGTCCTGCGGGCCGCGGGCGCCGATCCGGACGCCGGCACCCCGACCGCGCGCGCCGCCGCGGCCCTCTTCGGCCGCGCACACCTGCTCGTCGACCGGCCCTGATCCGCGGGCACGTGCTCGCCGACCGGCTCTGGACCCGCGCCGGGTCAGGCCGACTTCCCGGCGCGGTCCATCCGGACGAGCGGTCGCGGTGCCGGGGCACGGCGCCGCCGGCGTCTCGCCACGTGTGCGCCGAGCGTCACGTGGCTGTCCGGCCGGACTTCCCTGTTCCCGAGCATCGGAGCACACCAGCGTGACTTCCCGTATCCCTTCACCCACTCCTCCCCCGTCCGGGCGCCCCGACCTCCGCACGGTGTCCGCGGTCCAGCGTGGGCCGGCGGTTCCGCACGGCGGTGCACCGCCGCTCGCCACCGCCCCGGCGTCCGAGAGCCCCACCGGGCCGGCGCGGGAACACCGCGACGGCCGGGCTCCGCTGACCGTGGAGGCGGGGCGATGACGGTGCTCGACTCCGCCCCTGGACGTCCTCGACGCCTACCGCAGCTGCGAGGTCGTCACGCTGGGCCGTGACGGCACGCCGACGGCCTGGCCGACGGCGGTGTGGCGACGCGAGAACGGCGGGCTCGTGGTGACGACGCGCCTGGCGTTCGCGCAGAAGGCGCTGAACGTGCGCCGGGACGGCCGGGTCGCCCTGCTCTTCTCCGACCCCACCGGAAGCGGTCTGACCGAACCCGCGCAGATCTTCGTCGGCGGGCGGGCCGAGTGCCCCGACGAGATCCACACCGGGCCGGAGGGCCTGGAGGAGTACTGGCGGATGCTCTTCGACCGGCAGCCGCACAGCCGGTCCTACCTCGCGCGCCCGCTGCGGCGGCTGACGGCCTGGTACTACCTGCGTCTGGTCATCACCGTCACTCCCGAGCAGGTGATCGTGCGCCCCGCCGGGGATCCGCCCGCACCACGGGTGCCCACCGGCGCGCCCGGAGGTGTGCCGCCGACCGGAGCCGCACAGCTCGCGGGGCACGCCACGGCCGTCCTGGCCTCCCGCGACGCGTCCGGCGCACCCGTGCCGGCCCGCACCCGGCCGGTGCCGACGACGGACGGCTTCGCGGTCCGCGTGCCGGCCGACTGCGCCGTGACGGCAGGCCCCGCCTCGCTCCTGGTGCACCGGCACGACGAGCGGCTGAACGGCCTCAGTAATGCCCTGGTCCGGGGCGAACTGCGGCCCGCGGGCGACGGGTGGCTGCTGGTGCCCTCCTCGGTGGTCGAGCCGATGGGCTCGGGGCGCGGCGCGGACGGGCTGCGCCTCCTGCGGCGCAGCCGGCGCTCCACCGACCGTTACCTGGAGCGCAGGGGCCTGTCACTTCCCCCGGTACGATGAGACCCCTTCCGGGAACTGACGCCACGACGCCAGTCCTGACACCGCCATGTGTGTGCGGTGCGGATGAGCCGGGCCCGGTCACATGTGAACGCCGGGCCCCGCATTCCGTGGGCGCCGTCCGGGGCTCTCACGGTGTTCACGTTCCGGACATGTCTTCTGCTCGGCCGGAATACGTTGCACACTTTGCCTGTCACATTTCTTCACGGGGGCAGGGCGGATTCATGGGTGCTGGGCGTGGCCACGGAGGTCGGCCCCTGGGGCTGACGAGTCTCACGATCGCGGCGAGCGGCCTGCTCGCGCTGCTGATCGGTGTCGCGTTCACCGTGCTGCTGTGGGCGATCAACGACGCGAACAACTCGATCTCGGCCAGACGGGCCTCGCGCACGGCCCTCGTCAGGGCCGGCAGCATGGAGCAGCTCCTCATCGACCTGGAGACCGGCCAGCGCGGTTTCGTGATCACCAGGCGGGAGGAGTTCCTCGAACCGTGGCACGCGGCGCGGAAGGCACTGCCGCTGGAGGCCCGGCAGTTCACCGACAGCACGACCTCCGAGGAGCAGCGGCGCACCGCCGAGCGGATCACCCAGGGAGTCCGGTCCTTCCTCGACGACTACTCGGTCCCGCTGATCGCGAAGGCGCGTGGCGGCGACCCCACGGCCGGTTCACTGGAGGAGGCGACCGAGGGCAAGCGACGGGTGGACGCGTTGCGGGCGCAGTTCGACGAGTACATGTCCGACGAGCGCGTCCATCTCGCCGAACGCACCGACGCCGCGGGGGCCAACAGCAACCAGGCGGTGACCGCCGCCGCGGTCGGGCTCGCCGCGTCCATGGCACTGTTCGCCGTCTTCACGGTGCTTCAGCACCGCGCGGTGGTACGGCCCGTGCGCGGCGCGGCCGCGGCAGCGCAGGAGCTGGCGGGCGGAGACCTGAGCGTACGGGTCGCACCCAGCAGGATCGCGGAGATCGGAGCGCTGGGCAGCTCCTTCAACAGCATGGCCGCCTCCCTCCAGGACAGTCGCCGGCGGATCATGGAGAGCACCGAGGCCGTCCACCGGCGCACCGCCCGGGACCTGCACGACGGGGCGCAGCAGCGGCTGGTCAGCCTGATGATCGGGCTGCGGCTGGCGCGAGAGCTGCTCCCCGGGTCGGAGCGGGCGGCGGTCGACCTGCTCGACCAGTCGATCGACAACGCGCAGACGGCGATCAACGAGCTGCGGGAGCTGGCCTCCGGGATCTATCCGCTGGTGCTCACGGTCAAGGGGCTGGTGCCGGCGGTCAGGGACCTGGCGTCCCGGTGCCCGGTGCCCATGGTCGTCGACTGCGAGGGCGAACGCAGGATCCCGTCCACGGTCGAGTCGAACGCGTACTTCGTGGTGGCCGAGGCCGTGACCAACGCGGTCAAGCACGCCCAGGCGTCCCGGATCGACGTCTTCGTCGAGTTCGGGGAGGTGCTGCGGCTCAAGGTCGCGGACGACGGGATCGGCGGCGTCGGCAAGGCGACCGCGGGCAGCGGGATGACCGGCCTCGCGGACCGCGTGGCGGCCTTCGACGGCAAGCTGACCATCGACTCGCCGCCCGGCCGGGGCACCACCCTGCTGATCCAGATCCCGGTACGGGACTGAACCGGGCGGCGCCCCTGCCCGGCGGTGTCGCGGGCCGTCGGAACGGCCGGGGCCTGGTGTCGTGGACGGCTGTCGTCACTCCGCCAGCTGGACGAGCTCGTCCCAGTCGACACCTTCCAGCTCGGTCCCGCGGGGCACCATCTCCCAGGTGCGGGCGAGCCACCGCGCGACCGGCTCGACGGGGATCTCGAAGAGCGCCGTGCGGTCGCCTCCGCCCACCCGTACGCAGAAGGAGGACCGCTCGCCGTCGCTGTCGAGCAGCGGCCAGAGCACGACCTCGCCCTCGCCGGCGCGGGCGACCAGGCCGTCGGCCAGGAGCTCGCGGCAGAGGAACCACCGCACCGGCCGTGCCCCGTGGCTGTCCAGGACCAGGGAGACGGCCAGCGGGTCGCTGGTGTCGTAGCCGAACTCGCACGTCAGGTCCAGGGGGAGTTCGGACGTCACCCAGTGGGTGATCTCCAGGGTGAGGTGGCACTTCTTCATGGTCGCCTCCAAGGGATTGAGCCGGTCGACCGGCCTGGACGTCCGGGCAGGTGGACGCGGGGTGTCGTGCGCCTCGCCGATGGCCATGGGGCGGAACCGCATGTGTGCGGTACGCGCGGGGCGTCCTCGTCCTGGCACCAAGTGTCGGCCCGGAGGTGCGGCAGGGTCTGTCGTGTGACCCCTCGGCCTTCCTCGGGACTCCCCCGTGCCGACGTAGGGCACACCCCACGCCGTTCCGCGGGCAGACCGCGGGCGGACCGGCCGAGGGACGCGTGGCGTCCGCCCCGGGCCGACGCACGGCCATCGACGACCGATTGCATACCTATCCTCATGATTCTCTTCATACGTGTTAGTTTGAGCGCGAGAATCATGGCCATGTGCCGACCGAAGGGCACGGCCGTCGAGGAGAGATGTGTCCGTCACCGCTGTAGACCGGAAGACCGCCCTGATCGTCGTCGACCTCCAGAAGGGCGTCGTCGGACTGCCGCTCGCGCACCCGGTTGCCGACGTCCTCGACCGCAACGCCGAGTTGCTCGCGGCGTTCCGCCGCCGTGGCCTGCCCGTGGTGCTCGTGAACGTCGCGGGCGGCCCGGCCGGACGCAACGACCTCGGCGCGAGCTTCCCCGAGCCGAGCGCCGAAGGGACCGAGCTGGTCCCCGAGCTGAACGCCGGCGAGGGCGACCACCTCGTGACCACGCACGCGCGCAGTGCCTTCACCGGGACCGGCCTGGACGGGTGGCTGCGCGAGCAGGACGTCACCCAGCTCGTCGTCACCGGCATCGCCACCAGCAGCGGCGTGGAGTCCACCGTCCGCGACGCCCACGAACGGGGATACAACGTCACGGTGGCGCTGGACGCCGTGACCGACACCGACGGCTCCGCCCACGACCACACCGTCACGCGGATCTACCCGCGCATCGCCGAGACGGGCCGTACGAAGGAGGTCCTCGCCGCCCTCGCCGTCTCCAGGTGACGTACCCCGCGGGGCCTGCCGGGCGGTGTCCCGATTCCGAACGACCGTGACATGTATGCGCGTTAGGATGTCGCCATGAAGCAACCACGTCGGGCGGTACTCGGTGAGGACCAGCCGATCGTCCGCGAAGGCATCGCAACCATCCTGCGCACGGCGGGCATCGACGTGGTCGCGGCCGTGGACAACGCGGTCGACCTCGTGCGGGCGGCCGATGAACACCGCCCCGACGTGGTGATCACCGACATCCGCATGCCGCCGGCCCTGGAGGCGGACGGCCTGGACGCCGTACGGAAGATCCGTGCCGCACGGCCGGACACCGCGGTCATCGTCCTGTCCCAGTTCCTCGACGCCTCCTACGCGCTCGACCTGGTCGGAGACGATCCGAGCGGGGTGGGCTACCTCCTGAAGGAGAAGGTGGCCCACCCGCAGCTCCTCATCGACGCCGTCGAACGGGTCGTGGCCCGGGACTCCGCTCTCGACCCGGACGTGATCTCGGCCCTGCTGGGCCGCAAGCGTCCCGAGGACCCGTTGGCCGGGTTGACGCCGAGGGAGCGGCAGGTGCTCGCGCTGATGGCCGAGGGCCACTCCAACACGGGGATCTCCGAGCAGCTCTTCGTGAGCGTCGCGGCCGTGGAACGGCATGTGACCGGCATCTTCATGAAGCTGGGCCTCAACCAGACCGCGTCCGGTCAGCACCGCCGGGTGCTGGCGGTGTTGCGCTACCTCGGGCAGTAGCTAGTAGGTGGTCACCAGGGGCTTCGTCTCGTCGACCATGTAGGTGGAGAGCATCATCGTCGTCACCCTGCCGATGTTGCGGGCGTTGTGGATCACACCGCTCGGGATGAAGAACGGGTCGCCCGTGCGCAGCCGCAGGGGCGGCCGGTCGTCGAACGCCATCAGGACCTCACCCCGGACGATGTAGCCGACCTCCACGCCGGGATGGCTGTGCCGGCCGGACTCCTTGTGCACCGGGATCTCGACCAGCGTCTGCACGGCCTCCCATCCCTCAGCGGGCGAAGGGTGTTCCTGGAGCAAGGTGCGGGTGACGCCGTCGGTCGGGCCGGAATCCGCCGCAGAGACGGTCCCGCCGGGGCGGGACGGATCAGCCACCGCGGCCGAGGCCGGCAGGGCGGCGGCGAGTACGCCGGCCGCCGCGACACCACTGGTCCGGAGGACGGAACGCCTGTCGATCATTTCGATTCCCTTCGAGCCGGGTGGGACGACCACACTGCCCCCATACGCAAACACGTGTGTGTGCATGCCCGCAAGCACCGATATCGGCCAGGCCACTGGCACACGTGTTCACGACGTGTCCGCGGGGGGAATGCGGCCCCGCGCGGATCGCATTCCGGCCGGGCCTACGGGGTGCGCGTGCTCCACTTCTGGTGGGGCGTGCCGGCGCACTGCCACAGTTGCAGATGCGCTCCGGTGTCGGTCCGCTGGTCGACCACGTCGACGCACTTGGTGCCGGACGCGGCGTTGGTCAGGTCGTGCGACGCGTTCAGAGGGAACCTCTGGGCCCCCGAGCCGTTGCACGTCGCCCAGTTGATGACGGCGCCGTTGTTCGTCGCGCCACCGCTGACGTTCATGCACGTGCCCTCGGACCGCACCGTGCCGTCGACGAACGTCCACCGCTGGTAGGACTCGTCGTAGCAGTCCCAGATCACCAGCTTGGAGACCACCGGCGCGTTCGGGCTGTGGCGATGTCGATGCAGCGCCCGGAGGCGTGAGCGTAGATCTGCACACCGCCGGGCCAGGGCTCGCTCGGGGGCTGGGTCGGCTTCTCCTCCTGCGACGACGAACCGGAGCCGGCGTCGGGCGACGCGTTCCCCGACCTGCCGGAAGCCTCGTCCGATGTGCCCCCGGATCCGGAGGAGTTCTCGGCCGGGTGTTCCGTCTCGTCCTCTCCGCGCCAGGCGGGGTCGACCATGCCGAACCAGTGGTCGGGAGCCGCCTTGGCGGCCTTCAGGATCGATTCCGGGACGTCCGCCGATGCATCGTCGCGCGCCCCGGCGCAGCAGCCGACGCCGGAACCCCTGCCGGGTGTGGGCGTGCTCGGCCACACCTCGCAGCGCCGCATCGACGTCGTCGGCGGCCGGGCCGTACCCGGTGCGGCGCTGATGATCTGGGGCTGCTCGGGTTCGGCCTCGCAGCACTGGACGTTCGTCGGACGGGACCATGCGCTCCCTCGGCCTGTGCGTGGAGCTCGCGGGCGGCTCGACCGCCGACGGCGTCGGCCTCCGCACGACCTCCTGCGACGGCGGCCCGGCGCAGCAGTTCATGCTGAACTTCCGGCATGACGTGGCCGGTGGTCTCGCCGACAAAAGCGTGGACGTACGGGACATGCTGACGGCGAACGGCAGTCCGCTCCCACTCTGGACGTGCAACGGGCAGGACAACCAGCAGTGGTCGACGTCCTGAGCCCTCGCCGTCCGCCCGGTGACCTGGGGTGAAGCGGTGCGCGCCGGTGATCGGGCTCTCCTACAATGGCCCGGCACCGACGGAGGAACGCAGATGGCAGGCTTCACGCGGATGTCCGGTCCGGCGCGACGCGGCCCCGCCACGGTGCCGTCCGGCGTGGCGCAGGGAAGCGTGCCACTCGGAGCCGTACGCAATGCCGCCGCGACCCTCGCCGGCGGCCTGGAGAAGGTGGTGCCCGGTGCGCTACGCCGTTGATTCCTCGCGGGACACCTCGCACCCGGGGTCCACCGCCTCCCTGGTGGGACGAGAGCGGGACCTGGACCGCATCCGCGAACTGCTGGGGCGGCGGTCGGGCGGCACCCTGCTGCTGTCCGGGGAGCCCGGAGTCGGCAAGTCCGCGGTGCTGGACGCCCTGGCCGGGGCCGCCGCCCGGGACGGTGCCCGGGTCCTGCGCGCGGCCGGTGCCGAGTTCGAGGTCGACGTCGCCTACTCGGCCCTGAACCAGGTCCTCCTCCCGCTGCACGGCATCCTGGACCGGCTCGCCGGCCCGAGCCGGGACGCCCTGCGTGTCGCCCTGGGCTTCGGCGCCGGGCCGGCGCCCGAGCGCCTGGTGGTCTGCAACGCCGCGCTCGCCCTGTTGCGGTCGGCGGCCGAGGACGGTCCCGTCCTGCTCGTCGTGGACGACCTTCCGTGGGTGGACCGGGCCAGCGCCGCCGTGTTCGGTTTCCTGGCGCGGCGGCTGTCCGACGTCCCCGTCCGGTTCCTCGCCGCCTCGCGCACCGGCGTCGGCAGCTTCTTCGACGGCAACGGACTGCCGTCCTACGACCTGCCGGCCCTCGACCGCGAGGCCGCCGCCCGTCTCGTGGACCTCTGCTTCCCGGACCTCGCGCAACCGGTGCGCCGACGGCTCCTGAAGGACGCGCAGGGCAATCCGCTGGCGCTGCTGGAGCTGCCCGGGGCCCTGCGCGCGGACCAGCGCCGGGCCCGGGAGGTCCTCCCGGCCGTCCTGCCGCTCGGCGAGCGTCTGCAGTCGCTGTTCGCCACCCGTGTCCGCTCCCTGCCCGCCGCGACCCGCACCCTGCTGCTGCTCGCCACCCTGGACGACACGGGCGACCTCGGCGTCCTGTCCGCCGCTGCGTCGGCCACGAACCGGGACGCCGAGCTGGGCGACCTGGACGCGGCCGAAGTGGAAGGGCTCGTGCGGGTGGAGGACTCCCCGCGCCGGCTGGTGTTCCGCCACCCGCTGATCAAGTCGGCCGTCGTCGGGGAGGCCACCAGCAGCGCCCGGCGCGCGGCGCACCGCGCCCTGGCGGCGGTGCTGGCCGACAAGCCGGAGCGGCGGGCCTGGCACCTGGGGGAGGCCACGCTCCAGCCCGACGAGGAGGTCGCGCTCCTGCTGGAGCGGACGGCGCGGCGCATCCAGGAGCGCGGGGACGCCGTCGCCGCGATCGCCTCGCTCACCCGGGCCGCGGAGCTCAGCCCGCTCGACTCCGACCGCGCGCGGCGGCTGGCGGAGGCCGCCTACGTGGGCGCAGAGGCGATCGGCGCGCTCAGCAGCGCCTCGGCGCTGTTGGAGGACGCCTGGCGGGCCGATCCCCAGCACGGCGCCTCGCTGCGGTCCGCGACCGCAGCGGTGCAGCTCGTGCTGAACAGCGACGGCGACCTGGCGACCGCGCACCGACTGCTGGTCGGCGCCATCGAGGAGGGCGACCACGGCTTCGACGCCGAGGACCCGGCGCTGATCGACGCACTGCACTTCCTGCTGCTGCTGTGCAACTACGGGGCACGCGAGGAGCTGTGGGTGCCCTACTACGCCGCCGTCGCCAGACTGCGGCCCGCTCCGCCGCCGCTGCTGCTGGTGGCCGCCCGCACCTGGGGCGACCCGTCGCACGCCGACGCGGCGACGCTGCGGGAGCTGGACGAGATCGTCGCCGACGCGGCCAACGAGACCGACCCGGCCAGGATCGTCCGGGTGGGGACGGCCGCGCTGTACCCGGACCGGCTGGCGGGGGTCCGCGACGTGGCCTGGCGGCTGGTGCGGCAGGGTCGGGACGGCGGCGCGGTGCGCCGGCACATCGGCGCCCTGCTGCACCTCTGTCTGGAGGACTACCATCGGGGGAACTGGGACACGGTCCTGGACCTGTCCGAGGAGGGCCTGACGCAGTGCGCGGAGTCCGGGTACACCGTGTGCACCTGGTTCTTCCAGTACACCAAGGGCCTGGTGACCGCCTCGCGCGGGGACACCGGGACGGCGCACGCGCTCGCGGAGGCGATGATCAACTGGGCGGCCCCGCGCGGCATCCGGGAGGCCGTCCACTGCGCCCAGCACGTGCACGCGCTCGCGGACATCGCCGACGGCGACTTCGACGCGGCGTTCGGCCGGGTGACCGCCATCAGCCCGGCCGGCGAGTTCCCCCCGTACGTCGCGCACGCGTCGTGGGTGTTCTTCGAGCTGGTGGAGGCGGCCGTGCGCACCGACCGGCGGGAGGCCGCGGTCGCACACGTGCGTGCCCTGCGCGAGGAGACCGGCATCTCCGGGCTCTCGCCCCGGCTGAGCCTGCTGGCGGACGCCGCCGAGGCGCTCGTGACGAAGGACGACGCCGAGGCGGCCCGCCTGTTCGCCGGAACGCCGGCCGCCGCCGACGCGGAGCGGTGGCCGTTCACGGTGGCCCGGGTGCGTCTGGCCCAGGGGGAGCGGCTGCGCCGGTCCCGGGCGCTGTCGGAGTGCAAGGCGCCGCTGGCGGCCGCGCTGAAGACCTTCGAGCAGCTCGGCTCCACCGCCTGGGCGGAGCGCGCGCGCAAGGAGCTGCGCGCGGCCGGCCGGGTCGTGCCGCAGGGTGAGGCCGGGACGGGTGCCGCGCTCACCGCCCAGGAACGGGAGATCGCGGAGCTGGCCGCCACGGGTCTGACGAACAAGCAGATCGCGGAGCGGCTGTTCCTCTCGCACCGGACCGTCGGCGCGCATCTGTACCAGATCTATCCCAAGCTCGGCATCGCGTCCCGGGTGGCACTGCGGGACGCCCTGCGGCGGCTGGATCCCTGATCCGGGGACGTTCGCGGGCGGCCCCGCGCTCCCGTCACCAGGGTGAGCGGGGCCGCCCGGGGGAAGCCCGGCCGACGGCCGGGGGACGCGCGACCTCCCGGACCGCCTGCCGGGACCGGTTCCCCTGCAGGTGGCGAGCGCGTTGGACGAGAGGCCGACTGCTCGCCTGGGCCGGCACCCCTTCGAGCCGTGGGAGGGCGCCGGGCAGTGGATCCTCTACCACGACCGGTTCGACCAGGCCGGAGTGAGTGCTCAGTACGCCTGCGGCCCCGGCTTGCCTCCCACTCTGGGCGCGGTCACGGTCGACGGACTCACCGGGCCGCAGGTCGAATTCGAGGGCATCCGGCTGATCGGCATGCCGGTCCAGGCCGTTGACACGCTGCTGATCCAGCATCTGGAGCAGAGCGGGCAAGGTGTCACCTTCGGCTGCGGAGGAGACCCTGGCCCCACGGGCCTCCCCATTATGTACGAGCCACCCGAGCCGGTGACACCATGGTGAGCGGGGCCCGGTTCTGCCAGGAGGAGTGGGAGGACCACGGCTGACCGCGCTGCCGCGCGTCATGCGGTGACCCGGTCCTCGACCGCAGTCGCCGACACCCGCTCGCCCAGCGCTCGAAGCGGCTGCGCTACGGCAGCCGGCCGAGCGCGCGGCGTCGAGCGTCCCCGCGTCCCGCGCCTCTCCACGAACGCCGCCTTCGTCCTCGTCGCATCCTGCCCCTCCGGTCTCGGACCGGAGGCTTCTCGTCGCGGCGCGCGAGCGGGCCCTGCACAGCCCTCCGCCCCGCCGGATGGCATCCGGCGGGGCGGAATCGGGCTCCAACTTCCTTCACCAGGATTCGGGGCTCGGCACGAGGCGGGTCAGGCGGTGCGGGTGCGCGTCCCGCGGGACTTCCAGGCCAGCAGCAGGGCCTGGAGGATGAACCAGACCCCGCCGCCGGTGGCGTACACCGAGAGCACGTCGAGCGACGGATCGGCGCCCGCGGCCTGGATGTTGTAGAAGATGCCGACGACGAAGGAGAGTCCGCCCGAGATGAGCGTGGGCCACTGCCCGCCCAGCTCGGGGCCGCGCCGCCGCACTCCGACGATCACCTGGGCCGCCCCGGAGACGACGGCCCAGGCGCCGAACACATGGAGCACGGGCGCCTCGCCACCCGCTCCCGCGATGCCGATCGCGACGGCGGCCAGTGTGCTCAGTACGCCGTTGAAGGCGATGACCCGGCGCTCGGAGCCGTCCGGGACGGCACGGTGGTCGATCAGCGAGGACACCGCGTCGATCAGCGGGTAGGCGACCAGCAGCGTGATCGCCGCGGCGTCGACGTCCTCATGGGCTCCGGCGAAGGCCAGCGCCCACGCCACGGCGAGGACGCCACGGCCCAGGTACAGCCTCAGCAGGGAGGCGCGTTCGCCGGCCGCCGCCGGGGTCGGGGCGGTCGAGGTCTGCGTGCTCATGGTGGTCCGGCCTTTCTCGATTCAGCGGGTCAGACGGCCGGTTCAGTACCGGGACGGGGAGACGCAGCGGAAGCTGGTCGCCTCGGCGAGGTCGCCGTAGCCCTTGTAGTGGGACACCAGGGGGTAGCGGCACAGGTTGCGCTCGACCTGCTTGCCGTCGGCGTTCACCAGCGTGGCGGGCAGCGTCCTGGGCGCCTTGCCCTGCTCGACCCAGGTGGTGAGGGCGGCGAGGCCGTCGGTGGAACCGTCCTGGCCGTTCAGGCCGCAGTGGTTGGTGCCCGGGGCGAGGAACAGGCGGTAGAAGTCGTCGACGTTCCCGGCGCCGCCCATGGTCCGCTCGACCTGCTTGCGGTACTTCACGGTGCCCTGGGTGGGGATGAACTCGTCGGCGCTGCCGTGCCAGGTCAGCAGCTTGCCGCCGGAGTCGCGGAAGGCGGACAGGTCGGGGTCGTCCGTGCCGATGACCGCGTCGTACTCGGCCTGGGACTGCTTGAACACTTCGGTGAACCGGCTGTAGGTGAGGGTGGAGATGTCGAAGGACGGGTTCTTCTTCACCCAGTGGGTCAGCCAGTAGGCGGGCACCGGGAAGGGCGCGCCCTTGAGGGTGCCGTCGGTGTCGACGACGGTGCCGGCCAGGCCCTTCAGGTCCGCGCCGACCGGGACGCCGGGCCACAGCTTCTTGCCGGTCGTGGTGCGCGGGCCGTCCCAGATCTTGCGGACGACGGCCGCGTCGGCGGCGGAGATGGTCAGCTCCTTGCCCTCGCACACGACCTTCGTGCCGATCAGCCGGCGCGGGTCGAAGTCGCAGCGGGAGGCGTCGTTGACCAGCCCGTCCCGGGCCCCGTCGAGCCTGTCGCACGCCTTGACGGCGGCGTTGGTGAAGGCGTCCAGCTCACAGCCGGTCGGGTAGTTCTTCTCGTTGTTCATCACGACCTGCGGCCACAGGGTGGCGACCTCGTACTCGTCCCAGCTGATGGCCGGCGCGTCGGCGAGGATGCCGTCGTAGTCGTCCGGGTGGCGCTGCGCCTCCATGTAGCCCTGGCGGCCGCCGGTGGAGCAGCCGGTGAAGTAGGCGTACGAGGCGCGCTTGCCGTAGACCGAGGCGACGACGTCCTTGCCGACGACGGCGGCCTCGTGCTGGGAGCGGGAGGCGAAGTTCTCCAGCGGGGCCTTGTTGGTCCTGCCGTCGGCGTCCAGCGCCCAGCTCACGTCGAGGACGTCACCGACACCGGCGTCCGTCGTGGTGACGGCGTAGCCGTTCTTCACCGCGGCGCCGAGCCCGACGCCGTTGTCCCCGGCGAGGTAGGCGCTGCCGCCGATCGCCTGGAAGCGCCCGTTCCAGCCCTGCTCGGGCAGCCAGGTCCTGATCCTGGCGTGGTCGCCGTCGCCCGGGTGGGTGAGGGTGACGGTCACCTCGCAGAAGGCCGGCACACCGCTGACCTCGCCGCCGAGGAGGCCGGAGCCCTTGATGGTGCCGCCCGCCTGGCGGACCGCCGTCACGGACTCCACCTCGGTACCGGCCGGGGCCTTCACCGGCACGGTCTGACAGTTGAGGGGCGTGGCGGCGGAGGTCTCGCCCTCGGCCGAAGCGGTCGGGAGGTATACGGCCGCGGTGAGCGGAACACCAGCCGCGACAGCAACCAGAAGTCGACGTCTCATGAAAGTCCATCCAGGAGGTAGGAGTGCACGCGGCCGCACCGCGACACGTGTGCACGAAAGGCGAAGAAGGGGCGGGCCGGAGCTCGGAACTCTCGGTGCGCCGAAGTCTGATCCAGACCTTATCACCGGTTAGATCGGTGACGAAAGGGGTCGACCCGCCCGGCGCTGCCCGCCACGGTGACGGACGACCCCAGCCTGACGCCTCACGGAGCGGCGGAGAACAGTCACTTGACGGTCGGGGTCACGTGTACCGCGGATCCGTCATATGACGGACGTGTTAGGTCATCTGCCGAGTTCGGCGCCTGCTCACGGAAGGCTCGCCGCCGGCCGTACGGCACGCCCGGCCGCCGCCGGAACCCCGGGGGAGCCCGCAGCCACGGAGCGACGCCACGCCGGGGCGCACGAAGGCCACCACTGGTTCAACAGGTGACGCGCTGACACATGTGCAGGACGGCCGCGACGACCCCCACACCCGTACACACTCCGCTGACCCCGACACGACCCACCGGCGATATGCCCATCCGGCCGGTTCGATTTGGTACGGTGAAACGGAGACAGGTTGTCGATCGAGGAGTCATAGACGTGGTGGGTGAAGACGACATCTCCGGGTGAGATCCGGATCTGACGGCCACCGGCCGGCGCTCGGAAGCGCTGCCGAAGTGGTCCGTTTCGTCGTACCCCTTTTCCACCGTCTTCCCAGGGCAGAGGTCCACGCTCTGCCCACGACGTCTCCGAGGTCTTTCATGTCCGACGCAGCCATCATCTGTTCGAACCTCTCCTTCGCCTGGCCCGACGACACCCCGGTCTTCCACGACCTGTCCTTCAGCGTGACCCCCGGCCGCACCGGCCTGGTCGCGCCCAACGGCTCCGGCAAGTCCACCCTGCTCAAGCTGATCGCCGGTGAACTCAAGCCCGCCACCGGGTCCGTGCACGTCAGCGGCGTACTCGGCTACCTCCCGCAGAGCCTGCCGCTGACCGGGAACCTCACCGTCGCCGAGGTCCTCGGCATCGCCGAGGTGATCCGCGCCCTGGACGCCGTCGAGTCCGGCGACGTCGACGAGAAGCACTTCACCACCATCGGCGACGACTGGGACATCGAGGAGCGCACCCGCGCCCAGCTCGACCGCCTGGGCCTGGCCGACCTCACCCTGGAACGCAGTCTGAGCACGCTCAGCGGCGGCCAGGTCGTCTCCCTCGGCCTCGCCGCCCAGCTCCTCAAGCGCCCCGACGTCCTCCTCCTCGACGAACCCACCAACAACCTCGACGCGCAGGCCCGTCACCACCTCTACGACGCCCTGTCCGACTTCAACGGCTGCTTGCTCCTCGTCAGCCACGACCGCGCGCTGCTCGACCGCATGGAACGCATCGCCGAACTCGGCAGCGACGAACTCCGCCTGTACGGCGGCAACTTCACCGAGTACGAAGAGGCCGTCCGCGCCGAGCAGGAAGTCGCCGAGAAGAACGTCCGCAACGCCGAACAGGAACTCAAGCGCGAGAAGCGCGAGGCCCAGCAGGCCCGCGAGCGCGCCGACCGCAGGGCCAGCAACGCCGCGAAGAACCTCAAGAATGCCGGTCTGCCGCGCATCTTCGCCGGCAACATGAAGCGCGGCGCGCAGGAGGCCGCGGGCAAGTCCAGCACCATGCACGCCGCCCGGGTCAGCGAGGCCAAGGCCCGTCTGGACGAGGCCGGGCGCGCGCTGCGCGAGGAGGTACGCCTCACCCTGGAGCTGCCCGACACCCGCGTGCCCGCCGGCCGCAACCTGTTCCTCGGCGAACAGATGCAGGTCCGGCTCGGTGACGCGGACGTGTTCGCCGCGGGCGGCGTCGACCTGGCCGTGCGCGGCCCGGAGCGCATCGCGCTGACCGGTCCCAACGGCGCCGGCAAGACCACCCTCATGCGACTGATCACCGGTGACCTCGCCGCCGACAGCGGCGAGATCAAGCGGAACGACGGCCGCGTCGCCTACCTCTCGCAGCGCCTCGACCTGCTGGACCTGAACCTCACCGTCGCGGAGAACTTCGCCAAGTTCGCCCCGGAGCGGCCCGAGGCGGAGCGCATGAACCTCCTCGCCCGCTTCCTCTTCCGGGGACCCCGCGCGCACCTCCCGGTCGGCGTCCTCTCCGGCGGCGAACGGCTGCGCGCCACCCTGGCCTGCGTGCTGTGCGCCGAACCGGCCCCGCACCTCCTGCTGCTCGACGAGCCCACGAACAACCTCGACCTCGTCAGCGCGAGCCAGCTGGAGAGCGCCCTCAACTCCTACCAGGGCGCCTTCGTCGTCATCAGCCACGACGAGCGGTTCCTCGCCCAGATCGGCATCGACCGCTGGCTGCGACTGGCCGACGGCGTACTGCAGGAGACGGGAGCCCCCGTGGTGTGAGCCGCCGGCGTGTGCCCTGGCCCGCGCCCGAGGCTCCATGCCCGGCGGGCCGACCACCGAACGCCCCGGACGGACTCCCATGCACCGACCTGCCCTGATCGCCCACGACCTCGTCCGCAACCTGGGCGGACGCCGCGTCCTCGACGGCGTCTCCCTGACCGCCTCCCCCGGCCACCGGATCGGCCTGATCGGAGAGAACGGCGTCGGCAAGTCCACCCTCCTGCGGGTGCTCGCCGGCGTGGACGAACCCGAAGCGGGGAGCGTCACCCGCCCCGCGGACCTCGGCTTCCTCCACCAGGAGATGCCGTTCGACACCTCCTCGACCCTCGCCTCCGTACTCGACGAGGCGCTCCACGAGGCCCGCGAGGATCTCGCGGAACTGGACCGGCTCGGCGAGGAACTCGCCCGGGTCCCCGAGGACGACCCCCGCCACCGGGAACTCCTCGACACCTACGGCAGGCGGCTTGAGCGGGCCCAGGACCGGGAGTCCTGGGACGCCGACCGTCGCGCCGCCCTCGTGCTGGACGGGCTCGGTCTCGGCGCGGTGGCGCACGACCGTCCGCTCGGGTCGCTCTCCGGCGGGCAGCGCGGCCGCCTCGCCCTGGCCGCGCTGCTCGTCCGGCGCCCCTCCGCCCTGCTCCTCGACGAGCCGACCAACCACCTGGACGACGGGGCCGCAGCGTTCCTGGAGGAGCAGATCCGCTCCCTGCCCGGCACCGTGGTGGTCGCCAGCCACGACCGGGCGTTCCTCGACGCCGTCTGCACCGACCTGATCGACCTCGACCCGGCGGTGGACGGACCGGTCCGCTACGGCGGGAACTACAGCGCCTACCTGTCCGAGAAGCGTGCCGAACGGGCGCGCTGGGAACGGCGGTACGCCGAGGAGCAGGAGGAACTGGAGGAGCTGCGGCGGTCGGCGGGCGTCACCGCGCACCGCGTCGCCCCGGACCGCGGGCGCGTCGACAACGAGAAGATGGGGTACGGCCACCGGGCCGGCCGGGTGCAGAACCAGATCTCCCGCCGGGTGCGCAACGCCACCCGGCGACTGGAGGAGCTGGAGCGGGCCCAGGTGCCCGAGCCGCCCCTCCCCCTGCGGTTCGCCGGAGTCGACCTGGCGGCGGGCGCGGAGGAGGGCCCGCAGCCGCTGGTGGCCCTGCGCGACGTCCGGATCCCCGGCCGGCTGGCACTGGACGGCCTGGAGGTGGCGGCGACCGACCGGTTGCTCGTCACGGGCGGCAACGGGGCGGGCAAGTCGACGCTGCTCGGCGTGCTCGCCGGTCGCCTTCCGGCCGAGGGCGAGGTGCGCAGGCGGCGCGGGCTGAGGGTGGGGCTGCTCACCCAGGACACCGTGTTCGACCGTCCCGAACGGACCGTTCGCGACACCTACGAGCTGTCGGTGGGCGCGGCGAGGGCCGAGCGGGTGCCGCTCGGTTCGCTCGGGCTGCTCCACGAGGCGGACCTGGACAGGCCGGTCGGGCACCTGTCGGTGGGGCAGCGCCGTCGGCTGGCGCTGGCACTGCTCATGGCCCGTCCGCCCCAGCTGCTGCTGCTCGACGAGCCGACCAACCACCTCTCCCCCCGCCTGTGCGACGAGCTGGAGGAGGCGCTGGGCACCGGTCCGGGCGCGATCGTGGTGGCCAGCCACGACCGGTGGCTGCGCCGCGGCTGGCAGGGCCGCGAGCTCCGGCTGGAGCCGGTCCGCGCCCTCCGGGCGGAGGCGGCCCCTGCCCGGTCCTGAACGCGTGTGCACCGCGTGGGGTACGGGTGCCGGCCCGCCCTCGACAGGCGACATCGCCCGCCGAGGGCGGCGCTCCCTTGCGCCCCGAGGGAGTCACCTGTCAAGATGGTGACGTGAATCTTGACCATGCCTTCGTCTGTGGACACCCGGCGCTCGACTTCGCGGCCACCCTGCGGGCCCGGCGATCGACCCGGTTCGAGATGTTCGTGACCCCTGAGCGGCTGAACGCCTGGTACCTGGAGTCCGGGCTCGTGGACGCGATCACCCCCGGCGACGAGAAGGACGTCCGGGAGGCGATCACGGTACGCGAGGCCCTCTACCGGCTGATCACCGACCGCCGCCTCGGCGAGGACTTCGACGGCGAGGCGCTCGCCCTGCTCAACGGCGCCGCGCGCAAGATCCCCGTGACGCCGCAGCTCACCGTGACGGGCCGGCACACCGAGGCGACTCCCGAGCAGGCCCTGGCGACCGTCGCCCGGCAGGCCGTGGAGCTGCTCAGCGGCCCGGACGTGCCCCTGCTGAAGGAGTGCGGCAACCCCGAGTGCACCCGCGTCTACATCGACCGGTCCCGCGGCATGCGGCGCCAGTGGTGCGGCATGGAGTCGTGCGGCAACAAGCACAAGGCCGCCGCCTACCGCGCCCGCAAGAAGACCACGGCCGGCGTGGGCGCGTGACGACGGCCTGACCCTGGTTGCGGCGCCCCGCGCCGGCCCACAGGACACGCGAGGCTGACGGGCCCCGAGGTCCGGCCCCTCGCGTGGCCGAAGCGGCGACAGGCTGGACCGCGGACTCAGAAGTACAGGGCCCAGTGGCTGCGGTGGGCGAAGGCGTCACCCGAGCTGAGGATGGTGACGATGTCCTCGCAGAAGCGCCGGTACTCCCGCTCCTGGTCGGCGGGCAGGGTCATGGAGCCCTTGGCTCCCGTGAGCACGACGTGCCGGACCGCGGCGAGGAGCCGCCGCGGCGGCGGCAGCAACAGCACCTGCAGGACGCGGCGGAAGACGTCGGCCAGCCCCCGGTCCCGCTCCGGCTGCTCGGCGACCCACGGGACCGCCGGCTGGCCCGGCAGCGCGGGCAGCGCGCGGTCGCGTGCGGCGAACAGGTCGAGGCAGGCCGTCAGGTGTCCGAGCTCGACCGCGGTCACCTCGATCGGGTACAGGCTCGGGAGCGGGTCGCCGTGCGTGCCGTACAGCACGTACCCGGCGCGCTCGTCGGGTGCGGGCTCGGTCCTGTGCGCGTGCCCCTCGGGCCACCCGGGCAGTCTCAGCAGGACCTGCACCCAGCTGTCGTAGGCATCCGAGAGGATCCGGCCGTCGTCGCAGTCCAGCCCGGCGGCGTGGAGCCGGTAGAGATGACGGAGAAGCGGTTCCTCAAGGCTCTGGAACGTCGCGAAGAACACGGGATCGTCAGGGACCAGCACGTGCACGGGACTCCTCCCCTCCCCAGTGCGGCGGCTCGTGGCGGCGAGTCGTCCGGTCGGCTGCGGCTTCCTCCCCCGCCCGCCCGACGCATTCAGCATCCCGGCACACATGTCACCTGTCAAAGCATGGGCGGACAGTTCTCAGACACATGAACGGCCGTCCGGCCGCCCTGTGACGCGTCGCACGCACGAGAAGGTGACATACATGTGCCATGAGACGGCGCCGGCGGGAGCGCGGGCGACGCAACCGCTCGGTGACCGCTTCGCGTCCCGGCTCCCCGGGACACGGTCGGGCGGCGTCCCCGACCTGACAGGACAGGTCGCACGCCCCGCACGGACGAACAAAAGCCGCCATGGGCTACGTGCACCGGCACATTGGCGCCTATCGTGAAAGGTGAACATGCCCGGCGCACCGTCCGGCGTCGACACTTATCTGCACAGGGGACTCACCGTGAGTACCATGCGCAGAAACATTCATATCGAGGGAGTGAAACGGTTGTGACAGACGAGTCGACCGGCACGCTCCGGTCGCGGCTGGTGGACCAGGCCGCGTCGGACCTGGAGGAGAACCGCCGCCGGCAGCAGGAGCTGGCGGAGCGGATCGCGGTGCTGCGGCAGGAGGAGGCCCTTCTGACGGGCATTCTGAACCTCGCCCAGCGGTACGAGGGCTTCGCGGACCCGTCCCGACTGCCCGAGCAGTTGCAGGACGAGCCCGCCCTCCCGAAGGCGAAGCGAGCCTCCGCCGGTGCGGCCGCGCGTCGCCCGGAACCGGCCCGGGCCTCTTCGGCGGGTGCCTCGCCGAAGGCCGGCGCGAAGGCGAAGTCGCGCCGACCCCTGCTCGGTGACCTGCTGCTGGAACTGCTCGGCCGGCACGACGGACCCCGGCCGGCGAAGGAGTTGCGGGACGAGCTGCTGGCGAAGCATCCGGACCGCGCCCCGACCCCGCAGGTGGTGCGCAACACCCTTGAGTCGCTGGTGGCGAAGGGCCGCCTCCGGCGCCACAAGGAGCAGCGCTCCGTGATGTACACCGTGGTCGACGGGCGCTCGGAGAGCTGACGCATCCCCGCCTTCCTCGGCCGCGACGACATGTGATCACTGTGCTCACATGTCATATGCCGTATGTCATACGCGGTCGGGTCGACGGTGGGCACGTGGCGGGCCGGGTGTCGCGGGACGGTGGTCAGCCGCGCCAGATGTTGTCGAACGCGTCGGTCTCGATGGTCCGGCGCAGTCGTACGGCCTCCAGCTCCGTCACCGCTTCTCCCACGGCCGCCAGCACAGTGGCGACGGCGGCCTCTCCGTCCGAGGCGTCCCCCTCGCCGCTGTCCGGCGGAAGGTCGCCGATCGCCAGGACGGCCGCCAGGGTCGTGAGGACCGGGTCGCCGGAGGCGAGGCGCTCCTGGGCGCGGAGGTATTCCGGCGAGTGGGTCACCACGGCCCGTGCGCGCCGCGGCCCGTGCCCGTGGGCGGTGAGGCCGGCTCGTTCCAGCTCCCTGACGTAGGCCGCGGCGAGTTCCTCGCCGCGGCGCCACAGCCACTCCTGGACCGACTCCGAGGGCTCTCCCAGGGTGGTGGAGGCGAGGGCCTGGTCGAGCAGGCGGTCGTCCGGGGCCGTCCGGCGGCCAGGAACCAGTACGTCGCCGTCCAGGGTCAGTGCCCCGGCGGCCAGCAGATCGGCCGCCTCGGCCCCGGCCAGCGCGAGGGAGAGGTCGCCCCGCTCGACGGCCCGGTCGGCGGGCAGGCCCAGGGCGATGAGCGCGAGATCGCGTGCCGTGGTCATGCGTCCCTCCTGGTCTCCAGCAGGCGCAGCCACACCTCGCTGATCGTGGGGAACGCGGGCACCGCGTGCCAGAGGCGGTCGACGGGCACCTCCCCGGTGATGGCGACGGTCGCCGAGTACAGCAGTTCGGCGACGCCGGGCCCGGCGAAGGTGGCTCCGACGACGACCTGTCGGTCGCGGTCGATCAGGACGCGTGCCCTGCCCCGGTAGTCGGGACGGTACTGGACGGCGCCCGCGAGGCGGCCGATCTCATAGTCGACGACCTCGACGTCCCGGCCGGCGCGCTCCGCCTCCGCGGTGGTCAGGCCCACGGTGGCGATCTCGGGGTCGGTGAACACCACACCGGGTACGGCCTCGGTGTCGGCGGTGCCGCTGTGCGGCGTCCAGCGTCCGGTGTCGAGCCGTTGGCCGCGCGCCCGGGCGGCGATGACGGATCCGGCGATACGAGCCTGGTACTTGCCCTGGTGGGTGAAGAGGGCACGGCGGTTGACGTCGCCGACGGCGTACAGCCACTCACCGGGCACCGCGGTGACCGTCAGACTGTCGTCGGTCGCGAGCCACTCCCCCGGCACCAGTCCCAGGACGTCCAGCCCGATGTCCTCGGTGCGCGGGGCACGGCCGGTGGCGAAGAGGATCTCGTCGGCGACGACGTCGGTGCCGTCCGACAGGGTGGCACGGACCGCTCCGTCGCGTCCGCGCTCCGCGGCCGTGACCGAGACGCTGAACCGTACGTCGGCGCCCGCTTCCCTGAGCCGTTCGGTGACCATCTGCCCCGCGAAGGGCTCCATGCGGGGCAGCAGGCCCTCCTCACGGGCGAGCAGGACCACTCGGCTGCCCAGTGCCTGCCAGGCGGTGGCCATCTCGACGCCCACGACGCCCGCGCCGACGACCGCCAGGCGGCCGGGCGGCTTCCGGGCGCTGGTCGCCTCGCGGCTGGTCCAGGGCCTGAGGTCCCCGATGCCGGGCAGCGGGGGCAGGGCCGCGCGGCTGCCGGTGCACACCGCTACGGCGTGCCGGGCCCGCAGGCGCACGGTGTCGCCGTCCGGGGTGCGCACCGACACCTCGCGCTGCCCGGTGAGACGGCCGTGGCCGCGCAGCAGGTCGATGCCGGCCGACGCGACCCACGCGACCTGGTCGTCGTCCTTCCAGTCGGCGGACATGCGGTCGCGGTGGGCGAGGACGGCGTCGACGTCGAGAGAGTTCTTGACGGCGGGGTCGATGCCCGGGACCCGCAGGGCGTCGGCGCGCAGCAGCGCCGGGCGCAGCAGGGCCTTGCTGGGTTCACACGCCCAGTACGAGCACTCTCCGCCCACCAGTTCGCTCTCCACGATGACGGTGTCCAGACCGGCGGCGGTGGTGCGGTCCGCGACGTTCTCACCGACGGGTCCGGCGCCGATCACGATGACGTCGTAGGTGCGTGTGTTCTCGGTCGTCATGTGTCTCCTCCAGGGGTGGGAAGCGTGCGGCGGGCGGGTGCGGGCGCCCGCGGAAGGGCGGTCCCGGCGCGGCGGGGCCAGACGGTGCCGCGCCGGGACCGGGTCTCAGCGCCCGGGGGCGCGCTCGGTGACCTCCTGGAGGAACCACTCGTTGCCGTCGGGGTCGGTGAACGCGGCGAACGTGCCGTAGCTGGCCCGCTCGGGGTGCGGGCCGGGTACCCGGTGGGAGTCCCCGGCGTGGTGGAAGGCGCCGGTCTCGTCACGGAACGGGCCGGTGACGGCCAGGCCGCGGGACTCCAGCTCCTTCTGCGCCTGGACGATGTCGGTGACGGTCAGCTGCAGGCCGTGGAGCGTGCCCGGCTCCTGCAGGGTGACGCCCTCGCCGAAGATGACCGAGCACTCCGAGCCCGGCGGGGTGACCTGCAGGATCCGGTAGCCGTCGTGGATCGGGAAGTCCGCGTCGAGACGCCAGCCGAGGCGTCCGGCGTAGAAGTCCTTGGCGCGGTCCACGTCGGACACGGGCAGAACGACGACTTCGAGCTTCATGTCCATGGTTGTGCTCCTGCTGGTCGGTGGTCCGGGTGCGGACCGTGATGCGGATGCCCGGTTCCGGGCGCTGTCGCGGACCGTGGGCGGCGGTGCCGGCGGGGGGGACCGCGTCGGCCTCACACCCCACGGTCAGCTCAGGACGGTGACCTCCGCGTCAGTCACCTGACGGTGGGTTCCCCGGCCGTCCCCGGGCCGCTCCCCAAGCCATGCGGCACGTCGCGGGGAGTCGTCCGCCGGGTGCTCCGGGGCGCCGGCGGCCCCGGTGCACCTCGCGCTTGGCCCCCCTGGGGGGGGGCGGGTCCCGTGCAGGGGGGCGTGGAGAACACGGGACCCGCGGTCCGGGTGGGGCGGGCCCCTCAGGCGGCGGAGGCGTTGAGGGTCACCGGGATGTTGCCGCGCGTGGCCTTGGAGTAGGGGCAGATCTGGTGGGCGGCCTCGGCCAGTTCCTGTGCCGTGGCCTGGTCCACGCCGCCGAGGACGGGGGCGAGTACCGCGGAGAGGCCGAACTCACCGTCGTCGCCGTGGGTGAGGGTGATCTCGGCCGTGATGGTGGTGCTGGTCAGCCGGACCTTGCGCAGGGACGCCGCGCGGCGCAGCGCGCCGAGGAAGCTGGTCTCCAGGAGACCGTCGGCGGAGCGGACACGACCGCCGTTGCGGCCCTCTCCGTCGACATCGACAACGGCGGTGTAGGTGACGGCCATGACTGGTGCTCCCCATGTGGGTCGAAGGTTCGTGAGAGGCCCTCCCGCCGGGACTTTGCATCACCGGTTGGGAAGGTGACGCCAGCATGGCAGTCTCAAGCGTCACCCGTCAAGCCGGTGACGCATATTCTGCGGGGACGGCTCGTCGACACATGTCTCGCACACGAACCCCTGCCGCACGTGCGACGTGTCCCGGCCGCGCCACCGGCATCGAGTGAAGCGCTCCGGGCGGCCGACGGTTTCGATCGCGCGGACGACCGCCGACCGCCGCAGCAAAGCCGACGGCGGCCCCGCCCGGGCACCACGCGTGCCCGGGCGGGGCCGCCGTCGGGTGAGTCGCTCCGGAGACGCACAGTGGCCCCGAAGGGGGCGGTGTGTGCGGCGCGCGCGTCCCCGGGGCACGTACCCGTGCTCTCAGTACAGCGACGTGGCGGACGTGGCTCCTCCGTCCACGGTGACGACGGTCCCGCTGGTGTAGCCGGAGCGGTCCGAGGCCAGGAAGGCGACGAGATCGGCGATCTCCCGCGGCTCCGCCGGCCGGCCGAGCGGGTAGTGGGCGGTGAGTTCGGCGTACCTGCTCTCGTCCGACAGCGTGGTCCGCGCCGCGTTCTTCAGGTGCTGGACCATCCTCTCCGTGGCCACCGGGCCCGGATTGACTCCCACCACGCGGACGCCGTCGGCGAGGCTGGTGCCTCCAAGGGCGCGGGTGAACGCCATGAGAGCGGCGTTCCCCGTGCTGCCCGCCAGGTAGCGGCTGTCGACGCTCTCCCCCGCGTTGCCGATGACGTTGACGACGACTCCCCTGCCGCGCCGCTTCATCTCGGCGTACAGCAGCCGGGTCAGGTCGATGTAGCCGTACACCTTGAGTTCCCACCCGTGGCGCCAGCTCTCCTCGGTGGTGGCGTCGAGCGTGCCGCCCGGGATGTCGCCGGCGTTGTTCACGAGGATGTCGACGTCCGCGGCCTTCGCCGCCAGTGCTGCCAGCTCACCGCGATCCCTCAGATCCACCACGCTGGTGGTCACGGTGACGTGGTGGGCCGAGCGGAGTCGTGCGGCCGTCTCCTCCAGGAGCGGACCGCTGCGGGCGGCCAGGTGGAGGTCGCAGCGCTCCTCCGCCAGCGCCTCGGCGATCGCCGCCCCGATACCCCGGGAGGCCCCGGTGACGAGAGCGGTACGTCCGGTCAGACGCAAGTCCATGGTGGGCCCTTCTGCCTCGCGCGGCCCTGCCGCGCGCGCCCGTGAAGACGGGCTCTTCCGATGTCGCGGCGCTGCGAGGACCCACGGCGAGGGGGTCCGAGCCACCGTGCCGCTCCACCGTACTACCGGATCCGGCCGAACTCACACATACCCCCTCGCTCGGCACACATATGTGTGCGGCGGTGCTGACGACGTGGTCGGTCACCCCATGTCGTCGGCCTCGACCACCGCCGCGGCGAAGGCCCCCGGCGTCTCCTGGGGCAGGTTGTGGCCGGCGCCCGGCACGACGTGGTGCCGCCAGGGGCCCGCGAAGTGCGCCGCGTGACCGCTGCCGTCGGTCCACGGAGTGACGCCGTCGGCCTTCCCGTCCAGCGTCACGGTGGGCACGGTGATCTTCGGCTGCTCCAGGAGCCGCCTCTCCAGGGCCGCGTACCGGGGGTCGCCGGGTGCGGCGGCCAGCCGGTGCCGGTAGCTGTGGATCACCACGTCGACGTAGTCCGGGTTCCGCCACACCTCCGCCGCCTGCGCGAACTCGGCCTCGGTGAAGCGCCACTCGGGCGAGTTGCGGCGCCACACGACCCGGGCCAGGCCCTCCCGGTCGCGCTGGAGCCCTTTGCGTCCCCGCTCGGTGCCGAAGTAGAAGAAGTACCAGAAGCCCTCCTCGCGCGCGGGCGCCAGCGGCTCCTGGGCGACCGCGAGGTTCTGGACGAGATAGCCGTTCACGGAGACCAGTCCGGTGCAGCGCTCCGGCCACAGGGCGGCGGCGACGTCGGCGGCCCTTCCGCCCCAGTCGTATCCGGCGAACAGCGCCCTCGGGACGCGGAGCGCGTCCATGAACGCGACCAGGTCCGCGCCGAGTGCCGCCTGCTGGCCGGACCGGAGGGAACTGGCGTCCAGGAACCGGGTCTCGCCGTGGCCGCGCAGGTAGGGGACGTAGCAGCGGTAGCCGCGCGGGGCGAGTTCCGCGACCACCTCGGTGTAGGAGCCGACGGGGTCGAAGGGCCAGCCGTGCAGGAGGATCACGGGAGTGCCGTGGACCGGCCCGACATCGTGGTAGGCGATCTCCAGCACGTCGGTGCGCACCCGGCGCACCGGTCCGAGCCCCCGCGCCGCCCGTCCGGGCGAGGCGGCGCCGGTGAGCGCCGACGCCCCGCCCGCCCCGTGGAGGACGGAGGCTCCCGCCACCGCCGCTGTCATGGTCCCGGTCAGCCTGCGCCTGCTGATCATGCCGTGTCCTCGCGTTCGGGTGGGAGCGTGCGGAGACCCGCACGCTCGATGCGTCACCGCTCCAACAGGTCACGAGCATCGACGGGCCGGCACACTCTGTCAAGGACCACACGTGTGACATGGGCGAGTACGCTTCCCGCCCTCACACATGCCAATGTGGCTTGAATACGGCCTGCCCAAGAATGGTTGAACGCGAAAGAATCCGGCGACCAGTCGTGCTGTCGGCGCTTCGGGCGCCGGCACATCACACGAGAGGCGGACCGTATGTTCACCCGCATGCCGACACTCTGTACCGCTGCCGCGGCCCTGGCGGTGGCCCTGACCGCCTTCGGCGCCGGAACGGCGAGCGCCACCGGATGGCCCCCGCTGACGGAGGGCGCCTACCTCTACTCCGGCACGGGCGGGACCGGCATCGTGACGAACGTCGACCTCCACGACTTCGGCACCTGCCACGACCTGGCCCAGCCGGCCCGTTCCCTGCAGATCGTCAACGGATCCGCGTCCGTGGTCCTGTACTCCGGGGCCGGGTGCACCGGTCAGGCATGGGCGAGCGGCTCCCTCGCCCAGAGCGACCTTCCCTTCGCCGAGCTGAGCTACCGGGTGGTCGGCCTCTGACGGCCCGCCCGCACCCTCCCCCACGGGTCCGGCCGCGTCCGTCGGCCGGACCGCGCGGTGACGCGGCACGCGGCACGCGGCACGCGGCACGCAGAGAAGCATCCGTCACCAGTGCGGCGGGACCGCCTCCTGGAGCGGGGAGGGGGCAGGACGGCGGTAGGCGCCGTGCCACCAGATCCGGGCGAGCTCCCGCGCCAGCGCGCCGTCCCCGGTGCCGTCGTCCACCTGGATGTGCTGGGCGATCGCCTGACTGCCGCCCCAGACGATGATCCGGCTCGCGGCGACGACGTCGAGGTCTGCGGCCGTCCTGCCGGCGGCCTGTTCGGCCAGCAGGGTCCTGCGTACCGCCTCGTCGAAGCCGCCGAGGTCGGCGGTGTGGAAGTCGCTCACGGCCGGGTCGTAGGAGGCGGCCTCACGGACCGCGGTGAGCACCGCGCGATGGGCGCGATGGATCGCGATCACCTCTTCGAAGAAGCGGGCGAACCGCTCCGCCCCGTCCTCCCCCGCGCCCGGTTCCCATCGCCTGGCCAGCGTCAGCAGCGACTCCCTCAGTTCGTCGGTGAGCCGTACCAGCACATCCGACTTGCCGGTGAAGCGCGCGTAGAACGTGGCGCGGGAGACGCCCGCCTCGTCGAGGATCCGCTGGATGCTGAGCTCCGAGAAGGACTCGCCCGAGTCGAGCAGCCGCCGCAGGGCGGACATCACCCGCGTCCGGGTCGCCGCCGAACGCGCGGTGTGATGGCGCGTCTGGCGCCGTGTCATGGGTCTCATCGGCGCCTGCGGTCCGCGTGCGAGCCCGGTCCGCGTGCGGGTCCGCTCCGCGGTCCGTCCCCCGCCCCGTTCCTCACTGCCGCGCGATCCGGTCCAGCAGTCCGGCCAGTTCCTCGGGCACGGAGAGCATCGGCGTGTGACCGCTGGTCAGGTGGTACGTGGTGCCGGTTCGCTCGGCGAACGGCTCCTGGTACGACGGAGGCAGGCTCTGGTCGTCGTGGCACAGCACGTAGCTGGTGGGGAGGGTCTTCCAGCCGGCCTGGTTCACCGGCTCGGCGAACGAGAGGGCGGACTGCGGCAGCAGCCGCGCGAGGGCCGCGTCCCGCTTGTCCTCGGGCACGTCGTTGTAGAGGGTCTCCGCCGGGTTCTCCCGTACGGGGATGACGCCCTCCACGGTCGCGGGGTCCGGCTGCTCGCCTCCGAAGCAGGTCATCAGGCTCTCGCCCTCGTCCAGGGTGAAGGCGGCCACGTAGACGACGTGGGCGATTCCGGATGCCCCCGCGATGGCCTGGGTGACCGGCGCGCCGCCGTAGGAGTGGCCGACGACCACGACGGGGCTCCCGATGGCGGCGATCTTCTCGCGGATCACCTTCGCGTCGTCGAGGAGACCGGGCAGACGCCCCCCGGCCCCTTCGTCGACGACGCTCGGCAGGTCGACGGTGTGGCTGGTCCAGCCGCGTGCCGAGAGGGCGTCCTGGAGCTCACTCCAGCACCACGAGCGGTGCCAGGCTCCGTGCACGAGGAGGAACTCGGGGGTCTGTGCGGTGTCGTTCATCGTCGTCCTTGTCCTGTCGTTCGGTGGTGCGCGGCGGTGCCCCGTGGTCGACGCGCGTCAGCGCGCCACGGAAAGCGAGAGGTCCCACAGCCGGTCCGCGGCGGCCGGGTCGACGGACCACCGGGCGACGCCCGCCATCGGGTCGGGGCCGCCGTCGACGACCTCTGCCTCCTGGTTGTCCTCGAAGTACCTCCCGCTCACCCCGTCGAGAAGCGGGGAGGCGGCCAGCAGCACGGTGGTGGCGGCGCCCTGGGCGGGCGTCTTGTAGTAATCCGGGGTGAGGAGCGCGCCGTCCGCGTCCATGGCTCCGAGCGCCTGCATCGTCGCCGTGTCGAGGTGGCGGGTCAGGTTGGTGTGTATCCATCCGGGTGCGCAGGAGTTGGCCTCGATGCCGTCCTCCGCCCAGCGGCGGCCGATCCCCACGGCGAACAGCACCAGGGCGGTCTTCGACTGCGCGTAGGCGAGGAAGGGGTCGTAGGGGCGGCGCTCGAACTGCGGGTCGTCGAAGTCGAATCCCGCCCTCAGCTGGGCACCGGAGCTGACCGCGACGACGCGCGGCCGCTCCGCCTGCCGGAGCGGGTCGCGCAGGCCGGCGGCCAGCGCGAAGTGGCCGAGGTAGTTGGTGGCGAGTTGCGCCTCCCACCCTTCGGCGGAGACCTGCCGCGTGGGGAGCATCATGACCCCGGCGTTGGCGACGAGGGCGTCGAGCGGCCCGCTCCAGCCTTCGCAGAAGGCCCGGACGGAGGCAAGGTCGGCGAGGTCGAGGGCGACCGCGCGTGTTCCCGGGAGTTCCTTGAGCAGCGCGTCGGCCGCGGCGGGGTTGCGGGTGGCGATGGTCACCTCGGCCCCCGCTCCGGCGAGCGCGCGCACCGTCTCGACGCCGAGGCCGGAGGACCCGCCGGTGACGATCATCCGTCGGCCGCGGAGGTCGACTCCCCGGAGTACCTCGGCGGCGGTGGCCCGCATGCCGAACGGCGTGGTGGTCAGTGTCATGTCTGCGCCCTGTCTTCACGAAGGGATGGTTGAGGGCCCGGTACGGGGACGATTCGGGCCCGCGCCTGCCGGGGCCCGCGCTGCGGCAACCATACAACGTGTTCAAACATGTCATCTTCGTCGACCCATGTCAGGTGTGCGGAGTCCACCCCTCTCCCCAGAGGAATACATGTGAGCGTGAGAGGGGCGGGCGGGCCCCGGGTACCTTCTCCTGGGCCTTGTAGCCGCCGTCGACGTTGAGGATGGTTCCGGTCACGAAGGACGCCGCCGGCGAGGCGAGCCAGGTGATGGCCTCGGCGTCTTCGGTGGGTCGGCCCATGCGGTTCACCGGCTGGAGGGAGGCGATGCCCGCCTCGTCCCAGGCGCCGGCCTCGATGGCGGAGTTGAGGATGCCGGTCCTGATCGCGGCGGTGGCGACCGCGTTGATGCGGCTCGCCGCCTCGGTCACCCCCGGCGCCCCGCCCTTCCAGCGCCGTCAGGAGTTCGCCGCCGTCCTGGCACACTCGCTCGAACAGCACCGCGTCCTGTGCGACCTGCTCAGCGCCCGGGCGGGCGTCCTGGAACACAACGTCTCCGCGGGCGTGGCCGCACGCTACAAGAAGGCGGCCCTCGACAACGTCGCCGCTCTGGCCGCGCTCGCCCGCCGGCGCCTCCCCGAACTCGGCGACCACGCCGACCGGTTCTGCGCCGAGGCCATCATGGTCAGCGGCGCGGTGTGGACCCGTGCCCGGCCGTCCGCCGCCATGCTCGCCGCCTACGAGGCCGACCCCTCGCTCGCCGCCCTCCGCATGGACTTCGCCACCACCCTGCGGGAGATGCTGACCACCCTCATCACGGGCACCCTCGCCAGGACGGAGCACGGCGGGGCGCCTTCACGGGCGTGAAGCGGATACCCGCGGGCAGGGACTCGGCCAGGCGCGGGCCGGCGGGGCGGACCCCGCGCGGGAGCGCTCGCCCCGCCCTCGCCGTCAGACGGTGATGGTCTTGTACTCGGTGTAGGTGCCGAGACCGACCGCGCCGAACTCCCGGCCGACGCCGCTCGCCTTGAAGCCGCCGAACGGGCCGTCGAAGCCGACGGGGGCGCCGTTGACCGTGATGGTGCCGGTGCGCACGCGGCGGGCGACGGCGAGGGCGTGCTCCTCGTCGGCGGACCAGACGCCGCCGGAGAGGCCGTACTCGGAGTCGTTGGCGATGCGGACGGCGTCGTCCTCGTCGTCGTAGGGGATGACGACCAGGACCGGGCCGAAGATCTCCTCCTGGGCGATCCGCATGGAGTTGTCGACGTCGGCGAAGACGGTGGGCGTCACGTAGTTGCCCTTCTCCAGCCCCTCGGGAACCTGCGGGCCGCCGGTGACCAGGCGGGCGCCCTCCTCGATGCCGAGCCGGATGTAGTCGCGCACCCGCTCCTGCTGGTCGGGGCGGATCATCGGCCCGATGAAGGTGTCGGGGTCGGACGGGTCGCCGACCTTGAGCGACTCGACCAGGTCCTTCAGTCCGGCCACGACCTCCTCGTACCGGCTGCGCGGGGCGAGGATGCGGGTCTGGGCGATGCAGGACTCGCCGTTGTTGAGCAGCGAGCCGAACCGGACGCCCGCGACGGCCTTCGCGATGTCCGCGTCGGGCAGGATGATCGCGGCGGACTTGCCGCCCAGTTCCAGGCTGACCCGCTTGAGCTGCTCGCCCGCGATGGCGGCGATGCGGCGGCCGGCGCGCGTCGACCCGGTGAAGGCGATCTTGTCGACGTCCCGGTGGGACACCAGGTACTCGCTGGTCTCGCGGTCCGCGGGCAGAACGCTGACGACGCCCTCGGGGAGACCGGTCTGCTCCAGGAGCTCGGCCAGGAAGCCCATGCTCAGCGAGTTCTCGGGAGAGACCTTCAGGACCACGGAGTTTCCGGCGACGAGGGCGGGGATGATCTTCGAGGTGGCGGAGGAGAAGGGCGAGTTCCACGGGATCACCGCCGCCACGACACCGACCGCCTCGCGGCGGACCACGCTGCGCACCGTCGCCGACGGGTCGGACGGCACCAGGGTCTCCTCCCAGGCGAACTCCTCCGCGGCCTTGAGGTAGGCGTTGGCCTGCCGGGACAGGCCGGGCTGGCCGGCCCGGGTGAACCACCCCGCTGAGCCGTTCTCCAGCGAGATCAGGTCCGCGATCTTCTCCGCGTTCTCCTCCCGCAGCGCGTTGAACCGGCGCAGGAGCGCGATGCGTTCGGCGGGCGGGGTGAGCCGCCACGCGCCCCGGTCGAAGGAGTCGCGGGCCGCGGCGACCGCGCGGTCGATGTCCGCGGGCCGCGCCTGCGCGGCACGGCCGACCACCGACTGGTCGTGCGGCGACGTGATGTCGAGGAGCTCCGGGCTACTCGGCCGGGCCCAGGAACCACCGATGAAGAGCCGGTCGTAGGTGATCATGCGCTTTCCCTCATCTCTGCTGCGGTTGTGCGAACCTCTATCTAACTGACACTTCAATGTAGCACTTAGCGGCACTAGCTTCACGATGGAGCGCATTATCTCGTCGTGTCCTCCGCACACTGGTTGCCCTTCAGGGTTGGGAGTCGATGCCGCGCGCACCCCTCGAAGCTGTGCCGACCTTCAAGCATCGACGGATCAGGAGACCGGCGGATCAGTCGAATGACCCAAGTCACCGAGGGGTGCGGACCTCTCGCGGCCCCCTGACGCCGAACCGTCATCTGACTGATGTGTCCGCATTCGCCGCGATCCAGAATGTGGGCGTCGGCCCGGCGTCGGCACGGTGTCGGGCAGACCCGGGCCGGCGCCGGTCCGCATCCGGGACCTGCGCGGCACATCAGCCCAGCACCTGTTCGTCAGGGGACTACGTACGAGCGAGTGTCACCGCGCCGAAGCGCCGCGGCCCTCTCGTACCGCAGGTGTGCACGGCGGGTTCCGGACGCGGCCGGCCACCGTAAACACGCGACGGAGGGCTTCACATGATCAACAGGCGCAGTTTCAACAAGGCCGTCGGCCTGGGCACCGGCGCGGCGGCGGTCTCGCTGACCGGGCTGCAGACCGGCGCGGCGGCGGCCGCCACCGCACACCGACCGGTCGGCGCGCCGGTGCCGACGGTGCCGCACATCGCGCCCGGCACCCACACCGGCTTCGGCAAGCTCAAGCACGTCAAGGCGGGCGTCCTCGACATCGGCTACGCCGAGGCGGGCCCCGCCCACGGCCCGGTCGTCCTCTGCCTGCACGGCTGGCCGTACGACATCCACAGCTTCGTCGACGTCGCCCCGCTCCTCGCCGGCCTCGGCTACCGCGTCATCGTCCCCTATCTGCGCGGTCACGGCAGCACGCGCTTCCTGTCCGGCCGCACCCCTCGTACGGCGGAGCAGTCGGCCATCGCGCTCGACATCATCGCCCTGATGGACGCCCTGAAGATCGACAAGGCGGTCCTGGCCGGCTTCGACTGGGGCTCGCGCACCGCCGACATCATCGCCGCCCTCTGGCCCGAGCGCGTCAAGGCGCTGGTCTCCACCAGCGGATACCTGATCACCAACCGGAAGGCCCAGCTGGAGCCGGCGGCCGCGGCCGTCGAGCACAACTGGTGGTACCAGTGGTACTTCGCCACCGACCGTGGCAAGAAGGCCATGGAGAGCGTCGAGGACCGTCTGGCGCTGTGCCGCTACGTGTGGACCCTGGTCTCCCCCAACTGGAACTTCGACGACGCCACGTACCAGCGCACGGCAGCGGCGTTCACCAACCCCGACTACGCGGCGATCGTGCTCTTCAACTACCGCTGGCGCATCGGGCTGGTCGACGGGGAGGCCCGCTACGACCGCTACGAGCGCGCGCTGGCCGCCCAGCCCTCGATCCAGGTCCCCACCGTCACCCTCGACGCGGCCCTGGACCCCTTCACGGCGCCCGGCGACGGCGCCGGCTACCGCAACCACTTCACCGGCCCCTACGCGCACCGCACCCTCGCGGACATCGGCCACAACCTGCCGCAGGAGGCGCCCACCGCCTTCGCGCAGGCGGTCGTCGACGCCGACCGCCTCTGATCCCCGCACCCGACACCGACCCGGCGCCCCGTGTCCGGCGCCGGCACCTCCAGGAGGAGTCCAGATGAGCGAAGTCCAGTGGAACCGTCTGACCGCCGCGGAGTTACGCGACCTCGCGGCGCGGGACGCGGTGGTGTTGCTGCCGATCGGGGCCACGGAGCAGCACGGCCCGCACCTGCCGACCGGTGTGGACGACTTCCTGGCCTCGGAGGTGTGCGCGAGGGCGGCGGCGCTGGCGTCCGAGCACACGGGTGTGGTGGTCACCCCCTCGGTCCCGATCGGGCTGTCCGAGCACCACATGCCGTTCGGCGGGACCCTCACTCTCGGCCTTGCCACGCTGCACGCCCTGCTGCGGGACATCTGCCGGTCCGTCACGCGGGCGGGGTTCTCCCGGATCCTGATCGTCAACGGGCACGGCGGGAACATGACCGCGCTGAACGCGCTCACCACGGAGCTGACCGTGGAGCTGGGAACGCCGATCGCCTTCGCCAGCTACTTCGGCGCCGGCCGCGAGGCGGTCAGGGACACCCTGGAGGCGCAGGACGGCCTCATGCACGCCTGCGAGGGCGAGACGTCCATGATGATGGCCGTCTTCCCCGAGCTGATCCGCACCGAGCACCTGCCCGAGGCGCACGGGCCGCGGATCGTCCTGCCGGCCGAGTCCACCGAGCCGGTGTTCATGGCCGTCACCTTCGACCGCGTCACCGCGTCCGGTGTCGCGGGGGACGCCCGGGTGGCGAGCCCCGAGAAGGGCGAGCGGCTGCTGTCCGGCTGCGCCCGGGCACTGGCCGACATCCTCGTGCGGGACCCATGGGCGAAGGACGAGGCCGCGTGCGCGGCCACGCGTTGAGCACACCCACCCGACACCAGGGGCATGCCTCGGCGGCCGCCCTGAGCACACCTCGGCGGCCGCCGCCCTGAGCACCACGTCGGCGGCCACCCCACCCTGGAACCCATGGCCCGGGGTCGTAGTCCCGACGCCGCACACCTGTTTTCCCCACACCTCAATCCGTCACCTGCTTGACAGGTGACGGACTCGCCTGTCAGATTCGTCACCAGCCAGAACGGTGACGAGGGGTCGGCGAAGCCGCTCCGTACCCGTTGTCGAAACACCTGAAGGAGAAATGCCGTGGTCAGCAACAAGAGTGGACGCAAGCGACTGGTGACGGGCGTGGTCTCGACGCTCACGGCGGGGCTCGCGCTCGGCGCGTTCGCCCTCAGCGGCACCGCCAACGGCGTGGCCGCCGACACCACGCCCGAGACCGTGGACGCCGGCCGGCACACCAAGCCCAAGCCGACCATCGTCCTGGAGCACGGCGCCTTCGCCGACGGCTCCAGCTGGAACGGCGTCATCGCCGAACTGCGCGCCGACGGCTACCCGGTCGTCGCCGCAGCGAACCCCCTGCGCGGCCCCTCGGCCGACGCCGCCGCCCTGCGCACGGTCCTCGACCACGTCGAGGGCCCCAAGATCCTCGTCGGCCACTCCTACGGCGGCAACGTCATCAGCCAGGCCGCCACGGACGACCCCGACGTCAAGGCCCTCGTCTACGTCGCCGCCTTCCTGCCCGCCCCCGGCGAGAGCGCGCTGGAACTCACCAACAAGTTCCCCGGCTCCACCCTCCCCGACGCCCTCGACCCCGTCACCTACCAGCAGGGCGACGGCTCCACCGCCACCGACCTGTACATCCAGCAGGACGAGTTCCGCCGGCAGTTCGCCGCCGACGTCCCCGCGAAGCAGGCCGCCCTGATGGCCGTTACGCAGCGGCCCATCGCCCAGGCCGCCCTTGAGGAGAAGGCCACGTCGGCCGCCTGGAAGACGAAGCCCTCCTGGGCCATCGTCACCACCCGCGACCTCAACATCCCCGCCGCGGCCCAGCGCTTCATGGCCGAACGCGCCCACGCCCACACCACCGAGGTCGCGGCCTCCCACTCCGTCGCCGTCTCCCACCCCCACCTCGTCGCCGACATCATCGAACGAGCCGCCCGCACCACCGTCCGCTGACACCCTCACGGGGGCGCGGGGCCAGACCGGCCCCGCGCCCCGGGCGACCCGAGCGCCCCGAAAGCTAACGCGGGCGCACAGCCTTCACCCCTGAGCTCACCCAGAGGTTCCGAGGACGACGTCCGCGTTCTCGCCGCCCCAGCCGGCCGGGCTGTGCCAGATGACATGGACGCGGAAGACATCGCGAAGGATGTCCATAGACCAGTCCTCGGCGGGCGGTTCGGAGAGGACGAGGTAGAGACCGTCGGCCGGCACGGGCAGCGTGTGGTTGATCTCGAGCAGGCGGGTAGCGCCCGATCGCAGGTCCGCATAGGTGGAGCAGCCCGCGCCCAGGGCCTCGTAGAGGAAGAGACCGTGCTCGGTGACGCAGCTGACGTCGACGACCGGGGAGTCGGCCGGCTGGAGGTCCGCCCAGAGAAGTGCCGCCTTGAGCGCGTGGCGGACCGCCTCGTGCTTCTTGCACGTACGGTCGGCCCCGGCAGCCGCCTCCAGCGCGCGGAGGAAGCCGTCCTTCGTGGTCGCGGCCGGTGTTGCGGCGGTGGTGTCCGCGGTGGTCATCTGCGCCTGTTCCTTCTGGTCGGGTTGCGTCGGGGGGACGGGGACCGCGCCGTCGGAGTCCGGCTTCGCCGCCGCGCCGAAGCGCTGCTGAAGCTCTCGCCGCGCTTCGGCGAGGGGCCTCGCCCAGCCGGAAGCGTCCAGCCCCTCCGCAAGCCGGCCCGCGTCGAAAGTGCCCTCCTTGAGGGCGCGGTTGGTGGTCGCGGCGAGGTCGCGAAGGGCTCCGAGTCGCTCTCGGTCCGGATCGCCCAACAGGTGAAGCACGTCGACCCAGTCGGCCTGGTCCCTTCGGAGGACACGGTTGGCCATGCCCTGAAGCTCGGAGAGACGGACGCGGGCCTCGGAGACGTCGCCGCCGCTTTCGGTCAGTTCTCCGAGTACGTCCAGTGCCGCGAGGTAGCGCCCTGCCATCCGCTCCGAGACGGGAGACCGGCCACGCTGGTCGGCGGTGAGCACCGTCTGGGTCGTCTCGTTGACGAACACCCAGCAGTCCAGCTTCTCGCCCCGCCGCGGGGGCACCGATCCGTGGCGGACGGTGAGGACGAGCGGTCGGTCGATCTCCGGTGACAACGGCTTGACCTTGTAGCGCCCGCCCGGAGCCCGGTCCACGACCTCGACCCGGACGTCGGTGCCGATCCGGGGCAGCCCTACGGCCCCGTCGCCCTCCGGCCGGGTATCGGGCACCGTCGGCGCCAGGGCGTCCCCGGAACCCGTGAGCGCCTCCGGCAGCGCGGCGGTGTGCAGGACGGTGAGGCTCTGGGTGCTGCGGGTGAGCGCCACGTACAACTGGCGCAGCCCGGCCGGACCGCGGTCGGCGATCGTCGCGGGCTCGACGACCAGGACGTGGTCGTACTCCATTCCCTTGGCCTGGGTGGCGGCCAGTACGGACACGGCCTGGCGGTCGCGCTCGGCGATGTCGCCGCCCTCGTGGATGCGGTGGCTGATGGCGTCCAGCCAGTCCGAGTCGTCGGGGACGATGACGGCGACGGAGCGGGGGGTGCTGCCGTCGCTGGTGCGCACGAGTCGTGCCACGTGGGCGACGGTGTCGTCGAGCAGCTTCCAGGGTTCGGTCGCCACGGTCCGTACGGCGTCGGCTCCCGCCTCACGGACAGCCCGTGGATAGGGCAGGGCCGGGGCGATCGCGCGGGCGAGCGGGGCGACGAACTCCATGATCTCGGCGGGGACGCGGTAGCTGGTGGTGAGCTGCGCGACGCTCCAGTCTCCGTGGTCGGAGAGGAGTGCGCCGAGCAGGTCCCAGCTCGTCGGGACGTGGGCGCCCGTCGCCTGCGCGAGGTCGCCCAGGACGGTCATGGAGCCGCCCGCGGCGCAGCGCCGCCGCAGGGAGCGTGCTTGCATGGGGGTGAGGTCCTGGGCCTCGTCGACGACGATGTGGCCGTATCGCGGTGGGGTGTCCCCGCTGATCAGCACGCCGAGCTCTTCGAGGCAGACGTGGTCGTCGAGGGTCCACGGATCGGCGTCGGCGCTGGCGGCGCGGGCCCGCAGCAGGGCCGTCTGCTCGTCGTCGTCGAGGATGCCGTCGGCGCAGTCGCGCAGGAGGTCGGCCGAGTCGTAGAGGCTGCGCAGGGCCTCCCGGGGGCCGGGGGACGGCCAGACGCGTTCGACGAGTCGCTCGACCCGGCGGTTGCGCTCCAGGTCGCGGCGGATCGTGCCGGCCTGCCCGCGGCGGGGCGCGATGTCGGCGAGTTCCTGGAGGAGCCGGTCGACGAAGAGGCCCCGGAAGCGGTCGCGTCGCTCCCGGAAGGGCCCGTCGCCGGTGTGGGCGCGGTCGAGGAGGGCGAGGACCTCGGACTTCGGCACGCGGAGGGTCGTGCTGCCGGCGGTGACGACGATCGCGGGCTCGTCGCCCTCGAACGAGGGATCGACGGTGAGGGCGTCGAGAGCCTCGGGGCGGTAGTCGCTCTCGACGCGGCGTCGCAGGACGGTCGCCATGCGTTCGTCCGACTTCACGAGGCGCGCCTTCGAGGAGTCGGTGCCGAGGGTCTCGCCTTCCCATAACCGGTCCAGCTGGACGGCGTTGACGTCCCGGGTGCCGAGGGTGGGGAGGACCTGCCCCACGTAGTCGAGGAACCGCTGGTGGGGGCCGATGACGAGGATGTCCTGGGCCTTGAAGTGCTCGTTGTTGACCAGCCAGGTCACCCGGTGGAGACCGACCGCCGACTTGCCGGTACCAGGGCCGCCCTGCACGACGAGGATGTCCGAGGGCGAACCGGTGACCAGTTCCATCTGGTCACGGCGGATGGTCTCGACGATGTCCCGCATCCGGCCGCCGCGCGACCGCTGGAGCTCCCGCAGCAGGAAGTCGTCCGGCTGGAGCGCCTTCCGACGCTGCCGCCGTACGACGTCGCCGGGGGTGGATGCCGGCGCATGCCCCGGCGCGGGGGACGTGTCCGGCTCCTCCGCCGCGCCGTCGTTGGCGGCCTGACGGGGCTCCGGTACGGCGGCGGGCTCGGGTACGACGGCGGGTACGGGAGCGGGCGCCGGCAGGGAGATCTCGTCGAAGTAGCTCTCGACGATCCGCTGCACGCAGCGGAGCTGCCGGCGCAGGACCACCTCTCCCGGCTGTTCGGGCCGGGTCTCGATCCACTTCTTCGCCAGGGGGCTGGTCCACGGCAGCACCACCAGCTCGTGTGAGGCGTCATGCACACTGCGGCGCCCGATGTACCACGGCCGGGCCTCCCCGCCCGGGTCCTCCGGCGCGTCGACGCGGGCGAAGACCAGGGCTTCGTCGCCGAGCCCTCCGTATGCCTTCGCGCGAGCCTCGGCCTCGGCCCGGTTGGCGATCCCGTCCTTGCCGCTCGCCGAGGCGGTGGCGGCCGAAGTGCCGTTCAGTTCGGCCAGTTTCACGGTGTAGCAGTCGTACGCGTGGTCCACCGCCCGCTGCTCGCCGGCGAGGATCTCGTCCCGAGTGGTGGTGCTCATGTGCGTCCTCCCTGCGGTGCCGGGGGACACCGCCACGGGCATGTGCCCGTACCCCGCTGAAACAACTACCAGAAACGGGACGGTGACGAACAGTCAGTGGATCAGTTCTCGGACAAAGCCGCGGGTCTCGGTCCGCCGGCCCCGGGCCTGGTCGCACGTGGGCGCGGCTCGTACAGGTGGGAGGGCACCCCGGACTCGGCTGACGCCAGCCCGTCGACGACCCGGGCCAGTTCGGCCCGCAGTGACGCGGTCTGCTCGGGGGCGCCCACCGCGAACCCGAAGACCACGAACGGCAGGCCACGGCTCGGTACCGCGTTGGGCACCTGCGGTTCGCGGTCGAAGGCGTCGTACGCGGCCCGGGCGCCGCGTCGGCTCCCCTGTGGGCGCGCCGCCTGCACGCCCTGTGGCTGGCGCAGCTCAGGCGGCTGTCGGAGAACGCGCCCGTCTCAGGCGGCGGGGACGGATTCCTCGGTGCGGGAGCCGGTGAGGTGGGGGGTGGTGCCGGTGGGGCTGGTGGGCCTTGTGGGGCCGCCCTTCTCGCCCGAGGGCTTCAGGAGGAGGACGAGGAGGATGCCGACGGCGAGGGTCGGGGCGATCCATAGGTAGCCGGTGGCCGTCGCGTGGGCGAAGGCGTCCAAGGCGGCGTCCCGCGGGGCGGCGGGCAGGAGGCCGATGGTGTCGGGGCGGGCGGGGTCGAAGCCGCCGGCCGTCGGCAGGGCGTCGGCACGGTCGGCGAAGCCGGTGTTGAGCAGGGTGCCGAAGACGGCGACCCCGAACGCGGCGCCGATGGAGCGGGCGAAGGTCACCACCGCGCTCGCGGCCCCCAGGTCGGCGGCGGGGACGCTGTTCTGGACGGTGGTCAGCACGACCATGGGGACCATGCCGATGCCGACGCCGGTGATCAGGGAGTAGAGGCTCAGCACCAGCGTGCCGGGGCCGCTTCCGAGGGTGCCGAGCAGGAGCAGTCCGGCGAGGTTGGCGGCCAGTCCGACGAGCAGGATCGTCCGGAGCCGTTCGGCGTGGGCGGCCCGGCGTCCGGCCAGTGACTGGCTGACGACCAGGCCGGCGACCAGCGGCAGCATGTGGACGCCGGACAGGGTCGCCGAGACGCCGTGGACGATCTGGAGGTAGGTCGGCAGGTAGATCAGGACGGCGAACATCGCGGCGTTGGCGAAGAACCCGACGAGCGAGGAGAAGACCACGGTCCGCGAGCCGAGCATGGCCGGCGGCAGGACGGGGGCCGCGACGCGGCGCTCGACGGGCACGAGCAGGGCGGCCAGGGCGACCGTCGCGACGATCAGGCCGAGGATGGCGGGCGAGCCCCAGCCCCAGCGCTCGCCGAAGGACGTGACCAGGACCAGGCCGGTGGCGATGGCCGCCAGGAGGGTGGCGCCGGCGTAGTCGATCCGGGCCTTGGCGCCCCGGGCGCCGGCGGGCAGCGCGCGGGCGGCGACGGCCAGGGCGACGGCGCCGACGGGCAGGTTGATCAGGAAGGCCCAGCGCCAGGAGAGCTGGTCGGTGAACACCCCGCCCAGCAGCGGGCCGACGATGCTGGCGACGCCGTAGACCGAGCCGAACATGCCCTGGTACCGGCCGCGTTCGCTCGGGGCGACGATGTCGCCGACCAGGGCGAAGGTCAGCACGATCATGCCGCCGCCGCCCACGCCCTGGAGCACCCGCGCGCCGATCAGTTCGGGGAGGTTCCGCGCCAGCCCGCAGGCCACCGAGGCGATCAGGAAGACCGTCGTCGAGGCGAGGTAGAGGGGCTTGCGGCCGAACATGTCGCCGAGCTTGCCCCACAGCGGCGTCACGGCCGTGGACGCGAGGAGGTACGCGGCGCTGACCCATGCGATGTCGTCGAAGCCGTCGAGGTCCTCGGCGATCCGGGGCAACGCGGTGGAGACGATCGTCTGATCCAGAGATGCGAGCAGGACCGCGAGGACCAGCGCGCTCATCGCGGCGGCGACCCGGCTCTTCTGCGGTGATGCGGACGGTGTCTTGGGCATCGACACGCCTTCCTCGTCGGGGGCGGCAGGGGCGCCGCACCGGCCGCACAACACGCCGGTGCCTCACGACTCTGCCGCTACCTTCCCTATCTGTCACTTCAATGTAGCACTTATAAATGAAACCTCTTCACCAGAGAGGTTCTAAGCGCGTGAGAGGTCACACCTCGGGGGTAAGATCGGTGGGGTGAGAGCCGACGCAGCACGCAATCTCGAAGCCGTACTGACCACCGGGGCACGCATGCTCGCAACCGACCCCGGGGTGAGCATCGCGAGCATCGCCGCCGAGGCGGGTGTGGACCGGCGCACCGTCTACCGGCGCTTCGCCTCCCGCGAGGACCTCCTCGCCGCCGTCTACGCGGCGCGTCTCGCCGCCATCGAGGAGGCCATCGAGGACGCCCGGCTGCGCGAGGCCCCCGTCGCCGTCGCCCTGCACCGGTACGTGGAGAACATCATCGGGGTCAACCGCACCTGGCCCGTGGACCTGACCCACATGCTCGCCGACGACGCCGTGCGGGCCCGCCGAGACGCCCTGGCGCACGAGGTCGACGTCTTCCTCGACCGCGCCGCGGACGAGGGCCTGCTGCGCTCCGGACTCCCGGAGGGCTGGGCGAGCGCCCTGCTGCCCCAGCTCATGCACGTGGTGGCGCGACAGCTCCCGGAGCTGTCCGCCGCCCGGGCGGCGGACGTCGTGGTCGACACCCTGCTGCGCGGCCTCGGGGCCCCCTGAAGCGGGAGATCCCCCTGGGGACACACGGTCCGTGTGTCCCCAGGGGGATCTCCGTCTTCCGGCACCCTGCCGTCAGGGCCCGGCGCCCGGGCCGTCAGCCGCGGCGGACGCCTTCGAGGAAGCGGCCGGCGAGGTCGATCCGCTCCTCCAGGGTGACGGGCGTCTGCCCGAAGTCCACGAAGAGCTCGTGCACCCCCGCCTCGGCGGCGGTCCGCGCGTAGTCGACGTACTGGCCAAGCGTGCCCGCCCACGGCATGCTGCCCGCGCCGGTCTTCGTGTCGGTCAGCTCCGGGTTGACGCGCAGCGCCATCCGCAGGGCGGAGGAATCGCGCCCCGCCTCGACGGCCTCCTTCAGGATGACGTCCCACATGCCGAGGAGCTGCGGGAGCGGCAGCGCCACGGGCAGCCAGCCGTCGAACCGGCGCCCGATCCGCCGCAGACCGCTGGGCGTGAACGCGGCGAGCAGCACGGGCGGGCCGGGCCGCCGGCTCGGCTTGAGGCCCACCACGGTCTCCGGGATCGTGAACAGCGGCCCCTCGTGGGAGAAGACGTCGTTCGCCCAGTACTTCTCCAGGATCTCCAGCGTCTCGTCGAGCCGTGCGCCCCGGCCCTTCCAGGGCACGGAGACGGCCGTGTACTCCTCGGGCATCCAGCCCAGGCCGAGCCCCACCACCAGTCGTCCCCGGCCGAGCAGTTCCAGGGTGGTCAGCGAACGGGCCAGCATGATCGGCGGCTGCCACAGTCCGTTCAGCGTGCTCGTGCCCAGGTGGACCCGGGTCGTGTGGGACGCGGCGAACGTCAGGGCGACCAGGGGGTCCAGGTGGTTCTCGTAGGCGCGCGGCATCAGGCCGTCGGCGCTCGGGTAGGGCGCTCCGGGCACCAGCGGGGCGAGGACCCGGTCCCCGGTCCACAGCGAGTCGTATCCCATGTCCTCGGCGGTGCGGGAGACGCGCAGGATGCCTTCCGGGCCGGCGTCGGGTCCGAAGGTCGGCAGGGCCAGTCCCAGTCTCATGTGTCTCTCCTTCAGGCCGTGCCCCGGCGCGGGTCCTCGCCGGTCAGCGGGATGCCGAGCAGGGCCTCCAGGGCGGTGACCGTCCGGGCCGGGTCCACCGCGTGGACGGTGGCGAACCCCAGGTCCGCCGCGGGCGGCAGGTACTGCTCGGTGTCGTCGACGAACACGCACTCCTCGGCCCGCAGGCCGAGTTCCTCCAGCACCAGCCGGTACATCCCGGGTTCGGGCTTGCGTGTCCCGTGGAGCTCCGACACCACCACGGCGTCGTAGCGCCGCTCCAGCTCGTACCCGTCGTACAGGTTCCACGGGGCCAGGCCGACGGAGTTGGAGAGGATGCCGACCTTCACCCCGGCCCTGCGCGCGGCCGCCGCCGCGGAGATCAGGGCGGGCTCGGGCCGCAGGCCGGCGAAGATCCGGCCCATCAGGTTGTCCGGCGGGATGCCGAGGAGCCGGCCGGCCGCCTCGTTCCACTCGGTCTGCGTGCGTGTGCCGCGCTCCAGCTCCTCGGTGAGCCGGACTCCCTCGGGGTCCAGGTAGAGACCGGTGAGCAGCGTCCCCTCGGCCAGTCCCTCGCGCTTCTCGAAGGCGAGGGCGGCGGGGAGCAGAGGAGTCGTCAGCACACCGCCGAAGTCGAGGACGAGGCCCTTGCGGTACTGAGTCATGATCACACCTTAGAAGGTGTCCGATTCCGGTCACACATCAGGTCGACATGTTCGCCATCACACGTGTGCAGGTGAGCCTTGAAGTGACCCCGGCGCGGATCAGCCCCTCCGCCGGTGCGGATGCGCGGGGTACACCCCCAGGACGCGCACCTCCGAGGAGAAGAACCGCAGTTCGTCCAGGGCCAGGCCGACGCGCTCGTCGTCGGGGTGCCCCTCGATCTCGACGTAGAAGCGGCTGGCACCCAGCCCGGCGCCCATCTGGTAACTCTCGATCTTGGTGAGGTTGACTCCGCTGCTGGCGAATCCGCCGAGCGCCTTGTACAGCGCGCTGGGGATGTTCCGCACGGTGAAGAACAGACTCGTCATCGTGGGCTCCGCCGCGTCCGGCAGCGGGGCGGGGTCGCGGGACAGGACCACGAACCGCGTGGTGTTGTCCGGGTCGTCCTCGACCTCGGCGCGCAGGACGTCGAGGCCGTAGAGGGCGGCCGCGGCGGGCGGGGCGAGGGCCGCGTGCCGCGGGTCGCCGAGTTCCGCCACCTCACGCGCGGCTCCGGCGGTGTCGTCGCTGACGAGGGTGCGCCAGCCTCCCTCCCGCAGCACCTTCCGGCACTGCCCGAGGGCGTGCACATGGCTGCGGACCCACTCCACCTGCTCCTCGGCGGCGCCGGGCACGCCCATCAGGTCGAAGCGGATGGCGAGGAAGTACTCGGCGACGATGAACAGCCGCGATTCCGGCAGCAGGTGGTGGACGTCGGCGACGCGTCCGGCCGCGGAATTGTCCACCGGGATGACGGCGACGTCGGCGTCCCCGAGGGTCACGGCGTCCAGCGCCTGCTCGAAGTTGGTGCAGGGCAGTTCGCGGCCCTCGGGGCGAAGAGCGCGTGCTGCGGTCGCCGAGTTGGAACCGGGCTCACCCTGGTATGCGACGGTCGTCACCGTGTCCTGCCTTCTTTGCGGGAGGTTCTGTCGTCGGGCGGCAGAAGCTCCGTTGCGTACCGCGCCTGTTGAAGTATCGGTGTGGCGGCCTCGATGACGCTCATCAGGGGGTGCCCGCCGGCGCCGCCCTCCTCCGCCAGCACCTGCTGGTACGCCGCCGCCAGGACGTGATGGACGACCTGGGCGACCCGGCCGGCCCGCGCGGCCAGCCGCTCCTCCAGGCCCTCGGGCAGCCCTGTCCGCGCGGCCGGGGCACCGTGCAGGACCGCCGCGAGGCTCACCCGCTCGTCGTGCAGCATCCCGGCCAGCTCCGCGCGCAGGGCACCGGACGGGCCCGCCTCACCCAGCCCGCCGGCGCCCGTAGCGCCCGGCAGTTCGTCGGTCATGCGCCGGGCCGCGCCGAGCGCCAGGGCGCCGGCCGCCGTCCAGAGGAAGGCGGCGTCCTCGGCCGACAGCGGGGTGGCGGTCGTGTAGGTGGCGAACCCGGCGGGCACGTGCGCGCCGGCCAGCCGGAGCAGCCGCCCGGAGGGGGCGGAGCGGTCCTCCCCGCCGTCGGGCGTGGTCAGGCCGGCGAGGCTCCCGGCGGCCACCACGAAGAGGTCCGGTCCCGCGGTGCCCTGAGCGCGCTCCCGCGGGCCGTCCATCAGGGGCAGGGCCACCCAGTTCCCCGTCGTCCCGTGCCGGGGAAGCCGCCACTGTCCGGACAGCGCGAAGCCGCCGGTGACCGGCCGGGCCTCGGGCGGCCGGGGCAACCCGGTGCGGGATACGGCCGCGGTCGCGGTGCGGGATGCGGCCGCGGCCCCGGTGTGGGGTACGGCCGTGGTCCCGGTGTGGGATGCGGCCGTGGTCCCGGGTACGGCCGTGGTGAGGGGCGCTGCCCAGTTCCAGGTGCGGGTGAAGACCTGCCAGGCCGCCGCGGGGTCCCGGTGGCCCTGCCGTTCGCCGGACTCGAGCACCTGCGCGAGCCCCGTCTCGGGTCCGAGCGTCCGCGACCAGAAGCCTTGTGTGGGTATCGACATCCTCAGGCCGCCTGACCGTCCGCCACGGGAAGCGAGACGGTCTTGCCGTCGCCGTCCTGCATCGTGCATCAACTTCTTCCGGTTCGGTGCCGTGTGCGCGGGCGCCGGAGGGGTGGGTCCGCGCCGGGGCCTCATCACGTGCCGGTCGGCGGACGGTGTCCACAATCCGCCGGTCGGCACACGGCCGTTCGTTTCACTTGAGGGGACGCGTACGTCCCGGACACGGGTTCACGGGAGGAACGCACGACTCACATGTGTGACCTGTCACGACGAGCGTCACCGGTCAACGGCGGCCGGGCGGGGTCAGGCCGCCTCCGCGTGCCGGACCCGCCGGAACTCCGCCGCCCAGGACGTCACGCCCGGACGCCGGCGCAGCAGCGCACGACGCTCGCGCGCGGTCATCATGCCCCACACGCCGTACTCCTCGCTGTGGTCCAGGGCGTAGGCCAGGCATTCGATCCGTACCGGACACGCCACGCACACGGCCTTGGCCTCGTTCTGGGCGCTGCCCTCCGCGAACATGCGATCGGGCTGTGTCTGACACGGTCCGCGTTCGACCCAGTTCATTCCGCCTCCTCCTGGCGGCAGCCCACGGGGCTCCGCCGGCCGCGCCATCGGACACACACAAAGCATATATGTATGCCATACGGTGCACATGTGTTGACTGGCGTCGTACTCCGGCATGTCCGCGAAGGAACACGCAACAAGAAGGTTTTCAGTCATTCCACGTGACGGGAATGTCCCTGGCCCTTACCCTGCTGATCGAGTGGGCTGCGGTGGTGGAACGGCCCCACGTACACGGCTCGCACGGAGCAACCCGCCGCCACCGCGCGGCTGAACGACGACGTACCCTCCCCATGGCGGCGCCGATCCGTGTACACCGATGGGGCGTCCGGGTCGGGTACCGACTCGGTGGTGAAGGGAGTGGGGGACTATGGAGTCGACCGGCGGAACCATGATCGGCCGTGAACGGGAGCAGAAGGTGCTCTCCGAGTTCGTCACGGCGCCAGGAGGCCAGGCCCTCGTCCTGCGGGGCGAGGCCGGCGTGGGCAAGAGCACCTTGCTGGAACATGTCGTCGGCCTCGCGCACACCCACGGGCACAGGGTGGTGCGGGCTGCCGGTGTCGAGGCCGAGTCGGAACTCCCGTTCGCCGGCCTGCACCAGTTCCTGTACCCGCTGCTGTCGCACATCGACCGACTGGACGACGTGCACCGGCGGGTGTTCGACGTCGTCTTCGGCAGGAACGAGGGCTCGCCGCCCTCCGTCATGACCCTCGGCATCGCGGTGCTGGACCTGCTGTCGCTCGCGGCGTCGGAGCAGCCCCTCATGCTGGTCCTCGACGACGGTCAGTGGCTGGACGCCTCCAGTACGGAGGTGTGCGGTTTCGTGGGACGCCGGCTCACCGGCAGCTCCGTGAGGCTCGTCGTCGGACTGCGCTCGGACGTGCCGTCGGGCTTCGACACCGCCGCGCTGTCCGAGCTGACCGTGACCACACTGTCGGCGCGTGCCTCCGAGGAACTCCTGAACACCCGCTACCCGGGCCTCGCTCCCCGCATCCGCCGCCTGGTGCTGGACGAGGCCCAGGGCAACGCGCTGGCCCTGCTGGAACTGCCGCCCTACGTACGCGGCGCCCCGCAGGCACGCGGACCCGAGGCGGCACTCGGCATCCGCGGCGTCACCCTGCCCCAGCGCCTCCAGCAGGTGTACGGCTCGCGCATCAAGGGCCTCGGGGACGGCGTGCGCGCGGAGTTGCTGCGCGGCGCACTGGACGGCGTCGAGGCGGGCTCCGCCTCCGGTCACACCAGGGGCACCCGCTACCGCATGTCGGACGTCGACGAGGCGGCGGCCGCGGGGCTCCTGGACATCGACCCGGCCGGCGGCACCTTCGTCTTCCGGCACCCTCTGGTGCGCTCGACGGTCGTCCAGATGGCGACCCCCAACGAACGGCGCGCGGCACACGCCGTGCTGGCCCGCGTCCACCACGACGACCTGGAACGGCGCGCCACCCACCTGGCGGCGTCGACGGTCGACCCCGACGAGGAGGTCGCGGCGACGCTGGAGGCGGCGGCGGACTCGGCCACCCTCCAGGGCGGCGCGATGGCCGCCGTGGCCTGGCTGACCCGGGCCGCCGAGCTCAGCGAGAGCCCCACGGAGCGGTCCAGGCGGCTGGGCAGCGCCGCCTACGTCGCCGGACACTCCGGCCTGCTCGGTCAGGCCCGGCAACTGATCCACTCGGACACCGGGCCGGGCGGCCACGAGTCCCCCGCGTCGGTGATCGCCTCGGGCTACGTCGCGTTCTTCGAGGACGGGGACGTCCGCTCCTCGCAGCGCCAGGTGTTCGCGACGATCGAGAACCTGCGCGACGAGGGGGTGCGCGAGCCGGACGAGAACCTCACCCGGTTGATCGACCTGCTGCTGGCCATCAACCAGTACGCCAGTGACGCCACCGCCTGGGAGCGGACCCACGAGCTGCTGGCTCCCCTGGGCGACCTGGTGTCCCCGTACTCCCGCATCTACCAGGACGCGTGGGGCGACGTGGTGCGCCGCGGCGCGGGCGTGCGCCGGCGTGTGGAGCAGGCGTTCTCCGACCTCCGCCGGCTCGAACCGTGGGACATCACACGGCTGGGTGCCGCCTCGTACCACGTGGACATGCTCAGCCAGTACCGGCCGCTCATCCAGCGCACCATGGACCGCGAGATGGAGACGGGCGCCCTGGCCGACGCCATGACGATGCAGCACCTGGTCATGCTGGACCAGATGGCGGTCGGCGAGTGGGACGAGGCCGAGCGGACCGGGCAGCTCAGCCTGGAGCTGACGGCGGCGCACGGGCACGGACTGTTCGTCCAGCACACCCGGGCGTACCTGGGCCTCCTGGCCGCGATGCGCGGCCAGGTCGAGCGTGCCCGGGAGCTCCAGGCTTCCGTCGACTCCTGGGCCCGCCCCCGCGGCGTCGGCTTCCTCACCCAGATCACCGACGCCATCGGCACCACCGCCGCCCTTGCCGAAGGCGACTACGAAGCCGCCTACCTCCACGCCATCGGCATCACGCCCCCCGGCACCTTCCACCCCTACGCCCACCAAGCCAGCCGCACCCTCCTCGACCTCGTCGAAGCCGCCGTCCACACCGGCCGCGCCCGGCAAGCCCGGACCCACGCCCTCGCCGCACGGGACGCCGGCCTCCCCGACATCTCCCCCCGCCTCGCCCTCACCACCTACGGCGCCCTCGCCATGACCGCAACCGACCAGGCCGAGGCGGACCAGATGTACCGCCAGGCCGAGACCCACCCCGCCGCCACCCACTTCCCCTTCGAACTCGCCCGCATCCACCTCGCGCACGGCATCCGCCTCCGGCACACCAGCGGGCGCAAGGCCGCCCGCCATCCCCTCACCCTCGCCTACGACACCTTCCGCCGGCTCGGCGCCCGCACCTGGGCCGAACGCGCCCAGGCCGAACTGCGCACCGCCGGCGCCCAGGCCACTCCCTCGGCGTTCCTGACGGCGCTCACCTGGCAGGAACGCCGGATCGCGGACCTCGCCGCCGGCGGACTGACCAACAAGGAGATCGGCGAGCGCATGCACCTGTCGCCGCGCACGGTCAGCTCCCATCTGTACCGGGTCTTCCCGAAGCTGGGCATCACCTCCCGAGCGGCGCTGCGCGACGCGTTGGGCAGGCTCCCCAGCGACCAGGACGCCTGAGCGCCCCGGGAGTGTCAGCCCGTCTCGGTCAGCGGGCGCACGCCGTGCTCGTCCAGCCATCCGAGCACGTAGTCGGCGACGAAGCGCCATCCGGAGTCGACGACCAGGGAGTGGGCGCGGTCCGCGAACTGCTTCAGATCGGTCACGGCCGTCGAGTCGCCGTACTCCTTGTAGACGGCGCGGGTGACGGCGTCGGGGACCAGCAGGTCCTCCTGCCCGGAGATCAGCAGGAGCGGCCCGCGGACCGCGTTGCCGGTGTCCACCCGGGCGAGCGGGCTGCGTGCCGCGCCGTCGCAGCCGAGGTCGGTCAGCAGACGGCGTGGTACGGGCACGGCGTAGCGCTCGAAGAGCCGGGCGGACTCCTCCGCGGTCACGGTGTTCGCGAGCGCCTGGTGGAACTGCTCAGGTGACAGGGCCACGAGGCGCTCGTCGGCGCCGTCGCCGCCGGACGTCCGCGCGGTGACCTGCGCCCGGGGCAGCGGCACCTGGTTGATCGGGGCCGGGGCGATGGCCACGGCCGCCCGTCCGGCCTCGTCGGCGACGAGGCGCTGCGCGATGAGTCCGCCGACGGAGTGCCCGATGATCACCGGCGGCACGCCGAGCGACCGCACGATGTCGGCGTAGTGGTTCGTCAGCGCGTCCAGGTCGAGGTCCGCGAGCGGCCCGGGAGACAGGCGCGTGTCCCGGGCGGTGGCCGCTTCCCCCGGCCACCCCGGTGTGAGCACGAGGAACCCCCGGCCGGCGAAGCGTTCCGCCCACGCCTCCCAGGAAAGCGCGTGCAGCCACGCGCCATGGATGAAGACGACGGGAGTACGGTTCACGGCTGGTTCCTCCGAGCACGACGATCACCCGGCACCGGCACGCGGGCGACTGTTCCAGGGTCGTTCAGCCACGGGCCGCGGACGACAGTCGAATGACTGAATGTTCGCCGGTCCACGGCGGCACGGAAGGGTGCGCTCCGCCCGCGGGCCTGGGCGGAGGGACATGGCAGGAACACCGCAAGGGCGCCGCAAAGACGGGCAGAAGCAGGCATACCGTACGGAGCGCCCGACGGTCACCGTCATGACAGGCGAAGACCGACGGTCAAGTTACTTATGTACGTCACCGGCGCGGCGACGAGAGTGGAACCCGCCACCGCATGCCACCGGGAAGGACCGCCCCGCCATGAACCGCAACCACTCCGATGTCCAGCGCCGCACGGCACAGGACGGCGGTCTCGTCCTGACCCTGGGCATCGAGCGCGTGCTGGGCCTCTCCGCCCGGCAGGCGGTCGAGGCGGAGTTCCTGTTCAGCCCGGAAGCCCCCTGGATCGTGTCCGTGGAGCTTCTCGTGGAAGGCGGTCCGCGCGCACGGTGGCGCATCGGGCGGGAGCTGCTCCAGCAGGGGCTGCACTCGATGAGCGGCCTCGGCGACATCCAGATGTGGCCGTCGAACCTCGAGGAGCGGGCGACGTCGTGGCTCCAGCTGTGCTCGGGTGACATGGCGGCCCTGTTCGAGCTGCCCGCGCCGCCGCTGGCGGACTGGCTGGAGCGCACCTACGAGCTGGTCCCCGCGGGTCGTGAGCTGACCGGGGTGGAATGGGGCGTCGCCGCCGATCTGCCGCCCGCCCGCCGCCGTGCGTAGGACGCCGTTCATCCTGCGGACCACCGCGCCGTCGCCCGGCCCGCATGCATCGGTCCGGGGAAGCGGCCGGCACGGGGCACGGCTCGGCATCCTGGAGGACGGTGTGGACATGCGGGCTCCGAAGCGGCGTCTACGCGAAACATGTGTGGCGCTGACTCACACATATGTTGCCACAGTCGGGGTGTGTTGTCTGTAGCCGGGGAGCGGCGGTTCTCCGACCCCGACGCTCCGGCGCCCGCACCTTCCCGTCTCCTCTCGCCCCCGTCGGCACCCGGGGGCACGGCGACTCAGGCCCTCGCCGGCCCGAGGACCTCGCAGTCGGCCGCCCGGACCGCTGCGAGAGCGGCCAGCACACCGGGCGGCGGGGCGGCGATCCTGCGGGCGCCGATGTCGATCCAGGCACCCAGTGTGCGTACGACGGCGGCTTCCTCCCCGCTCTCCCGGGTGAAACCGTGCTCGAACCTCCACCTCGCCCCGTCCGGGCTCAGCCCGACGACCCGGGAGCTCACGGTGACCGTCTGAAGGGGGAGCACCTCGCGCAGGTAACGCACTTCCTCCCCCAGCGACACCGCGGCCACCCCCGCCTTCACGAAGTCCTTCGGCGCCCACCCGGCGCCCACGAGGAAGGCGAGCCGGGCCGTGGACGCGTACTCCAGGTACCGCGTGTTGCGCAGATGGCCGTTGATGTCCACATCGTCCCAGCGGACTTCGAAGGATTTCCTCAACGTCTCGGACACAGCGGGCCGCCCTTTCCGCGCCGTGGTCTCGCCCCACGGTCGTCGCTCTCCACCTACACGAGCCACAAGGCGGCTTCGGTTCACTACGCGAGTGTGCCGACAGCACCAGACACGTATGACGCGAGGGTGACGGCTGCTTCGTAGGACTCGGCGGTCTAGTCGTAGCGGGTGGCGATGCCGCGCCCCTGCTTGAGGCGGTTGAAGCACCGTTCCACGACGTTGCGGTGCTTGTAGACCTCGCGGTCGAAGGCCGCCGGGCGGCCTCCGCGGCTGCCCCGCCGAGCCCGGTTGCGGGCCTGGTCGGCCCGCTCGGGAATCGTGTGTGGGATGTTCCAGCGGCGGAGCCAGGTGCGGATCGCCTGCGAGCTGTAGCCCTTGTCGCCTAGGACGTGATCGGGCCGGACCCGGGTCCGCCGGGGCCGGTCCGTGGCACCCGGATCGCTTCCATCACGGTGGTGAACCAGGTGCAGGGGTTGGTGTTGCCGCCCGTCACGATGAAGGCCAGGGGACGGCCTCTGCCGTCGCAGGCCAGGTGCATCTTGCTGGTCAGTCCGCCTCTGGGCCGGCCGAGGGCGGGGTTGCGGAGCCCCCTTTTCGGGCCCCTGCGGCATGCTGGTGAGCTCGGACGATGGTGGAGTCGACCGAGACGAGCCAGTCGATGTCGCCCGCCGCGTCCGCCCTGGCCTGGGCGGCCCGCAGCATCCGGTCGAACGTCCCGTCCGCCGCACACCTGCGAAAACGCGTAGGAGCGTAGCCCACGGACCGTAGTCCTCGGGCACGTCCCGCCAGGCCGTCCCCGTCCGGAACTTCCACACGATCCCGGGCAGGACCCGGCGGTCGTCCAGCCGCTTCTGCCCCCGCAACGACACCGGCAGCAGCGGCCGGACGAACTTCCACTCGGCGTCCGGCAGTTCATGACGACGAATCACGCCACCATGATCCACCAACAGTGATCATATGAAGACACCGCCTAGGACTTGTCCGGCCGGTCATGTGCGGAGCCAGATCGCGACGGCCGCCGCGGTGGCGGTGCCGAGGAAGACGTAACCGCGCTTGTCGTATCGAGTGGCGACCGCCCGGAACTGCTTCATGCGGTTGATCGCCCGCTCGACGGTGTCGCGCTTCTTGTAACGGTCCTCGTCGAAGCCGGGCGACCGTCCACCGCGTGCGCCTTTGCGTCGGCGGGCGGCCTGGCTGTCACTCTTCTCCGGAATCGTGTGGCGGACGCCCCGCCGTCGCAGGTAATCGCGGACGGGGCCGTTGCTGTAGGCCCTGTCGGCCGCAAGGCTGTCGGGCTTCTTGCGTGGTCGTCCCAGGCCCGGTCTGGGGACTCGGATCTTCTCCAGCACCGCGATGAACTGGGTGCAGTCGGCTCGCTGACCTGGTGTGACGATGAAGGACATCGGGCGGCAGCGGCCGCCCGCGCTCAGGTGAAGTTTGCTGGTGAACCCGCCGCGCGAGCGGCCCAGGTCCTCGTCTCCAGCACCACCTCCACCAGGGCGGGCGTGCAGACTCTGCCACAGCGCTTCGTCCTGATGGTCTGGCTCCTCGGCCCCCTTTGAGCCGGGCGCCGGCGGTGGGTCGGTGCGAGCGCCCGCCGCGTGCTGGTGCGCCCGCACGATGGTGGAGTCGACCGAGATGTCCCAGTCGATCTCACCCGCTGCATCGGCTACGGCCTGGACCTGCTGGAGGAGACGTTCCCAGGTACCGTCCGCCGACCACAGGCGGTGGCGTTCATAGACGGTCTTCCACGGACCGAACCGTTCGCGCAGGTCACGCCACTGCACTCCGGTCCGCACTCGGGGCAGGATCCCGTCGATCACCTGCCGGTGATCCCGCCACCTGCCACAACGCCCGCTGCTGACCGGCAGGAACGGCCGCAGCCGTTCCCACTCGGCATCACTCAGATCACCCCGCCCCATGCTCCATTCAACGGCTGGAGCACGCTGGCCGTCACGTGGCCGGCACGACACCTTCGCGCTGGGCGTTATTCGGCCTGGAAAGAAAGATCCGGCGGGTCGGCAGGTCGATTTCCGTGACGATGACGGTGATCTCCTCTCCGGCCTCCAACTCCTCCACCGGACTCATTGCGGGCCGACCGTCGATCTCTCTGGAGGGGACCAGCCCGACGAACCCGTCTCCGAGCTCGACGAAGACGCCGATGGGAACGGTCTTCTCCACCGTCCCGCGGAATTCCTGACCCACCGCGCGGTCGGCGAAAGCCCGCAGGGGGTCGGGCTCCAGCGCCTTCAAGGACAGTCTGGCCTCCGCGTTGTAGGTGTCGAACTGGAGGAACTCGCACGAGACCCGCTGGCCTACGTGAACGACATCGGTGGGGGCGTCGATGTGCCGCCAGGACAGTTCGGGGATGACGATGAACCCGACACCGGGGAAGAGTGGATGGGCAGGTCCGTCGTCCAGGGCCACGAAGACCCCGAACCGCTCGATCGCCGTAACGGTGCCAGACAAGATGTCGCCGCGGTGCAAGGTCTCCAAAAACGCCCAGAGTTCCGGGCTCTCCGACTGCCAGTCCATACCGTCACCCTGGCACACGACATCGCGGGCCGACTACGACCTCGACAGACTGAAGCCCCGCCGCGCCCCAGCAACCGGAACCATGATGGGCCGGACAAGTCCTAGGCGAGCCGGATCACGTTCCAGGACAGCGGTTCGAGGACGGCGCTGAGGGTGCCGTCGCCCAGGGTGGTGCCGGAGACCTGGCGCGGGGTCACGCGATCGTGATCGGTGAGGGTGTTGCGGGCGTCGGGGTCGGCGTCCGCGAGCGCGCTGTGCCCGACGACCGACGTCAGCCCGAGGCCGTTCAGGGTGACGTGCAGGGGAAGGGATCGCGCGCGGCTGCGGTTGACGGCGAAGACGGTGACCGAGCCGTCCTCGGCGCGCACGGCGGTGGCGTGCAGCAGGTCGACCTCGCCGTGTTTCTGCGTCTCGTACGTCGGCGAGTCCACCCGCACGTCGAGGACCTGCCCGCGGCCGTACTTCGATGCCTGCGCGAAGGGGAAGAACGTCGTCTGCCGCCAGGCCGGGCCGCCCGGCTCGGTCATGATCGGCGCGATGGCGTTGACGAGCTGGGCCAGGCACGCGACCCTCACCCGGTCAGCGTGGCGCGTCAGTGCGATCAGCAGCGAGCCGACGACGACGGCGTCCAGGACGCTGTAGCTGTTCTCCAGCACACGGGGCGCCTGCGGCCAGTCCTGCGAGTCGGAGTTCTCTGCCCCGGTCAAGTCCAAGCCGTAGCAGACGTTCCACTCGTCGAAGGACAGGTTGATCTTCTTCTTCGACTTGAGCCTGGCGCCTACGTGGTCGCAGGTGGCGACGACGGTGTCGATGACGGACTCCATGTCGACGGCGGAGGCGAGGAAGGAGTCGATGTCGCCGTCGTGGGGTTCGTAGTAGGCGTGCAGGGAGATGTAGTCGACGAGGTCGTAGGTCTCCTGCAGCACCGTCGCCTCCCACTCCGCGAAGGTGGGCAGCCACTGGGCGGAGGAGCCGCAGGCGACCAGTTCCACGGACGGGTCGATCTGGCGCATGGCGCGCGCCGTCTCGGCGGCGATGCGACCGTATTCCGCGGCGGTCTTGTGGCCGGTCTGCCAGTGGCCGTCCATCTCGTTGCCCAGGCACCACAGCCGGATGCCGAAGGGGTCCTTGTCGCCGTGCGCACGGCGCAGGTCCGACAGGGCGGTGCCCTGCGGGTGGTTGGCGTACTCCTGGAGTTCCAGGGCCTCGGCGACGCCGCGCGTGCCGAGGTTGATCGCCATCATGGGTGTGGCCTGGGGCCCGATCTTCTTCAGGAAGGCGATGTACTCGGACAGGCCGAAGCGGTTCGTCTCGGTCGAGCGCCAGGCGAGGTCGAGTCGGTGCGGGCGGTCCTCGACAGGGCCGACGGAGTCCTCCCACTTGTAGCCGGAGACGTAGTTGCCGCCGGGGTAGCGGATCGTGGTGACGCCGAGCTCGCGGATCAGCTCCAGTACGTCGGTGCGGATGCCCGCCTCGTCGGCCGCGGGGTGGTCCGGCTCGAAGATTCCGGTGTAGACACAGCGGCCGAGGTGTTCGACGAAGGAGCCGAAGAGGCGGGGGTCCACCCCGCCGACGGTGAAGGAGGGGTCGAGGGTGAAGCGGGCCGGGCGGGTGGGAACAGGCTTGGCGGTACCGGGGCTCATGGCGGTCCTTTCCCTGGAGGTGAGCGAGCGTGGCCAGCCGTTGCACGTCGTTGTGCCCGATGCTGCTCAGCGTACGGACCGCCACGGACCGGTACCCGCCGAATTCTGAATCCTGTAGGTCGAGTTCGCGTGAAGCAGCGATGTCTTCCTCAGGTTGAACTCGTGTTGTCGTAGGTACTGACGGGCCTTGATCACCGCGGTATGACCATGGAGTGCGATACGCGCTGGGGGCGGGTTCACTGCCCAGGAGCAACAGCGTCGGAAGCGGGTGCGGCTGGAGGCCGCCGAGCGGTTCGAACAGGAAGACGGCAACCGGGTGATCGCGGCTGACCTGTTCTCGTCGGGCATTTCCGGACCGGCCCGGCCTGGCGGGATGCGGTTACCGGCCTCGCCTGCGATGAGGCGCAGCATGCTTCCACCAGGCTGACCTCGCTTGGCCTAGCCGGTGTCCCCGGCCGTACGCGGAGCCGGATCGGTGGCGTTGCTCTGCGCAGACGCTGGAGGGGACCTGCGGAACCGTTCGAGGACTCCTCCCTCGGAACGGTTCCGCGGCCGGCTGGTGGACCTCCGGTACGTCGAACCGCCGCCCTGGCAGCGGGTGGAGACCGCCGGCCGGGGTCGCGCAGGATCAGGGGCATCGGCCGTCGGCGTTGCGTGTTCGGTGATGGCCGTTCGGGTCGGACGGCTGCCTGGAGGGCGGTCAGGTAGGCGTTGGGGTGGAAGGACTGGCCGATGGGCCAGTTGAGGGCTTGGAGCCACGGGCTGCTGTCGCACAGCTGGTGACCCGTGAAGCGCTCGGCGACGTCTTCGTAGACGAAGCCGTTGTGCTGGGCGAACTCGTCGCGGATCACCCTGTTGAGGGTGTCGGTCCTCCCCTGGGCGCCCGGTGGCTGCCTTCCCGCCCGCATGGTCAGACCCCTGCGCCGGCCGGGGACGGCAGTGATGTCGCGGGCGCTGGAGGCGCTGGGGCTGACCTGCGTGGAGTGGGCCGAGGCGGGCCGGCGGGCATGAGCCTCGACGGCGGGCTGGTGCCGGTCGCCGAGGACGTCGTCGTCGCCCACCCGCCCGGCGTGCTCTCCGCCGCCCTGTACGACCGGAGGGGAAGTCGGCCGGTGGACCTCTTCGGCCTCCTCGCCGCATCCGGCAACAGAATCGTGACGTCAGCCAGGCCCCGTCGTGGCTCAGCAGGCGTGCAACTGCCTCTGCCTCGGCGACCGGAGCGTCATCGGCTAGGAGCCGCGGCGGGCCCCGCTGCATGACTCGCCCCCCCTGACGGACGCTCCCGGACGGACGGCGCCCCTGACCGGGCCGCCGGGTCAGCCGGGTCAGCCGGGTCAGCCGGCGCGGCGGTTGCCCTGGTCGTCGCAGGGGAGGTCGGCGGCGGGGTGGTTGATGGTGAAGTCACGGGTGGCCTGGCGCTCGGCCTCGGCGATCGCGGTCGGCTCGACGTTGACGATGCCGCCGAAGGGGCGGTCGACGTCCCGGATGATGCACAGCGCCGTCGTCAGGAGGGCCGTGATGACGACGAGAGTGATGATCTGTCCGCGGTTGTTGCGGCGGGGAAGGCAGATACCGAGCGCCGTCACGGTGATGATCAGCGTGGCGAGCAGGAACCAGAAGATGGCACTCGGGATGCTCGCGGTGGCCTGGGTGAGCCGTTCCTCGCGCTCGTCGGAGCGCTTGTTGTCGGCGGCGACCAGCATGCCGAAGGCCGGCTTGCCCTCCAGCGAACGGAAGGTCCGCCGGAAGTCCGTCGACCACACGCTCGGCGCCGCCGACCCCTTGCCGTCGGACATGGCCGGCCACTCCTGCTCGCGTACGGCGCGGGCGTAGCAGACGGCGTCGGCCTGGATACGGGACCGCTGCGCCGCAGGCGCGTACTCGGCGGCCTCCACGAGCTGGTCCACCGCCCGGGCCTCCCCGCGCGAGGCGACCTCGGCCTTCCCGTACGAGCTGTTGGCGGTGACGAGGACGAACGACAGCAGCAGCACGGTCATCGTCAGCAGCGGCCCGACCAGGTCCTTCACGCCCATGCCCGAGTCGTCGTCGTCACCGACCAACCGGGGCCGCAGCCACCGGTTGGCGGCGAGACCCGCGAGCAGGGCCACGACGGCGACGACGATGACGAGGACCACGAGAGGCCACCTCCGGGAAACGGGCGAACGGGTGTCTTCCTGCTGCATACGGAAGCCGAATGCCGTGATCATGTCGTGATCGCCGCCACCGCCGGACCGCAAAAACGATCACTCGACTTCGAACGAGCGACCTCTCTTCGCCCAGGAAGACGCTTTTCGTGGCGTGTATCGGCCATTCGATCCGAACGCGGTTCTTGAGGCTCGATCGCGCGAACCCCACCCGTGACAGATTCTCGGTCCGGCTCTGGGCACGACGGGACCGTCCCCCGCGGAGCGCGGGGAGCAGACTTCCTGACCTGCCGTTCTGCCCGACGAAAAGTCGGCATCTCAGCGTGCTCGTGAGTGCGGAGGATGGTGGAGTCGAGCGCGATGACACAGTCGGGGCGACCTCGGTGTCGGCCTGGGCGAGCCTCGCGGTGGTGACCTTCTCCCCGGTGCCGTCGGCGGCCCGATTCCTCAGCGGGTTGTGGACGCCCTTCCATGAGCCTAAGTGCGGTCCGGGTGGCCGCCCGTCGGCTCAACGCGTCGGCCGGCCCCGGAACTTTTTTCCAAGACGGGGCGGTCCGGGTCCGTCAAGGTGGGGGCATGCGCAACGACGAAGTGGATGCCAAGGCCGGAGCCGTGGCCGCGGACCGTGGTTCCGACGGCGACCGTGCAGACGCGGACGGGTGGGAAGTAGCACGGCCCTGCGGCGCGCCTCCCGTTGCCGGTCTGAGAATGGCCGGCTTTCGGGATCGCGACGGCCGGGCGCTGGACCTGCGGGTGCTGCCGCAGCCTGCCCTGGTCGTTGTCATCGGTCTGGGGGACGACCCGTTCACGGTCGAAGGCGGCACTGCGCAACGCCCCTCGGCGAGCCGGGACCCTCATCCGAGCCTGGTCGCGCCGTTGTCGCCCGGTCCCGCGTGGATCCGCGGCCGGGACGTCGAGTGCATCGAGATGTGCCTGTCGCCCGGAGCCGCCTACGCGCTGCTGGGGGTGTCGCCGCACGAACTGGAGGGGGTCGTCGGCCTGGAGGACCTGTGGGGGCGGCAGGCACGGCAGCTCCGGGAGCGGGTGGCCGCCGCCACCGCATGGCAGGAACGTTTCACGCTGGTCAGCGAGTTCCTCGCCCGCCGGGCTGCGAGCGGCCCGGCGATGACACCCGAGGTCGCCGGCGTGTGGGACACGATCGTGGCGCACGGGGGCCGGGTACGGGTCGACGACCTCGCCGCTTCCTGCGGGTGGAGCCGCAAGCGGCTGTGGTCCCGGTTCCGTGCCCAGATCGGCCTCACCCCCAAGCGCGCGGCCATGCTCGTCCGCTTCGACCAGGCCGCCCGGGCCCTGCGCGCGGGCGGCAACCCCGCGGACATCGCCTTGGCGCACGGATACGCCGACCAGTCCCACCTCCACCGCGACGTCCTCGCCTTCGCCGGGTGCACCCCCGCTGCCCTGCCCGGCCTCTGACCCGCACCCCGGACATCACAGCCACCCATCCTGACGACGAAGGAAGTCATCCGTGAGCACCATAGACACCGCCGCTACCCAAACGGCCATGGCCGACCGAGGTCTGATCGTCCAGCTCGCCTTCGGCAGCATGGCCTCGCAGACCTTGCGCGCCGCGGTGCGGCTCAAGGTCTTCGACCTGATCGGCGACGGCCGGCGGCCGGCCATCGAGGTGGCCGCCGACGCGGGAGCCGAGCACCAGCCCATGACGAGGCTGCTGCGCGCGCTCGCCGGCCTGGGCCTGATGGAGGAGCACGAACCCGACACGTTCTCGGTCACTGCCGCCGGCGCCCTTCTCGATTCCGGCCGCCCCGATTCGCTCGTCTCGTTCGTCCGGATGTTCACCGACCCGGCGATCGTACGGGCCTGGGACGGACTGGACAGCAGCGTCCGCACCGGCGACATCGCGTTCGACGCCATCTTCGGCACCGACTTCTTCAGCCACCTCGGCCGACACCCCGAGCTGTCCGCCGACTTCAACGCGGCAATGAGCCAGGCTTCCGCGGAGACGGCCGCCGTACTGCCGCATGCCTACGACTTCGGCCGCTTCACCTCGGTCACCGACGTCGGCGGCGGCGACGGGAGCGTCCTGGCCCGGATACTCGCCGCGTACCCGGCTCTCCACGGCGTCCTCCACGACACCCAGGACGGCCTGGCCCAGGCACCGGAGACGCTGGCCCGGCACGGAGTGGCGGGCCGCTGTTCCCTGGCCGCAGGCGACTTCTTCCGCTCCGTGCCCGGCGGCTCGGACCTGTACCTGATCAAGAGCGTCCTGCACGACTGGTCAGACGACCAAGCGGTCACGATCCTCGGCCACTGCCGCGAGGTTCTGCCGCCCGGCGGCCGCGTCCTGATCGTGGAACCGGTCCTTCCCAAGGTCGTCGGGACCGGCACCGCCACGCACGCCGCAGACGGCGGGATCACGTACCTCAGCGACCTCAACATGCTGGTGAACCTGGGCGGGAGGGAACGTACCCGCCAGGAGTTCGCCGAGGTGTGCCACCGCGCGGGGCTGTCCGTCGTGTCGGTGAACCCGCTGCCGGAAGCGGTCCCCTTCTACCTGATCGAGTGCGGGGCCCGCTGACCACGAGCGCGCACCGGGTCCCGGGGCCGACCGCACCCGCAGGACACGGCCCGCAGGCGCCGACATCACCCCATGCGGCAGTACAGCGGGGGGGCGAAGGAATTCTCGCCGAGGGGTTTCTGGCCCACCCAGCACCGCACCTGCCCGAAGCGCCCTCACCGCGTCGCGCGTCACGGTGAGCTTGGTGACAAGCCCCCCCCTGTGGCGAGTGCCGTGATGTCGGCCGCTCGGGAGTGTTCCGGTCTCTTGGCAGCCTGCCGGCCGGCTTCCTTCGCCTGGTCGGCGACGTCCGCGACGGTGGTCGGCGGGTCAGCCCTGCGACGGTTCGTCGCCGGACCGGCGGGTGCCTCCGGCGGAGGCGACCAACGCCTCCGCCACGATCGCCGCATCCGCCTCCGCGACGTCCGCCGGGTACTCCGGCAGCAGGTCGTCCCAGACGGGCATCCACGATCCGTACAACTGGGTCTGTCCCTCGGGCCGGGCGAAGAACCAGATGTGCAGGTGGGCTCCACCGTCTCCGATGCGGTAGACGTGGGCCCGTGAAATGTGCGGCAGTGCCTGCATGTGGCGGACGATGTGCACGGACAGGACGCCCAGTTCGGCCGCCAGTGCGTCGGGCAGGTCGGCCATGTCGTAGTGGTCACGCGGGTGCAGCATGAGCACCAGCGGCACACCGACCCCCGTGATGCGGGTGAGCCGCCAGTTGTCGTTGAACCAGATTCCCTCGTCCCGGGCACGGCACGCTTCGCAGTTCGACGGGTCCTCGCCGTGGCGTGGCGGTTCGGGCACCACCGGAGGGCGCAGCGGTGCGACCCGCAGTCCGTCCGGTTCGAACGGGCTGATGTCCCACCCGGTCATGCGCGCGAGCGGGAGGCGGCGCTCGCCGTTCGCGGCGGCGAGCGCGTGGTCGTAGAACTCGTCAGGTCGCAAAGCCATGGGCGGAAGGGTAGTTGGACCTCGGCGCCTGGTGGGGGCCGGGGTCGCTCCCGAACGAACGCAGCCTGGTCGACCCGCGCGGACGCGTTCTCGGCACCTGCGGACGGAAGTGGTCGATGTGGGGAAATCCGCTGGTGGCGAGCCGAGGCACTGGGTGATGCTGCCGTTGTGATCGCACGGGATGACGCGATACGCATCGTCGAGGATCATCTGGAGCGTGGCCATCAGGCGTGGGCCGCAGCCGCGGCCGAGCAGTTCCCGCGCACCGTGATCGTCAGTGTGGTGGAGCACGAGCTGGTCTGGAAGGTCTATGTCCAGTCCGAGGAGTATGCACGAACGCCCAAGGCAGCCGCGATGCGGGTGGGACACGGTCCGTATCTGGTCGACCGCGCCGACGGCGGGCTCCACTCGATCGGAGCCCTCTCCGAGATCGAGGGGGCATGGGAGGACGACTACCGCGGCCGTATCCGAGGGCTGCCGGTGCGCACTCCGATGGATGAGCTCCACGACGAGCTGCGGACGGCAGCCGAAGCAGCGGGCGGGCGCATGGCGGCCGTCCGCGCGCTCCGCCGGAAGGTGACCGGGCTGTCCCCTACGCAGGCCCTCGCCTATGTCACCGGGCTTCTCGCGGGCGACGTGCCGGCACAGCTCCTGGCTGTCGCTCACCAGGAGCTGGTGAGACCCATCGGCGCTGTACTGGCCGTACATACCTATGGCGTTGATGCCGACGTGTGAGGTGCGACGTCGAAGCTGCCGACAGCATGCGGTCGACTTCGGGGGCTTGCGGTCCGGGTGAACGCGTCGTCGTCTCGCAGGGCAGCCCGCCTGAGAGATCGGTGTCAGCGGTCACGGAATTCCCCACCCTCACGGTCACGATTCCCCAGGGGGACGGCGACCGCGGACCGGTGCGCCATACGGGTCGTGACGGCAGGTGTGGATCACCCCCGGTTGGTGCGCGGGCGGTGTTCTCACGCGTGCTGCGGCGTGGCGTGCAGTCCTTCGAGGAGTGTGGCCAGGTAGCGGTGTGCGGTGTCGATCCGGTCGGCGGGTGTGCCGCCGTGGACGTTGACGGCGTAGGCGATGCCGCACATGAGCGGCACGAGGTCGGCTGCGGCCACGTCACGTCGGACCGCTCCGGCATCGCGAGCCCGGCCGAGGAGTGCGGTGCCGACCGACCGAAGCGTCTCTTTGAGTTCCGTGGTGCGCGGCAGGGTGTCGGTGGCTGCGGCGGCGACCGGGGCCAGGGACGCGTCGGTGACCTGCGCTTCGACGGTGCGGAAGAGGAAACCTTCGAGCGCGTGCCAGGGGTCGGTGTCGGTCAGAGCCTGCCGGCCGTGGTCGGCCAGGGCTTCCAGGCAGGGAGTGGCGACGGTCTCCAGTAGCGCCTCGGGGGTGGCGAAGTGCCGGTAGACGGTGCCGACTCCGAGTCCGGCGCGGCCGGCGACGTCGTTCAGCTGCAGGGGTATGCCCTGGTCGACCAGGGCACGGGCGACCGCGACGATCCGGTCCCAGTTGCGGGCCGCGTCCTTGCGCAGGGGCGTCGTCATGGGTGACATGCTAACCGGATTCTCCATCCGGATGATGTTGCCGACCGCACCCGCACCCTCCAGGCGGGTCAGGAGACCGTGAGAGGTGCGTACCGCTCACTGAGCCGACGCACGTCCTGGGCGATGCGGGGGTCGGTCGCTGCGCGCAGCGGCGTCACCGGGTGCGCCTGGGCCCCGATGACGATGCCGGTCCGGCCCGCGAGGGCTTCGTCGGTGGCGGCGACGATCGAGGGGCGGGCAGCCACGGACGCCGGACCTGAGGTGGAGCGTTCGAACTTGCGACGTACCAGCGGCCACAGCAGCCGCAGGGCCGGTGAGACGACCTTCGGGTCGGCCAGGGTGCCGTTGGTCATGTCGGTCGCGGCGCCTCCCGGGTCGGCGGCGAAGACGGAGGCGGCCGTGCCCTTCAGCCGGTTCGCCAGGTCGAGCGTGTAGGCGAGGTTGGCGAGCTTGGCGCGGCCGTACCAGTGGAAGCCGTAGTAGCCGCCGGGCGGCTCGACGGCGTCGAAGGCCCTCTTCGCGAGCCCGACCGCGCCCGAGGTCACGTTCACGATCCTGCTCGGCGCCCCGCCTGTCAGCGTGGGCAGCAGCAGTTCCGTCAGCAGGTACGGCGAGAGGTGGTTGACGACGAACGATGCCTCGACGCCATCCAGGGTCTGCCGCTGCGGGAACATCGCCCCGACGTTGTTGACCAGCACGGTCAGTGGGTCGCCGGATGCAGCGTGCTCAGCGGCGATCCGGTCGGCGAGCGCGCGCACCTGGCTGAGCGAGCCGAGGTCGGCGGGCAGGAACCGTCCGGGATGCGCCGGGTTCGTTGCGTTGATCCGGTCGACCGCCCGGGCACCCCGGTCGGCGTTGCGTCCGACCACGGTGACCGAGAACCCGGCGCCGGCCAGCCCCAGGGCCGTCTCCAGCCCGATGCCGGCCGTCCCCGCCGTGACCACAGCCGTCTTCGTCATCTGCTCCTCCACCCAGCCATGCGGATACTTCATCCGCTTCCCGGGAACCGTAGCAGACAATCGGATGAACTATCCGCTTAGAGGCGGCGGGCGGCGGACAGGCACTGCCCGGCGCCCTGAAGCCGCGCCGATCACGAGCACGCCGCACGGCCCGGGCACCCATCGGCCCCTGCCTCCACCGGACGCCTGGGGAATTGCGTGACGTTGCCCTGGGCAATCGCGTGGCCGCGACGATCGGTTCAGCGAAGGCCCCACCGGTTCGGCAGAAGCGGGACATCACGGCTGCTGGGCAGGGACCAGCGTCCGCAGCAGAGCGAAGGACGCTCGCCCGTATGGTCGGCGTTCGATCAGCGGGACGCGCGGCCTCGGGCCGGCGCAGGCAGGGGATGCCCGAAAGTGTCCGGCGGCGAGCCCTGGGTGCCCGGCCGGGGCTACTCTGCGGATCATGGTGCTCAAGCGACTGCTCGGCGGTGGAAGCGGCGGCAAGGCAGCAGGCGGCATACCGCTGGAGGTCGACACGATCCTCCCGGACGAACCGGTGCGCCCCGGGGAGATCCTGCGCGGCGAGGTCGTCCTGCGCGCGCTCGACCGGGACGTGCGCATCCGGACGGTCAACGCGCGCCTCGTCGCCAACGCGGCTCATGCCTCCGTCACCAAGAGCACGACCGCGGACGCCGACACGGACACCGGCGTCACCCTCGCGCACTTCCAGGTGACGAGCCTCTTCACCATCCCGAAGGGCGAGGAACGCCGAGTGCCGCTCCGATACCGGCTGAAGTGGGAGACCCCGGTCTCCGAGGTGCGCGGGCTGCCGTTGGCCGGGACGCACATCGGGCTGTACACGGAAGTCGACGCCGACGGCATCGCGGACCGCACGGACAGCGACCCGGTCCGCATCGAGGCGACGCCCCTGCACGAGACCCTCCTCGACGCGTTCGCCGCCGCCGGATACGCCTGCCGCGGTGCGTGGGTCGACCCCGAGTACATCCCGCGCACGGAGCGGGAGATCCTCTACAGCCGACAGGGGTTCCCTCTCGCCGGGACCGACGCGGACCTTCCCCGGAGCCTGGAGCTGTACCTCCACTCCAACGCGGTCGGCGCCGAGATCTACCTGCGAAAGGCGTCCCTCACGGAGAAGGACTGGTGGGCGAAGCCCCCGGCCCTCCGGTATGTCGCCGCCCACCACGAGATCGGGCAGGTGGACTTCGAGGCCAAGGCCCGGCAGTGGATCGACGACGTCGCCGCCCTGCCCGAGACGGCCGTCGACGACCGCGAGCGAGTCGACTACCACCTGGACAGCCCCCGCTGGTGGCGCGACAGCTGAGCACCACGCGTTCTCTCGTCTGCCGACGGCGGCGGTCCCGGCGGTCGGCACGAGTTCGGCAGACACTGCGTCGCGTGCGTGACGAAGGGGGATCATCGCGCGACACCGCGATGCGCCGGCCCGCAGCCGCGGTGAGCACGTCCGCGGCTTCATGCCGGCAGCGTTCCCCTCCGGAGGCGTTCAGGCTGTGGTCATTTCATCCGGCGGCGGTCTTCGTCGCTCCATTTCCGCGTGTCCCGCGGCGGGACGTAGGGCTCCTCGTCCTCGGGGTGCCCGCCGGCGACCGCGCGCTGTCGGGCCAGCTCCGCGTCGAACTCCAGTCCCAGGAGGATGGCGATGTTGGTGATCCACAACCACACCAGGAAGATGATCACGCCGGCGAGAGTGCCGTACGTCCTGTTGTAGGAGGCGAAGTTCGCGACGAAGAACGCGAAGCCGGCCGAGGCGAGCATCCAGATCAGCAGCGCCAGGAAGCTGCCCGGGGTGATCCACTTGAACCCGCGGCCCTTGGCGTTCGGAGCAGCCCAGTACAGCAGGGCGATCATGACCGTGACGAGGAGGACCAGGACCGGCCACTTGGCGATCGACCACACCGTCAGCGCGGTGTCCTCGGCTCCCAGGGCGGTGCCGACCTGCCGGGCCAGATCCCCGGTGAAGACCACGATCAGCGCGCTGGCGACGGCGAGGATCATCAGCACCACGGTCAGGCCGAGGCGCAGCGGCAGGACCTTCCACATCGGCCGGCCTTCGGGCATGTCGTAGACGGTGTTGGAGGTACGGATGAAAGCGGCCACGTACCCGGAGGCGGCCCACACCGCGAGAGCCAGGCCCACCAGGGCCGCGAGCGACCCGGCGCCGGCGTTGCCCTGCAACTGCTCCACCGCGCTGGTGAGCACATCACGGGCCGGGCCGGGGGCGAGCTTCTGGAGGTTGTCCAGGACCTGCTTGGTCGCGGACTCCCCGGCGATGCCGAAGAAGGAGACGAGAACCAGCAGGGCCGGGAACAGTGCCAGCACCCCGTAGTAGGTCAGCGCCGCCGCCCGATCGGCGAGCTCGTCGTCCTTGAACTCCTTGAAGGTGCCGCGCAGCACCGCCCGCCAGGACCGTCTGGGCAGATCGGTGGGCTTGTCCGGCGCCCGGTCCTCCACCCGCTCATCCGGTCCCGCGCCCTCGCCTCTGTCCGCGTCGAGGTGGTCGTGGTCTGCGTCGCGCTCTGGCTTCGGTGAGGTGGCCATACCTGGCGGGTTTCCACACCGGCGCAGCTCATGCGTCCCCTGCGCGGCGGCGCACCCTGGCGGCCCCGCCCACCGCGGCCCGTCCACGGGCTCTCGGGCCGTGAACGGCTGCGCATCCGCCGGTCAGCCGCTCGCCTCGAAGCCGCGTACGGCGTGTGGCGAGGAGTGCGGCGTCGTCCTCGGAGGTGCCAACGCGGGCTGCGGCGAGGTCGGCCGTCGGAGGAGGGTCGACGGCGTACGCGGCGGCGATGCGGCGCTGCCCGCCGAAGGGCGTGAGCCCGGCATCCGGGACACAGGTGTCGCGCGGCCTGGACGCGGTCGAGGACGACGAGTCGTGAACCGGACGGTGAAGGAGACGAGCCGCTCCCCGTGGCCGGGCGTCGCCTTCCTCTCGGCCTGTCACAGCCGCATGACGATCAGGGCAGTGTCGTCGGTGAGTCCGGCCGGGGGAATGAGGTCGGCCAGGAGGGCGTCGCCGAGGGTCTCAGGGTCGGCGGTGCGGTGGCGGGTCAGCGAGTCGGCCAGGCGGGCGAGTCCGGTGTCGATGTCCTCGTGGCGGCGTTCGACGAGTCCGTCCGTGTAGAGCAGGAGGACGCAGCCGTCGGTGAACGTGGTCTGGGCCTGGGGGCGGGGGACGGGGTCGGGGCGGGCGCCGAGCGGCGGGTCGGTGGCCCGGTCGAGGAAGGCGACGGTGCCGTCGGGGCGGCACAGGGCGGGCGGGGGGTGGCCGGCGCTGCTGTAGGTGAGGGTGTGGGCGTTCCAGTCGATGAAGACGGAGGCGGCGGTGGTGGATTCGGCGCCGTCGACCGAGCGGGCGTACAGGCCCAGGACCTCCAGGGCCTGGGCGGGCCCGGTGGCGACGCGGGAGGCTGCGGACAGGGCGCTGCGGAGCTGGCCCATGACGCCGGCGGCGCGCAGACCGTGGCCGACGACATCGCCGACAGCGACCGCGGTGCGGCCGCTGTCGGGCAGGTCGGCGACGTCGTACCAGTCGCCGCACACGTTCAGCGCCCCCACGGCGGGCCGGTAGCGTACGGCGGCGCGGTGGTGGCCGAGCGGCCGGGGGGCGGGCAGCATCGCCGCTTGCAGGTGGAGGGCGACTTCGCGTTCGCGGGCGTGGGCCTTGCGCAGGCGTTCGTTGACCTCCTGCAGTTCGCGGGCGCGGGTGTAGAGCTCGGCTTCCAGGACCCGCGCGCGGTCCCCGCCTGAGCGGCCGCCGCGGGCGCGGATGAGTTCGGTGACTTCTTCGACCCGGTGGAGCAGCAGGGCCACGCTCCCGTCGGGGGCGAGGACGGGGACGTTGACCGGGCTCCAGTACCGCTCCTGCCACACCCCGGGCCGCTCGGGATCCTCCACGTCGTAGCGCTGCAGGGCCATCGTGTCGCGTTCGCCGGTGGTCGCCACCCGCCGTAGCGAGGCGTGCAGGTTGCGCATGCCGGTCGCGGCAGGATCGTCCGGGCTGTCAGGGAAGACGTCGAACAGGAAACGGCCGATGAGCCGGCTCCGGGAGCGCCCGGACAGGTCGAGGTACGCCTGGTTGACGTCCACGTACATGAGCTCGGGCGTCAGCAGCGCCGCACCGACGGGCAGGGCCTGGAAGACGGCGCGGTAGTCGATGCCGGGTCCGTTCACGCTGTCACCTGCCGCACGGTTGCGGTCCTCGTCGGTCACGACCACCTTGCCACGCGGGCGGCTCGCAGGCTGGCCGGGGTGAGCCAGGCATGGGCCGAATGGCCCTTCGTGGGCCTGCCTGCCCCATGCACTGCCTGCGCGGGGCGCGGCGTACGCAGCCACGTATGGATTGACGTCGGCACGCCCCTTCCCGCCTCGCGTACCGGCCTGGCCCGTCGGGCTCGGGGCACTGGCATCACCTTCGAGGTGGACGGGGTGGACGGGGTGGACGGGGTGGACGCGGCAGGCCGGGCGGGGAGCGTCACCGGCACGGGCTACCGCTGCGCCCCCGTTGATGCTTCCCGCCCGCGCTCACCGAACTGAGCATCGAGCAGAAGCAGTTGAACGATCGCGGGTCCCCCACGCTCGATCAGCGCGCCCTCGCGCGACTGATCGGGTCCGGCCGCTCCCATCGGCACGTGCGCCGGATGCGGACGGCCTGTGCGGCACGTAGGACCGCCTTGGTGGCAGCGCTCGCCGAACACGCCCCCGACGCCGCGGTGACCGGCCTTCGGCGGGCTTCCACGCGGTGGCGCACCTCGGCGGACCGGCCGACGAGCGGAACCTCGTCCGCCGCCGCACGCGCGTCGCACGTCAAGCCCTCATCGTCGCCCCCATGCGTCGCGCAGGGACCCTGATGTGCTGGCAGCGGCATGGGCATGTGGTCCGTGTCGGTCATCCTCTGTCGGCGCACGTCTCCGCCTCCGTCAGGTATCGCGCCACCGGCCCCAGGGTCAGCATCCCGCTCGCCCCGCCCGCGTGTTCGAAGCGGGCGGCGTGCAGGGCTGTTGCCGCGCGGGCGGCGAGGGGGCGCTCGTCGAGGCGGGCGGCGGCGTGGGCGGTCAGGCACCAGAGTGCCTCCTGCATGTGGTCGAGCGGCGGGTCGGGCGTGAGGGCGAGGGCGGTGCGGGCTTCTTCGTCACGGTGGTGGGCGAGGAGCACCAGGGGGCGCGTCCAGGGGCGGTACGGCCCCCAGTCGAGGGCGGGATCGGTGGGCGCCGGACGGCGGTGCAGGAGACGTAGTCCCAGGAGGGCGAGGGCGAAGAGGCCCCGGTGCAGCCCGGGCATGCCTGCCGTCTCGGCGAGGGCGTTTTCGGCGGCGCGGTACCGGGCCGCGGCCGTGGCGGCGGTCGGGCCGCCTGGTTCGGCGCTGTGGGCGGCGGTCGCCCGGGCCCGGAACCAGCCGGTGAGCACGGGGACGAGGGATGCCTCGGTGCTGACGGCGAGCTGCTCGGCGGCCTCGGCGTGTGCGGCCGCGGAGGCGAGGTCGCCGAGGGCCGAGGCGGACTGCAGGCGGATGAGCCGGCCGAGCACGGCGAAGTCGGGCAGCTCGTGTCGTGTGGCCAGGTCGAGGATCTCGCTGCCGATCGCGTCCCGTACGAGCGCGAGGCCGGGCCGGGTGAAGGACTGGAGGAACAGACCGTTGAGGGCGAAAGCCAGCAGGGCCGGATCGCCCAGCTTGCGGGCCAGCGCCTCGGCCTCGCGCGCCGCCTCGCCGGCGCGCCTCTGCTCGGTTGCGGGCAGATCGGCGCTGCGGCTCTCGACCGCGACGGTGGCCAGCAGGCGGGCGCGTAGTGCGGCGGGGCCGTCGGTGCCGAGTGCGGTGAGCGTACGCTCGGCCACCGCGACGACGGCGCGGGACTGCTCGGGGTCGTCGGCGCGGCTCCACAGGGCGGGCACGTCGTAGGCGCCGATGACGCGGGCGGTCAGCGCGATGTCTCCCGTGCGCTCCGCCGCCTGGGCGGCGGCGAGGCGGTCGCGCCGCGAGTGGATGAGGGCGTCTCCACCCGCCAGGGCCAGCGTGCGGGCCAGTTCGGCGGTGGTACGCGGGCCGAGTCGTACGCCTGCGGTCCACACGGACGGCTGGGGCTGGAGGGTCGCCGCTCCGCGGAGGATGTCCGTCTCCAGCTGCCGTAGGTCGGCGCCGGGGTCGAGCCCGAGCCGGTCCGCGAGCATCGTGCGGGCGCGGCGAAGAGTGGCCAGTGCGTCCGCTTGGCGGCCCGCCCGGTGCAGTGCGCGGGCCAGCAGCCCCCAGGCCGGTTCACGCCAGGGGTGTTCGGTCACGTGGGAGCCCAGTTCGGCGACCAGCTCGGCTCCCGAACCGGAATCGAGGAGCAGGCGGGCGCGCAGCTCCACCCCCTCCAGCCTCAGCTCCTCCAACCGCGTCCGTTCGCGCTGGGCCCACAGGGAGCCGGTGACGTCGGCGTAGGCGGGGCCGCGCCACGCCGCGAGAGCCTCGTCGAGGTCGGTCAGGGCATCGGGGGTACGCCGGGCGCGGTCCAGGGCGTCCTCGAATCGGTGGACGTCCACGGTGTGGCGCGGCAGGCGCAGAGCGTAGCCGGGCCCTTCCGTGACGAGGATGCGCGGCGGGGTGCGGGGCGGCCGGCCGGGTTCGAGGGCGCGGCGCAGGGCGGCGACGAACGTACGCAGCGCGCCCACGGCACGGACCGGCGGCTCGGCCCACAGGTCCGCGACGAGGGTGTCGGTGGTGACCATCCGTCCGCCGGCGGCGACGAGCCGGGCGAGTACCTCGCGGTGGCGGGGGCCGCCCAGGTCGACCGGGGTGCCGTCGTCGTGGGTCGCCCGGACGGCACCGAGTACGTCGATTCGCATGTCCTCCATCTTCCGCGCCGCGGGGCCGGGGCGTCGCAGCGTACTGATCGGCTGCTGATCGCTGTCGTCCACGCTGACTGCGTCGCTCCCCGGACCGAGCTTTCGCCGGTCCCCCCGACCCGAGAAACGGACCCTTCATGACTCCCACCCTCCCCGGTTTCGACCACGTCCGTCTGCCCGGTGCCGACGGAGTGGAGCTGGCCGCGGCCGTCGGCGGCCATGGCAGCCCGGTCGTGCTGCTGCACGGCTTCCCCCAGACCCACCTGATGTGGCGGCACGTCGCCGAGCGGCTCGCCGGCGAGCACACCGTGATCTGCCCGGACCTGCGCGGGTACGGCGCCAGTGACAAGCCTGCGGCCGTCGGCCCTGAGGTGTACTCCAAGCGCACCATGGCCGCCGACGTCGTCGCGCTGGCGGCGGCGCTCGGCCATGAGCGCTTCGCTCTGATCGGCCACGACCGGGGCGCCCTGGTCGCCTTCCGGGCGGGACTGGACCATCCCGAGACCCTCACCCATCTGGGCATCCTCGACGTCGTACCCACCCTGGACATGTGGAACGTCCTGCACGGCGTCCCCGCGGCGGTCGGCTACCACCTGTTTCTCATGGCACAGCCGCCGGGCCTGCCCGAGACGCTGATCGCCAACAGCGCCGACGCCTTCTTCGGCTCCTTCCTCGACGCCTGGGCTCGTACCCCGGCGGCCCTTCCGGAATCGGTCCGGGCCGCGTACCTGCGGGCCAGCGCCGCGGCCGTACCGTCGATCGTCGCGGACTACCGGGCCTCGGCGGGCATCGACGTCGCACACGACCAGGCGGACCGGGACGCGGATTCCCAGCTGGCCATGCCCGTGACGGTCGTCCAGCAGGACTGGGGCGCGCGGCTGGGCTACGACGCCTCATCGGTCTGGCGCGCGTGGGCGCCGGACCTGGACCACCGGCTGACCGGCGCGGGGCACTTCATGGCGGAGGAGGCGCCCGAGGAGATCACCGAGGCGATCCGCGAACTGCTGCTGCGCTGATCCCTGCCCTGGAGGGCGACGGGAGGCCGTGGCACGCCCCGCGTTTCCCCGATTCCCCGATTCCCCGATTCCCCGATTCTTCGTATCCCCGTATCCCTGTATCCCCGTTTCCCCGTTTCCGTTTCCCGGCCACCGGACCGGACAGCGATGCCGTGACTGAGCAACCGCCTCCCTGACGACGGTCCTGGGCGCCGGCGTGGAGAACCCGGCACCGCTCCCCTGGAGCGTGGGCGGCGCTTTACGGGCCTGCCGGCCGTGTCCCTTCACCGGGCGCCCTGGTTCGGGGACGGCAGGGAGTGTGGGGCAGGACGATCGGCATGGTGACGACACGGGCACCGGCTGGTTCCGGTCGGGAGGGCAGCTGATACGTGGGTGCAGCCCGGTCGGCCGGCCCTGCCCTACGTGGCACCGAGCCGATACGGGCCGCTGCTGCCCCAGGGGCGCCTGCTTCAGCTCTGGAGGGTGGCAAGCCAGTCGGTCAGCAGACGGTTGACCTCGTCGGGGCGCTCCTGCTGGATCCAGTGACCGCAGCCGTCCAGAAGATGGGAGGCCGACAGGCCGGGGAGGGTGGTGGGGTAGGCGTCGATGGCGTCGGACATCCAGGTGGTGGAGGCGTCCAGAGCGCCGCCGACGAACAGGGACGGCTGCTTGATCGGGGCTCCACGATAGGGGGCGAGGTCTGCCCAGTCGCGGTCCATGTTGCGGTAACGGTTGAGTGCGCCGGTCAGACCCGTCCGCTCGAACTCCCCGGCGTACACGTCGAGATCGCCCTCGCTCAGCCAGGCCGGGAGAGCCCCCGTGGGAAAGCGGTCGCGCAGCCGGCCGCCGCCCCGGGTGACGAAGTGCGGGTCGGGCTCACCCTCGGCGGGCATGGTGTCGGCGGACAGGGCCGCGTAGAAGCCCGCGAGCCAGCCCCTGACGTCGGGCTCGATCTCTGCCTCGGCGCGGCCGGGCTCCTGGAAATAGGAGACGTAGAACTCCTGCTCGGGGCCACCGATCCGGCCGAAGACGTCGGTGGGGCGGGGACCGCCGGGCGGCGCATAGGGGACACTCAGCAGGCCGACGGCGCGGAAGAGCTCGGGATGGAGCAGGGCGGAGGCGGAGGCGATGTTGGAGCCCCAGTCGTGGCCGACGACCACCGCGCTCACCTCGCCGAGGGCGCGCACGACCGCGATGTTGTCCTCCACCAGGTCAAGGATCCGGTAGCCCTCCGTCGCCGCAGGCTTGGAGGAACGGCCGTAGCCACGTACGTCGATCGCCACCGCCCGGTAGCCGGCCGCGGCCAGGGCCGGGAGCTGGTGGCGCCAGGAGTACCAGGACTCAGGGAAGCCGTGCACGAGCAGGACCATCGGGCCGGTGCCCTGCTCGACCAGGTGGAGGCGTCCGGCCGGGGCCTCGACGATGCGATGGCGGAGCTCGGTGGTCGGCTCGGGCTGCATGGGCTTCTCCTCGGTTCGCGGCGACGCGGCGGTCCATCGATCATGCGGCGCGGCATCTGCCCAACGCGATCAGACTTGCCATTCCGGCAACCTTCCGCGGCGGCGGGCCCCCCGGGCCCGGATCACGACGAGGACCGGGGAAGGCGAGCCGACCTGGAGGACCGCGCGTACAGCAGTCACGGGCAGCGAGCTGCCCGTCGAACCCCTGACGACGAGCGGCGCCGGCCAGCGCCGGCCGGGGGCGGGGCGGGCCGAGGGGGGCCGGGGCAGGGCTCAAGGGCATCGCCGCCGCGGGCCAAGGACGCGCCCAGTCCGAACAGACTCCGTCCCGCCCACGACACCCGCACGGGACGGAGGGGCTCTGCCCGGCGCAGCGGCGGCCAACGGTACTGCTCCCAGAGCGCCGCCGGCACCGGACTCACTCGCGTACGCCCAATCGGAGCGGCCGGGGGGGACGGCGCCAGTCTGAGGGAGTAAAGCCGCCCTCGGCACGGACAGGGACCGGCTCACAGGCCATGCAGAGACGAACGGCTCGCCCAGCCACGGACATCGGTCTCTCGACTGCTCCAGGGGCCCGTACGATCCGGCCGGTGTCAACGGGCGGTTTCGACCTGCAGGGTCGTCGCGTACGGCGGGGGTTGCGCCAAGAGGTACCAGCACTCGACCTTACCTCCGGGCACCATCTGACAGGCACTGCCTGCCAAGTCCGGCTGGCGGATCAGGGAATGGCAAAACGGCCTGCCATCGCGGCGGCCCGAACCGGCGCCGGGTGACAAGGCCGACGCGCGTGCCTGGCGGGAGTCGGACCTGCCCGCCCTGGCGTCCGGCACACCGGTGATCGCGGACGGCGCCTACCTCGGCACCGGCCGGATCGTCCCGCACCGCAAAAGAGCCGGTCGTCCCCTCCTGCGCGGGCAGGAGGAGGACAACGCCGAGCATCGACGGGTGCGAGCCCGTGTCGAGCACGCCTTCGCCCGGATGAAGAACCGGAGAATCCCGCGCGACTGCCGGCAGAGAGGCGACGGACTTCACCATTCGGGCCCTGGGAGCCGACCGCGCCTGCCGGCTGAGGGATACGGGCCGTCAGAAGCCGTGTCCCATCGGCCGGATAAGGTCGAGGCGCTCTTGCGGAGCGGTCCTACGCTGGAGGCATGGCCACCGATGCCTCGCTGAGACAAGGCCCCGACTCGACGGATCTGGTCCTGCGCGCCGGCCCGACCGGGCCGGTGTGGAACGCGCTGACCTCGGCGGGGCCGGCGCTGTTCACTCCGCTCGCCCTGGGCGTGCCGACCCTGATCGTCGCCTTCTGGATGGCGCTGGCCGGGGCGCGGGCGTCGACCGTGTTCGTGGTGGTGGGGGTGATCGCCGGGCTGGAGTACCTGATCGGCTGGCCGATACTGGCCCTTTCCCGGGCCCGGGACATCCTGCGGGTGGAGTTCGCGCCGGCCGGGGTGCCCACGTCTCTGCGGTTGGTCCGGGCCGCCGGGCCGGACGTCTGGCTGCCCGTCAACGCCCTGCGCGAGGTGCGGCTGACGCACAAGGTGGTGGAGCCGTACCAGGGGGACCACAAGCCGGCCGTCTCCACGCTCGCGCTGGAACTCGTCCTACGGGACGCCCGGGAGCGCCTCGCGCTCCCCTTCAGCGGCGACCCGCGGCGGCTCGCTGACGCGTTGAAGGCTCTGCTCGGCCCGGCCGGGGTCGTGGTGGTGCTGCGCACCGAGCGCAGCACGCGCGACCGACCCCAGCCGAACTCCCCCTGGACCTCGGGAGGTTCGGCCTCGGCCGGCTCAGGGGGCGGCTAGGCCGTCTCTTTCGGATCTTGCATGATGATCGGCATGCACACGGAAACCTGCGACCCCGCCGAGTTGGCCGCACTCCGTGAGATCGTCACCTCCCGCCCCGAGGCTGCGGCGCCGGCCGGCTGGGAGGCCGTGCGGTTCTTCGAGAAGGAGCACGACATTCTGCTCCCGGAGCCGTACCGCACCTTCGTGGCGGAGATCTGCGACGGGCTGCGCGCCGGGCCGCCCTTTTACGGCTTGCTGCCCTTCGCGCACAACCCCGTCGACCCGCACTCGGGCCTCCCCCGGCGTCAGCTCGCCGAGCCCTTTCCTCTTACGGGGTCCTGCAAGTGGGAGGAGGACGGGGAGGAGCTGTCGGAGCAGGAGTTCGAGGCCCTGTGGGAAGCTGCGATGATCCACGGCTCGCTGCTGCTCGGCACCGACGGCTGCGGCATGGACTGGCACTTGATCGTCACCGGCCCGCAACGCGGTCACGTCTGGCTGATCGACGAGATCGGCGCAATCCCCTTCGGCACCTCCCCGATGCCGGGCACACCCGGATTCACCGGGTGGGCGACCCACTGGCACCAGGGCCACCCCTGGTTCACCGACGCTACGGCAGACGATCCGCAAGAAACGGCCTGACGCCCCAAGACGACCCACGAACGCGGAGAGCACGACGACTTGGGCGAGGCCAGCGACGCGCACCGAGAACCAGCCCCGCCAGCCGCGGGAAGCAGACCGGCGTGACGTGGTTCTCGCACCCGGCCTGAACCCACCATCCCCGCGGGCGCGGGGCACAGTCGGTCCTGGAGCTCTGCGTCCGGTCCCCGCGCGCACTTCCCCACCGCGCCTGCTCCCACCGGGGTGCGCGGGCGAGCATCCGGGCGGCCTCGCGCGACTCGCTCACGGCCGGGTGCCGTCGGTCTCGGGATGCCACTCGACCAGGACGATGGTGGCGTCGTCCTGTAGCCGGCCGTCGTGGTGGTCGAGGATGGCGTGGATGAGGCGGCGCAGGGCTTCGGGGGCGGGCTCGCCCGCAGCCAGCGCCCGGCTGATGAAGTCGACGAGCCGCTCCTCGCCGAACAGCACATCGGCGGCCGAGCGGGCCTCGGTGACGCCGTCGGTGTGGAACAGGACGCGGTCGCCGGGTTCCAGCGGGGCCTTGTGCACGGTGCGGGGGTGCGCGTGGTCCGGGCCGAGTCCCAGAGGCAGCTCGCCGTGGGCTTCCAGGGCCCCCGGCACGACGCGGTGGGCGCGGATCAGCAACGGGGGCGGGTGGCCGGCGTTCACCCAGGACAGCTGCCCGGTCTCCAGATCCAGGTGCGCGAAGACACCCGTCAGCAGTCCGTCGGGCTGCCAACGGTGCAGGTCCTCGTCGATCCGGTCGGTGATGTCGGTCAGGGAGCCCCCCGCGCGGCGGGCGGAGCGGCAGCCGGCCAGTGCGACGGCGGAGGACAATCCCGCTGCCAGGTCGTGGCCCATCGCGTCGACCACCGTCACGTGCAGGCGCCCGTCGTCCAAGCCGTGATCGAAGGCGTCCCCGCCGATCTCGTAGGCCGGCTCCAGCGCGGCCGTGGAGGTGACCTTGCCGGTGCCGAGCGTACGGGGCGGCAGGAACGCCCACACCATCTCGGCCGCGGTGGTCATCGGACGCTGGCGGGCGGTACGGCTGAACACGTCGCTGAACCCGCTCTTGGACACCACCGTCAGCGCGGTCACCGCCGCCAGCTGCTGGGCGCCGTCCAGTGTCGCGGGCGTGATCTGCTCGGCGACCACCTGCAGCACACCGATCCGCGCGATCCCGTCGACCAACGGCAGCCACACCGCCAGCGGCCGAGAGTGCGACAAACGCAGCGACATCGTCCGGTACGCCCAGCCGGCCACCGTGCCGTCGATCGCCAGCGACTCGCCGCCGTCGGCCTCGCCTGGGCGGGGCAGCGGCACCAGCTCGTCCTCCTGCACGTCCGCCAGGTAGACGGTCGCCGACACCATCCCCAGGCGGCGGGCCGCCTCCTCGACCAGCTGCGACACCTCCAGCGGAGCCGCGGTGTGCGAACGCTCCAGGAACACGGCCAGCGCGGCCCCCGGGTCCTCCGTCATCGCACCTGCCCTTCCGCCGCCTCAGCCTCACAACCGAGTCTGAATCCGGTCCGGCCTCGGCGCACGGCAGCCAGCGCCAACCCGAGGCCCCTCACCTTCAGCTTGATCGTGAATCGATCGGGCACGGCGACGAGTGGGGTGCCTTGAACCGTCCAGGCGAAGCGGCTGCCGGGCCGGTGATCTTCACCGGCCCCAGCGTCCTCGGTCACGCGCAGGACTACGCCGCGGGCCGGCCCGGGTGAACTTCCCGTGGAGTCGCCCGGCACCGGCTTCGCCGACCGTCGGAACCATCCCCGCGGACGCAGAGGAGCAGGAACAGAACGGGCCACCCGGGCCGCGAACGTCGCAGCGGGACCCTCCCCCGCACCCCGGGGAGCAGGGCGGCGGGCGCTGTCGGGCATGGACACGCCCGGACCCTCCCCGCACGCGCGGGGAGCAGTCGTCTGCCGGGCTCCTCCTTCCCGTACCCGTGGGACCCCTCCCCGCACGCGGGGAGCAGACTTCCTGACCAGCAGTTCCACCCCGACGCGGCCCGCTCTCACAACCAGCCTTCACCGAAACAGATAGACCACCCGTCCCTCCCCAGCCGACGGGGACAGTGCAGTCCGGCCCCGGGGCGCTCCCGGCCGGTACGGGGGCCGCCGCGCCAGATACGGCGGGAGACGAACCGCCTTCTCGCGAGCCGTTCGTCCCGTTCGCTCTGGGCAGTGCCGGGCTGCGGCTGGAGGACCTCACGGGCGAGGCAACACCGGGCAGGTCCGCCAGCCGCCCTCCGCTCCCCCACCCCGTGGCGCGTACGGCCCCACCACCTCTCGGGTTCCCTGTCAGCAGGCCCATCCACCTGGAACGACGGGGGTGTCACCTGTCAGGTTCAAATCCGTATGCACCATGATGAGCCGCACTCATCTTGGTTTCCGGAACGTCTGCCTGTGCTGCCGCACCCCCCGCCCGGCGGGCCTGTCGGCTGCGGTCCGCCCTCCGAGGACGTTTGCTCCCGCGCTCACGATGACGGCATGAGCGCCCTTCCGGGCCCCTGCCCGCGCCGCCCCGTCCTGCGGCTCGTACACACGGGCCGAGCCGTCGTCCACACGGCACGGCCGGGGCGTGATCACCCGCGGCGAGGCGGGGCCGGCACGCGGGCACCCTGGTGCTTCGCCTGTCGGCCGCCCGGGGGCCGGGTATGTCCGCCTCGTCCGCCGGGTGCGTGGTAAGCCGCTCCGGACGCTTCGCGCAGGGCTCTGACCTGCGATGCTGAGCGTGCTGGTAGGTGGCCTGCCCGCTGTGGTGAGCGCCTCGTGCATCGGGAGCTCCTGCCGCCTGCCGAGCGTGGCCACAGGTCGCCCGGCAGATCATGGGGTGCGCTTCTCTTCTCGGCTGCGTCTCATACGGTCTGTGCAGGGCCTCCTCCGGCCTGCGACCGTCTGGTGGGCCCGCTCCGTCCCGCGCGGTGGCACGGGGACTGCGGCGTCTGTTCCGCCCGCCGGGCCGCACGTCAGGCAGCCCCGCAGGAATGTCGGCGGACGCGGAAAGGACCCTTCAGGGAAGCCGGTTGGTCATGGGCGTCGCGCGAAGCGGTAGATCGCGTAAGTGACGCCGAGGACGATGTCCACGGCGGCCCAGAGGAAGATGATCGCTCCGACCCCGATCGCGGTACCGACGCTCTCGGCGTCGTTGCACGTCTGGCGGTCGAGCGTTCCGCAGTCGTCGGGGGTCCCGGATCCTGAGGCGACCCCGACGATGATCCAGATCAGGAAGATCACCTGGATGGCAAGGAAGACCCAGAGGAACATCCGCGGCCTGCGCCTGCGCGGATGTCCCGCCGCAGGCGGCGCAGGGGTCCCCCACTGGGGCTGAGGTTGTGCATTACTCATGGCACATCACGCTTCGTCTACTGCTCGGTGTCGCTGCCGGTCGCCCGGCGTCGCCGTCGTTGTCCTCAGAAGGACGGCTCTTTCATCCCAGGCTGCCTCCGAAGGACCCGCTCATCGCCTCGGGCTCACTGATCTGCAGGGTTCCCCGGTGGGTGATCTCCACTTTGTGAAAACCTTCGCCCGCGGGCACGTCCGGAACGATCACCTCGAAGCTGCACGCGGTCCCCGCCCTGGTCGACTCGCCCAGGGCGCCGGTGGCGATGACCGTGCCGGCCGCGTCGTAGACCGTGACCGCCGCGCCTTCGGCGATGTCGTCGAACCCTTCGCTTCCCTCGCAGCCGCCCTCGCCGTCGCTGACCACGTTCCTGGTGAGCAGGAAGGTGCCGGTCAGCTGAAAGACGGTCGGTGTCGGCGAGGGGCTGGGTGTCTGTGTGGCCGGCGACGGCGGAGGGCTGACGGCCTCGGGAGACGGCCCACCACTGTCTGTCAGAGCCCAGACGGCGCCGGCCCCGCCCGCACCGATGACGATCCCTGCCACGAGGGCCAGCAGCAGGTTCCAGCGTTCACGCGCCGGTTCCCGCGACGCCGCTGCAGGAGGAGGCTCTCCAGACCCGTCCACTACCTCAGAGTGCGCTTCTCCGCTCGTGTCCGCATGCCAGGGGCTCCCTGCCCGGATGGCTGAACGTGAGCGCCTGGCCTCGCTCCCCTCTGCGTGTGGTGAGGGAGGACCGGCACTCGCCGCGGCGGCGAAACAGGCCACACCGGCCTGACCTTGAGCCGCTGCTCGTCGACGCCGCGGCGCTCCGGCAAAGGTTCGCCTGCCTGCGGACGCCTGACGCCCACGCTTGGACCGCCCCCTTGGGCCTTGGCCGGCGAGCGCTGTCCGGACAACTCGTCCCGCCGAGGAACGGGTCAGGCCCGCTGAATTCCGCTGGTGCCCTGTAGGGTCCCGCGACGCCCGTCGTTGGTCTGGACCTCCAGCACGTCTCCCTGCTGCGTCAGAGCGAGATACCAGATCCCGGGTTCGAGGATGATGGGCTCGCCACGGTCCACGGTGGCCACACGTTGCACGGGTACGGCGAACCAGAAGGGGACCTGCAACGAGGCCGGATCCGATGCTTCCTGCAGAGGAGGCACCGGAAGACTGGGGACCGGCTGCCCCGCATATGCCCGGGGGCCGTGGGCCTCCGGGGTCAGTGACTGCGGACCCGGAAATCCGTACGCCTCGCTGAACACCTCGGGCGTGGCCGAACCCCGCAGATGGACGATCTGTCCATGCATCAGCAAGTTGAGGTCGGATGCTGCTCTGTCGACAAGCTCAGCAAGTTCTGCCGGGGTCCTGTCGAGCGGCTGGCCTGCCTCCTTCTGCAGGAGCACCTTCCGTATCAGAGTGCCGCTCTCCGTGAGAGATGTACGGGAGCTCGCCAGGGGTTGGATGTCGACGAGTTCCACTTCAGCGGCGGCCATCCGGAAGAAGGCAGCATTCACTTCAGCCAGCAGTTCGCGAAGCGTGCTGTCGAAGACTCCGATGTCAATCGGCCGGCTGGCCTCCAGATCCTGAATGACATGCTCCAGGAAGAGCGCGCAAGACCTGGAGGCGGTACGTGCGGCTGCCGCTGCGTCGAGAGCCTGCGTCCTTGTCTGGGCCTGCCGGTCCAGGGACGCTTTCTGTTCGTTCGACCTTCGGATGGAGCGTTGTACGAGAGCGCCACCCACGGCGGTGATGGCGGCGCCTCCGATAACACCGACCACTCCGACGATCACTTCTAAGGCAGCCATCTAGGCATGATGAGTGGCGTGTCCCATGGCGACAAGAGGATCCTCAGACAACGGTGCGGCCGGCGGCCGGTGGTGAAAGGCCCGCGTGGCGGGCTTGCGACGGAACCTGGGGCAGCCGCTCTGCCTGTCGGCGACGACTGTGGCACCGGCAAGTCCCACATGCTAACGCCCTCGGGACGGAGGCGGCCGTGAAGGGCTACCGAGTCCGCTGAACGCCGGCCACAAAGCTGTTCAACGAGCTGGTCGAAGCCGCCGAAGACAAGCAGCTGAACCAGACCATCGCCCGCTACGGCCGCGACGACCTGCTCGGCATCGACGAGCTCCGCTCCATGGAACTCGCCCGCCGCGGCGCCGAACCCCTCCTGGTCATGACCGGACGCGAGGAGCAGAACAGCCTCGCCACCGCCTCCAACGAGTCCTTCTCCATAGCGCACACGTTCCGCGGCCGGACGTAGTCTGTGGGCTGTGACGGTGAGATATGTGCTGGACGGCAGCCAAGTCAGGACGCTGGAGGACTTCTGGCGGGTCGCCGGCGAGAGCATCGGCTGCGGCGGCTACTTCGGCCGGAACCTCGACGCCTTCGCTGACTGTCTCCGCGGCGGCTTCGGAACACCGGACGACGGCGACTTTGTGATCGAGTGGCGTGATCACGAAGCCTCTCGCCAGCATCTCGGGCACCCCGAGACTGCCCGGCAGCTCGAAATGCGGCTCGCCCGCTGTCATCCGACGAACAAGGAACGCATGGCCGCAAGACTGGCGGAGGCCCGCGCCGGCCGTGGCCCGACCGCCTTCGACTGGCTGGTCGATATCATTGAAGAGGAACTTCCGGGCGGCCTGCACCTCTATTAGCCAGACGGACTTGTCGCACTCACCGGAGGTCGTAGCCCAACGTGCCTCATCCCCCCAGCAAGCCTTGATACTGCCGATCTTGGCAGCAACGTCCCCCGCCTCAGCACCCCTCCTACACGTCCACAGTCGACGCCAGACTCGACCGCAACCCCCGCACGAGCGGGGAACAGCTGCTGCGGGAGCGTCCGTTCGGTGCGCTGGGGGCCGTCCCCTCTGACGCGGAAAGGCAGACGGACGCTGCGAGGTCGGCTTGGTTCACACAGTTTGAGCAGCGTTTTCACACCACCTCGGGAGGCAGTCTGACCGCACAGAATCGAACGGCAGCCTCGTCCTGATGCCGGCGCTTCCGAGCCCTGGAGAGCCGTGGACGGCGGGTGCGTTGCGTGCCCGAGGCCACCGCGATGCAAGATGATCTGTTGTAGCGGCAGATCGCCGGTCGGTGATCTGGAAGGCAACGACTCACGGGGAGTGCAGTTTTGAAGCATCGCATAGGTCGGAGCACGGCAGCACTGGTTGCATTGGCAGCCCTCGTCACCGGCTGTGGGGGCGCCGGCTCCGACGCGGCGCCGGCGAAGCCGTCCACCGGCACCAGTGCCGGAGCTGAGTCAGGATCAAGTGGTGCGGCGGGCAGCGAGGTGGACTTCGACACCGTCTTCAAGACCGAGGAGAGGTTCAAGCAGGCGATGCCCGACCCGGCGTCGATGGCGGGGTGGACACCGCGGAACGCGGGCGCGGAGATCGAGCAGGAGCCCACCCCTGCCCAAAGTTGCGGTGCCGATGGCGACTGGTACTGCGCCAGGATCGCGCGTGGCGAGGCGAACTTCGAGGCGGCCGGCGAGCAAGCCCAGTTCGACCTCACCGCTTTCGCGGACAGCAAGGCGGCCCAGGACGCCTGCCAGAAGGAGAAGAGCTGGTCGGCCAAGTACACCAAGGCAGAGGTGCCACCTGTTCCAGGTACCGAGAGCCACGCCTACTACCGCAACGGCGGCGGCCTGGACGGTCTGTACCTCACCATGTGCCTCGGTACGGTCGTCGCGGAAGTACTGCTCGAAGGGGAAGGCAGCTCCCTGGACCCTGCCACCGCCCATTCTCTGGCACAGGTCTTCGTCCCCCGGATTCAGAAAGCCGCCACGGCAGCCTGAACACGCGGAGCGGAACCTACGTGGGTGTCTGCTGCCGCACCTCAGCGGACACCCCCGTACGGCCCCAGCGCACCGGACAACTTCCGAGAATCCGCACCGGCAGGGGCGCGCGTCGTCTTCTGGACGAGCTGCTCACCTGGCGTTCACCCAGGCTGACGGCCTCGACAGAGAGGACTGGTACGAGGGGCCGGCGGCCGCTGAACCATGCCTCCCCGTACGCCGACTCCAGGCCGTCCAAGACGGCGCGGCCCAGACGCCGCACCAGGAGCTCCTGGCCAAGCTGCGCGGCGCGAACGGCCTGGATTTCTCCCGGGCAGCGGTCGACGACACACCAACCAACGAGCGGATGCTCCCAAGGAGATGGTCTAGTTCGTGAGGGCTGCCTCGACCACTGCCTCGATGCGGGTGCGCTGCTGCTGGGGGGTGGCCAGGGGATTGGGCCGCAGGGTGTAGACGGTCCGGCGGCGGTGGTCGGTGGTCGCGAAGACGCCGCTCGTCCAGCCGCCGCTGGAGCCGGTCTTGCCCCAGATCTTCGTTCCGTTCAGCTCGATTCCCATCAGCCCGCCGGCGCTGAAGCAGGCCGTGCCGGTGGGGCAGCTGGTGTTCTCGGGGGCGCCGGGAACCGCGGGAACCTCGAAGAGGTGCCGCTGCTGGGCCGGAGCGAGGAGCCGTCCTCCCAGCAGGGCTTTCAGGAACGCGTCGAGGTCGCCGGGGGTGGACGTCAGCCCGCCCTCCGACCAGGCCCAGGCGATGGCCGGCTCATCGGAGAGCCCGGTGTGGCGCAGGGCCAGCGGGCGGAGTATCCGCCGGTCGAGCTCATGGGCGTAGGAGCGACCGGTGACCTCCTCCACGAGCAGCCCGGCGACGAAGCTGTTCAGCCCGTTGTACTGCTGGACGGTTCCCGGGGCCGGGACGCGGCCGGGGCGGTCCGCCGCGTCCGCCGCGAAGGAGGCGGCCACGACTCCACGGGGGTCGAGCGGCACCCGGGCCGGCCGGGGCAGGTCGCTCGTGTGGTCCAGGAGCTGGCGTACCGTCACGTCGCCGTAGGCCGCCGGGAGCACCTCGGGCAGGTAACGGCGGACGGGCTCGTCGATGCCGATCCGGTGCTCGGCGACCAGTTGGAGCACCATGGCATCGGTGAAGACCTTGGTCACGCTGCCCACCGGGACGCGCCCGTTGGCCTGCACCTCTCCGGCCGTCCCGGTGTACGGGCCGTGCATGCCCCGGCCGGACACCCGCACCACGGCCGCGTCCGTCACCCCGTCCGGCAGGGTGGCCAGCAACGCCCGGACGGCGGTCGCGTCACGGGTGTCGCGCGAGTCGTGGGAGGCGGGTGCGCCGGGTGCGGCCGTGGCCATGGCCGTGGGGGCGGCAGCCAGACCGGTGGCGAGTGCCGCCAGCGCCACACAGGTGACGGTGAGACGGCGGGCGGCGCGGGGGCGAGTGGTCATCGGTGGCTCCTGGGAACAAGGTGGGTGCTCGGATCCGTATCCGCGCTGGACCAACCTTCTTTCCTCACCAAGCGTTTGGGCTATCGGTGATCCCCCTGAACCGCCCCCGAGTGCACCCCGAGTCCCGCTTCGGGGTGCGGGGGCCGGGGCCGGAGTCGAGGGCCCGGCGTCAGGCGGAGGACGTTGCCTGGGCGGTGCCTCTGCGGGCGGCAGGTGATGACGCCGTGGCCACCATCTCCATTGCGGGCGGGTCGCTGAGGGGCCAGCTGTCCTGACGGGCCGTCCAGAGTTCTGGACGGTGGGGCGCCGTGACCTGCGGTGGTGAGTCTGGTGGTGAGCGGGATCGAGATCGTTCTCCCTATCGGGGTAAGTCCGCCGCTTTCCGCCACCGCGGTTGACTGGTGTCGACGGCCTGCACCTTGCCCAGCCGTGTCGTGAACGGCGTGCTGCGGCTCTCGGTGGTTGGGCCGGCATCCGCGAGGGCGGGCGCCTCCCACTGGTCCGTCCGCGTCGCGGTCCCGGTCGCGGTCGCGGTCGCGGTGCCGGAGTATTCGGCGGGGCGGGTGTGGCGGTGGCCGCACGTGGGTGGGTCCCGCGCGCCGTACCGGGCTGTGTAAGGGGTGCCGGGACTGGTGCGAGTGACGGTGGTGCCGTCGCCCATCGTCCAGCGGACCGACGTCACGTGGGCGGTGGTGGTGATGGCGATGGCGATGGCGACTACGTCGAGTTCCAGGTCGCGGGCGGGCGGGGGCGGGATGACGCACCTGGGCACGTTGCCGCCTGACGTCCCGCCGTACTGGGAGACGTACTTCCACGTGGACAGCGTGGACGAGGGTGCGGGCGGTTGCCGTCCGCGCCGGGGCCCCTGCCGCGGGACCGGCCGCCCGCTGGGGTGGTGCGGCCCCGGCACGGGTCCGGCCCCGCCCCCGGGGTGGGGGCGGGGCCGGAGCCGGGCTGGTGTGACGTCAGGAGACGTAGAGGCGCGTGGGCTTCGGGAAGTTGCTCCGGTAGCCCTTCAGCTCACGGATGTCGGACGGCTTGAGCTTGATGCAGCCGGCCGACTTGTAGTCGCCGTTGCCGTCCCAGCGCGTCCGCTCGCTGCTGCCCTGCCTGCCGTTGGACTTCATCTCGCTGTGGATGAACAGCGCGTCGCGCTTGGTGCCCTTCTTCCCGTTCGCCTTGCACCGCTTGTCCTGGAGCTTCCAGACGATTCCGTTGATGGTGCCGGCGAAGTTGTTCTTGAAGTACTCGATCTTGTAGTCGCCGCTGGGCAGCCAGCCCACGTTCGTCTGGCAGGGGTTCTGCCCGACCTTGCGCTTGGCGTTCTTCGCGTCGCCCAGGCCCGACCCCGCGCGCCAGCTGTCGAGCACGTACGAGCGCGTCTTGTCGGGGCTGATCTGCCGGACGTGGATCAGCGAGAGGCGCGAGTTCGAAGGGTCCTTCTTGTTCTTCTTGAACTGGAGGTAGGTGTAGCTCCTCGCGGCGGCGGCCGCGGGCGCCTTGGCCGTGGACACCACCGCCGCCGGCTGCGCAGCCGCCGCCGACGCCTGCGCCCCTGCCGCCGCCGGGACCAGCCCCACCACCACGGCTGCCGCTCCCGCGGTCGCCAGGGCCTTCAGGGACCGGTGCGCGGGCCTGGTCGAGCGTGTCGTGATCATGAAGGGTTCCTCCCCGTCGAGTGCCCCGTGACCGGGGCTGTCTCCGGCCCCGACCGGGCCGGCGACACCGAGTTCACCAGCGCCGGCGGTTGTTCAGCAGGCCCCCTTCGCCGGACCGAACAAAGAAGAAACCGCCGGTCGGCGACCGGATGGGCGCTTGCCGCACCCCTGGCGGGCTCCTTAGCCTGGCCCGTCGTGCGCAGACCTCCTCGCGCACGGGGGGACGGGGGGACACACCATGGGGCGTCGCGAGACACCGGTCGATCCGAACGCGGGACCGGTCCAGCGGTTCGCGTACGAGCTGCGCAAGCTGCGTCAGGAGGCCGACGGCCTCACCTACCGCGAGATGGCCCGGCGCGCGCACTATTCCGTGACGTCCCTCTCGCAGGCGGCGGCCGGCGAGCAGCTGCCCTCGCTGGCGGTCACCCTCGCCTATGTCGCGGCCTGCGGGGGCGATCCACACGCGTGGGAGCGGCGCTGGCGTGAGACGGAGGCGGAGGTGCTGGCCGCGAGGGTCCGGGAGGAGGACGCCTCAGAGGCTCCGCCGTACCAGGGGCTCGCCCGGTTCGAACCCGCCGACCACGACAGGTTCTTCGGACGGGACGAACTGACCGCCGTGCTGCGGCAGTCGGTCGCCGAGCACCGCTTCACCGCCGTGTTCGGGCCCTCCGGCAGCGGCAAGTCCTCCCTGCTGCGGGCGGGGCTCATCCCCGCGCTGCGGCGCGACGGCCACGCAGGCGAGGTCACCGCCGCCGTGCCGGTCCGCCTCGCGGCCATCCGCGTCCTGACCCCGGGCGAGCATCCGCTGGCCACGCATGCCGCGGCGCTGCGCGCCCGCGACGGCGACGGCGCGGCCGGGGACACGCTCGTCGTGGTGGACCAGTTCGAGGAGGTGTACACGCTCTGCCGTGACCAGGCCGAACGTGCCGCGTTCATCGACCTGCTGCTGGCCGCCCGCCGTCCGGACAGCCGCCTGCGGGTCGTCATCGCGGTACGGGCGGACTTCTACGCCCGCTGCGCCGAGCACCGCGGCCTGGCCGGGGCGCTGCGCGAGACGAGCGTGCTCGTGGGCCCCATGAGCCAGGCGGAGCTCCGTGAGGTCGTCGTCAGGCCGGCCCAGGCGGCCGGGTTGATCGTCGAACGCTCCCTCACCGCCCGGCTCGTGCGGGAGGTGCAGGGCCGCCCCGGCGGCCTGCCGCTGCTGTCGCACGTCCTGCGCGAGACCTGGCGGCGGCGCCGCGGCCGGGCGCTCACGGAGGAGGCGTACCACGCCGCGGGCGGGCTGGAAGGCGCCATCGCGCAGAGCGCCGAGGACGTCCACTCCCGCTTCTCGCCCGCGCAGGCCGACCTCGCCAGGCTGCTGATGCTGCGGCTGATCGCACCGGGCGAGGGCTCCCAGGACACCCGCCGTCCCGCACCCCGCGCCGAGCTCGACATCGCGGCCCCCGGGGACGTCGCCCATGTGCTGGACCGGCTGGCCGGCGCCCGGCTGGTCACGCTCGACGACGACACGGTCAGCCTGGCCCACGAGGCACTGATCACCGCCTGGCCCCGGCTCGGTGCCTGGATCGAGGAGGACCGCGAACGCCTGCGCGCCCACCGCCGGCTGACGGAGGCCGCTCGCGCCTGGGACGACCTCGGCCGCGAGAACGGCGCCCTGTACCGGGGCGCCCGTCTGGTCGCCGCCGAGGAGCACTTCCGCACCGGGCCGGGGCGGCCCGCGGCGCTCACCGCGGTCGAGGACGCCTTCCTGACCGCCTCCCTCGCCGGCCGCACCCGGGAGCGCCGGCGCCGACGCGCCCTGACCGGAGCGCTGTCCTGCCTGCTGGTGCTGGCCCTGCTCGCCGTCGGTGTCGCGTGGCAGGAGAGCCGTACGAGCGACCGCAGGCGGGTCGAGGCGGAGGCCGGGCGTCTGGCCGCCGTCGCCGAGGGACTGCGCCTGACCGACCCGCTCAAGGCGATGCGCCTGAGCGTCGCCGCCTGGCGCCTCGCACCCACCCCTCAGACCCGGTCCGCCCTGCTGGGCGTCCTCGGGCAGAAGGAGCAGGACGTCTTCACCCTTCCGGACGCCGCTCCCGGTGCCGCCGACCGCTATCTGACGGCCGACGGCCGCTCGCTGGTGTCCGTCGGACCGGACCGCGTGGACACCTGGGACGTACGCACGCACCGTCGCACTCACACGCACGCCCACTCCCCCACCCGAGCCGAGGCGCGCCCAGGCGAGCAGGACAGCGCGCCCTGGACGGCGCTCAGCCCGGACGGGCGCACGCTGGCGCTGCTGGAGGAGGACGGCGTACGACTCCTGGACGTGCGCACCGGTCGTGGGGCGGGCCGTCTCCCCGTCCCGTCGGCCATGAGTGCGAAGTTCGGCCCTGACGGGCGGACCCTGCTGGTGCAGAGCTGGGGGGAGCGGTTCGACGACCCGGCCGACGTACAGGTCTGGGACGTCGCGCGGCGACGTCAACTGCTGGCCTTCCCCCTGGGGGCCAGGGAAACCGTCCAGGACAGCGTCATCAGCCCCGACGGCCGCTGGCTGGCCCTGTGCACGGACGAGCGGCCGCTGGAGATCCGCAGCCTCGGGCGCGGCCCCGGCGGGAAGCCGGCACTGCCGTGGCTGCCCGGCGCGGGCAAGGACCACTGCTTCGAGGGCGGCTTCACGTTCACCGCCGACAGCCGCGGCATCGCGCTGGTCACCGGCAGCGGCATCCGCGCCTGGGACCTGCGCAGCGGCCGTACCGCGTTCCGGCTGGCGGCCCCCGGGGTCCAGCACTTCGGGTTCAGTTCCGACGGCCGGTTCGCCGTGGCGGCCACCCTCGCCAACGAGATCCTGCTGTGGCGCGTCGCGGCCCCCGCAGCCCCGGTGTTCCGCTACACGCTCGTCAACGAGACCCCCCACGCCCTGCGCCTGGACGTCGCCGGGGGCGCCATACGGTACGCCTCCAGCAGCGGAGCGATCGTCCGGTCGCTGGCCCTGGGCCGCGCCGTGACCGGCGGCTGGCGCGACCGGGCGACCGGCGAGGCCGAGTGGAGCCCGGACGGCCGGCTGCTGGCCACCGTGGGCGGCGCCGGTGACCGGGCCGGATACCGGCTGCTGGACGACCGCGGCCGGCTCCTCGACGAGCTTCCGGGCGTCCCCTGCCCACCGCTCCCCGCGGACAAGCCGTCGGAGGACTCCCCCGCGGACGCGGACGGCGACGGCACGGCAGCCGGGGAGGGCACGGCGAGCGGTGAGTGGGCGGCGAGCGGTGAATGGACGGCGGCCGCGGAAGGGCCGGCGGCTGCGGAAGGACCGGCGGACGCGGAAGGGCCGGGGGCTGCGGAAGGGCCAGCGGCTGCGGAGGGGCCGACGGACGCTGGGGCCGCCCCGGACGGTGGGACCGCCCCGGGCGCGAAGGGCACCGCGGGCCCGGAGGGCACCGCGGCCGGCGGGGAACCGGAGGAAGCCGGCCCTGCGCCGGCCGCCGGCACGGCGCCGCCCGAGAGCAGCTGTTCCGACCGCCTGGCGTTCAGCCCCGACGGCGGATACCTCGCCTACGGCCGCGCCCTGCAGGACATCGACCCCGACACCGCCGAACCCCCGATCATCACCGTGTGGGACGTACACGCGCGCCGGGTGCTCGCCAGGCTGAACCTCGACGAAGGCGCTACGCCCCGGGCCGAGGACGAGCTGCCCCTCGGCATCTCCGGGATCGCCCTCGGCGCCGACGGCCGGACGCTCGCCGTCTCCCGCGCGGGTGAACGCGACGTACTCGAACTGTGGGACGTCCCGGCCCGCAAGCGCCTGCGCACACTGGCCGGCTTCAGCGGGGAGGAACTCGTCCTGCGCCCCGACGGCGGCACGGCCGTCTCCTGGGCGGACTCGGTCGCCGATCTGCCCTCCGGCCGGGTCCGGCAGCGCGTGCTGGGCAGTGACGACACCACCGCCCTCGCCTTCAGCCCGGACGGCACCCGTCTGGCGGCGGGCGACCTGCTGGGCCGCGTCACCATCTGGGACGGCAACCTGCGCACACGCCTCGGCTCACTCGCCGGGACCCACACGGGAGCCCGCCACGTCGAGGACGAGGCCGTCTCGGCGCTCGCCTTCTCGCCCGACGCCACGGTCCTCGCCGTCGCGGGGAACTCCGGCACGCTGCAGCTGTGGGACACGACGTCCCACCACCTCCTCGGCGCCCCGCTGCCGACGCCCGGCGACACCCTCCGCGCCCTCGCCTTCGCCCCGAACGGGACCACCCTCCGGGCGGCGGGCGCGCACGTACTCGTCCAGGCGTACGACATCGATCCCGACCGCACCGCCGCATCACTCTGCGCCCGCCTGGGCACCGGGCTCTCCCCGGCGGACTGGAAGACCTACGCGCCGAGGATCCCCTACCGGCAGACCTGCTGAACGGCAACCACCGCGGGCGCCCGCGCGCCGACCCGGAACCCTGTGCGTGAGGCGGCTGCCTGCTGAGACGGACGGTCGGAACCGCAACAGCGTATGTCCGTCCGTGGATGAAGCTCTCCGCAGTGCGCCACCTGGTCCCACGCCGGCGAAGAGTGCTGGACAGCGGCCGATTCCGTCATGCCGCCAGGCCATCCGCGAGGTCGTCATTGCTCGAGGCCCCGACACCCCTCAGCGTGGGCAGACCGCCGGTGTGGCCGAGCCGGACGCGGCGACACCGGAGCGGCGGAAGGATGCACGTAAGGCGTTTTCCATGTGTTTTTCCTTTATCTGCGGGTAGCGCATCGATAGATCCTCCTGGAGGTGACTGGGATGGCCACGGGAAAAAAGGCCAAGAACATGGGTAAGACCGTCAAGGGCAAGGCGAAGGAGGCCACCGGCAAGGCCGTCGGCAACGAGAGTCTTGAGGCGAAGGGCCGCGCAGAGCAGATCGCAGGGGATGCGAAGCAGACCGCGCAGAAGGCGAAGGACACCCTCAAGCACTGATCGACGGCGGGTGAGAAGGCCGGCGGCTCGGTTCGCCGGCCTCTCCACGCATGCCTGTGGCCGCGCAGATGAGCGCGGCCACGGGGACGACGGTCCGTCGGCTCAGCCTCGGCGTCGCCCCGCCGGAGCGGGCTCCTCTTCGTCGTAGGCGTCCTCCTCGTACTCGTCCTCCTCGTCCTCCTCGCCCTCTCCGTCCTCGCCTTCTCCGTCCTCCTCGTCGGAGTACTCGTCCTCGGGCTCTTCGCCCTCCTCTTCCCAGCCGTCCTCGGACGGCTCCTCGCCGTCTTCGGACGCCTCCTGGTCGAGAGCCTCCTCGTGGGTGACGACGACCTCGCCGTCCGCGATCTCGCCGCGCCAGCCCTCCGGCTCCTCGTCGGTGAGCGTGACGAAGCGGTCGAAGTTCTTCAGGTCCAGGCGCATCCGCCGGCCCTGGGCGCGCCACAGGTTGCCGGTCTTCTCGAAGAGCCCGGCCGGGTAGTACTCGACGACCAGGAGGATGCGGGTCAGGGAGGGGGCGAGTTCGTGGAAGCTGACGCATCCGCGTGTGGACCCCTTGGGCCCGTCCGACGTCCAGACGATTCTCTCGTCCGGTATCTGTTCCTGGACGGTGGCTTTCCAGCTGCGGGTGGACGGGCCGACCTTGACCTTCCAGTCGCTGGTCGTGTCATCGCCCTGCGAGACGTGCCGGACCCCCTTGGCGAAGCTGCTGAAGTTCTCGTACTGGGTCCAGTGGTCGTAGGCGTTGCGCAGCGGGACGCCCACGTCGATGGCCTCGATGATGTTGATGGCCTTGGCGCTGGACTTGCGGCCGCCCTTCTTGCCGCCGCCGAGCAGCCCGGACTGCGTCACCTTGTCCTTGAGCCCGCTGACCGCGTTGCCGAGCACGGCTTTCACGGGAGAGTCTCCCTTGAGCAGGCGCCCGCCGAGGTCCCCGAGGCTGCCGCCGTTCTCGGCGACGTCGTGGAGTCCGTCGGTCACTTCGCCCAGCTTGTCCACTGCCTTGTCGGCGACGCGGTCCGCCTGCGCCGCAAGATACGCCGATGCTTCGTCCATCAGCTGGTCGAACCCGGAGCGGGCACCGTCGCGCGCACGTTGGGTGGCCATGGTCTACCTCCCCGTGGTCGACTTGCCGCGGGCCGTCTTGGTCGCGGTGGTCTTCTTCGCCGCCCGCTTGGAGGCGGGGGTGCGTCCTGCTGCCGACGTCGTCTTCTTCGCGGCCGGCTTCTTCGCGGCCGGCTTCCTCGCGGCCGTCTTCGTCGCCGCCGCTTTCTTCGCGGCCGGCTTCTTCGCGGCCGGCTTCGAAGCCGTCTTCTTCGCGGGGGCGGTCTCCTTGGCCGAGGTGCGGCGCTTCGTGGAGCTCGCTGTGCGCGTGCCCGTCGACCCGGCGGCCGCCTTCCTTGACGGGGAGCTCTTCGCTGCGCCCGAGGTCTTCTTGGCTGGGGGCGCCTTCTTGGCCGGGGCAGCCTTGCGGGTCGCGGAGCGGCGCTGGCCGGCCTTGGACGACGCGGCCGGGGCGGACCGGCGGGCAGGACGACGGCGAGAGGGCGGCTCTTCCTCCTCTTCCTCCGCCTCTTCCTCTTCCTCCGGGCCTTCCTCCGCCGCGGGCTCTTCTGGACCGAGCTCCTCGTCCTCCTCGGGCTCTTCCTCGGGCTCTTCCTCGGGCTCCTCCTCGGGCTCCTCCTCGGGCTCCTCCTCGTAGCCGCCTTCCTCGTACTCGTCCTCGTCCTCGTACTCCTCGGCCTCGTCCTCGTCGCTCCGTCCCAGTGTGAGAGTGCGCTCGCGCAGCGAGTCCGCGAGGTCGCCCATGCGGCGGTTCGCAGTGGCCACGAGGGCCTTGCGCCCCGCATCGAGCGCCTCGCCCCTGATCTGCTCGCCGAGCTCGGCCACCTGCGGCATCTCACTCAGCTTCTTCAGGCCCTGCGTCGCGATCTCCTTGGGATCGAGACCGAGACGGCGGCCTGCGGCGTAGGTGATCAGGCTGAAAGCGAGGCGCCCCTTCTTCGTCCGCCCCAGCACGTAGCCCCCGGCCAGGGCGGCCGCCAGGGCCAGCTTGGTCGTGTCCTCCATGAGCCCTTCCTTTCACCCGGTGGGCTCGCCGATGGCCAGCGGCAGCCATACAGCGCTTGCACGTCACTACGGGACTGCTCCGCTCTGTGCCGGATATGCATGATGTGCCCGAAAAGTCAAAGTATTGTGTGAATTGGGGCGTTTGCTGTAGATCTCGCGGGGCAGGCGCACGGATCAGTCCGCGAGGGGAGCAGGCCCATGGCCGCAGAGAAACCGGCACGCAGCCGGCGTCCTCCGGCAGACCGGGAGAAGGCTCGGTCGGCGCATCGCGGGGTGACGGGCACGGCACAGGCGGTGCGCGCGGCGGTGGAGCAGCTGTCGGCGCTGCTGGGCCGGGTACCGGAGTCGGTTTCCTCCCTCCGGCCGAGCGAGGGCGGCTGGGAGGCCCAGGTCGAGGTACTCGAACTGGAGCGGATCCCTGACAGCACCAGCATCCTGGCGAGCTACAAGGTCGTCCTCGGCGAGGAGGGTGAGTTGATCTCATACGAGCGAACCCGGCGCTACAGCAGGAGCATGATCGACCGGCCGACCTGACCGGTTCGACCCCATGAAGGGAAGCGGCCATGACCGTGGTGCCGCAGGGCGGAAGCAACGTCACCAGAAGTGCCGGCGGAGGCACGAGTCTCTACGACGTCCTGGAGTTGATCCTCGACCGCGGTCTCGTGATCGACGTGTTCGTACGGGTCTCTCTCGTCGGCATCGAGATCCTGAAGATCGACGCGCGGATCGTCGTCGCCAGTGTCGACACGTATCTGCGCTTCGCCGAAGCGTGCAACCGCCTTGATCTCGAATCCGGGCGCAAGGCCCCCGCCCAGTTGACCGATGTGGTCGGCGACGCGGTGGAGAGCGGGGCCCGCGGCAAGTCCAAGGGTGCCATCGGCGGCGTGGTGGACGCCGTGACGCAGTCCCTCACCGGCAGGTCCGACGAGGAGGAGGAGCCGGAGGAGGAGCCGGAGGAGGAGCCGGAGGAAGAGCCGGAAGAGGAAGAGGCCCCCCGCCGTCGGCGTCCCGCACGGCGCCCCACGCGGCGAGAGAGGGAGTAGACGATGCCCCGCTACGTGTACGCCATCACGGCTGCCACGCATCCGTGCCGCCTGGACGGGCTGGCCGGCGTCGGGGCCGAGCCCGCTCCGGTGTCCACCATCACCATGGGCCGGCTGCGCGCGGTCGTCTCGGACATCGAGGAGGAGATACGGCCCAAGCGCCGCGACCTGGCCGCCCACCAGGCGGTGCAGGAACGACTCATGGCCGACGGGCCGGTCCTTCCGCTGCAGTTCGGCTACACCGCCCCGGACGACCAGGCGGTCGCCGACGTGCTCCAGGAGCGCGCCGACGACTACCTGGCGGCCCTGGCGCGGCTGCGGGGCTGTGCCGAGTACCACGTGCGGGCCTCCCAGGACCAGGATGCCCTCCTGCGGGAGATCCTCCGGGACTCGGACCGGGCCCGGGCGCTCAACGACCGGATCCGTTCCGGCGACCCCGACCCACGGCTGCCGCTGGAGTTGGGGGAGATCGTCGCCGGCGAGGTGCGGGAGAGGCAGGAAGCCCTGGCCGCCGGGCTGATCCGGACGCTGGCCTCCTACGCGGAGGACCACAGTGCCCGCACACCGGCCGACGGTGACGTCCTCAACCTCTCCCTCCTGGTCCGAGACGACCACAAGCACGACTTCCTGCAGGCGGAGGACCGCCTCGCCGAGCAGGCCGAGGACCTCGAATTCCGCTTCAGCGGGCCGCTGCCCCCCTACAGCTTCGTGTAGCCGGCCTCTGGCCGGCGGGGCTCGGCCCGGGCGGCGACGAGGAGGAGAGGAGAGATGGGGATGCTGACCAAGCTGCTGACCGCGCCGCTGCTCCCCATGCGACTGGTGACGTGGGCGGCGCAGCGGGTCCTGGACCAGGCCGAGGAGGAGTACTACGACCCCGCCCCCGTCTACGCGGCCCTGGCGGAGCTCGAAGCCCGGCTGCGAAGCGGGGAGATCGACCAGGCCGACTTCGACCGCCAGGAGGACGAACTCCTCGACCGACTCGACGAGATCGCATCCTTCCGGCAAGGCCGGACGTGACCGAGGAGGCCGGGAACCGTGACTGACCCGCTCGACCACCGGATCGCCCCGTTGCCGTCCCGGGCGGCACCGGCGTCGTACCCGCCGTCCTCGTCGGCCAGCCTGGCGGACATCCTCGAACGCGTCCTGGACAAGGGCATCGTGATCGCCGGCGACATCCGCATCAACCTTCTCGACATCGAGCTTCTGACGATCAAACTGCGCATTCTGATCGCGTCCGTGGACAAGGCAAAGGAGATGGGCATCGACTGGTGGGAGCACGACCCCTCGCTGTCCTCCCGCCACAGCGGCGACCCGCTGGCGGAGGAGAACCGCCGTCTGCGCGCCGAGCTGGACGCCTTGCGCCGCGACCGCCTCGAAGCCCCACCCCACGTGGAGGAGGGCTCCGAGCGGCACGACGCCAGGCGCCGCGGCGACGCCGGGCGGGAAAGGCCCGCACCATGACCGGCGAGCCGAGCCTCACCTACGTCTACGCCGTGGCCGCCCTCACACCGCGGCTCGACGGCCCGCTGGCCCACCTGCGTGGCGTGGGCGATGCGCCGGTCACCCTCCTCTCCCCCGGCACCACCCCGTCCGGCCCCGCGTTCGTCGTCAGCCGGGTCCCCGCCGACCAGTGGGCGGAGGACGCCCTCAGGCTCCGCTTCGAGGACCTCTCCTGGCTCGAGGACACCGCCCGAGCCCACCACCACGTCATTCAGGTCCTCATGGAACACACCAGCGTCCTGCCGCTGCGGCTCGCGACCCTGTACCAGGACAGCGACCGTGCCCTGGAAGCCCTGCTCGCGGAACAGGACGCCTTCGCGGCCCAGCTCGCGACGCTCCTCCACCAGGCCGAGTACGGAGTCAAGGTGTACGTCGTCCCGGAAGAGGTCGGGTCATCCGGCTCCCCTGACGAAGGCCATGGCGAGCCCGCCTCGCCGGCCGCTGCTCCGCCGAGCGCGAGCCCGAGCCCCAGCCCCAGCCCGAGCGCGAGCCCGAGCCCCGGTAAGGCATATCTGCACGCCCGGCGGGCCCAACGCCACGCCCGGGAGGAGCGCTACCTGCAAGCCGGACAGGCGGCGGACCGTATCGCCGCCAGGGCCGCCCGGTTCGCGACCCAGAGCGTCCGCCACCCTCCGCAGACCGGACCGCTCACCCGCCGCGAGAACGGCGAGAACGTCCTCAACGACTCCTATCTCGTCCCCGACGACCAGGCCGACGGCTTCCGCGCCGCCCTCCAGCAGGTCGGCCGGGACCTGCCCGGCATCCGCATCGAGGTCACCGGCCCCTGGGCTCCCTACTCCTTCGCCACGCCCTCCGACCGGTCCGCGGAGACCGACTTCCCCGGCACCAGACCATGACTCCCACGGAACGCAGCGAAGCCCTGCCTGGTCGGCAGGTCGCCCTCGTGGACCTCCTCGACCGGCTCCTCGCCGGCGGCGTCGTCATCACGGGAGACATCGTCCTGACCATCGCCGACATCGATCTCGTACGCATCTCCCTGCGCGCCCTCATCACCTCCGTCACGGCCGACGACGCCCCCTTCGTCTCGGGGGATCAGCCGTGAACGGCGATCTGGGTCCACCTCCGCGGCGTCCCGACCTGGACGCCCTCGGCGACTCCCTCACGCAGGCATTCCGGCTGCTCCAGGCCCCACCGGAGGCTCCCGGCGCCCCTCACCTTCCCGCCCACCGCATGCGCACCGACCACGAGACCGTCGGAGAGGACCTGCTCAAGCTCGTCCTCACCGTGGTCGAGCTCCTGCGCCAGCTCATCGAACGCCAGGCCCTGCGGCGCGTCGACTCGGGCGATCTCACCGACGCGCAGGAAGAGGAGCTCGGAGCCACCCTCCTCGCCCTGCACGATCGTATGAGCGAGCTGTGTGCCGAGCACGGCTACCGCCTCGAAGACCTGGACATCGACCTCGGACCGCTCGGACACCTGCTTCCCCCCGCGCCCTGAACCGGGCCTGCGCCGCCCTGAACCTGTCGCTCCGACGGCTCCCCTGCAGGGGAGCCGTCGGAGCGACCCGCTGGGCCGGACGCGAGGGCGGGGCGTGTTCCGCCCGTCACTTGCGCCGTGCGAAGAGGCGGTAGACCGCGAGGAGGATGACCGACCCGACGATGGCGGCTATCCAGGTGGACAGTTCGAAGAACCCGTCAACGGAGTCGACGTCGAAGATGACCTTGCCGAGCCACCCGCCGAGCAGGCCGCCCGCTATGCCTATGAGCGTGGTGATGATGATCCCGCCCGGGTCTTTCCCGGGCATCAGCATCTTGGCGATGATGCCCGCGAGGAGCCCGAGGAGAATCCAAGCAAGTATGCCCATGATTCCTTCTTGTCCCGTGTCGTGGAATGTCGTTCGATGCGGCGTGTCCGCCGCATGGGTTGTGCGGACTCCGGCTCGTTCCGCAGGTCAGGTGAGTTTGTCCTTCGCCTGCTCTTTCAGGTGCCGGGCCTTTCCCCTCGCTTCGAGGGCTCCGCCCTTGGCCGCCAGCTTCTCCTTGCCCACCGCGTGCGCGGACTTCCTGATGGCCTTCCCCCCTGCCACCTCCATCTGCGCCTTCGTCTTCTCCCACTTGGTCATGACCCGTCCTCTCACGATCCCTGACCCTCCGGCTTCTCCCTACGCCCAACGGCGGAGAGTCCTCGGCGTCATGGCACGCAGACCCCGCCGCAACGCCATGCCCACTCCCCACGCCATCAAGCGGATCCCCCACTTGGTGAACCTCGCGAAGCCCCGGCACATGAGCGCCTTGGGCGTCCACCGATGGAGCCTCCGCCGTCTGCCGAATTTCACGGACACCTCCTATCGTCGGCCCACCCACCATGGGAAACCGAGGCGATTCCCTGTGGTTCTCCATAGCTACCTGCGCGTATTCGCAATAAATTCGGTTTCAAACATCGACGTGGCTCCCCCCGCGGCGTCGTCGAGTCCGGTCGCGAGCGGCGGGCACCGGTCGGGTCCGCGGGCAGTTCGGCCTCGTGCGACGCCGACCGTCCGGATGCGGCCCACCAGGCCGCACGTGCGGTACGTACGAGCGGCCTGCAGCACACTGCTGGACGCGGTGCGTGGCCGCGTCGTAGCCGACGACACGGCGCCCCTCGCGAACCGGCAGCCACGGGTCGCGGCGCCCCTGGTTCTACGGCGCGGTGATCGTGTCGGTGCAGGGCACCTCGACGAAGCCCCGGTCCATCTCCTTCTTCCAGTGCGCGCCGACCGCGTCGGCGGCTGTGGCCGCCGGCACGCCGCGGGTGAAGCGGGCGATCCACACGCCGTCTTCCGGGCCCATCACCGACACCTCGTAGCGGCCGCCCCCCTGCACCTGCGTGGCTGCGCCCTCGGGGAGGCCGATCTCCGCTTCGGCGGGGAGCGTTCCCTTGAACACGGCCAGCGTGCGGGCCTTGAAGGTCTGCACGCCGGTGTCGTTGCCCTTGTCCACGAACCGGCCGCGCTCCAGGACGGCGACCAGGGCAAGGTTCTGGGCCCGGGCTGCCTCGGCCGCGTCCGAGCCGGTCTCCTCGCACAGCGACTCCACGCGGATGGGATCGTTCCGCTGGTGGTGGGCGAACGCGCCGGCGCCGACGGCGACGACCACCGCGGCGGCGGCCCCGCGTACGAGCTTGTTCATCTCAGCCCCATAGCTTCTCGTGGTCGGCCTTGTCGACGTCGGGGATCCAGTTGATCTCGTAGCCGGGTGACGGAGCGTTCCTCCCCGTCAGTGAGCTGATCGCGTCGCTCTCGTGGCACAGCCCCGGGACGTGTCCGAGCTCGTGGAGGCCGACGTACCGGAGCCGCTCCCTGGGGGCTCCGCGCAGCTTCTTCCTCACGGTGCGTAGGGTAGCGAGTACGCTCCGCCGCGTGGGGGTGCCCTTGCCGGCGTCGCGCTCAGGCGCCTGCACCCTAGGCCGAGGGCGGAGGGTGGCAGCCGACTTTCGCCGGCCGCGCCTCCGTGCCGTCGAAGACCGTTCCGGGCGGATGCGCCGAAGTCGCGGCAGACTACATGCCGCATCAATCCAGCAGACATCTCACCCCCTTCCTCAGCGCATAAGGTCCGCGCATGAACGCTGACTGGTACGTCCTCATCGAGGAGGACACCCGAACCACACAACGCGCCGACGGCACGGAACTGAAACTGCACCGCTGGATGCTCACCGGCACCCACCGCATCGGCCCGGACCCCATAGAGGCGGCCGCGGCCGCCGAG
>NZ_JOGX01000030.1 GCF_000719555.1 Streptomyces sp. NRRL F-5727
AGCTTGCCCTTCGCGTGCTGGGCCTCGGTCGCGCGCTCGCTGGGGCCGGCCAGCGCCTGCTCCCGCAGGACGTGCAGTTCGGCGACGCGGCCACGTGCGTCGGTGGGCTCGCTCGGGATCTCGTCGACAAGGGTCATGTACCGACCCTACGAACTCGACCAAGGAAACCCCGCCGTCGACTCCGTACAGTCTCGCGTGTCGATTCCTGGCGGGGACGGACAGAACCGCGGAGGCGGCGGAGCGAGTCCACAGCCTGAGACCCCTTTTGCTTGTGGGGGTCCCACAAAAGTGAGGCGCGGGCCTCCGGGGTCGGGGAGGCCCGCGCGCTCGACGGGTGCGCGGTTCAGCAGCCGCCGCAGTTGTAGAAGGTCACGTCCCAGTGGTTGCCCTCGTCGGCGTAGACGTTACCGGCGCCGGAGCGCCACTGCGGGGCGCCGTCCCCGCGCAGGCCGATGTAGGTGAACGTGTTCTTGATGTAGTTCCCGAGGCACGTGTACTTGCTGAAGTCGAGCTTGTAGCCGTTCCAGTGCGAGTAGGTGCCGCTCGCGTGGCCGACCTCGGTGCCGCCGGTGATGTTGAGGGCGCAGCCGCTGGCGCTCTTGAGGGTCTGGGCGCCCTGCGCGGTGGCGAGGTTGAGCTGCTCGAAGGACGTGCAGGTGGAGTTGTACCGGTCGGAGCAGCCGCCGGAGGACGACCAGGTGATGCCGGAGCTGCGGAACATCGAGGTGGCGGTGACGTGGCTGATCTTGGTGACGGCGTGGGCCTCGCCGGCCGAGGTGAGGGCGCCGAAGCCGGGGGCGAAGAGGGCGCCGAGGACGAGGGCGAGGGCGGTGAGGACGGAGCGGAGCTTCACGGGGGATGCCTCCTGCTGGTGACCGTGACGGGCGGGGACGGCGGTGCAGGTGGTGCCGGTGTGCTCGCGGGGCGCTGACGCGCCTGCCGCGCACGGGGATGATGCCGCAGTTCTACGCGCGTCCGCCAGAGGGCGGAGGGGTCCGGCGTGGGCCGTCCGGGGGAACCGCCCCAAGAAAGGTTGAAAGTTGAACGGAATGCGTCTACAGTCATTCTCGTTGAAGGTTCAACAACACCCCCACCAAGGAGCACGTCATGGGCATCTTCGGCCGCAAGAACACCGAGTCCGCCGCCGCCACCGCCACCCTCCCCGTGGACCCGGCCCTCGCCGCCCTGACCGGCGACTACACCATCGACGCCGCCCACAGCAGCATCGGCTTCACCGTCCGCCACGCGATGGTCACCAACGTCCGCGGCTCCTTCGGCGAGCACGAGGGCACCCTGAAGCTGAACGGCAGCGACCCGTCCGCCTCCAGCGCCGCCATCGACGTCAGGATCGCCTCCATCGACACCGGCATCGGCGACCGCGACAACCACCTGCGCGGCGGCGACTTCTTCGACGCCGAGCAGTTCCCGCTGATGACCTTCCGCTCCACCGAGGCGGCGCAGCTCGGCGGCGACAAGTACCGGATCACCGGCGACCTGACCATCAAGGACGTCACCAAGCCGCTCTCCATCGACCTGGAGTTCAACGGCACCGCCACCGACCCGTACGGCAACGAGCGCGTCGGCTTCGAGGGCTCCGCCGAGATCCTGCGCTCCGAGTGGGGCCTCACCTGGAACGCTGCCCTGGAGACCGGCGGTGTCATGGTCAGCGACAAGGTGAAGCTGAACTTCGACATCTCCGCCATCAAGAACGCCGCCTGACCCTCCCCGCAGGAACCCGGCACCACGAGCGCGCCCGCCCTCCGCGAACCCGCGGACGGCGGGCGCTCGGCGTTGTCAGAGGCGGTCGCTAGCGTCGGCCGCATGGAGATCCACATCGACAGTGCCGTGCTGACCGAGGCCGTCGGCCGCGCCGCCCGCGTCCTGCCCGCCCGCTCCCCCATGCCCGTTCTCGGCGGGCTGCTCCTGGAGGCCGGCGAGGACGGCCGGCTGAGCGTCTTCGGGCTCGACCACGAGGCGTCCGCGCGCGTGGAGGCCGAGGCCGAGACGGTGACGCCGGGCCGCGTCCTGGTGCTCGGCCGGCGCCTGCTCGACATCTGCAAGGTGCTGCCGCGCGGCCGCACCGCCCTCGCCGTCGAGGGCCCCCGGCTCTCCGTCTCCTCCGGCGACGTCCGCTTCGGCCTCTCGCTGCTGCCGCTCGACGCCCACCCGGCCGCCCCGGCGCTGCCGCCGGTCCTCGGCGAGGTCGACGGGGACGCCTTCGCGGAGGCGGTGGCCCAGGTCGCGGCGGCGGCCGGGCGGGACGACTCGCTGCCGGTCCTCACCGGGATACGGCTCGCGCTCGACGGCCCGGAGATGACCCTGGCCGCCACGGACCGCTACCGCTACGCCGTCCGCACCCTGGAGTGGTACCCCGCCCCCGGCGCCGCCGCCGTCGAACCCGCCGACGTCGTCGTCCCGGCCCGCCGCCTCGCCGAGACCGCCCGCTCCCTGGTGGCCGGCGGGCGGGCCAGGATCGGCCTGGACGCGCACTCCCTCGGCTTCGAGCGGGCCGGGCTGCGCACCACCACCCGGCTGCTCGACGGCCGGCTCCCCCGCCACGACAAGCTGTTCGCCCTCGGCGACCACGCCGTCGCGGCGACCGGCCGGGCCGCGCTGGTCGAGGCGGTGAAGCGGGTCTCCGTCGTCGCCGAAGGCGACAGCCCGGTCCAGCTCGCCTTCGACGGGACGACGCTCCGGCTCCAGGCGGGGTACGAGGACGACGTGGCCTCCCAGCGGCTGCCCGCCACCCTCGGCGGCGCCACGGCGATGACGGTCGCCTTCAACCCGGGCTATCTGCTGGACGCCCTGGAGCGGTTCACCGCCGAGGAGGTACGGCTCCACCTGCTGGGCCCGGGCCAGCGCGCCCTGCTGACCGACGGCGACGACGGCCGTCACCGGCACCTGCTGATGTCGGTGAAGCCGCTGGTCTGACCGGCGGCCCGGCCGTCAGAAGCCTCCGCCGCCGTCGAAGCCGCCACCGCCGCCGAAGTCCCCGCCGCCCCCGAAGTCGCCGCCGCCGAAGTCCCCTCCGAAGTCGCCCCCGCCGCCGAAGTCGCCGCCGTCCTGGAAGTCGGGACCGCCGTACTCGGAGGCGTAGGCGGGGGTGGAGAGGGCGGAGCCGAGGAGGGTGCCCATGAGCAGGCCGGGCAGCAGGCCGCCGCCGAAGTAGCCGCCGGCCCAGGGGCCGTACGCCGGGCCGGCCTCCCAGTAGGGGCGGCGGCCGGAGTCGGTCTCGACGGTCCGGGCCAGCGGGTCCTCGCCGTCGTCCAGCCGGGCAGCGTCGGCGGCGCAGACCGGGACCTCGCGGGCCGCCCCGCCGGCCGGCGTCCAGGTGCGGTCCTCGGTGGACGGACCGTGGCGCGGGTCGAAGAAGCACGGGGGCCGGCGCTCGGGCAGCGGCCTGGAGGCGCGGCGGGCGTCGAGCACCGCCAGCGCGTGGCGGCCGTCGTCCAGCGCCTGGGTCACGCCCCGGACGTCGTGCGGCCGGGTCGCCGAGCCCATCAGCGACTTCGCCCGGTCGTAGGAGTCCAGGGCCCGTTCGTAGTCGGCGCGCATCGCCTCGTCGGCGCGGGGCTCGGCCGGGTGGAAGTCGAGCCGTTCCAGCTCCTCGCCGAAGGCGGTGATGTCCTCGTCGACGACGACCCGGAGCCGGTCCAGGGCGGCCCGCTCCTCCGCCTCCTTCCGCTTCCGCCGGGTGCGGACCACGGCGTAGGCGGCGGTGCCGCCGGCGGCGGCGACCGCGCCCAGGGTGACGAGGCCGGCGACCGGGACGCCGGAGTCCTCCGCGGCGCCGCCGGGCCAGGCGGCGGGCGCGGAGCCGCGCATCGCGGGGAGGGCCTGGTCGGCGAAGGCGTTCAGCTGGGTGGCGGCGTCGGTGCCGGGCCGGTCGACGGTGGCGACCATGTTCTCCACCGCGCCGGCCGAGAGCACCCGGGCGTCGGCCTTCGCGTCGAACCGGTCGCCGAGCCGCACCGCGTACACCCCGGCGTGGCCGGTCTGCTCGCGGAGGTTGTCGATGAGCCCCTGCGGCGGGTACTCCGCGCCCTCCGGCAGCACCGCCACGAAGAGGGGCTTGTCGGCGTCCTCGATCTTCTCCGCGAGGGCGGCCGCGTCGGCCGTCGAGAGCTGGCCGGCGGCGCCCGGATCCACGTAGACGGGGCCCTGTCTCAGGGCCGCGCCCGCGTCCGGGACGCCCGTGGCCCTGGCGCCCGCCGACGCGGGAGCCAGGGCCAGGAGCAGCAGGAGCACCAGCCCGGCGAGGGCCGGCCACACCGAAATCGCCCTGGTCCTCATGGTTCGAAATTACCCGAACGGGATCGAACTAGACATCTCGGGCGTGGGTCGTTCTCGGACGCTACTCGGCGGGGTCCACCCCGGCCCGCAGCAGACCGTAGGTGAAGGCGTCCTCCAGGGCCTGCCAGGAGGCGGCGATCACGTTCTCGCCGACGCCGACCGTGGCCCACTCGGCGTTGCCGTCACTGGTGGTGATGAGCACCCGGGTGGTGGACTCGGTGCCGTGCCGGCCTTCGAGGATGCGGACCTTGTAGTCGACCAGCTCGAACTTGGCGAGCTGCGGGTAGATCCGCTCCAGGGCGACCCGGAGGGCGCGGTCCAGGGCGTTGACCGGGCCGTTGCCCTCGGCGGTGGCCAGCATCCGCTCGCCCTTGGCCCACAGCTTGACCGTGGCCTCGTTGGCGTGGGTGCCGTCGGGGCGGTTCTCGGTGATCGCCCGCCAGGACTCGGTGCGGAAGTAGCGGCGGGCCCGCCCCTCGGCCTCGGCCCGGAGCAGCAGCTCGAAGGAGGCGTCGGCGGCCTCGTAGGTGTAGCCCTGGAGCTCGCGCTCCTTGACCCGTTCGACCACCCGGGCGACCAGGGCGCGGTCGCCGCCGAGGTCGACGCCGAGCTCCTTGCCCTTGAGCTCGATGGAGGCGCGTCCGGCCATGTCGGAGACGAGCATCCGCATGGTGTTGCCGACCCGCTCGGGGTCGATGTGCTGGTAGAGGTCGGGGTCGACCTTGATCGCGGAGGCGTGCAGACCGGCCTTGTGGGCGAAGGCGGAGACGCCGACGTACGGCTGGTGGGTGGAGGGGGTGAGGTTGACGACCTCGGCGATGGCGTGCGAGATCCGGGTCATCTCGGCGAGGGCGCCGGCGGGCAGCACCCGCTTGTCGTACTTCAGCTCCAGGGCGGCGACGACCGGGAACAGGTTGGCGTTGCCGACCCGCTCGCCGTAGCCGTTGGCCGTGCACTGGACGTGGGTGGCGCCCGCGTCGACGGCGGCGAGGGTGTTGGCGACGGCGCAGCCGGTGTCGTCCTGGGCGTGGATGCCGAGCCGGGCGCCGGTGTCGGCGAGGACGGTGCCGACGACGGCCTGGACCTGGGCGGGCAGCATGCCGCCGTTGGTGTCGCAGAGGATGACGACGTCGGCGCCGGCCTCGTGCGCGGTGCGGACCACGGCCTTGGCGTAGTCGGGGTTGGCCTTGTACCCGTCGAAGAAGTGCTCGCAGTCGACGAAGACGCGGCGGCCCTGGGCGACCAGGTGGGAGACGGTGTCGCGGACCATCTCCAGGTTCTCGTCGAGGGTGGTGCGCAGGGCCAGTTCGACGTGCCGGTCGTGGGACTTGGCCACCAGGGTGATCACCGGGGCGCCGGAGTCGAGCAGCGCCTTGACCTGTGGGTCGTCGGCGGCGGTGCCGCCGGCCCTGCGGGTGGCGCCGAAGGCGACGAGCTGCGCGTTCCGGAAGTCGATCTCCTGGCGGGCGCGGGCGAAGAACTCGGTGTCCCGCGGGTTGGCACCGGGCCAGCCGCCCTCGATGAAGCCGACGCCGAACTCGTCGAGGTGCCGGGCGATGGTCAGCTTGTCCGCGACGGTGAGGTTGATGCCCTCGCGCTGCGCCCCGTCGCGCAGGGTGGTGTCGAAGACGTGAAAGCCGTCGTCGGGGCGCGAGCCCTCGGCGTTCTCCGTGGTCATGGCTGTGATGGCTCCTGTCGGATGTGGCTCCGGAAGGTATGGATCCACTTGCCCCCATTCTCACGCGTCGTCCGCCTCCGGCGGGGATGGGGCCGGAAAACGAAAAAACCTCTCGCGGGTGCGAGAGGTCTGCGCGCGGGTCTGGGGCACGATGTCCACTGCCGCGGGGGTCGTACCGCGGTTCAGTGGTCACTGCGGACCGGCGCGCTGCTGCCGATAATCATCGTGGTAGCGAGCACGTCGGCAGTGTGCCACAGGCCCCTTCGTCCACGGACCCGGATCTCACGATGCGGAATCCGCGTCCGCGCCCCGCGCCGGGGGCGTGAGGGTCTCGTCGACGAACTCCCGTACCTGCGCGAGGACCTCGGCCCGGCCGGTGCCGGGCAGGCCGACCGCGACGTGCACGCTGTAGCCGTCCAGCAGGGCGCGCATCCGGGTGGCGAAGCGGTCCGGGTCCACGGGCCGGAACTCGCCGCGCGAGACGCCCTCGGCGAGGATCGCGACGAGGTCCCGGTGCCAGGCGCCCTCGATGGCGGCCTGGCGGGCGCGGGCGTCCGCGTCGGCGTTCTGCGAGCGGTTCCAGACCTCCAGCCAGAGCGTCCAGTGCGGGTCGCGCGGCCCGTCGGGCACGTACACGTCGACGTATCCGTCGAGCCGCTCGCGGGAGGTCCCCGGTCCGGAGAGCAGCGCGCCCCGCTCGGCCCCGAGCCGCCCCTCGCTCCACTCCAGGGTCTGGAGCAGCAGCTCGTCCTTGGTACGGAAGTAGTAGAGGAGGTGTCCGCTGCTCATCCCGACCTGCCGCCCCAGCCCGGCCATGGTGAGCCCGTCGAGGCCGCGCTCGGCGACGGTGTCCATCGCCGCCGAGAACACCTCCTCGCGGGGCGGGGCGGCCTGGTTGCGGCGGCGGGGGGCGGGGGACGGGCTGCTGCTCTGACTCACTCGTACGTTCTACACCGCGGGCTGCTGCTGGGTGATGCAGTGGATGCCGCCGCCCGCCGCGAAGATCGTGCGGGCGTCGACCAGGACGACCTCGCGGTCCGGGAAGAGGCGGCGGAAGATCTCGGCGGCGAGCTCGTCGTGCGGGTCGTCGAAGGCGCAGAGGATCACGGCGCCGTTGCACAGGTAGTGGTTGATGTAGGAGTAGTCGACCCACTCGCCCTCCTCGTCCCTGAGGACGGTGGGGGCGGGGACCTCGATGACCTCCAGGGGGCGGCCGTCGGCGTCGGTCTGGGCGCGGAGGATGTCCACGTACAGCCGGGAGCGGGCGTAGTCCGGGTGGTTCGGGTCCTGCTGGCTGTGGACGAGGACGGTGCCGGGGCGGGCGAAGGCGGCGACGATGTCGACGTGGCCCTGGGTGCCGTACATGCCGTAGTCGCCGGCGAGGCCGTGCGGCAGCCAGATCGCCTTGCGGGTGCCGAGCTTGGCGTGGATCTCCCGCTCGACCTGCTCCCGGGTCCACTCGGGGTTGCGGCCGGAGCCGAGCTGGACGGTGTCGGTGAGCAGGACGGTGCCCTCGCCGTCGACGTGGAGGCCGCCGCCCTCGTTGACGAGCTCGCTGCTCAGCACGCGGACCCCGGCCGCGTCCGCGACATGGCGGGCGATCTTGGAGTCGTGCTCCCAGCGCGCCCAGTCCTGGGCGCCCCAGCCGTTGAACACCCAGTCCACGGCGGCCAGGGAGGTGCCGTCGGTGACGAAGGTGGGGCCGATGTCGCGCATCCAGGCGTCGTCGAGCTCCCGCTCGACCAGCTCGACGTCCTCGCCGAGGAGCGCGCGGGCGCCCTCCGCGTCGCCGGGGGCGACGACCATCGTCACCGGCTCGAAGCGGCGGACGGCACGGGCGACGGAGGCCCACGCCCCGCGGGCCTCGGCGAGCTCCGCGGCGTCGGTGAAGGTGGCGTTGGGGCTCGGCCAGGCCATCCAGGTCCGCTCGTGCGGGGTCCACTCGGCGGGCATGCGGTACGAAGTCATGGAGGCGGGTCCTAGAGGAAGTAGAGGCGGTTCAGCGAGACGGAGTCGGCCGGCTCGGAGCGGATCGGGGAGCCGTCGAGCGAGACGAGGCCGGTGCGGTCGTCCACCTGGACGGAGCCGGTGCGGGAGTTGAGGAGCAGGTCGGCGGGGCCGATCCCCCGGGTGCCGCGCACCGGGACGCGGCGGCGCCGGGTCGGCATCCGGTCGCCGCCGAGGTCGACGGCGGCCTGGGCGACGAAGGCGACGGAGAGGTCCGCGGCGGTGGCGCCGTGGGCGCCGAACAGCGGGCCGAGGACGAGCGGTTCGCAGGTGTCGGTGGCGGCGTTGGGATCGCCCACGACCCCCCAGGCGGGGAAGCCGGCCTTCAGCACCATCTGGGGCTTGGCGCCGAAGAACTCGGGCCGCCACAGCACGATGTCGGCCAGCTTGCCGACCTCGACCGAGCCGATCTCGTGGGCGAGGCCGTGGGCGATCGCCGGGTTGATGGTGAGCTTGGCCAGGTAGCGCAGCACGCGCGCGTTGTCGTCGTGCGCGCCGTCGCCCTCCAGGGGGCCCAGCTCGGCCTTCATCTTCCCGGCCATGGCGAAGGTCCGGCGTACGGTCTCGCCGGCCCTTCCCATCCCCTGCGCGTCGGAGGAGGTGATCCCGATCGCGCCGAGGTCGTGCAGGACGTCCTCCGCGCCCATCGTCCCGGCCCGGATCCGGTCGCGCGCCATGGCGGCGTCGCCGGGGAGGTCGGTCTTCAGGTCGTGGACGGAGACGATCATCCCGTAGTGCTCGGCGACCGCGTCGCGGCCGAAGGGCAGGGTGGGGTTGGTGGAGGAGCCGATGACGTTCGGCACGCCCGCCATCTTCAGGACGTTGGGGACGTGTCCGCCGCCGCAGCCCTCGATGTGGAAGGCGTGGATCGTACGGCCCTCCAGGACGGCGAGGGTGTCCTCCACCGACAGGCACTCGTTGAGGCCGTCGCTGTGCAGGGCGACCTGGACGTCGTGCTCCTCGGCCACCCGCAGCGCGGTGTCCAGGGCGCGGGTGTGGGCGCCCATGTCCTCGTGGACCTTGAAGCCGGACGCGCCGCCCTCGGCGAGCGCCTCGACCAGCGGCGCCGGGTCCGAGGAGGAGCCCCGGGCGAGGAAGCCGATGTTGACCGGCCAGGCGTCGAAGGCGTTGAAGGCGTGGTTCAGGGCCCAGGGCGAGTTGACGCCGACGCCCCAGACCGGGCCGAACTCCTGGCCGACGATCGTGGTGACGCCGCTGGCGAGCGACGCCTCCATGATCCGCGGCGAGAGCAGGTGGACGTGGGTGTCGACGGCGCCGGCGGTGGCGATGAGGCCCTCGCCGGAGACGATCGAGGTGCCGGTGCCGACGACGACCTCGACGCCGTCGAGCGTGTCGGGGTTGCCGGCCCGGCCGATGGCGTGGATCCGGCCCTCGCGGATGCCGATGGAGACCTTGCGGATGCCCTGGACGGCGTCGATCAGCAGGACGTTGCTGATGACGACGTCGCAGGTCTCGCGGACGGCGGCGGCCTTCAGGTGCAGGCCGTCGCGGGCGGTCTTGCCGAAGCCGGCCAGGAACTCGTCGCCGGGCTTCTGGGAGTCGGACTCGACCCGGACGACCAGCCCGGAGTCGCCGAGGACGACGCGGTCGCCGGCCCGGGGGCCGTGCACGGAGGCGTACTCGTACGGGTCCATCAGTGGCCCTCCTCGTCGGTCGCGGTGCCCAGGTAGCCGCAGGCGGCCGCGCGGCGCAGCGCCTCCTCCTTCGCGCCGGGGGCGTCCAGCGGCCCGTCGACGAGGCCGGCGAAGCCGATCGCCACGCGTGCGCCGCCGATGGGCACGAGCCCGACCTCGGCGGAGCCGCCCGGGTCGAAGCGGAAGGAGGCGCCCGCGGGGATGGCGAGCCGCATGCCGTAGGCGGCGGCGCGGTCGAAGTCGAGGCGCGGGTTGGCCTCGAAGAAGTGGAAGTGGGAGGTGACGCTGACCGGGACCGTCGCCGTGTTCCGTACGGCGAGGGTGAGCGCGGGCTGCTGCTCCGGGTGGCCGGGGCCGGGCAGCAGCGCGCCGGGCGCGCCGGCGCCGAGCGTGCCTCCGCCGATCGGGTCGGTGACGACGGCGAGCCGGGAGCCGTCGTCGAAGACGGCCTCGACGTGCACCTCGGTCACCACGTCGGCGACGCCGGGCAGCACGTCCTCGGGGCCGAGGACGGAGCGGGCCGCCTCGATGGCCTCGGCGAGCCTCCGGCCGTCGCGGGCGGCCTCGCAGACGGTGTCCGCGATGAGGGCGGTCGCCTCGGGGACGTTGAGCCGCAGTCCGCGGGCCCGGCGGGCCCGGGCGAGTTCGGCGGCGCCGAAGAGCAGCAGCCGGTCGCGCTCGGTGGGGGTCAGTCGCACGTCATACACCTCCTGTTTGAGCGACACTCTAAATGCTGGACGCAACGCTTCCAAGTATTGACGTGCCGGTCAGGCACAGGTCACATTGAGCGCCACTCAAAAATCCCCCTTCCGCTCCCCCGGAGGTCCCATGGCAACGATCGAACAGCGCGGAGTCGACACCGTCCCCGAGGCCGAACGCACCAGCGGTCCCCGCGACCTGGTCGCGATCCTGCTCGGCTCCAACCTCTGCCTGGGGGTGATCGTCTTCGGCTGGCTGCCGGTCTCCTTCGGTCTCGGCCTGTGGGGCTCGGTGACCTCCGTGGTCGCGGGCACGGTCGTCGGCGTCGCCGTCACCGCCCCGCTGGCGCTGGTGTCCCTGCGTACCGCCACCAACCTCTCCACCTCCTCGGGCGCCTTCTTCGGCGTCCGCGGCCGGCTCGTCGGCTCGGTGGTGGGGCTGCTGCTCTCGCTGGGCTACACGGCGCTGACCCTGTGGATCGGCGGCGACGTCATGGTGGGCACGCTCGCCCGGCTGACCGGCCTCTCCGCCGGCGACGGGGCGCACGCCGTCGTCTACGCGCTGCTCGCGGCCTGCACGGTGGTGGGCGCCGTGTACGGCTACCGGCTGCTGCTCCGGCTGAGCAAGGCGCTCGCCGTCGGCATGACCGTCCTGCTGGCGGTCGGGGTCGTGGCGTACGCCGGTGACTTCACCGCCGCGCCGGTGCCGGACACCCCGTACCTGCTCGGCTCCTTCTGGCCGACCTGGCTGCTCTCGGCGGTCGCCGCCGGGCTCAGCGGACCGGTCGCCTTCATCACCCTGCTCGGCGACTACACCCGGTACGTCTCCCCCGCCCGGCACAGCGCGCGGAGCGTCTGGCGGGCCACCTGTCTGGGGCTGCTCGTCGGCCTGCTCGTGCCGCAGCTCTTCGGCACCTTCACGGCGCTCGCCGCCCGCGCGGGCCTCGACTACGCGGGGCCGCTGGTCGCCGCCTCCCCCGCCTGGTACCTGGTCCCGCTGCTGCTCGCCGCCACCGCCGGCTCGGTCGGCAACGCCGGTCTGATGCTCTACTCGATGGGCCTGGACCTGGACGCGATCCTGCCCCGGGCCACCCGGGCGCGGGCCACCCTCGTGGTGGCGGCGGTCGCCACCGGCTTCGTCTTCCTCGGCCACTTCGCCTCGGACGCACAGTCGGCGATGACCTCGTTCGTGCTGCTCCTGACGGCCATCGGCACGCCGTGGGCGGTCATCACCCTGATCGGGCACGTCCGCTGCCGCGGGGAGTACGACCCCGAGGCGCTGCAGGTCTACAACCGGCGCTCGCGCGGCGGGATCTACTGGTTCTCGGCCGGCTGGCACCCGCGCGCCACGCTCTCCTGGGCGATCGGCGCGGCGGTGGGCCTGGCGGGCGTGTCGACCCCGCTGTACGAGGGTCCGCTGCTGGCCCTGACCGGCGGGATCGACTGCAGCTTCGTGCTCTCGGGAGTCGTGGGCGGCGTGCTGTACGCGGCCCTGACGCCGCACAGGGCTTCCGGGACCGTGACGGCCCCGGAAGCCCTGGCGACGACGGAGTGACTACCTGCCGAGCTCGTGCATCCAGCCGTGGGTGTCCTCGGCCTTGCCCGTCTGGATGGCGAGCAGCGCCTCGCGCAGCTTCATCGTGACCTCGCCGGGCCGGCCGCCGGACTGCTGCCACTCGCCCCGGGCGGACTTGACCGTGCCGACCGGGGTGATGACGGCGGCGGTGCCGCAGGCGAAGACCTCGGTGAGGGTGCCGTTCGCGGTGTCGGCCTGCCACTGGTCGATGGAGACGCGGGCCTCCTCCACCTCGTGGCCGAGGTCGGCGGCGAGCTTGAGGAGGGAGTCGCGGGTGATGCCCTCCAGGATCGAGCCGCTGAGGGACGGGGTGACGATCTTGTTCCCGTACACGAAGTACAGGTTCATGCCGCCGAGCTCCTCGACCCACTTGTGCTCGACCGCGTCGAGGTAGCAGACCTGGTCGCAGCCCTTGGCCGCCGCCTCGGCCTGCGCGAGCAGGGAGGCCGCGTAGTTGCCGCCGGTCTTGGCGTCGCCCATGCCGCCGGGGACGGCGCGGACGCGGTCCTCGGAGGCCCAGATGGAGACCGGCTTGACGCCGCCGGGGAAGTACGGGCCGGCCGGGGAGGCGATGACGACGAAGAGGTACTCGTTGGCCGGGCGGACGCCCAGGCCGACCTCGGTCGCGATCATGAACGGGCGCAGGTAGAGGGACGCCTCGCCGCCGTGCTCGGGGACCCACGCCTCGTCCTGGCGGACCAGCGCGTCACACGCCTCGATGAAGGTCTCGACCGGCAGCTCGGGCATGCCGAGGCGGTGCGCGGAGCGCTGGAAGCGGCGGGCGTTGGCGTCCGGGCGGAAGGAGGCGACGGAGCCGTCGGGGCGGCGGTACGCCTTCAGGCCCTCGAAGATCTCCTGGGCGTAGTGGAGGACGTTGGTCGCCGGGTCGAGGGAGAGCGGGCCGTACGGCACGAGCTCGCCGTCGTGCCAGCCGCGGCCCTCCGTCCAGCGGACGGTCACCATGTGGTCGGTGAAGTGGCGGCCGAATCCCGGGTTGGCCAGGATCGCCTCGCGCTCCGCGGCGGACAGCGGGCTGGAGGAGGGCTTGAGCTCGATCGTCGTCATGGGTGCTTGTCCTTCACCGGTTGTGTGTGTCGGACCGCGCCCGCGCCCGCCCGGCATGGCTGCTAGGACGTCCGAGCTTTCCCGCATGGGGCGGCCCACGTCCGATTATCGCGCGTGGGAACCCGGGTACGAAAGGCGGGTGAGGCGGTCCGGGGTCGATGGTGGCACCCCGCGACCGCACGAGAACAGCCGCCGGGTGCGTGGGAGACCCGGCGGCTGCTGAGTGGTGTCAGTGACGCGCGGGTCAGCTCGCTACTCGCGCGGCGAGCGCGTCGCCGATCTGGTCCGTCGTGCGGACGGCGGCGCCCCGCTCGGTGAGGTCGGCCTCGACGGCCGTCTCGACCCGGGCGGCCTCGGCCTCGTAGCCGAGGTGGCGCAGCAGGAGGGCGACGGAGAGGACGGTGGCCGTGGGGTCGGCCTTGCCCTGGCCCGCGATGTCCGGCGCGGAGCCGTGGACCGGCTCGAACATGGACGGGAACTCGCGGCTCGGGTTGATGTTGCCCGAGGCGGCGACGCCGATGCCGCCGGAGACGGCCGCGGCGAGGTCGGTGATGATGTCGCCGAAGAGGTTGTCGGTGACGATGACGTCGAAGCGGGCCGGGTCGGTGACGAGGAAGATCGTCGCGGCGTCGACGTGCAGGTAGTCGGTGGTGACCTCGGGGTACTCCTGGGCGACGCGGTGGAAGGTGTCGGTCCAGAGGTGGCCGGCGAAGGTCAGCACGTTGTTCTTGTGGACCAGCGTCAGCTTCTTGCGCGGGCGGGCCTGGGCGCGGGCGAAGGCGTCCCGGACCACGCGCTCGACACCGAAGGCGGTGTTGACGGAGACCTCGGTGGCGACCTCGTGCGGGGTGCCCTTGCGGATGGTCCCGCCGTTGCCCGTGTACGGGCCCTCGGTGCCCTCGCGGACCACGACGAAGTCGATCGCGGGCTGGCCGGCGAGCGGGGTCGCGACGCCGGGGAGCAGCTTCGAGGGGCGCAGGTTGACGTGGTGGTCGAAGGCGAAGCGCAGCTTCAGGAGGAAGCCGCGCTCCAGGACGCCGGACGGGACCGACGGGTCGCCGATCGCGCCGAGCAGGATGGCGTCGTGCTTCTTGAGCGAGTCGAGGTCGGCGTCGGTGAGGGTCTCACCGGTGGCGTGGTAGCGCCGGGCGCCGAAGTCGTACTCCTCGGTCTCCAGCTTCACGTCCTGCGGAAGCACGGCGGCGAGGACCTTGAGGCCCTGGGCCACGACCTCCTGGCCGATGCCGTCGCCGGGGATGACTGCGAGATTGATGCTGTGAGACATGGCGGCACCCTACTCTTCGTCCCATCGTCTGACACGCATCGTCCACCATGTGGACGAACGGCCAGGCGTCGGGGCCTCTTCGGCGACCGGCCTCAGTGGCCGGTGGAGCCGCCGTTGTCGCGGCGGTCGAGGGCGCGCTGGAGGGCTGCGGCGGCGTTCTGCCGGGCCTCGTCGCTGGGACGGCTGGCGGAGTGGCGGACGCGGGGGGCGGTCTGAGCGGCCATGAGGGATCGACTCCTTGAGATCAGTGGTGATCCGGGCGTGCGGAGATCAGTGGTGATCGAAGGCGCCGGAAGGGGCGGGGAGCGCCGCCGCAGGGGTTGCCTGCACGGGGGCGTCGCGCTCTCGTCCGCCGTTCGCTGATGAAGCGAGACGTTCGGCTTCTACAAAGCTAGGGCAGCCCCCCTCATCTGTCTCCACAATTACTCGGACTTCCTACTATCTGAGACGGGCCGCTCCGCACGGTCAGCCTCCGGCCACGACCGTCCGCACATGAGTACCGCCCCCGACCCCGGCCTGGGGGGACCGGGGAGGGGGGCGGTGATCAGGGGCCGCTCACGCGGCGGGCGGGCGTCAGCCCATGTGCGGGTAGCCGTACTCGGTCGGCGGGACCAGCGTCTCCTTGATGGCGCGGGTCAGCGTCCAGCGCATCAGGTTCTGCGGGGCACCGGCCTTGTCGTTGGTGCCGGAGGCGCGGCCGCCGCCGAAGGGCTGCTGGCCGACGACGGCGCCGGTCGACTTGTCGTTGATGTAGAAGTTGCCCGCGGCGAAGCGGAGCTTCTCCATCGTGTGCGCGGCGGCGGCGCGGTCGTTGGAGATGACCGCGCCGGTGAGGGCGTAGTCGGAGACCGACTCCATCTGGGTCAGCATCTCGTCGTACTTCTCGTCCTCGTACACGTACACGGCGAGGATCGGGCCGAAGTACTCGGCCTTGAAGACCTCGTTCTCCGGGTCGGTGCACTCGATGACGGTCGGACGGACGAAGTAGCCCTCCGAGTCGTCATAGGTGCCGCCGGCGACGATCGTGCAGCTCGGGTCGGAGGACGCACGGTCGATCGCCGCCTTGTTCTTCGCGAACGAGCGGTCGTCGATGACGGCACCGATGAAGTTCGACAGGTCGGTGACGTCACCCATCTTGATGCCGTCGACCTCGGCCGCGAACTCCTCCTTGAAGCCGTCGTTCCAGATGGAGGCCGGGATGTACGCCCGCGAGGACGCGGAGCACTTCTGGCCCTGGAACTCGAAGGAGCCGCGGGTCAGCGCGGTCTTCAGGACGGCGCGGTCGGCGCTGGGGTGGGCGACGACGAAGTCCTTGCCGCCGGTCTCGCCGACGATCCGCGGGTAGGAGCGGTACTTCTCGATGTTGGTGCCGACCGTCTTCCACAGGTGCTGGAAGGTCCTGGTCGAGCCGGTGAAGTGGATGCCGGCCAGGTCGCGGTGGTTCAGGGCCACCTCGGAGACGGCGATGCCGTCGCCGGTCACCAGGTTGATGACGCCCTTCGGCAGGCCGGCCTCCTCCAGGAGCTCCATGAGGAGCACGGCGGAGTGGGTCTGCGTCGGGGACGGCTTCCAGACCACCACGTTGCCCATGAGGGCGGGGGCGGTGGGCAGGTTGCCCGCGATGGCCGTGAAGTTGAACGGCGTGATCGCGTAGACGAAGCCCTCCAGCGGGCGGTGGTCCAGTCGGTTCCACACGCCCGGGGAGTTGGCCGGCGGCTGCTCGGCGAGGATCTGGCGGGCGTACGCCACGTTGAAGCGCCAGAAGTCGACGAGCTCGCACGGGGTGTCGATCTCGGCCTGCTGGGCGGTCTTCGACTGGCCGAGCATGGTGGAGGCGGCCAGCGTCTCGCGCCACGGGCCGGCCAGCAGCTCGGCGGCGCGCAGGATGATCGCGGCGCGGTCGTCGAAGGACATCGCGCGCCAGGCCGGGGCGGCGGCCAGGGCGGCGTCGATGGCGTCCTGGGCGTCCTGCTGCGTGGCGCCGCGGAAGGTGCCGATGACGGACTTGTGGTTGTGCGGCTGCACGACCTTGAACTCGTCGCCGCCGCCCATGCGCTTCACGCCGCCGATGGTCATCGGCAGCTCGCGCGGGTTGTCGGCCAGCTCCTTGAGCTTGGCCTCCAGCCGGGCGCGCTCGGGCGAACCGGGGGCGTAGCCGTGCACCGGCTCGTTGACGGGAGCGGGGACCTGGGTCACAGCGTCCATGAGGCTCTTGACTCCTTCAAAGAGGGGGAGGTGGGCTCAGCCCTTGGTCAGGATGGAGCGGACGAAGAAGAGCAGGTTGGCCGGCTTCTCCGCGAGACGGCGCATGAAGTAGCCGTACCAGTCGGTGCCGTAGGCCGTGTAGACGCGCATGCGGTGGCCCTCGGCGGCGAGGCGGTTCTGCTCCTCGGAGCGGATGCCGTACAGCATCTGGAACTCGTACTCGTCCAGCTTGCGCCCCGCGCGGCGGGCCAGCTCCTGGCCGATGGAGATCAGCCGCGGGTCGTGCGAGCCGATCATCGGGTAGCCCTCGCCGTCCATCAGGATCTTCATGATCCGGACGTACGCCTTGTCGATCTCGGGCTTGTCCTGGATGGCGACCTCGGCGGGCTCCTTGTAGGCGCCCTTCACGATCCGGACGCGGGAGCCGTTGGCGGCGAGGCGGCGGGCGTCCTCCTCGGTGCGGAAGAGGTACGCCTGGATGACGCAGCCGGTCTGCGGGAAGTCCTTCCGCAGCTCCTCGTGGATGGCGAACATCGAGTCGAGGGTGGTGTGGTCCTCGGCGTCCAGGGTGACCGTGGTGCCGATCTCGGCGGCGGCCTCGACGACCGGGCGCACGTTGGCGAGCGCCAGCTCGTGCCCGTTCTCCAGGGACTGGCCGAACATCGACAGCTTGACGGACATCTCGGCGCGCTCGCCGAGGCCCAGCTCCTTGAGGCGGCCGATCAGCTCCAGGTAGGCGTCACGGGCGGCGTAGGACTGCTCGACCGTGGTGATGTCCTCGCCGACGACGTCGAGGGTGACCTCCAGGCCGCGGTCGGTCAGGTCCCGGACGATCGGGACGACGTCGTCCACGACCTCACCGGCGATGAAGCGCGCCACGACCTGCTTGGTCCCGGGCGCGGCCGACACGAGACGGCGCATCTTGTCGCTGCGCGACGCGGCGAGGATCACGGGACCCAGCACGGGGCACCTCCAGAGGGGCGAGGAAGAACAGGGCTGTTACCGGTCGTAGGGGTACGAACCGGGAACAGCACGGGTAACCACCGTGAAACCTAAGGATCGCTCCGATCCTGCGCCATCTACAGCTGTCACGCATCCGTGAGCACGGCCTCAGACATCTGTCTGAAGCGGCCGGCCGGCGGTGCGAGAATGGGCCCGTGAAGGGCGATTACCAGGAGCTGGTGGACGAGATCTCGGCGCTGCTCGGCGCCCCGGCGACCCTGGAGAACCGCGATTTCGGGCTGATCGCCTTCGGGGCCCACGACAGCGACGACGACAGCGCCATGGACCCGGTCCGCACCCGCTCGATCCTGACCCGGAAGTCCACCCCGGCGGTCCGCGCCTGGTTCGAGGGCTTCGGCATCACCCGGGCCACCGGCCCCGTCCGCATCCCGGCCGCGCCGGACGCGGGCGTCTTCCGCGATCGGATCTGCCTCCCGGTACGCCATCGGGGTGTCGTCCTCGGGTACGTCTGGCTGCTCGACGCCGAGCCGGGCCCCTCGCACGACCAGCTGACGGCCGCGATGGACGTCGCCGCCCGGATCGGCGAGCTGCTCGCCGACGAGGAGCGAGCCGGCTCCGACCTCTCCCGCGAGCTGCGGGCCGTCCTCGCAGCGGAGCGCGGCTGGCAGTACGACATGGCCGTCGCCGCCCTCCGCACCGCCCTGGGCCCGGACGCCGAGGGCCTGCACGCCCTGGTCTGCATCGCCCCCTGGAGCGGCGAGGACTCCCCCTCCCCCCGTACAATCCCCGGCGCCGCGGCCCTCTGCGCCCTCCCCTGGCAGGGCCCGGCCGGCCCGTACGCCACCGCCCCGGCCCGCGCCGGCGGCGACCCGGACACGGTCTCCGACGGCGGATACGCCCCCGGGCCCGGCCCGCAGCGGGCGCTCGCCGTCCTGGTGCGACTGCGGTCGGCCGACAACCTCTCCCCCGCGACCACCGCCGCCGGGCGGCTGCGCGGCACGGCCGGCCCGGCGGCCGTCGCCGGGGTCGCCGCGCCCCGGCGGGGCCTCGCGGAGCTCGACCTCAGCTGGCGCGAGGCGACCGCCGCCGCCCGCACCGCGCACGCCCAGCCCCGGCTCGGCCCGCTCGCCCACTGGTCGGAGCTGGGCGCGTACCGGCTGCTCACCGCCCTCCCGCAGGCCGAGCCCGATCCGGCGGTACGGGCGCTGCTCGCCCCCGCGCACGCCGAACTGGCCCGCACGGCCGAGGTGTTCCTCGACCACGCGGGCCAGGCGGGCCGGACGGCGGCGGCGCTCGGCATCCACCGGCAGACCCTCTACTACCGGCTCTCCCGGGTCGAGCAGCTCACCGGCCTGGACCTGGACGCCGGCGAGGACCGCCTGCTGCTGCACATGGCCCTCAAGACCGCCCGGCTCTGACACCCCCGGAAGAGGCGCCGGGAAAGACCCCGGAAAAGCACCGCACCCGGCCGTCGGACGGATGTCCGACGACCGGGTGCGGGTGGTTCGGCGGGGCTCAGACCAGGTTGACCGAGCGGGCCGAGGTGGCGCCGATCTCCGTGGCGATCTCCGCGATGACGGCCGCCGGGACGGTGTCGTCGACGGTGAGCACGACGAGCGCCTCGCCGCCCTCCTCGGTACGGGAGACCTGCATGCCCGCGATGTTCAGACCGGCCTCGCCGAGGATCCGGCCGACGGTGCCGACGACACCGGGACGGTCCTCGTAGCGCAGCACCACCATGTGGTCGGCGAGCGCGAGGTCCACGTCGTAGTCGCCGACGGCGACGATCTTCTGGAGGTGCTTGGGGCCGGCCAGGGTGCCGGAGACGGCGACCTCCTCGCCGCTGGAGAGGGTGCCGCGCACGGTGACCATGTTGCGGTGGTCGGGCGACTCGGAGCTGGTGGTGAGGCGGACCTCGACCCCGCGCTCCTGCGCGAACAGCGGCGCGTTCACGTACGACACGGTCTCGTCGACGACGTCCTCGAACACGCCCTTGAGCGCGGAGAGTTCGAGCACCTTGACGTCGTGCTGGGTGATCTCGCCGTACACCTCGACGTCGAGGCGGGCCGCGACCTCGCCCGCGAGGGCGGTGAAGATGCGGCCGAGCTTCTCGGCGAGCGGCAGACCCGGCTTCACGTCCTCGGCGATGACGCCGCCCTGGACGTTGACCGCGTCCGGGACCAGCTCGCCGGCGAGCGCGAGGCGCACCGACCTGGCGACGGCGATGCCGGCCTTCTCCTGGGCCTCGTCGGTGGAGGCGCCGAGGTGCGGGGTGCAGACGACCTGGTCGAGCTCGAAGAGCGGGGAGTCCGTGCAGGGCTCCTTCGCGTACACGTCGAGGCCGGCGCCGGCGACCCGGCCCTCCTTGAGGGCCGAGTACAGCGCGGCCTCGTCGACGATCCCGCCACGGGCGGCGTTGACGATGCGGACGCTCGGCTTGACCTTGTGCAGCGCCTCGTCACCGATGAGACCGACGGTCTCGGGGGTCTTCGGCAGGTGGACGGTGATGAAGTCGGCGACCTCCAGGAGCTCGTCCAGGGCCAGCAGCTTCACCCCCATCTGGGCGGCGCGGGCCGGCTGCACGTAGGGGTCGTACGCGACGATCTTCATGCCGAAGGCGGACATGCGCTGGGCGACCAGGACGCCGATGCGGCCGAGGCCGACGACGCCGAGGGTCTTCTCGCTGAGCTCGACGCCGGTGTACTTGGAGCGCTTCCACTCGCCGTTCTTCAGCGCGGTGTTGGCCTGCGGGATGTTGCGCGCGGTGGCGACGAGCAGACCGCACGCGAGCTCGGCGGCGGTGACGATGTTGGAGGTCGGGGCGTTCACGACCATCACGCCGGCCTTGGTGGCGGCGGAGACGTCCACGTTGTCCAGGCCGACGCCGGCGCGGGCGACGACCCGCAGCTTCTTGGCGGCGGCGATGGCCTCCGCGTCGACCTTGGTGGCCGAGCGGACGAGGATGGCGTCGACGTCGGCGATCGCGGGGAGCAGCTCGGCGCGGTCGGCGCCGTCGCAGTGCCGGATCTCGAAGTCCGGGCCCAGGGCGTCGACGGTGGCGGGCGACAGCTCTTCAGCGATGAGTACGACAGGTTTCGAGCTCACGTGAGTCCTCACAGAGGCAGTGCGGACGGCCGTCCCGACGGCCGCAGGCGGTGGAGGGGGCTTGCCGCGTGAAAGCGCACGACGCTGTGGGCCAGACGCGATGTTGTTGAGCAGTGTAGTGCCGCATCGGCACACGTCGTGCGCCTCGTTGGAAGGATCACCCGTCCGTGGTTGGACGGGGTGTCCAAGGATGCGGCACGGGGCCGGACAAGGTGTCCGGCCCCGTGCCGAGAGGCTTACGCCTCCTCGTCGTTCACCCAGCTCATGAGCTTGCGCAGCTCCTTGCCGGTGGTCTCCAGGAGGTGCTTCTCGTCCTGGGTCTTGTACTCGTTGTACTTCTTCAGACCGCCGTGGTACTCGTCCATCCAGTTCTTGGCGAAGGTGCCGTCCTGGATCTCGGTGAGGACCTTCTTCATCTCGGCCTTGGTGTCGGCGGTGATGACGCGCGGGCCGGTGACGTAGTCTCCCCACTCGGCGGTCTCGGAGACGGACCAGCGCATCTTCTCCAGGCCGCCCTCGTACATGAGGTCGACGATGAGCTTCAGCTCGTGCAGGCACTCGAAGTAGGCGATCTCCGGCTGGTAGCCGGCCTCGACCAGGGTCTCGAAGCCCGCCTTGACGAGCGCGGACGCTCCGCCGCAGAGGACGGCCTGCTCGCCGAAGAGGTCGGTCTCGGTCTCCTCGGTGAAGGTGGTCTTGATGACGCCGGCGCGGGTGCCGCCGATCGCCTTCGCGTACGACAGGGCGAGGGCGAACGCGTTGCCGGTGGCGTCCTGCTCGACGGCGGCGATCGCGGGGACGCCGCGGCCCTCCTCGTACTGACGGCGGACCAGGTGGCCCGGGCCCTTCGGGGCGACCAGGGCGACGTCGACGCCGGCCGGGGGCTTGATGAAGCCGAAGCGGACGTTGAAGCCGTGGGCGAAGAACAGCGCGTCGCCGTCCTTCAGGTTCGGGGCGATGGACTCCTCGTAGACCTTGGCCTGGATCGGGTCCGGGATCAGGATCATGATGAGGTCGGCCTCGGCCGCGGCCTCGGCGGGGGTGACCACGCGCAGGCCCTGCTCCTCGGCCTTGGCCTTGGACTTGGAGCCCTCGTGCAGACCGACGCGGACGTCGACACCCGAGTCGCGCAGCGACAGCGCGTGGGCGTGGCCCTGGCTGCCGTAACCGATCACCGCGACCTTGCGGCCCTGGATGATCGAGAGGTCGGCATCGGCGTCGTAGAACAGCTCGGCCACTGGAAATCTCCTTGAGGTGCTGGTGTTGCGTCCCACCGTACGGCGGGGAGCGGAAGGGAAGTTCTCTGGTCTCGTCAGTCGGACCGCCGGGCGGACCGGCGGTTGACGTCCGGTGACGCTCAGGCGCTGCGGTCGAGTGCCCGCAGGGACCGGTCGGTGATGGACCGGGCGCCACGCCCTATGGCGATGGTGCCCGACTGGACGAGCTCCTTGATGCCGAACTGCTCCAGCATCTTCAGCATGGCGTCCAGCTTGTCGCTCGAACCGGTGGCCTCGATGGTGACGGCCTCGGGCGAGACGTCGACGGTCTTGGCGCGGAAGAGCTTGACGATCTCGACGATCTGGGAGCGGGTCTCGTTGTCGGCGCGGACCTTCACCAGGACGAGCTCGCGCTGGATCGCGGCGCTGGGCTCGAGTTCGACGATCTTCAGGACGTTGACCAGCTTGTTGAGCTGCTTGGTCACCTGCTCCAGGGGCAGGTCCTCGACGTTGACCACGATGGTGATGCGGCTGATGTCGGGGTGCTCGGTGACGCCGACGGCGAGGGAGTCGATGTTGAAGCCGCGGCGGGAGAACAGGGCGGCGATCCGGGCGAGGATGCCGGGCGTGTTCTCGACCAGGACGGAGAGCGTGTGCTTGGACATGGTGTGTGGGTCTCTTCCCTGTGGCTCGTCGCTGCTCAGTCGTCTTCGCCGTCGCCGAAGTCGGGGCGGACGCCCCGGGCGGCCATGACCTCGTCGTTGGAGGTGCCGGCGGCGACCATCGGCCAGACCTGGGCGTCCTCGTGGACGATGAAGTCGATGACGACGGGCCGGTCGTTGATGGCGTTGGCCTCGGCGATGACCTTGTCGAGGTCGGCCGGGTCCTCGCAGCGCAGGGCGACGCAGCCCATGGCCTCGGACAGCTTCACGAAGTCCGGGACGCGGGTGCCCTTGGCCTCCGGGTTGACGTCGTCCGGGCCGGAGTGCAGGACCGTGTTGGAGTAGCGCTGGTTGTAGAAGAGGGTCTGCCACTGGCGGACCATCCCGAGGGCGCCGTTGTTGATGATGGCGACCTTGATCGGGATGTTGTTCAGGGCGCAGGTGGTGAGCTCCTGGTTGGTCATCTGGAAGCAGCCGTCGCCGTCGATCGCCCAGACCGTGCGGTCGGGCATGCCGGCCTTGGCGCCCATGGCGGCCGGGACGGCGTAGCCCATGGTCCCGGCGCCGCCGGAGTTCAGCCAGGTGGCGGGCTTCTCGTAGTCGATGAAGTGGGCGGCCCACATCTGGTGCTGGCCGACGCCGGCCGCGAAGATCGTGCCCTCGGGGGCGAGCTGGCCGATGCGCTGGATGACCTGCTGCGGCGAGAGGCTGCCGTCCTCCGGCAGGTCGTAGCCGAGCGGGTAGGTCTCGCGCCAGCGGTTCAGGTCGGACCACCAGGCCGCGTAGCCCGTGCGGGCGGCCTCGCCCTGGTTGCCCTCGCTGTGCTCGGCCTGGACCGCCTGCACCAGGTCGGCGATGACCTCGCGGGCGTCGCCGACGATCGGGACGTCGGCGGCGCGGTTCTTGCCGATCTCGGCCGGGTCGATGTCGGCGTGGACGATCTTGGCGTACGGGGCGAAGCTGTCCAGCTTGCCGGTGACGCGGTCGTCGAAGCGGGCGCCGAGGGCGACGATCAGGTCGGCCTTCTGGAGCGCGGTGACGGCGGTGACGGCGCCGTGCATGCCGGGCATGCCGACGTGCAGCGGGTGGCTGTCGGGGAAGGCGCCGAGGGCCATCAGGGTGGTGGTGACCGGGGCGCCGGTCAGCTCGGCGAGGACCTTCAGCTCGGCCGTGGCGCCCGACTTGATGACACCGCCGCCGACGTACAGGACCGGGCGCTTCGCGGCGGTGATCAGCTTCGCGGCCTCGCGGATCTGCTTGGCGTGCGGCTTGGTGACCGGGCGGTAGCCGGGCAGCTCGGTCTGCGGCGGCCAGGAGAAGGTGGTCTTCGCCTGGAGGGCGTCCTTGGCGATGTCGACCAGGACCGGACCGGGGCGGCCGGTGGAGGCGATGTGGAACGCCTCGGCGATGGTCCGCGGGATGTCCTCGGCCTTGGTGACCAGGAAGTTGTGCTTGGTGATCGGCATGGTGATGCCGCAGATGTCCGCCTCCTGGAAGGCGTCCGTGCCGATCGCCTTCGAGGCGACCTGGCCGGTGATCGCGACCATCGGGACGGAGTCCATGTGGGCGTCGGCGATCGGGGTGACCAGGTTGGTCGCGCCGGGGCCGGAGGTCGCCATGCAGACGCCGACCTTGCCGGTGGCCTGGGCGTAGCCGGTGGCCGCGTGGCCGGCGCCCTGCTCGTGGCGGACGAGGACGTGGCGGACCTTCTTGGAGTCCATCATCGGGTCGTACGCCGGGAGGATCGCGCCGCCCGGGATGCCGAAGACGGTGTCCGCGCCCACCTCTTCGAGAGAACGGATGAGGGACTGCGCACCCGTGACGTGCTCGACGGTGGGGGCGGGCGTCGCGCCGCTGCGGGGCCGCGGCTGCGGATGGTGCCCGGTGGCCTGCTCGGTCATCAGCATCTCTTCTCGAAGCAGAGGGTTTTTTGCGAGGTGTTTTACGGGGTTTTGCATCGACTTCGGGGAGAACCAGTGCAACAAAAAACCCCTCGTGCCGGAAGGCAAGCGAGGGGAGCGCGTCGGGTGGTTCTCAGCGGGCCTGATGGGGCCCGGCCTCAGCCGACGCGCTGTCCAAGTACGAGAATTCGGGTGCGCATGGCACTGACCCTCCCTCTCGGGCCTCGCCACTGTCAAGTGGGTGGGACACGCGTCTCATCATGTGAGCGGATCGGGGGACGGTTTCCGCCGCGCGTCCGGTCCCGTCCCGGCCGGAACGGAGACGGCGCCGGGCAGCGGATAGTCGCCCCGGACGAGGGCCCGGCGGAGCCGGTACTCGTCGAGCGGGCCCGCGAAGGCCATGCCCTGCGCGTGCCGGCAGCCCATGGCCCGCAGGGCGAGCACCTGCTCGGGGACGTCGACGCCCTCGGCGACGGTCTGCATGCCCAGCTCCCCGGCGATGCGGAGCACCCCGCTGGTGATCTTGCGGAGCCGGGCCGATTCGACCACGCCTTCGACGAGCGCTCTGTCCAGTTTCAGTATGTCGACCGGGAGGCGCCTGAGCGCGTGAACGGCGACATGTCCGCTGCCGAATCCGTCGAGCGCGATCCGCACGCCGAGCCGGCGCAGCGAGACCAGCCGCTGCTCCAGCTCGTCCAGGGGGATCCGGTGGTCGGTGTCGGCCAGCTCGATGACGAGCGAACCGGAGGGCAGCCCGTGCCGGGCCAGCAGGGCCTCGACGGAGCCGAGCGGGACCGAGCGGTCGAGGAGGCGGTGGGCCGCGAGCCGGATGGCCACCGGGGTGCGGTGGCCGCTGCCGGCCCGCTCGGCGGCCTGCTCGACCGCCTCCTCCAGGAGCCAGCGGCCCAGCTCGGCGGTGCGCTCGCCGTCGTCGGTGACCCGCAGGTACTCCGCGGGGGTGAAGAGGATGCCCTGGGCGGAGCGCCAGCGGGCCTGCGCGCTGACGGCGGAGATCCGGCCGGTGGCGAGGTCCACGACGGGCTGGTGGAGCAGGGCGAACTCGCCGTCGTGGAGCGCGCTGCGCAGCCGGGCGGCGAGTTCGGTGCGCCGGACGACCTCGGCCTGCACCTGGGGCCCGTACAGCTCGACCCGGTCCTTGCCGCCCGCCTTGGCCCGGTACATGGCGAGGTCCGCGTTGCGCAGCAGGTCGCCGGCGCCGATGCCGGGCTCGGCGAAGGCGACGCCGATGGAGGCGGCGACCCGGACCTCGGTGCCCCCGTCGACGCGGTAGGGGCGGGAGAGGGTGAGCCGGAGCCGGTCGGCGATCTCCTGGACCTGGGTCTCCCGGGCGGCCCGGTCGCGCTGGCCGTCGCCGAGGATGAGGGCGGCGAACTCGTCGCCGCCGAGCCGGGCGGCGGTGTCCCCGGCCCGTACGGCCTCCTGGAGGCGGCGGGCGGCCTGGATCAGCAGGTCGTCGCCTGCCTGGTGGCCGAGCCGGTCGTTGACCGCCTTGAAGCCGTCGAGGTCGATGAAGAGCACGGCGGTGCCGGGGTCGGAGGAGCGGCGGCCGCCGAGGGCCTGCCCGACGCGGCGGGTGAAGAGCGCGCGGTTGGGCAGGTCGGTGAGCGGGTCGTGCTCGGCGTTGTGCTGCAACTGGGCCTGGAGCCGGACCCGTTCGGTGACGTCGCGGCTGTTGAAGATCAGGCCGCCCTGGTGCCGGTTGACGGTGGACTCGACGTTGAGCCAGTCCCCGCCGCCGGAGCGGAAGCGGCACTCGATCCGGGTGGTGGGCTCCTCGGCGGGTGAGGCGGCGAGGAAGCGGCGCACCTCGTGGACGACGGCGCCGAGGTCCTCGGGGTGGATGAGCGCGGCCAGTTCGGTGCCGATCAGCTCGTCGGCGTCGCGCCCGTAGACCCCGCTGGCGGCGGGGCTGACGTACCGCAGCACGCCGCTGGGCGCGGCGATCATGATGACGTCGCTGGAGCCCTGCACGAGCGACCTGAAGTGGTTCTCCTTCTGGGCCAGTTCGTGGGTGAGGGCGATGTTGTCGATGAGCATGATGCCCTGGCGGACGACGAGGGCGAGGACGACGGCGCAGCCGGTGAGGACGACGACCCGGTCGATCCGGCGGCCCTCGACCACGTTGTACAGGATGCCGAGGGTGCAGACCGCGGCGGCGAGGTACGGGGTGAGGGCGGCGAGCGACCCGGCGATGGGCCTGCTGGGCAGTCCGGGGCCGCGGACGGCGGAGGTCTCCGGCGGCCGGCGGACGCCCCACGGGGCGTAGGCGAGCAGCAGCGAGCCGGCGAACCAGCCGGCGTCGAGCAGCTGGCCGGAGACGTAGTTGGCGCGCAGCAGCGGCGAGGTGAAGAGGGCGTCGCAGAGCACGGTGAGGGCGAGGGCGGCGATCGCGGTGTTGACCGCCGAGCGGTTCCCGTGGGAGCGACGGAAGTGGAGCGCGAGGACCATGCTGACGAGCACGATGTCGAGGAGCGGGTACGCCAGCGACAGCGCGGCCTGGGCCACCGACTCGCCCTGGAAGTGGGCGGTGTGGGCGAGGGCGAGGCTCCAGGAGAGGGTCAGCAGGGAGCCGGCGATGAGCCAGGCGTCGAGACCGAGGCACACCCAGCCGGCCCGGGTGACGGGCTTCTTGGCCAGGACGAGGAGTCCGACGATGGCGGGCGGGGCGAAGAGTAAGAAGAACAGGTCGGCGACGGAGGACTCGGGGACCTCCAGGCCGCGCACGACCTCGTACCAGCCCCAGACGGCGTTTCCGGCACCTGCCATGAAGGACGAGAAGGCGAAGAGGAGCCAGGCGGGGCGGGTGCCGCCGCGCTCGGTCCTGGCGTAGAGGAAGCAGGAGACGGCGGCGGTGAAGGCCGCGGCGCTCAGCCCGAAGTCGCCCATGAACAGGGCGAGTCGGGGGGAGCCCCAGCCGAGGGCGGCGCCGGTGGTGTAGCCGGCGCAGACCAGGCCGAGGGCGATCTGGGCGAGGAGCGAGCCGGCCCAGGAGGGCGGCCGCTCCGGTCCGGGCGCGGTCCGCTCGGGTCCGGGCAGGCCGGGTCCGGCGGGGGCGGGCACGCGCCGCATCAGGGCGGTCGCGCCGGTGCCGGTCACCGCGTCCTCCCGCCCCTCGTCGTGCCCGAAGCCGCCCGCCTCCCCGTCCGTCCCGCCGAAGGCGTGCGGGTTCGGGAGGTCGCGCGGGGCGCCGTCGGCCGCGCCCCGCGCGCGGGGGGCGCGGGTGTACGGCTCCGGGACGGAGGCGCGCAGGCGGGCCCGGGCGGGTGCGGCCGGGTCCGGCGCGGTCCGCTCGCGGGTCGGGACGGTGTCGACCGGCCGTGGCGCCTCGGCGCCGCAGTCGGGACACGGGTCCGGGACGCGGGGCGACGGCCCCGTGACGTCCGCGTGCTGCGGCGCGCCGTCCAGGCGCTCCGCGCGGTGGGGCGCGGCCTGGTCCGGCACCGAACGCGCGAGACCGGCAGCGAGGCGCGGGAGGTCGGCAGGCGGCGTCGCCGCGCGGGACCCTCGGTCCTCCGGCCGTGCCTCACCCGTCACCCCCCTCGGATTCTGATGGCCCGTCACTTCGCTCCCCAGCGTCAGCCCGTACACGACGCAGTCCCCCGATCCGGGACGATACACCAGGACCGTCACTCAGGGACAGGGCCGCAGTACTCTCCGTGACGGCCAGGGGGTCACGGGCGGCGCGCGGGGGGCGCGCACCGCCGGACGGCCTCAGGTGGTGCGGAGGACGTTGGCGAGCTCCTCCCCCGCCGCGAACCGCCCGACCTGCGCCGCGATCAGCCGCTTCGCCCTCGGCATGAACGCCGAGGTGGATCCGCCGACGTGGGGGGTGACGAGGACACCGGGAGCGTGCCACAGCGGATGCCCGGCCGGGAGCGGTTCCGGGTCGGTCACGTCCAGGGCCGCCGTGATCCGTCCGCTCTCCACCTCCTTGAGCAGGGCGTTCGTGTCGACCACCGGCCCGCGGGCGACGTTGACGAGCAGCGCGCCGTCCTTCATCCGGGCGAGGAAGCCCGCGTCGGCGAGGTGCCGGGTCTCCGGGGTCAGCGGGGTGGAGAGCACCACGACGTCGGCCTCGGGCAGCAGGGCGGGCAGGTCGGCGAGGGCGTGCACGGGCCCGCGGGCCGTGGTGCGCGCGGAGCGTGCGACGCGCACCACCCGCGCGCACTCGAAGGGCGCGAGCCGGTCCTCGATCGCCGAGCCGATCGATCCGTACCCGACGATCAGGACGGACTTGTCGGCGAGCGCCGGGTAGAAGCCGTCCCGCCACTCCTCGGCGTCCTGGCCCCGGACGAAGCGCGGGATGCCGCGCAGGGAGGCGAGGATCAGGGCGAGGGTGAGTTCGGCGGTGCTGGCCTCGTGCACCCCCCTGGCGTTGCAGACCGAGACGCCGGGGCCGAGCGAGCCGAGTCCGGGGACGACGTGGTCGATGCCGGCGGAGAGGGTCTGGACGACGCGGAGCGAGGTCATCGCGGCGAGCGGCCGGACCGCGACCGCCGAGCCCTTCATGTACGGGACGACGTAGAAGGCGCAGTCGGCCGGATCGGCCGGGAAGTCGGTTCCACCGTCCCAGAAGCGGTAGTTCAGTCCCGACGCGCCCGGGTCGGGCAGCCCGTCGATCTCGTCGGCGGGCATCGGAAGCCACACGTCGGCGGTGGTGGGTGCGAGTGTCATGAGCGGGAGGCTATGCGAAGAATCCCGCGCGCCATTGGTTACTTTGGGGGGCGGCACAGGGAGGGGTAGCGGCACGTGGAGCGCAGGACTATCGGGGCGACGGCGCTCGACGTGGGGGCCGTCGGCCTCGGCTGCATGCCGATGAACTGGGCCTACGGGCGGTCGGAGCAGCGGGGCGACCGCTCGCTGCGGGCCGTGCACGCGGCGCTGGACGCCGGGGTGAGCCTGCTGGACACGGCCGACATGTACGGGCCGTTCACCAACGAGCTGCTGCTGGGGCGCGTGCTGAAGGAGCGCCGGGCGGACGTCTTCGTGTCGACGAAGTGCGGGCTGCTCGTCGGCGACGGGCACGTGGTCGCCAACGGGCGGCCGGAGTACGTGCGCCGGGCCTGCGACGCCTCGCTGCGGCGCCTCCAGACGGACGTCCTCGACCTGTACCTGCTGCACCGGGCGGACCCGGAGGTGCCGGTGGAGGAGACCTGGGGGGCGATGGCGGGGCTGGTGGCCGCGGGCAAGGTGCGGGCGCTCGGGCTGAGCGCGGTCGGGGTGCGGCGGACCCGGCGGTCGCCGACCGGTGATCTGTACGAGGGAACGATCCGTCAGCTGGCCCGGGTGCAGCAGGTGTTCCCGGTGGCGGCGGTCCAGGCCGAGCTGTCGGTGTGGGCGCCGGAGGCCCTGGCGCGGCTGCTGCCCTGGTGCGGGGCGCGCGGGATCGGGCTGCTCGCGGCGATGCCGCTGGGGAGCGGTTTCCTGACCGGGACGCTGACGCCGGGCGGCGGTTTCGAGCCGGACGACCCGCGGGCCCGGCACCCGCGGTTCACGGCCGAGATGATGGCGGCGAACCAGCCGCTGGTGGCCGGGCTGCGGCGGGTGGCGGCACGGCACGGCGACGGGGTGACCCCGGCGCAGGTGGCGCTGGCGTGGGTGCTCGCACAGGGGCGGCACGTGGTGCCGGTGCCGGGGACGAAGCGGGAGCGGTGGGCGGTGGAGAACGCCGGGGCGGCGGGGCTGCGGCTCACCGACGGGGATCTGGCGGAGCTCGCCGCGCTGCCCGCGGCGCGCGAGTCCTGGGAGTATCCGCGGTCCTGACCTGCGGTTCGGCCGGACGTCCGGAAGGCGTCCGGGAAAGCGGGCCGGAGGCGGGAACGCGATCGGCGCGAGCGGTGTATCAAGAGGAGAAGGGATGCCGCTCGAACGCTCGTACCGTCGAAGGGACCGGATCATGAGCCGTCCTGCTGTGCTGAGGGCCCTGGGGGGTGCCGCCGCGCTGCTGTTCGCGGTGGGCTGCTCCTCGGACGCCGACACCGGTGTACGGGGCACCTCGCCGCCCGCCTCGTCGGCCCCCTCGTCCGCTCCGGCCCCGTCGTCGGCGCGGCCGGCCGGGGACGGACGGGTGACCGTGGCGGGGACGCTCACGGAGGGGCTGCGGTCGCCCTGGGGGCTCGCCGCGCTGCCGGGCGGCGATCTGCTGGTCTCCTCGCGGGACGAGCGGACCGTCACCCGGGTGGACGGGCGCAGCGGTGCGAAGACCTCGCTGGGCGAGGTGCCGGGGGTGGTGCCGGGCGGCGAGGGCGGACTGATGGGCCTGGCCGTGCGCGACGGGTGGGTGTACGCGTATCTGACCGCCGAGTCGGACAACCGCATCGTGCGGATGCGGTACGGCGGCGGGGCGGGCGACCGGCTGGGGGCGCCGGAGCCGGTGCTCACCGGCATCCCCAAGGGCGTGGTGCACAACGGCGGGCGGATCGCCTTCGGGCCGGACGGGATGCTGTACGCGGGGACCGGTGAGACCGGGCGGACCGGGCTGGCGCAGGACCGGGAGTCGCTGGGCGGGAAGATCCTGCGCATGACCCCGGAGGGGCGGCCGGCGCCGGGCAATCCCTTCCCCGGCTCGGTGGTCTATTCGTACGGGCACCGGAACGTGCAGGGGATCGCCTGGGACGCCGAGGGGCGGCTGTGGGCGGCCGAGTTCGGGCAGAACACCTGGGACGAGCTGAACCTGGTCGAGCCGGGGCGGAACTACGGCTGGCCGCATGCCGAGGGCAGGGCGGGCGAGGCGCGCTTCGTGGACCCGGTGGCGCAGTGGCCGACCTCGGAGGCGTCGCCGAGCGGGATCGCCTACGCCCGGGGCGCGGTGTGGATGGCGGGGCTGCGGGGCGAGCGGCTGTGGCGGATCCCCCTGTCGGGCGCGGAGCGGTCCGGGGAGCCGGAGGCGTTCCTGGCCGGGGAGTACGGGCGGCTGCGGACGGTCCTCGCGGGCGGGGACGGGCGGCTGTGGCTGGTGACGAGCGAGACCGACACCCGGGGCACGCCGGAGGCCGGGGACGACCGGATCCTGCGGCTCGACGTGAGATGACGGCCCCGGCCCGGGGTGGGGGCCGGGGCCGGGGGCGGGGTCAGCGGGGGGTGTCGAGGAGGTGGAGGCGGTGGGCCATCGCGGCGGCCTCGCCGCGGCCGGAGACGCCGAGCTTGGCGAGGATGTTGGAGACGTGGACGCTGGCGGTCTTCGGTGAGATGAACAGCTCCTCGGCGATCTGCCGGTTGGTGCGGCCGGCCGCGACCAGGCGCAGCACGTCCTGCTCGCGGGGGGTGAGACCGAAGGCGTCGGACTCGGGCTCCGGCTCCGGCTCCGCGGGCGCGTCGGCGGTGAGGAGGATCCGGGCGCGGGCGGCGAGCAGTTCGACGTCCTCGCGGAGCGGGCGGGCGCCGAGGGCGACGGCGGTGGCGTGGGCCTGGCGGAGCAGGGCCGTGGCCTCCTCGCGCCGGCCGCCCTCGGTGAGGAGGGCGTCGGCGAGCCGGTGGCGGGCGCGGGCCAGCGGGTAGGGCAGGCCGAGCGGGGTCCACGCCTCGACGGTCTCCGCCCAGCGGGCGGCGGTCTCGCGGCCCTCGGCGCGGGCCAGTTCCTCGCTGACCTGGGCCGCGTGGGCGGCCCAGACGGGGGCGGGGGCGGCGAGGGCGCGGACGCAGCGGCGGATGGCGGCCAGCGCCTCGGCTCGGCCCTCCTCGGCGGCGGGGAGGCCGCGGCTGTCGGCCTCGGCGGTGACGGCGGTGAGGACGAGCGGCCAGCCGTAGCGGTGGGTGCCGGGCGGGAAGCCGGCCTCGGCGGCGGTGGCGATCCGGGCCCGGACGTCGGCGAGGCGGCCCTCGGCGGCGGCCGTGGCGACGTCGGCGCCGGCCAGCGGCAGGGTGTACTGCGGGATCGGGTCGCGGGTGCCGTAGACGGCGCGGGCCTCGTCGAGGTGGCGGGCGGCGGTGGCGGTCTCGCCGCGGGCGACGGCGATCTGGGCGAGCCGGAGGTGGGCGGAGGCGCGGGGCTTGGTGCTGGTGGCGGAGGAGAGGAGGTGTTCGGCCTCGGCGCGGGCCTCGTCCCAGCGGCCGAGGGAGAGAAGGGACTCGGCCTTGTTGCCGCGGATCCAGCCGGCGGACTCGACCAGGCCGCGGGCGCGGGCGAGTTCGAGACCGGCGTCGGCGAGTTCGACGGCCTCGGCGGAGCGGCCGAGGGACTCCAGGGCGGAGACGATGTTGATGTGGGCGCGGGCCGCTTCGTGGAACTGGCCGAGGGCGGTGGTCCGTTCGCGGACCGCGTGCATCTCGGCGAGGCCGGCCTCGCGGTCGCCGGCGGCGACCATGATGGTGCCGAGGGTGAGGCGGGCGTTGAGCTCGGTCGCCTCGGCCTTCACCAGGCGGGCGTACTCGACGGCGCGTTCGGCGGCGGCGAGGGCGTCGGGGCCGGGGCTGCGGAGCATGCCCCAGCCGGCGGCGCCGGCGAGGACGACCGCGTGGACGGCGGACGGCGGCAGGCCCTTGACGAGTTCCTGGGCGCGGGAGATCTCGGTCCAGCCGTCGCCGCGGCCGAGGTTGGACTGGAGCCGGGCCTGCTCGGCCCAGAACCAGGCGGCGCGCAGGGGGTCGTGCTCGTCGTCGCCGTCGAGGAGGCGGAGCGCCATCTTGCCGATCTTGACGGCGCGCTCGCGTTCGCCGCAGAGCCGGGCGGCGACGGCGGCCTCGGCGAGGAGGTCGAGGTGGCGCAGCGGGGTGGTCTCGGGGTCGCAGCCGCAGGCCGGGTAGGACTCGGCGTAGTCCAGGGGGCGCAGGCCGGCGCGGATCTCGGCGGGGGCCTCGTCCCAGAGTTCCATGGCCCGTTCGAGAAGCCGGAGCTGTTCGGCGTAGGCGTAGCGCTTGCGGGTGGCGACGGAGGCGTCGAGGACGGCGGGGAGCGCCTTGGCCGGGTCGTGGGCGTGGTACCAGTACGTGGCCAGGCGGGTGGCCCGCTCGTCGGGGCGGACGAGGCCGGGGTCGGTCTCCAGGGCCTCGGCGTAGCGCCGGTTGAGGCGGGAGCGCTCGCCGGGGAGCAGGTCGTCGCTGACGGCCTCGCGGACCAGGGAGTGGCGGAAGCGGTAGCCCTCGCCGTCGGGGACGGCGAGCAGGATGTTGGCGCCGACGGCGGCGCGCAGCGCCTCGATGAGGTCGTCCTCGGCGAGGCGGGAGACGGCGGCGAGGAGTCCGTACTCGACAGTGGAGCCGCCCTCGGCGACGATCCGGGCGACCCGCTGGGCGTCCTCGGGGAGGGCCTCGACGCGGACCAGGAGGAGGTCGCGGAGGGAGTCGCTGAGCGGGCCGGTGCCGTCGCCGCAGGTGCGGGAGGCGACGAGCTCCTCGACGAAGAAGGCGTTGCCGTCGGAGCGGTCGAAGATCTCGTCGACGAGGCCGGGGGCGGGTTCGGCGGCCAGGATGCCGGTGAGCTGGCGGTGCACCTCGGTGCGGGTGAAGCGGGAGAGCTCGATGCGGCGGATGGTGCGCATCCGGTCGAGTTCGGCGAGGAGGGGGCGCAGCGGGTGGCGGCGGTGGATGTCGTCGGCGCGGTAGGTGGCGACGACCACGATCCGGCCGCGGCGCAGGGTGCGCAGCAGATAGGTGAGGAGGTGGCGGGTGGAGGTGTCGGCCCAGTGGAGGTCCTCGAGGACGAGGACCAGGGTGCGGTCGGCGGCGAGCCGTTCCAGCAGGCGGACGGTGAGCTCGAAGAGGCGGGCGGTGGCGTCCTCGTCCCCGGTGTCGGTGCCGCCGGGGTCGCCGAGCTCGGGGAGGAGGCGGGCGAGCTCGCCCTCGTGGCCGTCGGCCGCTGCGGCGACCTCCTCGGGGAGGCGGCGGCGCAGGGTGCGCAGGGCGGTGGAGAAGGGGGCGAAGGGCAGTCCGTCGGCGCCGAGCTCCACGCAGCCGCCGACGGCCACGACGGCGCCGGTGGCGCAGGCGGCGTCGCGGAACTCCTCGACGAGCCGGGTCTTGCCGACGCCGGCCTCGCCGGCGACGAGCAGGGCCTGGGGCTCTCCCGCGGTCGCGCGGGAGAGCGCCTCGGTGAGGGCGGTGAGTTCGCCGGCGCGGCCGACGAAGACGGGGCTGACGGACCTGGTCTCCACGGCGCCGAGCATCGCACAGGCGCCCCGCGGGTCACCCATACGGGGTCACGCGACCTGGGCGTAGTGGTCCCTGCCGGTGCTCACCCGCCCCTCCGTTTCATGGCGTCCGGCCCGGCGGGCGGCCTTGGCGGCGCGGGCGGCCTCGCGGCCGAGGCGCTGGGCGGCGGCCTCGCGGACCAGCTCGGCGTGGGCGGCGCGGTGGAGTTCGTAGACGAACATGGGGTGCTCCCTGGGCTGTGGTGTCGGTATCGCTCCTTGCGATGCCTCTACCTTCGTCGCCCAGCCGGTGCCGGGGCATCGGGCGAGTGCCGCATGTTCGGGGTGCGGGGGGCCTTAGGGAGGTCCGGGGGGTGCCTTAGGGCGCCCGGGGAGGGTCCGTACGCTCCCCGGGCGGGGGGTCTAGGCGTCCCGGGCGGCGCGCCAGTCGGGGGCGAGGACGGACCAGATCTCGGTGTCGGTGCGGGTGCCGCGGTAGAGGTAGTGCTCGCGCAGGACGCCGTCGCGGGTCATGCCGAGCCGGCGGGCGACGGCGATGCTGGACTCGTTCTTCGAGGAGACGAACCATTCGAGGCGGTGGATGCCCCGCTGGTCGACGGCCCAGTCGATGATGGTCCGGCAGGCGCGGGTGACCAGGCCGCGGCCGGCGGCGGCGGGTTCCAGCCAGCAGCCGACCTCGGCGTTGCCGGCGGCCACGTCCATGGTCCGGAACATGACGCCGCCGACGAGGGTGCCGTCGCTCCAGATGCCGTAGAGGCGTCCGGCGTCGTTCGCGGTCTTCTCGGCGTAGCCGCGGAGGAAGGCGCGGGCGGAGTCGAGGTCGTGGACGACGTCGGCGAGGCCGATGTGGGTGCCGACGTACTCCCGGCCGCGGTCCATGTGGGCGAGGAACTCCTCCGCCTGCCAGGGCTCCAGGGGCCTCAGCTCGGCGCCGTCGTCACCCAGCGATATCGCGAACATCCTCGTTCTCCTCCGTGGCCGGTGCCGTCACTCGCTGCCCGGGGATCTTCGCACGGGCGTCGGCGGCGCTCCGGCACTCGGGCGGTTCGATGCTGATCCGGGGCAGGATCCGGTCGAGGCTCCGGGGCAGCCACCAGTTGGCGCCGCCGAGCAGGTGCATCAGGGCGGGGACGAGGAGGGTCCGCAGGACGAAGGCGTCGAGGGCGACGGCGGCGGCGAGGGCGATGCCGAACATCGCGATGACCCGGTCGCCGGAGAGCACGAAGGCGAGGAAGACCGAGATCATGATGACCGCGGCGGAGTTGATCACCCGGCTGGTCTCGGCGAGGCCGACCCGGACCGCCCGCCGGTTGTCGCCGGTCTCCAGCCACTCCTCGTACATCCGGCTGACCAGGAAGACCTGGTAGTCCATGGAGAGGCCGAAGAGCACCGAGACCATGATCACGGGCAGGAAGGGCTCGATCGGGCCGGCGCTGCCGAGGCCGAGGAGTTCGGCGCCCCAGCCCCACTGGAAGATCGCGACGACGATGCCGAAGGCGGCGGCGACGGCGGCGATGTTCATCGCGGCGGCCTTGAGCGGGATGCCGAGGGAGCGGAAGGCGAGCAGCAGGAGCAGACAGCCGAGGGCGACGACGACGCCGACGAAGAGCGGGAGCTTGCCGACGATGATCTCGGCGAAGTCGTCGTACGAGGCGGTGATGCCGCCGACGTGGACGTCGAGGGAGGTGCCGGTCTCGGCGGCCGGGAGGACGTCGTGGCGGAGCCGGTCGACGAGCTCGCTGGTGGCCTTGGACTGCGGGGAGGAGTCGGGGACGACGGTGAGGACGGCGGTGTCCCCGGAGCCGTTGTAGGTGACCGGGGAGACGGCGGCGACGCCCCTGGTGGCGGCCAGCGCGTCCGGCAGCTGGTCGAGGGCGACCCGGTCGTCGGCGCCGTCGAGGCCGGCGACGAGGGTGAGGGGGCCGTTCACGCCCGGGCCGAAACCGTCGGCGAGGAGGTCGTACGCCTGCCGGGTGGTGGCGGTGGCCGGATTGTTGCCCTGGTCGGAGGTGCCGAGGTGGAGCGAGAGGGTCGGCAGCGCGAGGACGGTCATGACGACGAGGGCGACGGCCCCGAGCAGCTTGGGGTGGCGCTCGACGAAGGCGGACCAGCGGGCGGCGAAGCCGGTGGGCAGCTCGGGCTGGGGGCCGTGCTCGGCGAGCCTGCGGCGCTCGCGCCGGGAGAGGGCGCGCATGCCGATGAGGGAGAGCAGCGCGGGCAGCAGGGTGACCGAGGCGGCGACGGTGAGGACGACGGTGAGGGAGGCCGCGAGGGCGACGCCGTTGAGGAAGCTCAGCCGGAGGATGAGCATGCCGAGCAGGGCGATGCAGACGGTCGCGCCGGCGAAGACGACGGCCCTGCCGGTGGTGGCGACGGCGGTCTCGGCGGCCTCGGCGACGCTCAGGCCGCGTTTCAGGCCCTTGCGGTGGCGGGTGACGATGAAGAGCGCGTAGTCGATGCCGACGCCGAGACCGATGAGCATGCCGAGCATCGGGGCGAAGTCGGCGACGGTCATCACGTGCCCGAGGAGCACGATCCCGGAGTAGGCGATGCCGACGCTGACCAGGGCGGTCGCGATGGGCAGCAGGGAGGCGGCGAGGGAGCCGAAGGCGAGGAAGAGCACGACGGCGGCGACGGCCACGCCGACCGCCTCGGCGATGTGCCCGCCGGGCGCCTCGGTGAGGGCGACGGCGCTGCCGCCGAGCTCCACCTGGAGCCCGTCGGTCCCGGCCGCCTTCGCGGTGTCGACGAGGGCCCGTGCCTGCTCGACGGGGATGTCGTCGGCCTGCTCGCGGAACGTGACGGTGGCGTACGCGGTCCGCCCGTCCTCGCTGACCTGGCCGCGCGCGGCACCGTCCCCGTACGGGGAGGCGACGCCGGCGACGCCGGGCAGCGCGGCGACCTTCTCCAGCATCGGCCCGACCCGCTCCTGGACCGCGTCGGCGCGGACGCTGCCGCGCTCGGTGTGCCAGACGATGGTGTCGGTGTCCCCGCCGAGCCCCTGGAACCCGCGGTCGAGCAGGGCGGTGGCCCGCCCCGACTCGGTCCCGGGCACCTCGTAGTCGTTCGAGTACGCGCTGCCGGCGAAGGCGGCGGCGCCACCGACCCCGACGAGGGCGAGAACCCACAGGAGGACGGCGACGAGGCGGTGCCGGATGAACCACCGTGCGATGGCTGCCAAAGGACGTGCTCCCTGCCTGGATCGGTGCTCGCGGCCCACTGTCGCAGCCAAACGTGATCGTTTGACCGTTTCGTGTCGATCCTCACAGATCGCGGGGGGATGGGAGCGGCATCATGCGCAGGACGGCTCTCTGCGGAAGTACGCCTCCGGGCTCGCCGCACCGGTCACCTTCGCCGCGTCGGGACTGGGCCCTGCCGTCCGGGGAGCAGCGGTCGTGCCTGCGCTCGACGGTCACGTGGACGTCGGGTCCGCCGCGGGCATCGAGGGCCGGCCCCCAGGACGGCCGCACAGGCCCGCGCGACGCGCCCGCCGCTCACGCCCCGCCCGACGCGCTTCCCGGGCATGTTCCAGCAGACGCGCTCGGGCAGACTGGGGACAGCCTCGTCCTCACTCGCCGCACAGCTCGCCAGCAGACCTGCCGTGACCACGGCAGTCGATACCGCTGCGGCAGTACGGGAAACCTGGCGCTACGCGGTGTCGGTCTTGAGCTGTTCCCCCTCGTCCCAGGACATCTGCTCCCCCTCGTTCGGCCCCTGTGAACGGCCCGTGGACCTCACGCGCGCGGGTCGTCTCGCTTCACAGTAGCCAAGACGGCCCTGCCGCAACCGCCCGGGGAAGGGCCACGGTGCGTGCGCGCGTGCGAAGGGGCGGGGTCGTGGCCGGTGCGTGCCGCCTTCGTCGGCGCGGGGGGCTGCCGCGCACCTCGGTTGACCCCCGACTCCCCCGGGCGGCAAGCTGACTTCCTGTCATTCACTGTGCCTTGGGGGAACGTTGAGCAAGTCGGCACACCACATCGGGCCTGACTCCGCACCGGACCGCTACCGGTTGCTGCGCTCCATCGGACGCGGTGGGGAGGCGGTGCTCTACCTCGCCGAGATCGAGCTCGCGGGCGGCACCGAACCCGTCGTCGTCAAGGTCCTCGACTCCAAGACGACGATCACGCCCGAGATCTTCGAGCGGGTCAGCCGCAAGTGGAACGAGCAGGCCGAGCTGCTGCGCTTCGTCAGCCGTCCCGGCGTCGTCGGTGTGCGCGAGCACTTCCAGGGCTCGCCCATCCACGCGCCCGGCGAGTCCGGCACGCTCACCGGCCGGGCCCTCGTGCTGGTCATGAACCACGTCGACGGGCTCGACCTGCGCGACTGGCGCGCCGAGCGGACCCTGGCCACCCCGGCCGAGCGGCGCGAGGTCATGCGGACGCTCGAACAGCTCGCGGACGTCCTCGACTGGCTGCACTCGGGCAAGGCCACGCCGTCCGGGCGGACCGTCGTCCACGGCGACCTCTCGCCGGGGAACGTGATGGTCGACGAGCACGGCCAGGCCACCCTCGTCGACTTCGGCCTCAGCAAGCTGACCGCCGACCACCAGACCGCCGAGGTCTGGTTCACCCCCGGCTACGCGGCGCCCGAGATCTTCGAGGGAAAGCGGACGCCGGCCACCGACCGGTACGCCTTCGGTGCCATCGCCTACTTCCTGCTGAGCGGCCAGTCCCCGCCGGCCTCGCCGGAGCAGCTCGCGGCCGCGCTCGCCGCCGTGCCGCAGATCGCCGGGCTGCCGGAGGAGCAGCGCCGGCGGGTGCTCGCCATCGCGGCGGCGGACGCGGACAGGCGTCCGCTGTCGCTGTCGTCGTGGGTCAAGGAGGTCCGGCACGGGGTCGTCTCCACCACGACGACCTCCCGTCCGGCGACCCCGCGGGACGCGCCCCCGAAGGACGCGCCCCCGAAGGACGCGGCTCCGCAGGACGCCGTCCCGCCCCGCCCGGCCGCCGCGCCGGCCGTGCCGCCGCTCCCCGTCGCCCCGCCCGTGGGACCCCCGCCGGCCGAGCCGCCCGCCCCGCCGGTGCAGGACGCCGCGCCCACTCCCCCGCCCGCCCAGCCCGCCCAGCCCGTTCAGTCCGTCCAGCCGTCGGTCTCCGCGCCCGCGCCCGTCGGGCACGACGCAGGGCAGGGCGCGTACGGTCCGCCGACCGCCGGCGTTCCCGCGTACGGCGGGCCGGGCTACGGCGGGCAGGGGTTCGGGCCTCCGACGGCCGGGATGCCCACCGTCGGCGGGCCCGGCGGACCGACCGGCCCCGTGCCGAAGCGGTCGCCGGAGCCGCGCAGGCGTCGCCGCAAGGGGCCGCTGATCGGCGCCGTCGCCGGTGTCCTCCTGGTCGCCGTCCTCGCGGTGGTCGGCATCCGGCTGCTCGGCGACCGCGACGCCGACAACGGCAAGAACGACCAGGCCGGACCCTCCGAAACGACGGCCGCGCCGGCGAGCGCCGAGACGCCCTCCGAGGAGCCGACCACCGACGCGCCCACCGAGGAGCCGACGACGGAGGAGCCCACGGAGGAGCCGACCGCCGAGCCGACCGAGAGCGGCAGCCCGTCGGTCGACCCCGGCTCCGTGCCGGACGCGACCGAGGCCGACCTCACCACCCTCGCGTCCGTCAGCGAGCCCGACAACGTCAGGATCGGCAGCGCGAAGATCAACACCAAGGAGTACGGCTCCGCCCTGATCGGCGACTGCTACTACGGCGGCTACGTCGAGTACGACCTGAACCGGGAGTGGAAGACCTTCGAGTTCACCGCCGGCGTCGACGACGGCTCGAAGGTCGAGACCGCCCGGGTCGTGATCTCCGTCGACGACAAGCCCGCGCTCTTCAACGAGACGGTGCGTCTGGGCAAGCCGATCTCCGAGACCCTGGACATCACCGGGGCCCTGCGGCTGCGCCTGAAGGTCGAGGAGACCTGCACCGACTCCGGCAGCGGGATCATCGCCGCCCCGATGCTCAAGCGGTAGCCCGTACGACGAAGGAGCGGCCCCGCACCGGAACTCCGGTGCGGGGCCGCTCTCGTGCGCGTACGGGCCGGAGGGCTCAGCCCTCGGTGACGCCCAGCTTCTCCAGGATGAGGTCCTTGACCTTCGCCGCGTCGGCCTGGCCACGGGTGGCCTTCATGACCGCGCCGACCAGCGCGCCGACCGCCGCGACCTTGCCGCCGCGGATCTTGTCGGCGATCGCCGCGTTGCCCGCGATGGCCTCGTCGACGGCCGCGCCGAGCGCGCCGTCGTCGGAGACGACCTTCAGACCGCGCTTCTCGACGACCTCGTCCGGGGTGCCCTCGCCGGCGAGGACGCCCTCGATGACCTGGCGGGCCAGCTTGTCGTTGAGGTCGCCGCCGGCCACCAGGGCCGAGACCCGGGCCACGTCCGCCGGCGTGATGGGCAGCTCCTCCAGGGAGACGCCCTTCTCGTTGGCGTTGCGGGCCAGCTCGCCCATCCACCACTTGCGGGCCGAGGCCGCGTCCGCGCCCGCCTCGATCGTGGCGACGATCGGGTCGACCGCGCCCGCGTTGAGGATGGACTGCATCTCCTGCTCGGAGACGGCCCACTCCTCGCGCAGCCGGTTGCGGCGCACGCGCGGCAGCTCGGGCAGACCCTTGCGCAGCTCCTCGACCCACTCGCGGGACGGGGCGACCGGGACCAGGTCCGGCTCCGGGAAGTAGCGGTAGTCCTCGGCGTTGTCCTTGATGCGGCCGGAGGTGGTGGAGCCGTCGTCCTCGTGGAAGTGACGGGTCTCCTGCACGATGGTGCCGCCGGACTCCAGGACCGCCGCGTGGCGCTGGATCTCGAAGCGCGCCGCCCGCTCCACGGAGCGGAGCGAGTTCACGTTCTTCGTCTCCGAGCGGGTGCCGAAGGTGCTCGAACCCTTCGGCATCAGCGACAGGTTGACGTCGCAGCGCATCTGGCCCTTGTCCATGCGCGCCTCGGAGACGCCCAGGGAGCGGATGACCTCGCGCAGCTCGGCGACGTACGCCTTGGCGACCTCGGGGGCGCGGTCACCGGCGCCGACGATCGGCTTGGTGACGATCTCGATCAGCGGGATGCCGGCCCGGTTGTAGTCGAGCAGCGAGTGCGAGGCGCCGTGGATGCGGCCGGTCGCGCCACCGATGTGGGTGGACTTGCCGGTGTCCTCCTCCATGTGGGCGCGCTCGATCTCCACGCGGAAGACCTCGCCGTCCTCCAGCTGGACGTCCAGGTAGCCGTTGAAGGCGATCGGCTCGTCGTACTGGGAGGTCTGGAAGTTCTTCGGCATGTCCGGATAGAAGTAGTTCTTCCGGGCGAAGCGGCACCACTCGGCGATCTCGCAGTGCAGCGCGAGGCCGATCTTGATCGCGGACTCGACGCCGATCTCGTTCACGACCGGCAGCGCGCCGGGCAGGCCGAGGCAGGTCGGGCACGTCTGCGCGTTGGGATCGGCGCCCAGCTCGGTCGAGCAGCCGCAGAACATCTTGGTCTTCGTGCCGAGCTCGACATGGACCTCCAGGCCCATGACGGGGTCGAACGAGGCCAGTGCCGCCTCGTACGACAGCAGTTCAGTGACAGTCACGGTGGAACTTTCCCTCTCAGCCCAGCAGGACGTCGTCGTCGCCGAGGCGCTTCAGCTCGCGGTACAGGATCGCGAGGCCGGTGACGATGGCGGCGGCGGACACGGCGGAGTCGATCAGGCGCAGCATGTCGTGGTCGTTGCGGGCCAGCCTGGCCTGCTTGGCGACGCTGACGGCACCGAACGCGGTGGTCGCGAGCGAGACGTAGATCCCGGTCTTCGACTTCTTGAAGTTCTTGGCCTTCTTTGCCATGGCACTCACAGCGACGGAGCCTCCTCGTGCAGCGGGTGGCCCCACTTTTCCACGAAGGCGGCCTCGACGGCGGCACCGACCTTGTAGAGCCGGTCGTCCTGCATGGCGGGGGCGATGATCTGCAGCCCGACCGGGAGGCCGTCCTCCGGCGCCAGGCCGCAGGGCAGCGACATGGCGGCGTTGCCGGCCAGGTTGGTCGGGATGGTGCACAGGTCCGCGAGGTACATCGCCATCGGGTCGTCGGCGCGCTCGCCGATCGGGAAGGCGGTGGTCGGGGTCGTCGGGGAGACGATCACGTCGACCTGCTCGAACGCCTTCTCGAACTCGCGGGTGATGAGGGTGCGGACCTTCTGGGCCGAGCCGAACCACGCGTCGTAGTAGCCGGAGCTGAGCGCGTAGGTGCCCAGGATGATGCGGCGCTTCACCTCGGGGCCGAAGCCGGCCTCGCGGGTGAGGGCGGTGACGTCCTCGGCGGACCGGCTGCCGTCGTCGCCGGCGCGCAGGCCGTACCGCAGGCCGTCGAAGCGGGCCAGGTTGGACGAGCACTCGGACGGCGCGATCAGGTAGTACGCCGAGAGGGCCAGGTCGAAGGTCGGGCAGTCCAGCTCGACGACCTCGGCGCCCAGCTCCTTCAGCAGCTCGACGGACTCGTCGAAGCGCTGCATGACGCCGGCCTGGTAGCCCTCGCCGCGGAACTGCTTGACGACGCCGACGCGCATCCCGGCCACCGAGCCGTTGCGGGCGGCCTCGACCATCGGCGGGACCGGCAGGTCGATGGAGGTGGAGTCGAGCGGGTCGTGGCCGGCGATCGCCTCGTGCAGCAGGGCCGCGTCCAGGACCGTACGGGCGCAGGGGCCGCCCTGGTCGAGGGAGGAGGAGAAGGCGACCATGCCGTAGCGGGAGACCGAGCCGTAGGTCGGCTTGACGCCGACGGTGCCGGTGACGGCGGCGGGCTGGCGGATCGAGCCGCCGGTGTCCGTGCCGATGGCCAGCGGGGCCTGGTACGCGGCGAGCGCGGCCGAGGAGCCGCCGCCGGAGCCGCCGGGGATCCGGGTGAGGTCCCAGGGGTTGCCGGTCGGGCCGTAGGCGCTGTTCTCGGTGGAGGAGCCCATGGCGAACTCGTCCATGTTGGTCTTGCCGAGGATGACCACGTCGGCGGCCTTCAGGCGCTTGACCAGCGTGGCGTCGTACGGCGGGATCCAGCCCTCGAGCATCTTCGAGCCGACCGTGGTGGGCACGCCCTGGGTCGTGAAGATGTCCTTGAGGGCCAGCGGGACGCCGGCCAGCGGGCCGAGCTTCTCGCCGCGGGCGCGCTTCTCGTCGACGGCGCGGGCCTGCGCGAGCGCGCCCTCGCGGTCGACGTGCAGGAAGGCGTGCACCTTCTCGTCGACGGCGTCGATGCGGGCCAGGTGGGCCTCGGTGACCTCGACCGCGGTCAGCTCGCCGGAAGCGATCTTCGCGGCGATCTCGGCGGCGTCGAGCTTGATGATGTCCGTCATGGTCAGTCCTCCCCCAGGATCTGCGGCACCTTGAAACGCTGCTGTTCCTGGGCGGGGGCGCCGGAGAGCGCCTGCGCGGGGGTGAGCGAAGGGCGGACCTCGTCCGCGCGCATGACGTTCGTCAGCGGCAGCGGGTGGGAGGTCGGCGGTACGTCCTGCTCGGCGACCTCGGAGACGCGGGCGACCGCGCCGATGATGTCGTCGAGCTGACCGGCGAAGTGGTCGAGTTCCTCGTCGGCGAGTTCCAGACGCGCCAGCCGAGCGAGGTGTGCGACCTCCTCGCGCGTGATGCCAGGCATGCAGCGATCCTCTGGGGTGAGTCTGATGGTTTTGGCCCAATCCTATGGGGCCCGCACCACTCCCCGTGAAACGGTCGGGCCGGACGGCCCCCGGTCCGACCCCCACGGGTCACTGCACGACGTGTCCGGGGGCCGGGTCGAGCGCGGTCACGGGGGCGGTGTCGACCGCCCGCCGCCAGCCGTGCTCGCCGCGGGCGAGCAGCCAGGCGGTGGTCTCGGCGGGCGGCATGGCCGCGGAGACCAGCCAGCCCTGGACGGCGTCACAACCCAGGTCGCGCAGCCGCTCCCAGGTCTCGTCGTCCTCGACGCCCTCGGCGACGACGAGGAGGCCGAGGGAGTGGGCGAGGTCGACGGTGCAGCGGACGATCTCGGCGTCCTCGGTGTCGACGGCCAGCCGGGCGACGAAGGAGCGGTCGATCTTCAGTTCGCTGACCGGGAGCCGGCGCAGGTGGACGAGGGAGGAGTAGCCGGTGCCGAAGTCGTCCAGGGACATCTTGACGCCGTGGCCGGTGAGGCCGTTGAGGGTGTCGGCGGCGCGCTGGGGGTCCTCCAGGAGGACGTGTTCCGTTATCTCCAGCTGGAGGGAGCCGGCCGGGACGCCGTGCCGGGCGAGCCGGGCGGCGACGGCGCCGGCGAAGCCGGGGGTGTGGACGTCGCGCGGCGAGACGTTGACGGCGACGGGCACCTCCAGGCCCTGGGCGCGCCAGCGGGCGACCTGGGCGAGGGCGGTCTCCAGGACGTACTCGGTGAGGTGCGGCATCAGCCCGGAGGACTCGGCGATGGCGATGAACTCGTCCGGTGGAACCTTTCCGCGCTCGGGATGGACCCAGCGGACGAGGGCTTCCAGGCCGGCCACCTGGCCGTCGAAGCGGACCTTCGGCTGGTAGTGGAGCTCGACCTCGCCGGCGTCGAGCGCGCGGCGCAGGTCGCCGAGGAGGCCGAGGCGGTCGGGGGTGTTGGAGTCGCGCTTGGACTCGTACACCTCGACGCCGGTGCGGTCGCGCTTGGCCTGGTACATGGCGACGTCGGCGCGGCGCAGCAGGCCCTCGGCGTCGGCGGCGTGGTCGGGGTAGACGGCGACGCCGGCGCTGGCCTCCAGGACGAGGGTGAGCCCGTCGAGGTCGAGCGGGGAGGAGAGGGCGGCGACGAGGTGGCGGGCGACCCGCTGGGCGCTGGTGGTGGAGTCGGCGACGGGCAGCAGCACGGCGAACTCGTCGCCGCCGAGCCGGGCGGCCTCGGCGCCGCGCGGCAGGGCGAGGCGGAGCCGGTCGGCGATCTGGAGGAGGAGCCGGTCGCCGGCGAGGTGGCCGAGGGTGTCGTTGACCGAGCGGAAGCGGTCGAGGTCGATGAGGACGAGGGCGGCGCGGGCCTGCTCGCCCTCGGCGTCCTCCAGCGCGGTCCAGGTGCGCTCCAGCAGCCACTGGCGGTTGGGGAGGCCGGTGAGCGGGTCGCGGAGCTGTTCCTCGGCGCGGGCGCGGGCGATCCAGAGGGTGGAGTCGAGGGCGATCAGCGGGATCGCGAAGAGCGGCAGGAGGACGGGGAAGGCGTCGGCGACGACGCAGATCAGCGGGGCGATGCCGAGCAGGGCGACGGCGACGAGCCCCTGGCGGAGCAGGGCGGTGCGGGCGACGGTGGGCAGTCCGCGGCCGGGCGGCGCGAGCGTGTACCACAGCAGCAGGCGGGTCGCGAGGAGGTACGCACCGGCGGCGAGCACGATCTCCGGGGCGTCGGCGATCCCCCAGTCGAGCGGCTGCCAGGGGGCGTCGACGCTGGGGACGTCGCCGAAGACGGCGAGGACGAGCGCGGCGGCGCCGACGCCGAGGATGTCGGCGGCGCCGTGCAGCAGGCCCTGCCGCCAGCGGTGCCGGCGGGCGGCGCTGACGAGGACGACGACGGTGAGCGAGACGAGCCCGGCGGGCACCCAGCCGTACAGGAGGAGGACGGCGAGGGTGAGGGCGGCGCCGGAGCCGGTGCCGCCCCACCAGCGCTCGCGGCCGAGGGCGACCAGGTGGCCGACGATGAGGCCGGTGAGGAGGGCGAGGGACCAGCCGGCGACGCCGCCGGGGAAGAGCGGCTCCCCGGAGGTCAGGGCCCGCTGGAGCCCGGTGACGAGCACGGCGGCCGCCGTGCCCACCACGGCGGCGGGCAGGCCGGTGAAGCCCGCGGGGAGCACCCGGCCGCGCGTCCGTGGCACCGGGGCGGCACTCTCGGTCGGTTCCATTCCCGTCCCTCTCACAGGCGGCGGTGCCGTCGCTGTCCGATGGGCCGCGGGGCGGCCCGGGTGGCGTCCGGCCGCCCCGCCCTGCTCCGCCGGCTTCGGGGGCGGGGCGCAGGGCGCGGGGCCGTTCGTCCTGGCGCACGGCCGCGCAGAACCCTCGCGCGGCGGTGCGGGACGAGACGCACGGTCACCACACTAGGCCGCCGAGGGCGCCGAGGGGCAGCGCTCTCCCTCTCTTGCCCGAATGCGGCCTGGCCACCCGTAACGATCTGGTATGCGCCGAACGGGTGAGCTTCCGGGGTGCGGGGAGGGGCGGCCGGCGGTCACTCCTCGACCGGCTGTGCGGCCTCCCGGGCGGCCTCGGGACCCTGTTCGAGCAGGATCTTGAAGCCCTCCTCGTCCAGAACCGGAACCTTCAGCTGCATGGCCTTGTCGTACTTGGAGCCCGGGTTCTCCCCCACCACGACGAAGGAGGTCTTCTTCGAAACGGAACCGGTGACCTTGGCTCCGCGGCTCTGGAGCGATTCTTTTGCGCCATCCCGGGTGAAACCCTCCAGGGTGCCGGTCACGACGACCGTCAGACCCTCCAGCGGGCGCGGTCCCTCGTCCTCCCCGGCGCCCTCGTCCTCCAGGGTGATGCCGGCGGCGCGCCACTTCCGCACGATCTCGAGGTGCCACTCCTCGGCGAACCACTGCTTCACGGCGGCGGCGATGATCCCGCCGACGCCGTCGACGGCGGCCAGCTCCTCCTCGGTGGCCTGCTCGATGCGCTCCAGCGAGCGGAACTCGCGGGCCAGCGCCTCGGCGGCGACGGGGCCGACGTGGCGGATGGAGAGGCCGTTGATGAAGCGGGCGAGCGGGCGGGTCTTGGCGGCCTCGATGTTGGCCAGCATGGCGAGCGCGTTCTTCTTCGGCTCGCCCTTCTGGTTGGCGAAGACGGTGACGATCTTCTCCTCGCCGGTCTTCGGGTCCCGCTTGGGCAGTCCGCTGTCGGCGTCGAGGACGTACGCCTTGATCGGCAGCAGCTGCTCGATGGTGAGGTCGAAGAGGTCGCCCTCGTCGGCGAGCGGGGGCTCGGCCGGCTCCAGGGGCCGGGTGAGGGCGGCGGCGGCCACCGCGCCGAAGTTCTCGATGTCCAGGCACTGGCGGCCGGCGAGGAAGAAGAGCCGCTCGCGCAGCTGCGCCGGGCAGGTCCGGGCGTTCGGGCAGCGGAGGTCGATGTCGCCCTCCTTCATCGGCTTCAGCGCGGTGCCGCACTCGGGGCACTCGGCCGGCATCACGAACTCCCGCTCGGTGCCGTCCCGCAGGTCGACGACCGGGCCGAGGATCTCGGGGATGACGTCGCCGGCCTTGCGGAGCACCACGGTGTCGCCGATGAGGACGCCCTTGGCCTTCACGACCTCCTGGTTGTGGAGGGTGGCGAACTCGACCTCGGAGCCGGCGACGGTGACCGGCTCGACCTGGGCGTACGGGGTGACGCGGCCGGTGCGGCCGACGCCGACCTTGATGTCGACGAGCTTGGTGTTGACCTCCTCCGGCGCGTACTTCCAGGCGATGGCCCAGCGCGGGGCGCGCGCGGTGGAGCCGAGCCGGCCCTGGAGGGGGATCTCGTCGAGCTTGACGACGACGCCGTCGATCTCGTGGGCGACGGAGTGCCGGTTCTCGCCGTAGTACGCGATGAACTCGCGCACCTCGGGGAGGGTGGCGACCACCTTGTTGTGCGTGGCGGTGGGCAGGCCCCACTCGCGCAGCAGCTCGTACGCCTCCGAGAGGCGGGTGATCTCGAAGCCCTCGCGGGCGCCGATGCCGTGGACCACCATGTGGAGCGGGCGGGTGGCGGTGACCTTGGGGTCCTTCTGGCGCAGTGAGCCGGCGGCGGCGTTGCGCGGGTTGGCGAAGGGCTTGTCGCCGGCCTCCACCAGGCGGGCGTTGAGCGCCTCGAACGCCTCCATGGGGAAGTAGACCTCGCCCCGGATCTCGACGAGCTCCGGGATCCGGTCGCCCTGGAGGCGCTCGGGGATGTCGGCGATCGTCCGCACGTTGGGCGTGATGTCCTCGCCGGTGCGGCCGTCGCCGCGGGTGGCGGCGCGGGTGAGCCGGCCGTGCTCGTAGGTGAGGTTGACGGCGAGGCCGTCGACCTTGAGCTCGCACAGGAAGTGGAAGTCGGGGGTGCCGACGTCCCGGGCGACGCGCTCGGCCCAGGTGGCCAGCTCCTCGTCGTCGAAGGCGTTGTCCAGCGAGAGCATGCGCTCGCGGTGCTCGACGGCGGTGAAGTCGGTCTCGTACTGCCCCGCCACCTTCTGGGTGGGCGAGTCGGGCGTGCGCAGCTCCGGGTGCTCCTCCTCCAGCGCCTCCAGGGCGCGCAGGAGCCGGTCGAACTCCGCGTCGCTGACGACCGGCTGGTCCTTCACGTAGTACCGGAAGCGGTGCTCCTCGACCTGCTCGGCCAGGTCGGCGTGCTTCTCGCGCGCCTCGGCGGGCACGCCCGCCCCTCCGTCGGGCAGGGCCCCCTGTTCGACTGCCACCTTCGTCCGTCCTCCCGTGCCTTCAGAACCCGGTCACTCTGGGTTGTCCGCGAGCGATCTCGCCGCCCGGGCGCAGTGGGCGAGCGCCGCCCGGGCGTACGCGGGCGAGGCGCCCGCGAGCCCGCAGGTGGGGGTGACGACCACGGACTCGGCGAGAGTCCCCGGATTCAGCCCCAGCCTGCGCCACAGCGTCCTGACACCCATGACGCTACCGCCCGGGTCGGACAATGCCGTGTCGGTGGACGGCACCACACCGGCGAAGAGCTTCGTGCCGGCCTCCACGGCCTCGCCGATGGGCTCCTCGTCACGTTCGGTGAGCAGCCCGAAGTCGAACGAGACGCCGGCGGCTCCGGCGCGGCGGAGCAGCGCGAAGGGGACGCCGGGGGCGCAGGAGTGGACGGTGACGGGCCCGTCGTGGGCGGCGATCACGTCCCGCAGGGCGGACTCGACGACCTGCCGGTCGACGGCGCGGTGGGTGCGGTAGCCGCTGGCGGTGCGGATCCGCCCGAGGAGGACGGCGGTGAGCGAGGGCTCGTCGAGCTGGAGCACGATCCGGGCGCCGGGGACGCGCTTGGCGACGTCGGCGAGGTGTTCGCGCAGGCCCTCGGCGAGGGAGGCGGCGAGGTCGCGGCAGGCGCCGGGGTCGGCCAGGGCGGCCTCTCCGCCGCGGAGTTCGAGGGCGGCGGCGAGGGTCCACGGGCCGACGGCCTGGACCTTGAGCGGGCCCTCGTACCCCTGGGTGAACTCCTCCAGGGCGTCGAGGTCCTCGCCGAGCCAGGAGCGGGCGCGGCGGGTGTCGCGGCCGGGCCGGTCGCTGATCCGCCAGCCGCTGGGCTCCACGTGCGCGTACAGGTCGACGAGCAGCCCGAGGGTGCGGCCGATCATGTCGGCGCCGGGGCCGCGGGCGGGGAGTTCGGCGAGGAAGGGGAAGTCCTCGAAGGACCCGGTGACGGTCTTGGCGGCCTCGCGGGCGTCGCCTCCGGGCAGGGAGCCGACGCCGGTGGCGGGGCCCCACAGCTGGGTGTCGCTCATGTGCCTGCCCTACCGTCCCGGACGGACCGTCAGGTCGTTGACCTCGGCGTCGCGCGGCAGGTCGAGGGCCATCACGACGGTGGTCGCCACCGACTCGGGGTCGATCCACTTCGCGGGGTCGTACTCCTTGCCCTCCTGCTGGTGCACCTTGGCCTGCATGGGGCTGGCGGTGCGGCCGGGGTAGACGGAGGTGACCCGGACGCCGTGGGCGTGCTCCTCGTGGCGCAGGGAGTCGGCGAGGGCCTTCAGGCCGTGCTTGGAGGCCGCGTACGCGCTCCACTCGGCGTGCGCGTGGAGCCCGGCGCCGGAGTTCACGAAGACGACGTGCCCCTGGGTGAGGCGGAGCTGCGGCAGGAAGTGCCGGGTCAGCTCGGCGGGGGCGACGAGGTTGACGTTCAGCTGGTGGTGCCAGGACTTGGGGGTCAGCTCGCCCACCGTGCCGAGGTCGACGACGCCGGCGATGTGCAGCAGCGAGTCGACCCGGTCGGGCAGGCTCTGGTGCGAGAACGCCCAGGAGAGCCGGTCCGGGTCCGCCAGGTCGCCGACGAGCGTGCGGGCGCCGGGGAACTCGGCCGCCAGCTCCTTCGCACGCGCCGCGTCGCGCGCGTGCAGCACGAGTTCGTCCCCGCGCGCGTGCAGCCGGCGCGCGACGGCGGCGCCGATGCCGGAGCCGGCCCCGGTGATCACATGAGTAGCCATGGTCACCATGCTCCCATCAGCGGGCGGCGATCTCGCTCTCCAGGTACGCCAGTGCCGTCGCCCCGTCCTCGGCGAAGAAGGCCAGCTCGGCGAGGGGGCGGGGCAGGAAGCCCTCGTCCTCCATGCGCCGGAACTGGGCCTTGAGGCCGTCGTAGAAGCCGGCGGTGTTGAGGACGACGACGGGCTTGGTGTGCTTGCCGTGCTTCTTCAGCTCCAGGATCTCGGTGGCCTCGTCGAGGGTGCCCGTGCCGCCGACCATCACGACGATGGCGTCGGACTTGGCGAGGAGGAGCGCCTTCCGCTCGGCCAGGTCCCGGGTGACGGTCATCTCGTCGGCGTTCGTGCGGGCCTTGGCGGCGAGGAAGTCGACGGAGACGCCGACGAGCCGGCCGCCGGCCGCCTGGACGCCGTCCGCGACGACCTTCATCAGACCGGTGTCGGAGCCGCCCCAGACGAGGGTGTGGCCGGCCTTGCCGAGGAGGCCGGCGAACTCGCGGGCGGGAGCGGTGTAGCGCTCGTCGAGGTCGGCGGCGGAGAGGAAGACGCAGATGTTCATGCCGCCACGGTATGCCGTGACCTGCGGGTTCCGAGATTCTTCGGGAAATCCCGGGCGGGGGCGATGAGTTCCGGTGGGTCCGCCGGTCTGCCCTGCCATGGACGAGGTGAGGACGGTCGTCTCGCGGGACGGGACGACCATCGCGTACGAGCGGTACGGGACGGGGGCCGCGGGCGGGCCCGCGGTGGTGCTGGTGAGCGGGGCGGGTGAGGTGCCGCTCGCCCGGCTGCTGGCCCGGAGCTTCCCCGTGTTCCTGTACGACCGGGGGGTGCGGGGCGACGCCGGGCCGGTCGAGCGGGAGGTCGAGGACCTGGCGGCGGTCCTGGAGGCCGCGGGCCCCGGTGCGGCGGTGCACGGCAGCGGGCAGGGCGGCGCGCTGGCGCTGGCGGCCGCGGCGGCCGGGCTGCCGGTGGGGGCGGTGTCGGTCTTCGAGCCGCCGTACGACGACACGCTCGGGCCCCTGCCGGAGGTCCACGCGCGCGTGCTGGTGGTCGACGGGGGCGCGAGCCCGGCGCCGGTGCGGCGCGCGGCCCGGGAGCTGTCGGCGCGGCTGCCGCGGGCCCGGCACCGGACGCTGACCGGCCAGACCCACGAGGTGGCGCCGCATGTGCTGGCGCCGGTGCTCGCGGAGTTCGTGGCGGAGGCGTCCGACGGGCTGTGAGCGGGCCGCCCCGCTACGCGGGCGCGGCGGCCGTGCGGCGGACCGTCGTCGCGATCGTCGCCGAGCCGACCACGCGGGTGTCGTCGTAGAGGACGATCGCCTGGCCGGGGGCGACGCCGCGGACGGGCTCGTCGAAGGTGACGCGGAGCTCGCCGTCCTCCATCGCCGCGCTCACGGGCGTCTCGCCGCCGTGGGCGCGGAGCTGGGCGGTGTAGCGGCCGGGGCCTTCGGGGGCGGTGCCGCACCAGCGGGGCTTGATCGCGGTGAGGGCGGTGACGTCGAGGGACTCGGCGGGGCCGACGGTGACCGTGTTGTTCACGGGCGAGATGTCGAGGACGTAGCGGGGCTTGCCGTCGGCGGCCGGGTGGCCGATGCGGAGGCCCTTGCGCTGGCCGATGGTGAAGCCGTACGCGCCCTCGTGGGTGCCGAGCCTGGTGCCGGACTCGTCGACGATGTCGCCCTCCGCCTTGCCCAGGCGGGCGGCGAGGAAGCCCTGGGTGTCGCCGTCGGCGATGAAGCAGATGTCGTGGCTGTCGGGCTTCTTGGCGACGGCGAGGCCGCGCCGCTCGGCCTCGGCCCGGATCTCGTCCTTGGTGGTGAGGGTGTCGCCGAGCGGGAACATGGCGTGGGCGAGCTGCTGCTCGTCGAGGACGCCGAGCACGTACGACTGGTCCTTGGCCATGTCGGAGGCGCGGTGCAGCTCGCGGGTGCCGTCCTCGTTCAGGACCACGGTGGCGTAGTGGCCGGTGCAGACCGCGTCGAAGCCGAGGGCGAGCGCCTTGTCGAGCAGGGCCGCGAACTTGATCTTCTCGTTGCAGCGCAGGCACGGGTTGGGCGTGCGGCCGGCCTCGTACTCCGCGACGAAGTCGTCGACGACGTCGGCGCGGAAGCGCTCGGCGAGGTCCCAGACGTAGAAGGGGATGCCGATGACGTCGGCGGCCCGGCGCGCGTCCCGGGAGTCCTCGATGGTGCAGCAGCCGCGGGCTCCGGTGCGGAAGGACTGCGGGTTCGCGGAGAGCGCGAGGTGCACGCCGGTGACGTCGTGGCCGGCCTCGACGGCTCGGGCGGCGGCGACGGCGGAGTCCACCCCGCCGGACATGGCGGCGAGGACGCGAAGAGGGCGCGGAGTCTCAGTCATAGCCCTACCAGGGTACGGGGCCGCGGGAACCGCGCGGCCGGGACCGGCGTTCTGGGGAGCATGGGGAGCGAGAACGGCAGGAAGCGGGGGGTCGGCCGGCGCGCCGTGCTGCTCGGCGGCGGCGCGGCCGTGGTGGGCACGGCGGTGCTGGCGCGCGAGGAGCTGGCGCGGGCCTGGTGGCGGCTGCCGGGCATGGAGAAGCCGCGGACGGACGGGGAGCTGGACCACAAGGCGGCCGAGTGGACGGCGGCGCACCAGGCGAACTGGCGGCGGGCGGACCGCCCGGAGGACTACCGGATCGACCGGGTGGTGATCCATGTGGTGCAGGGCTCGTACGCGACGGCGCTGAAGGTGTTCCGGAATCCGCTGCACGGGGCGGCCACCCACTACGTGGTCCGCAAGGACGGGCATGTGGCGCAGATGATCCGGGAGCTCGACGTGGCCTTCCACGCCGGGAACCGGGACATGAACGAGCGGAGCGTCGGCATCGAGCACGAGGGCTTCGTGGACCGGCCGGGGGACTTCACGGCGGAGATGTACGCGGGGTCGGCGCGGCTGGCGGCGGACATCTGCCGGCGGCACGGGATACCGGTGGACCGGGAGCACATCATCGGGCACGTGGAGGTCGAGGGCACCGACCACACCGATCCCGGCCCGCACTGGGACTGGGACCGGTATCTGACCCTCGTGAAGAAGGAGCTGACGAAGCCGCCGGCGCCTGCCTAGCCGAGACCGGGGCTCCCGGCCCCGCCTAGCTGAGGCCGGCGGTCCTGGCGCGCTCGACCGCCGGGCCGATGGCGTCGGCGACGGCCCGGACGTCGTCCTCGGTGGAGGTGTGGCCGAGGGAGAAGCGGAGGGTGCCGCGGGCCAGCTCGGGGTCGGTGCCGGTGGCGAGGAGGACGTGGCTGGGCTGGGCGATGCCGGCGGTGCAGGCGGAGCCGGTGGAGCAGGCGATGCCGGCGGCGTCGAGGAGGAGGAGCAGGGAGTCGCCCTCGCAGCCGGGGAAGGTGAAGTGGGCGTTGGCGGGGAGCCGGTCGACCGGGTCGCCGCCGAGGATCGCGTCGGGCACGGCCGTGCGGACGGCGGTGACGAGGGTGTCGCGCAGGGCGCCGATCTCGCGGGCGAAGCCCTCCTGCCCTTCCGTGGCGAGGCGGGCGGCGGTGGCGAAGGCGGCGACGGCGGGGACGTCGAGGGTGCCGGAGCGGACGTGCCGCTCCTGGCCGCCGCCGTGCAGCACGGGGACGGGGGTGTGCTCGCGGCCGAGCAGCAGGGCGCCGATGCCGTAGGGGCCGCCGATCTTGTGGCCGGAGACGGTCATGGCGGCGAGCCCGGAGGCGCCGAAGTCGACGGGGAGCTGGCCGACCGCCTGGACGGCGTCGGCGTGCAGCGGGACGCCGAACTCGGCGGCGACGTCGGCGAGGGCGCGGACCGGCATGACGGTGCCGATCTCGTTGTTGGCCCACATGACGGTGGCGAGGGCGACGGACTCCGGGTCACGGGCGATCGCCTCGCGCAGCGCGTCGGGGTGGACCCGGCCGTGGGCGTCGACGGGGAGGTACTCCACCTCGGCGCCCTCGTGGCCGGCGAGCCAGTCGACGGCGTCGAGGACGGCGTGGTGCTCGACGGGGCTGGCGAGGACGCGGGTGCGACGGGGGTCGGCGTCCCGGCGGGACCAGTAGAGGCCCTTCACCGCGAGGTTGTCGGCCTCGGTGCCGCCGGAGGTGAGGACGACCTCGCTGGGGCGGGCGCCGAGCGCGGCGGCGAGGGTCTCGCGGCCCTCCTCGACGGTCCGCCGGGCGCGCCGCCCGGCGGCGTGCAGGGAGGAGGCGTTGCCCGTGACGGCGAGGTGGGCGGTCATCGCCTCGATCGCCTCGGGGAGCATGGGCGTGGTCGCGGCGTGGTCGAGGTAAGCCATGGTGGGTCGATTCTACGAGCCCCGGAACGGCGCTCCCCTCCGCACCGGGGTCGTACGGCCGCGTACCGGCTCAGTCGCGCGGGGCGCGGGCGAGCTGGCGGGACTGGGCGACGAGCCGGCCGGCGCTGTCCCAGACCTCGGCGTCCTCCTCCAGGAAGCCGCCGGCGAGGTTGCGGGTGGTGATGGAGACCCGCAGCGGGCCTGGGGCGGGGCGGCAGCGGACGTGGGTGGTGAGCTCCACGGTCGGCGTCCAGCCCTTGAGGCCCAGCTCGAAGGAGGTCGGCGGCAGGGCGTCGACGGCGAGGAGCAGGGAGAGCGCGTCGGGCTCGCGGCCGTCGGCGAGGCCGAACCAGGCGCGCATCTCGCCCTTGCCGGAGGGGGCGCCGAGCGCCCAGCCGACGCACGCGGGGTCGAGGCGGAGGTCGAGCCGGTCGGTGATGGCCGAGGAGCCGGGGATCGGCGGGGCCGGGTTGTCGGCGGCGCTGAAGCACTGCTCGATCGGGGCGAGGGCGGGCGGGACGGCGCTGGTGCGGACGTCGTCCGGGAGGGCGTCGAGGTCGCCGTACGAGGCGAGGACGCGGATCCGCTCGACCTCGGTGCCGTCCTCGGCGTACTGGTAGAGCGAGGCGGTGCCGGTGGAGAGGGTCCGGCCGGTGCGGACGGTCTCGGTCCGGATGACGGCGGGGCCCGGCACCGACGGCGTGAGGTAGTGCGCCGAGATGGTGAAGGGGTCGGGGTGCGGGAGGTGGTCGCCGAGGGCGCGGCCGAGCAGGGCGAGGAGGTAGCCGCCGTTGACGGCGTGGATGATCGTCCAGCCGGCCGAGAGCTCGGCGTCGTAGACCCCGGGCTCCCGGAGGGTGACGGCGGTGTCCCGGTCGAACTCGCTGCGCGCCTCGGTCCGCGGGGCCGGGCTCGTCTCGGTACTCGTGCTCATGCCCCGAAGGTACAACAGGAGATTACTGAGCGGTAGCTTTTTCGGGCTCCTCGCGGGCGGACGACCGGCGGTTCCAGGCGCGCGGCGCCCGCCAGTGGTAGCGCATGGCGAGCAGCCGCAGGAGGAAGGCGGTGAGCACCGCGGTGCCGCTGGTGTACGCGTTCAGCACGTCGAAGCGGATGCAGAGGACGACCATGGTGGCGCCGACGATCGCGGGGACGGCGTACAGGTCCCGGTCCCAGCGGAGCAGCGACGGCACCTCGTTGGCGAGGACGTCGCGCAGCACACCGCCGCCGACGGCGGTGGCGAGGCCGAGCGCGGCGGAGGAGGTGAGGCCGAGCCCGTAGTCGTACGCCTTCGTCGTCCCGGTCACGCAGAAGAGGCCGAGGCCGGCCGCGTCGAACACGTTCACCATCGTCTGGGTGCGCTCCACCTCGGGGTGGAGGAAGAAGACCAGGGCCGTGGCGACCAGCGGCATGAGGAAGTAGCCGAGGTCGGTGAAGGCGGCCGGGGGTACGGCTCCGATGATGAGGTCGCGGAGGAGACCGCCGCCGAGCGCGGTGACCTCGGCGAGCACGGCCATGCCGAAGACGTCGAAGTTCTTCCGGACGCCGAGGAGGGCGCCGGAGATGGCGAAGACGAAGATCCCGACGAGGTCGAGCGTGTGTTGGACCGACGGGCTGAACAGATCGTGGAGCACCGGCCAATTGTGCCGTGTGTTCGGAAAGGGCCCGCCCGCCACACGGCGGACGGGCCCTTTCCGGCAGCCCTACTTGCCCTCGGCCTTCCCGGGACCGTCCCCGGCCTCGGAAGCCGCGTCGGTCTCGGGAGCCGTCTCGCCCTCGGCGGCCTCCGGCTCCGGGGCCGTCCCGGACTCGGCGGCCTCCGCCGCGGGCGCCTCAGCCTCGGGCGCCGTCTCCGGCTCCGGCGCCGTCTCCGACTTCGGGGCCTTCTGCGACGCGGGCGCCTCGGTCTCCGCCTCGGTCTCCGCCGCCGTCTCCGCTTCCGGCGCCGTCGCCTGGGTCGGGACCGTCGCCGGGGCGGGGTCGCCCGCCGGGAGGAGGGCGCCCGAGCGGATCTCCTGGGTGAAGTGGCAGGCCACCTTGTGGCCGTCGCCCGCGTCCGTGAGCTCCGGCCGCTCCTCCGCGCACCGGGGCTGCGCCCAGGGGCAGCGGGTGTGGAAGCGGCAGCCCGCCGGCGGGTTCGCCGGGGAGGGCAGGTCGCCGCGGAGGAGGATCCGCTCGCGCCGCTCCTCGACCTCCGGGTCGGGCACCGGCACGGCGGACATGAGCGCCCGGGTGTACGGGTGCAGCGGCTCCTCGTACAGCGTGTCGCTCGTCGCCTCCTCCACCAGCGCGCCGAGGTACATCACGCCGATGACGTCCGAGATGTGCCGGACGACGGCGAGGTCGTGGGCGATGACCAGGTAGGTCAGGCCCATCGACTCCTGGAGCTCCTCCAGCAGGTTGATGACCTGCGCCTGGATGGAGACGTCCAGCGCCGAGACCGGCTCGTCGCAGATGATGAGGTCCGGCTCCAGGACCAGCGCGCGGGCGATGCCGATGCGCTGGCGCTGGCCGCCGGAGAACTCGTGCGGGTAGCGGGAGAGCGCGTTGGCGGGCAGGCCCACCTTGGCGAGGATCTCCCGGATCCGCTCCCGCCGCTCGTCCTGGTTCGCGCCGATCCCGTGCGCGGCCATGCCCTCGCTGAGGATCGACTCGATGTTCTGGCGCGGGTTCAGGCTGCCCAGCGGGTCCTGGAAGACCATCTGGAGGCGGCGGCGGAAGGAGCGCAGCTCCTTCTCCGGCAGCTTGGCCACGTCGGTGCCGTCGAGGACGACGGAGCCGTCGGTGACGTCCACGAGCCGCAGCACGGCCCGCCCGAGCGTGGTCTTGCCGCAGCCGGACTCGCCGACCAGGCCGTACGTCTGGCCCGCCTCGACCTTGAGCGAGATGCCGTCCACGGCGTAGACGTGGCCGACCGTGCGGTCGAAGAGGATGCCCTTCTTGACGGGGAAGTGGACCTTCACGCCGTCGAGTTCGAGCAGGCTCATGCCGGTACCTCCGTCGTGGCGAGGACCGGGTTCGCGCAGCGGGCGCGGTGGCCGGCCGCGCGCGGTTCGGTCAGTTCGGGCGTGCCGGTGAGGCACTCCATCTCGTACCGGTCGCAGCGCGGGGCGAAGGCGCAGCCGTCGGCCCAGGCGATCTGGTCGTTGATGGACCCGCGGATCGGGTGGAGCGGCTCGCCGCGCGGGGCGTCGAGCCGGGGGATGGAGCCGAGCAGGCCGTGGGTGTACGGGTGCGTCGGGTGGGCGAACAGCTCGCGCCGGGCGGCCGATTCGACGACCTTGCCCGCGTAGAGGACGTTCACCTGGTCGCAGAGGCCGGCGACGACACCCAGGTCGTGGGTGATCATCAGCAGGGCGGTGCCCTCCTGGTCGACCAGTTCCTTGAGGAGTTCGAGGATCTGGGCCTGGATGGTGACGTCGAGCGCGGTGGTCGGCTCGTCGGCGATGAGCAGGCGGGGGGCGCAGGCCACCGCCATGGCGATGAGCGCGCGCTGCCGCATGCCGCCGGAGAGCTGGTGCGGGAACTCCTTGAGGCGCCGGGTCGGGTCGGGGATGCCGACCCGGTCGAGCAGGTGGGCGGCCTCCTTGCGGGCGGCCTCGCCCTTCAGCCCGCGGTGGCGCTGGAGGATCTCGGTGACCTGGACCCCGATGGGGACGACCGGGTTCAGCGAGGACAGCGGGTCCTGGAAGATCATCGCCATGTCGCGTCCGCGCAGGTCGCGCATCTTCGACGGGGAGAGCGACAGCAGGTCCGTGCCGTCGAGGTCGGCCCGGCCGCCGAGGGTGACGCCCTTGGCGGGCAGCAGCCCCATGAGGGCGAGCGAGGTCACGGACTTGCCGCAGCCCGACTCGCCGACGAGGCCGACGACCTGGCCCTGGTCGACGCCGAACGAGACGCCGTTGACCGCCCGGACGTCCTTGCGGCCGCGGCCGCCGAAGGTGACGGTGAGTTCGTCCACGGTGAGCAGTGCCATGTCAGCCTCGCAGCTTCGGGTCGAGGGCTTCGCGCATGGCCTCGCCGAGCAGGGTGAAGCCGAGGGCGGTGATGACGATGCCGACCGCCGGGTACATGGACATCATCGGCTCGTTGTCGAAGAAGCGCTGGGCCGCGGAGAGCATGACGCCCCACTCCGGCACCGCGGGGTCGGGGTTGCCGAGTCCGAGGTAGGAGAGGGCCGCGGCCTCGATGATGGCGGTGGCGAGGCTGAGCGTCGCCTGGACGATCACCGGGCTCAGCGAGTTCGGCAGGATCTGGGTGAAGACGATCCGGCGCTTGCGGATGCCGAGCGAGCGGGCCGCGAGGACGTAGTCGCTGCCGCCCTGGGCGAGCATCGAGCCGCGCAGGAGGCGGGTGAAGACCGGGATCTGCACCACGCCGACGGCGATCATCACGGTGGTGAGCGACTGGCCCAGCACGGCGGCGACGGAGACGGCGAGGAGCAGCGAGGGCAGCGCCAGCAGGATGTCGGTGACGCGCATGATCGCGTCGTCGATCCGCCGGCCGGCCTTCCCGCCGAGGGTGGCCGCGGCGCCCGAGACGACGCCGACGAGGGCGCCGATCAGCAGGCCGATGAGCATGGAGACGACGCCGACGAGCAGCGTCTGGCGGGCGCCGACGAGCATCCGGGAGAACAGGTCCCGGCCGAGGTGGTCCAGGCCGAACCAGTTCTCGGCGCGGGCGCCGACGAACTCGCCGCGGTTGGAGAAGACCTCGCCGCGCCAGGTCTGTTCGGCGGGGCCGTACGGGGCGATCCAGGGGCCGATGATCGCGAGCACGACGAAGCCGGCGATGATCGCGCCGCCGATGAGCGCCATCTTGCTGCCGCGCAGCCGGCGCATCGCCTCGCGCCACAGGCTGGCGCCGCTGGCGGTCTCGGTCTTCGCCGTGAGCTGGGCGAGCCGGTCGATCTTGGAGGCAGTGTTGGTCAGACTCATCAGTGCACCCGCACCCTCGGGTCGATGACGCTGTACGCGAGGTCGACGAGCATGTTGATCACCACGTAGATCATGGCGATGAACATGATGAAGCCGACGAGCACCGGGTAGTCGCGGGCGTCGATGGCGGTCCGGATGAAGGAGCCGATGCCACCGAAGGTGAAGACGGACTCGGTGAGCACCGCGCCGGAGAGCAGGCTGCCGGTGAGCAGGCCGATGGCGGTGACGACGGGGAGCAGCGCGTTGCGCAGCACGTGGCGGACGCGGACGACCCGGCGCTCCAGGCCCTTGGACTCGGCGGTGCGGATGTAGTCCTCGCCGAGCACCTCCAGGACGCTGGCGCGGGTCATGCGGACGATGACCGCGAGCGGGATGGTGGCCAGGGCGATGCCGGGCAGCACCAGGTGCATGAGGGCGTCCCAGGCGGCGTCGAACTCGCCGGTCAGCACGCCGTCGAGGACGGCGAAGCCGGTGACGCTGGTGGCGTCGATGCCGGTGGACTGGCGGCCGAAGGTGCCGAAGATGTCGCCGAAGGCGCCCTTGAGCAGCTGCGCCAGGAAGAAGACCGGGATGCAGATGCCGACCAGGGAGCCGGAGACGGAGGCGACGTCGATCCAGCCGCCGCGCTTGCGGGCGGCGAGGTAGCCGAGCGGGATGCCCACGACGGTGGCGATGAGCATGGCCGCGAGGCTGAGTTCGACCGTGGCGGGGAAGCGCAGCACGAACTCGTCCCAGACGGGCTGTCCGGTCTGCACCGAGGTGCCCAGGTCGAGGTCGAGGAGGCGCTTGAGGAAGCGTCCGTACTGGACGTAGATCGGCTGGTCGAGGCCCAGCGCGCGGTTGATGCGCGCCACGTCGGCTTCGGTCGCCCGCTCGCCCAGGATCGCTGAGGCGGGTCCGCCGGGCAGTCGGTTCAGCCAGATGAAGAGCAGAACCGACAGGCCGAGCAGGGTGGGTATGAGCTGGAGAAGTCGTCGTACGACGAGTCGCAACACCCCGCGTGCCCCTTTCTTGCGTATGGAGGGTGGATGCGCGGACGCCCGGTCACGGGAGGAACGCGTGACCGGGCGGACCGCTTACGGGTGTGTTACTTGAAGGAGACCTCGGCGAAGTTCTCCTGCGTCAGCGGGGAGACCTTCGGCGGGACGACGTTCTTGCCGAACGCGATGGCCGGCGGGGAGGAGGTCAGCGGGAGACCCGGCAGGAACTCCATGATCGCCTCGTTGGCGGCCTTGTAGAGGTCCGTGCGCTTGGTCGGGTCGCCCTGGAGCGAGCCGGCCTTCACCGCGTTGAAGACCTTGTCGTTCTTGAAGCCCCACTGCTTGTCGTACCCGGCGAACCAGGTGCCGATGAAGTTGTAGCCGTCGTTGAAGTCACCGGTCCAGCCGAGCATGTGGAGGGGGCAGCCGCCCTTCTCCACCGCGTCGACGTAGTCCGGGTTCCACTTCTTCGGCTTGGGGTTGACCTTGATGCCGGCCTTCTCCAGGTCGGCCTTGACCAGCTCGAAGATGTCCTGCGGGGCAGGCATGTACGGGCGGGTGACCTCGGTCGGGTAGCAGAAGTCGATCGACAGGCCGCTCGCGCCGGCGCCGGCGAGGAGCGACTTGGCCTTGGCGGTGTCGAACGGGTACTTCTTCACGTTCTCCGAGAAGCCGGCGACCGTGTCGGGCATGAACTGGGTCGCGACCTTGCCGCCCTCGGGCAGCTGGGTCTTGACGATGTTCTCGCGGTCGACGGCGTGCGCGATGGCCTGGCGGACCTCGGGCTTCTTCAGCGCCGGGTTGGCCTCCTGCGTCATACCGAGGTAGAGCAGGTTGAAGACGTCACGGGTCGGGACCTGGAAGCCGGCGCCCTCGAGGGTCTTGATGTCGGCGGGCGCGACCAGGTCGTAGCCGTCGATGTCACCGGCCTGGAGCGCCTGGCGGCGGCCCTCCTCGGTGTCGATCGTGCGGAAGACCAGGTTCTTGACCTTGGCCTTCTCGCCCCAGTAGTCGTCGAAGCGCTCCAGGGCGACTTCCTTGTTGCCCTTGTTCCACTTCGTGATCTTGTACGGGCCGGTGCCGGCGACCGTGCCGGCCTCCTGGCTGTACTTGGGGTAGGTGATGGCGTCGCCGGCCTCGGTGACCTGCTGCTTCGCGTACTCCTGGAGCGCCTTCGGCGAGTGGATCGCGAGGGCCTGGAGGGAGAAGCCGCCGGGCAGGTTGGCGGAGGGCTCGAAGACCTCGATGACGGCGGTGGCGTCGTCCTTGACCGTGCAGGACTTGTAGTTCGCCTTCGGCGTCTCCTTGTCCTCGTTGGCCTTGAAGCCGCCCATGATGGTCTGCCAGTAGTACGAGACCGCGCTCGACTGGTAGGTGCCCTTCCAGTTGAACCAGTAGTCGTAGTTGGCGCAGACCGCCTTCGCGTCGAAGGTCTCGCCGTCGTGGAACTTCACGCCCTTGCGGAGGTTGAAGGTCCAGACGGTGCCCTCGGGGTTGCTCGACCACTTCTCGGCGAGCCCGCCGATGAGCTTGCTGCCACCGGACTCGTGCTCCAGGAGCGCCTCGAACGCCTGACGGGTGACCCGGAAGGTCTCGCCGTCGCTGGCGAGGGCCGGGTCGAGGGAGGCCGGGTCGCCCGGGGCGCCGAACACGAAGGTGTCCTTGGCTCCGGACTTGTTCTCGTCCTTGTCCCGGTCGCTCGCGCAGCCCGTGGCGATGAGGCCGACCGTGATGGCCGCCGTCAGAGCCCGGGTCGACCGGGAATTGAGTATGCGCATGGGTCCACCCCTGGGTCGCCATGTGTGGTCTTGACCGGCCGAACGCTACTGGCGAGTGACGGCGCAGAGAACAGTCCGCATAGCGGTGATACCAACCTGAGACCCGGACACTCACCAAATCGGGCGGTTGCCGGACATCGGCGGCCGGAGCGGCTGCAAGTGGACGCAAAACCCCGCCCTGGCAAGGCATTTCGGCCAGGGCGGGGTCACGGGCACGAAGGGCGCGTCAGCGGTGCTGCGCCGGCGGGTAGCCGTATCCCGGACTCTGGGATCCCGCATGCTGGGACGGGGCGCCGTGCGCCTCGCGGTCGTAGAAGGGCCTCGCGTGGGCCTTCAGCCAGAGCGCGACCGGGTCGTACGCGTCGGAGAGCGCGACCGTCGAGACGGGCAGCCCCTCGGGCACGGCGTTGATCGACTGGCGCATCATCGCCCGCACCTCGTCCACGGTCGCCGCCGAACCGTCGTACAGGTCGAGGCCGATGACCAGGTAGGGGGTGCCGAGCGCGGGCTGCACCCAGCCGCGGCGGAGCGAGCGGACGGCCGGGGTCCGGTGCGCGTTCTGGGTCAGCTGGGCGTAGAAGTGCGGGATCTCCAGGCCGGGTTCGGAGACCCGGAGCGGTCCGGCGGGCATCCGGTCGAGGCCGGTGGCGATCCGGCGCAGATCGGCCCACGGGATGCCGACGCCGCCGCCGGGCGCGTGCGGGTTGAGCCAGACGCCCCAGCGCTCGGGGTAGAGGGCACGGGCGATCTCGCGGCCGGTGACGCGCTCGTGGGCGCGGTGCCAGCCGGAGGCGGCGAGTTCGCCGGCCGAGGTGACGCAGGGCGCGTAACCGAAGCCGTCGACCTCCATGTTGCCGTACTGGGCCTCCGGCGAGCCCGGGCTGCCCTGCCAGAGCAGCATGTACAGCTCGCCGTCGGCCAGGGCGTGCAGCAGCCCCTCGTACGCGTCGTAGCGTCCGGGCGCCACCTGGCGCAGCATGTGCTCGACCTGTCCGGTCGTGGCGCCCCCTGACGCGCTCACCCTGGGTCCCGCCCCTCTGTCCTCTGTGTCGTACGGCTCGGTTCGGTGGATCGGTCTCGGTCGGCCCAGCTTAGACAGGGCCGGGGGTCATCCGGTGGCGCGCTGGTAGAAGGGGCGCACCCGTTCCAGCATCCAGTCGCCGACCGGGTCGGCGGCCATGTCGAGCAGGATGAGGTTGACCGGCCAGGCGACCTCGACGCGACCGAGGGCGCGGCCGAGGGCGTCCAGCGGGGCGTTGCGGTCGACGCCGTCCCAGCCGGTGAGCTGGACGCCGACGAAGAGGGCCGGTTCGGTGCCCTCGACGCTGGCGAGGGTGCGGCGCGCGGTGGCGACGACGCCGGTGGCGTCGAACTCGGCGGCGGCCGCGGCGAGGAAGTCGACCGGGTCGTCCTGCCAGTCGGGCTCGAAGAGCCGGACCCGGCCGCCGGAGGCGGGCCCGTCGAGGGCGGTGCGGCCGACCCGGCAGAGCTCGGCGACGGCGGGCGGGGGCAGCGGGACGCCGACGACGCCGCCGGGGTTGACGGCGATGCCGAGCTGCGGGGGCAGACCGCGGGCGAAGTCACGGGCGGGGGCGACGGTGAAGGACATGTGGTCGCCGACGCAGGCGAGGAACTGCTCCTGCGAGCTGTAGACGGGGACGTAGGCGGCGCCGCCGATCTCCATCGTGGCGAGGTCCAGGCTGGGGCTGTCGGGGCCGCCGCCGTTGGGCAGCGGGACCCAGACCTGGCTGCGGCCGAGCACCTCGATGAGCCGGCCTCCGGCCGCGGGCTCCCCGAGCGCGGCGGCCAGCGCCTCCTCCAGCTCGTTGCCCGGCCACATCACGTCCACGGTGGTTCCGTCCCCTTCTCGCACGGCCCTGGTCCCGGCCGTCCCGCAGCACCCTAACGCCGCCCCGCCCCGGCCGTGACCAGAACCCGCCTCCGGGCGGGCGTCAGGCGGCGTCCCGGAAGCCGATGCGGCGCAGCACGGTCGCGGCGTCCCGGTCGAGGAGGGTGGCGGAGGCGCAGCCGCGCGGCAGCCGGCCGGCCTCGACGGCGGTGACGAGCCGGCCGACGGCCCTGCGGTGCCGGGCGAAGGCGTACGCGGACACCCCGCGGCCCCGCTCGCGCTGGCCGTCCCGGGCGGTGGCCGGATCGACGTCGAGGAGGACCAGGTGGAGGGCGCGGCCGCGGCGGGCGGCGGAGCGGGCGAGCCAGCCGCGGACCCAGGACTGGGTGCCGCAGTCGTGGACGACGACCCCGGCGCCGGAGCGCAGCGCCCGGTGGAGCCCGGCGTAGTGCGCGATCCGGACCAGCGGGCGGTAGAGCGCGTACGGCAGGAGGCGGGGCATCCGGGCCTCCCAGCGCTCGCGGGCGTCCTGCGAGTCGATGCCGCGGCCCTCGGCGGTCCGCCGCAGCAGGGTGGACTTGCCGCTGCCGGGCAGCCCCGAGACGACCACGACGTCGCCGGCGGCGAAGGTCAGGGCGCGCGGGCCGCGCCCGCCCCGGTCGCGCAGGTCCCGCACGACGCGTCCGCGCGCGCGGGTCCGGGCGCGGGCCCGCTGGGCGGGTATGGCTGCTTCGCCGGCGAAGACGCCGGTGTGCTGGATTCTCATCGCTGTTCCCCCTGTCGGGCCCCGGGAGACGTACCGGGTGACCTCACGGAGACCCTTGCCCACGAAGTGTAAAGAAACGGTAATCCGAGACAAGCGATTTGCGGCGCCGACACCGTATGCGAGGATGTGCGCGCCAGGCGCGCGCAGCGCCGTACAACCGCATACCGGCCGCTCGAATCCGCGCGGGAGAGTTCCGGACGGCCCTGGGCCGTCCGGGCGCCGAAGGAGCAAGCCCCTCCCTTGAATCTCTCAGGCCCCGTACCGCGTGGATGAGGCAGATCTGAAAAGCGGGACACCCGTCGTGTCCCCACCCAAGGTGCAAGCCGGGGATGCCCCCGGTGAACCTCTCAGGTTCCATGACAGATGGGGAGGAACGTCCTTGCCTGTCATGTTTTCCGCCTTCGGGACCCGGGAGCACGTCCATCATGAGCACCACCCCCCGTCTGACCGCCCTCGATGCCCTGCATCGTTCGCTGGGCGCGACCATGACCGACTTCGCCGGCTGGGACATGCCGCTGCGGTACGGCAGCGAGCGCGACGAGCACAACGCCGTCCGCACCAGGGCCGGTCTCTTCGACCTCTCCCACATGGGTGAGATCACGGTCACCGGCCCGCAGGCCGTCGACCTGCTCGACCACGCCCTGGTCGGCAACATCTCCACGGTGGGCAACGGCCGCGCGCGCTACACGATGATCTGCCAGGAGGACGGCGGCATCCTGGACGACCTGATCGTCTACCGCCTGGGCGAGACCGAGTACATGGTCGTCGCCAACGCCTCCAACGCCCAGGTCGTCCTGGACGCCCTGGTCGCCCGCTCGGAGGGCTTCGACGCCGAGGTCCGCGACGACCGCGACGCGTACGCCCTGATCGCCGTGCAGGGCCCGGAGTCCCCCGGCATCCTGGGGCAGCTCACCGACGCCGACCTGGACGGCCTGAAGTACTACGCGGGCCTCCCCGGCACCGTCGCCGGCGTCCCGGCGCTGATCGCCCGGACCGGCTACACCGGCGAGGACGGCTTCGAGCTCTTCCTGAAGCCGGAGCACGCCGAGGGCGTCTGGAAGGCCCTGACCGAGGCGGGCGCGGGCGTCGGCCTGATCCCGTGCGGCCTGTCCTGCCGCGACACGCTCCGCCTGGAGGCGGGCATGCCGCTGTACGGGCACGAGCTGACCACCTCCCTCACCCCCTTCGACGCCGGTCTCGGCCGGGTCGTGAAGTTCGAGAAGCCGGGCGACTTCGTCGGCCGCAAGGCGCTGGAGGCCGCCGCCGAGCGCGCCGAGACCGCCCCGCCGCGCAAGCTGGTCGGCCTGGTCGCCGAGGGCCGCCGGGTCCCGCGCGCCGGCATGCAGGTCGTCCTCGGCGGCGAGGTCGTCGGCGAGATCACCTCCGGCGCCCCCTCCCCCACCCTCGGCGTGCCGATCGCGATGGCGTACGTCGACGCGGCCCACGCGGCCCCCGGCACCGAGGGCGTGGGCGTGGACATCCGCGGCACCCACGAGCCCTACAAGGTCGTGGCACTGCCGTTCTACAAGCGCCAGAAGTGACGTATTCGTCTCAGGACACGTCTCACCCCGCAAGACCCACGTACATCCGCACTCCCCCGATCCAGGAGAATCAGGCCATGAGCAACCCCCAGCAGCTTCGCTACAGCAAGGAGCACGAGTGGCTGTCGGCCGTCGAGGACGGCGTCGCCACGGTCGGCATCACCGAGCACGCGGCCAACGCCCTCGGTGACATCGTGTTCGTCCAGCTCCCCGAGGTCGGCTCCACCGTGACCGCGACCGAGGAGTGCGGCGAGCTGGAGTCGACCAAGTCCGTGAGCGAGCTGTACTCCCCGGTGACCGGCGAGGTCGTCGAGGCGAACCAGGACGTCGTGGACGACCCGTCGCTGGTGAACTCCGCTCCGTTCGAGGGCGGCTGGCTGTTCAAGGTGCGCCTCACGGCCGAGCAGGACGACCTGCTCACCGCCGACGAGTACACCGCCTTCACCGCAGGCTGACCGAGACCCCGTAGGGATCGCTTCATGTCGCTTCTGAACACTCCCCTCCACGAGCTGGACCCGGACGTCGCCGCCACCGTCGACGCCGAGCTCCGCCGTCAGCAGTCCACCCTCGAGATGATCGCGTCGGAGAACTTCGCTCCGGTCGCGGTCATGGAGGCCCAGGGCTCCGTCCTCACCAACAAGTACGCCGAGGGCTACCCGGGCCGCCGCTACTACGGCGGCTGCGAGCACGTCGACGTGGCCGAGCAGATCGCGATCGACCGGATCAAGGACCTGTTCGGCGCCGAGTACGCCAACGTGCAGCCGCACTCCGGCGCCTCCGCCAACCAGGCCGCGCTCTTCGCGATGGCCCAGCCGGGCGACACGATCCTCGGTCTGGACCTGGCGCACGGCGGTCACCTGACCCACGGCATGCGCCTGAACTTCTCGGGCAAGCAGTTCAACGTGGTCGCGTACCACGTGGACGACAAGGGCCTGGTCGACATGGCCGAGGTCGAGCGCCTGGCCAAGGAGCACCGCCCGAAGGTGATCATCGCCGGCTGGTCGGCGTACCCGCGCCAGCTGGACTTCGCGGAGTTCCGCCGGATCGCCGACGAGGTCGAGGCGTACCTGTGGGTCGACATGGCCCACTTCGCGGGTCTGGTCGCGGCCGGCCTGCACCCGAACCCGGTCGCGTACGCGGACGTGGTGACCTCCACCACGCACAAGACGCTCGGCGGCCCGCGCGGCGGCGTCATCCTGGCGAAGAAGGAGTTCGCGAAGAAGCTGAACTCCTCGGTCTTCCCCGGTTTCCAGGGCGGCCCGCTGGAGCACGTGATCGCGGCCAAGGCGGTCTCCTTCAAGGTCGCGGCCTCGGAGGAGTTCAAGGAGCGCCAGCAGCGCACCCTGGACGGCGCCCGGATCCTGGCCGAGCGCCTGGTCCAGGACGACGTCACGGCGCACGGCGTCTCGGTCCTCTCCGGCGGCACCGACGTGCACCTGGTCCTGGTGGACCTGCGGAACTCGGAGCTCGACGGCCAGCAGGCCGAGGACCGGCTCCACGAGGTCGGCATCACGGTCAACCGGAACGCCGTCCCGAACGACCCGCGCCCGCCGATGGTCACCTCCGGTCTGCGCATCGGCACGCCGGCCCTCGCCACCCGCGGCTTCCAGGCCGAGGACTTCACCGAGGTCGCCGACATCATCGCCGAGGCCCTCAAGCCGGGCTACGACGAGGACAAGGCCGCGGCGCTGAAGGCCCGCGTGACCGCGCTGGCCGACAAGCACCCGCTGTACCCCGGCCTGAAGTAATTTCGTACGATTTAGTTCCGAGCCTGTTCGTACGGAACATCTGGGGCACCGCGCACACTGGAACGGTGAGCGCGGTGCCCCGCCCCATGCTCAGCGTTTCTGCATCACCCCGGCAGACAACGACGTCTAGCCCCCACAAGGAGTCCTCCCGTGGCCATCTCGGTCTTCGACCTGTTCTCGATCGGCATCGGTCCGTCGAGCTCCCACACGGTGGGCCCCATGCGCGCGGCCCGGATGTTCGCCCGCCGCCTGAAGAACGAGGGGCTGCTCGCGCGGACGGCCTCGGTCCGGGCCGAGCTGTACGGCTCGCTGGGCGCGACCGGCCACGGCCACGGCACGCCGAAGGCGGTCCTCCTCGGCCTGGAGGGGAACTCGCCGCGCACGGTCGACGTGGAGAGCGCCGACGACGAGTTCGAGCGGATCAAGGCGAGCGGGCGGATCAACCTGCTCGGCGCCCACGAGATCCCGTTCTCCTTCGACGACGACCTGGTCCTGCACCGCCGCAAGGCGCTCCCGTACCACGCCAACGGCATGACGGTCTTCGCGTACGACGCCGAGGGCGGGCTCGTCCTGGAGAAGACGTACTACTCGGTCGGCGGCGGCTTCGTGGTCGACGAGGACGCCGTGGCCGGCGAGAACCCGATCATCCCGGACGACACGGTCCTGAAGTACCCCTTCCGCACCGGCGACGAGCTGCTCCGCCTCACCAAGGAGACCGGCCTGTCGATCTCCTCGCTGATGCTGGAGAACGAGAAGGCGTGGCGCACCGAGGACGAGATCCGCGCGGGGCTGCTGGAGATCTGGCGGGTCATGCAGTCCTGCGTCTCGCGCGGCATGTCCCGCGAGGGCATCCTCCCCGGCGGCCTGAAGGTGCGCCGCCGCGCCTCGACCCTGGCCCGCAAGCTGCGCTCCGAGGGCGACCCGGCCATGCACGCGATGGAGTGGATCACGCTCTACGCCATGGCGGTGAACGAGGAGAACGCGGCGGGCGGCCGGGTGGTCACCGCCCCGACCAACGGCGCTGCCGGCATCATCCCCGCCGTCCTGCACTACTACATGAACTTCGTGCCGGGCGCCGACGAGGACGGCATCGTCCGCTTCCTGCTGGCGGCGGGCGCGGTCGGCATGCTCTTCAAGGAGAACGCCTCGATCTCCGGCGCCGAGGTCGGCTGCCAGGGCGAGGTCGGCTCGGCCTGCTCGATGGCGGCGGGCGCCCTCGCCGAGGTCCTGGGCGGCTCCCCCGAGCAGGTGGAGAACGCGGCCGAGATCGGCATGGAGCACAACCTGGGCCTGACCTGCGACCCGGTCGGCGGCCTGGTCCAGATCCCGTGCATCGAGCGGAACGGCATGGCGGCGGTCAAGGCCGTGACGGCGGCGAAGATGTCGATGCGCGGCGACGGCAGCCACCTGGTCTCCCTGGACAAGGTCATCAAGACCATGAAGGAGACGGGCGCGGACATGAGCGTCAAGTACAAGGAGACCGCCCGTGGCGGTCTCGCGGTGAACATCATCGAGTGCTGAGGCCATAGGCCCTGACCGGCGCGTTCACGCCTCGCGGCGGGGCCGGGGCCGACGGGGGCGGGACGCGGCCGGTGCGCCGCGTCCCGCCCCCGTCGCGTCCCGCCCCGCCGCGCCCGGCCGGGCCCGCCGGTCAGCTCGGCCGGGCGGGTGCCCACAGGTCGAGGCTCCACACGTCCCCGTCGCCGACGCGACGGCCGCGCTCCTCGTCCTTGTCGTCCACGACGAGGACGGAGACGTTCGAGCGCAGGGCGCGGTACTCGAGGAAGCCGCCCTGGTCCCTGATCCTCAGCTCCGGGGCGTCGTGGGCGCGGGAGACCTCGTCCCACAGCTCCTCCCAGGACACGTACCGGGGGAACTCGATCCCGGTGCTCCGGGCCCACGCCCCGGCCAGGTCGTCGTCCGACGCCAGGCGGTGCAGCTGGACCGTCGCGGTGGCCACGACCCAGTCCGGCTCCGGGTTGAAGGCGAACTCGACGAGTCCGTAGTCGCGGCGCAGCCACTCCCCCTCGTCGCCGACGACGTCGACGAAGGGATGGCGGAAGGCCCGGTCGACGTCGGCGAGTCCCGAGCCGATGCCGATGCCGTGCAGTTCTCCGGTGGCGAGGAAGGAGGCGAGGAAGGAAACGCCGGTCACGGCCAGTTCTCCAGTTTGTCGATCAGTGCTTGCATTTCGGCCGAGCGGTTCTGCTTGTTGCCCCAGTTGTGGTCGTCCATCTCGGCCTTGGCCGCCTTGGCCTTGGCCAGGAGGTCGGCGCGGAGCGCCGGGTCGTTGTTCACCGCGTCCAGGGCCGCCTTCACGCTCTTGTCCGAGGCCAGTCCCGTGTTGAGCCGGATGGGGTCCGCGGCGATGTTCCCCTTGTCGTCCACGTAGACGCGGACCTCGTGCTCCGGCCCCTTCTTCTGCGGGATGTGCACGTGGGCACCCTTGGTCGCCCAGTCGGAGGCCATCGGTGAGACGCGGATCTTGCAGGGCTTGAGGCCGAGGGGGTCGGACGCCGTCAGGGGGTTGTCCACGTAGGCGACCGGGTTCGGAGCGGGATCGAGCCCCAGGGGGTCGGTGCTGAGGTAGCGGGCCGTCTCCGGATCGTAGTGCCGGTGGAAGTTGTAGTGCAGCCCGGTCTCCGGGTCGTAGTACTGCCCCGGGAAGCGGAGCGGCGTGTACGTCGTGCTCGTCGCGGCCCAGGCGGTCGCGCCCCACACGGTGCCACGGGTCCGCCAGGCGAGGTCTCCGGCCTCGTCGACGAGTTCCGCCGGGGCGCCGACGAGGTCGGTGACGATCGCGTAGAAGCGTTCGTCGACCGCGTCCTGGGACGCCCCGTCCGCGGCCAGCCGGCGCTCCGTCTGGGCGAGCGGGCGCAGGCCGTCGTGGTCCCAGGTGAGGGCGACGGGACGGGGGAGGTGCTCGCTCCGGCTGGTCTGCTCGCACAGCGTCGCGCCGTCCCAGGTGAAGGTGACCTCCTCCGCCACGGTGCGGCCGTCGTCGGCGAGGCGCTGTTTGGCGATGCGACGGCCCAGCGGGTCGTACAGATAGCGCCAGACCGTGCCGTCCGGGGTGACGACCGAGGTGAGACGGTCCTCCGCGTCCCAGGTGTAGCGCCAGGTGTCGGGCTTGTGCGACAGGCGCGCCTTCTGCCGGAGCACGGTGCGGCCCTGCGCGTCGTGCTCGTACCGGACCTGCCCGGCCCGGACGACGCGGGTGCCCGTGAAGGCCCGGGCCCCCACCGCCTCCTGGCCGGGATGGGAGGCCGGCCACGAGGCGGTGGTCTGGTTCCCGGCCGCGTCGTAGGCGTACGTCTCGGACCAGCCCTCGGCGCGGACGGCGGTGATCCGGCCCATCGTGTCGAGGTCGAAGCGGCGGCTTCCGCCGAGCAGGTCCTGGACGCCGACGACGTGGCCGTCGGCGCGGTAGGAGTAGGAGCGGTGCTGGATGCCGCGTCGCCCCCGGCCCATGACCCGCTGGTCGACCAGCCGGCCGACCGTGTCGAACGCGTTGGCCAGACTCACGTGGTCACCGATGTGGCGCTCCACCTCGCGGCCCGCCAGGTCGCGCCGGAAGCCGATCGTCCGGCCGGACGTGGTCAGCGCCACCGGGCGACCGGCCGCGTCGTACGTCCAGGAGCTGACCGCCCCGGCGGGGGTGGTCCTGCCGACCCGGCGGCCGAGCGCGTCGTGGTCGAAGGAGAGCTCGCGTCCGTTCACCGTCTCCGAGCGCAGCCGCCCGTACCGGTCGCGCAGGCGCGTCAGCGTGGCGTCGGGGCCGGTGGCCGCGGCGAGCTCGTCGAAGACGTCGTACTCGTAGGTGGTGACGAGGCCGTCGCTGTCCTTGCGGACGATCTGGCCCATGCTGTCGCGTTCGTACCGGACGCTCTGTCCGAGGCCGTTGGTGCGCGTGGTGAGGCGTCCTGCGGCGTCGAACGCGTAGTGGAGGGTACGGCGGTCGAAGTCGGTCTCGGACACCAGCCGGCCCGCCGGGTCGTACGCGTAGTCCCAGGTCTGTCCCAGGGGGTTCACGACCTGGGTCAGCCGGAGCCGGGCGTCGTGCCGGAACTCGTACCTCGCGCCGTCCGGGTCGGTCCGTGCCGCCAGGAGGTCGAAGTGCGTGTACTCGAAACGGGTGGTCCCGCCCACGGCGTCGGTGTGCGTGAGCACGTTGCCCTCGCCGTCGTAGGTCCACGTCCGGACGCTGCCGTCGGCCTCCACCAGCCGGGCCACCTGGCTCTCGACGGTCCACTCCACGCGGGTCACCGCGCCGAGCGGGTCGGTGACCGCCGTGGGGCGGCCGAACGCGTCCCGTTCGTACCGCGTGACGGCACCCAGCGGGTCGGTGATCTCCACCGGCAGTCCGCTGCGGTCGCACCGGACGAGGGTGGTCGCGCCGAGCCCGTCGGTCAGCGAGGCGAGGTGCCCCTCGTCGTCGTACGTGAAGTGCGTCGTCGTCCCCGAGACGTCCGTGTACGAGGTGCGGTTGCCGCGTTCGTCGAACGTCTGGCGCATGACGGTGCCGTCCGCGTACCGCACGCACACGGGGAGGCCGAGTGCGTCGTACTCGGCGCGGACGCCGCGGCCGTCGGGACGGACGACCTCGATCAGCCGGCCCGCGTCGTCGTAGACGGAACGGGTGACGTGGCCGAGCGGGTCGGTCCGGGAGAGGAGTCGGTGGTGGCGGTCGCGCTCGTACCGGGTGACCGCTCCCAGCGGGTCGATCTCGGCGACGACCTGCGACCGGTCGTCGACGAGGTACCGGGTCGTGCGCCCCTGGCCGTCGGTGAGGGAGGTGCACCGCATTCCGGTGGCCGGGTCGACCTCGTCCCACGTGAAGTGCGACTCCAGGTGTCCGTGGGAGCCGGACTGGTCGGTACAGCGGTCACGCTCGTCGTAGACGTAGTGGTAGGCGCTGCCGTTGGTGTCGGTCCACGACGTGATGCGGCCCTGTTCGTCACAGCCGAAGCGCAGCGGCACGCCGGAGGAGTTGACGACCTCGGTGAGGTGGCCGTCGGTGTAGCCGTAGCGCAGGATCTCCTGGTCGGTGCCGTCGGCCGCCGCCCCGACGAGGTGCAGGGCGGTGATCCGGCCCTCGGAGGTCGTGAGCCTCACGTGCCGGCCGGCGTGGTGGACGATCTCCGTCGGGGCGCCCTCCTCGTCGTACGCGAAGGCGATCCAGCGGCGGTTGCGGTCGTCGATCTGGACCAGCAGCGCGAGGTCCTCGCCGTGGTCGGCGAAGTGCAGCACCCGCCCGGTGTCGGGGTCGGTGACGGTGTACCCGTCCTCGACCCGGTCCAGCGGCCACCGCCGGCCGTGGGTCGGCAGGACGGGGACGCCCGGGGCGGGGTGCGGGTAGGCCAGCAGGCTGCCCTCGTCGCAGCTGAAGACGATGCCCTCGGAGTCGATCTCCAGCCGCTGGTCCACGGTGCTCGACCAGGCCGGGCCGAACCAGCGGCCCGAGCGCCGGGACGAGTCGAAGGTGCGCCGGAGGACGAGGGGCAGCGAGCCGGGCAGGGCGAGGTCGGTCTGCCAGAGCAGCATGCGGCCCGTCGCCATGTCGATCGGGTCGCCGTCGCAGACCGTCTCGCTGCACTTGTTGCTGTTGCCGTCCGGGTTCTTCTGCTGGTCCGTGCGGGTGCCGCCCGGCTTGCCGGGGCCGTCGGGCGGGTTCTTGAGGCGGGTCAGGGCCTTCAGGCCGCCCGCGCCCTTGGTGCCGATGAGCTCCGGGACCAGCCGGCCGAGGAACTCCGACGGGTCGCCCTTCGCCGCGTCCCAGGCGTTCTTCAGCGCCCGGTCCGGGTTGGCCACGGTGGAGACCAGGCCGGCGAGCGTCATGTTGACGCCCTTGTAGTACTCCGCCGGGTGGGTCAGGTTGTACGGGTCCGTGGGGTTGAGCGAGCGGACGAAGTT
>NZ_JOGX01000031.1 GCF_000719555.1 Streptomyces sp. NRRL F-5727
CCCCAGCACACCCCCGCCCCGGGGTCTCGCCCGTTCGGTCCCCGTCGCGGTGCGGGCACCCGGGGGCGGGGGTGTGCTGGGGCGTGACCCCCCACCCCCGCACCCACGGGAGCAGCAGCATGGCCGTCATCGTCACCGTCGAGATCCCCGGCGGCACCCAGGAGCAGTACGAGGCCACGACCGGCCGGCTCACCGACGCCGAGTGGTGGCCCCCGCAGGGCTTCCTCGCCCACGCGGCCGGCCCGGACGGGTCGGGCGGCTGGCGGGTCGTGGACTTCTGGGAGTCCGAGGAGGACTTCCTCTCCTTCGCGGCCCAGGCGCGCCCGATCTTCCAGGAGCAGGGCATGCCGCCGATCCTGCCGAAGTTCCAGGAGGCGGCGAACGTCATCATCGGCTGAACCGGCGCGTCCCGGCGCGTCCCGGCGCCGGACCACCCCATCCGGCGGGGCGAAAACCCTTTGCGGGGCGGGCCGGTGGCGGCCCACCCTGCCCCCATGAGTCATCCCTCTTCCCGGCCCGTCGCGGAGCTGTTCTCCGCCGACGGCCGCCTCATCGCGATCCCGCGCCGCCCGGCCCGCCGTGCGGCGCTCCTCGCCCACCTCGCCGAGACCCTCTTCGAGTCCGGCCGCGTCTACCGCGAGACCGAGGTCAACGAGGCCCTGAAGACCGTCCACGCGGACTACCCGGCGCTCCGCCGCTACCTGGTGGTCGGCGGCCTGCTCGCCCGGACGAAGGACGGCGCGGCCTACCACCGACAGCAGACGACCCCGGCCCCCGGAGGTGCGATCCCCGCCGTCGCGTGACCGCCGCGGTGGTGGCCGGCCTGCTGGCCGGCTACGGCATCGCGATCCCGGTGGGCGCCGTCGGCGCGCACCTGGTGGCGGTCGCGGCCCGCAGCCCGTGGCGTACGGGGGCGGGCGCGGCGCTCGGCATCGCGGCGGCCGACGGGGTGTACGCCCTGGTCGCGGTCGTCGGCGGGGCGGCGCTCGTGCCGCTCCTCGCGCCGGTGGCGGCGCCCCTGCGCTGGGTGTCCGCGGTCGTCCTGCTGGTCCTCGCGGGGGCCTCGGCCCGTACCGCGCTCCGCGCCCACCGTGCCCACCGCGGCGGGACCGCGCCGGACGAACGGCCGGTGACGGCCCCGCACCGGGCCTTCTGGACCTTCCTCGGGATCACGGTCCTCAACCCGATGACGGTCCTCTACTTCACGGCCCTCGTCCTCGGCGGCCACGCCACGACGGGCCCGGCCGAGGGGGCCGTCTTCGTCGCCGCGGCGTTCGCCGCCTCGGCGAGCTGGCAGCTCCTCCTGGCCTCCACCGGCACCCTCCTCGGCCACGCCCTGACGGGTGCCCGCGCCCGGCTCCTCACGGGCCTGGCGTCGAGCGCGCTGATCGCGGTCCTCGCGGTGGGTCTGGTGGTCTGAGCCGGCGGCCGAGGGGGCGGCCGAGCGGACGGTTCCGGATTGCCCGTGCGGCCCGATCACGTCATGATCCCCGCTGTCGTCCTGACGATCGGGGGAGAACATGACGGGACGGGTACTGACGCGCGGGCTGCGCCGGAGGCATCTGGCGATGATCGCGCTCGGCGGGGCCATCGGCGCCGGGCTCTTCGTGGGTTCGGGGGTGGGGATCGCGGCCGCCGGGCCGGGCATCCTCGTCTCGTACGTCCTCGCCGGCGCGCTCACCGTGCTGGTGATGCGGATGCTCGGCGACCTCTCCGCCGAGCGGCCGGTCACCGGCTCCTTCGCCGAGCACGCCCGGCGGGCCTTCGGCGGCTGGGCCGGGCTGCTCGCGGGCTGGATGTACTGGGCGCTGCTCGTCGTCAGCGTCGCCGCCGAGGCGATCGGCGCGGCCCGCATCGCGCACGGCTGGTGGCCGGCCGTGCCGCCGTGGGCGTGGGTCGCCGTCTTCATGACCGTCTTCACCGCCGCCAACCTGACCGGGGTACGCCGCTTCGGCGAGCTGGAGTTCTGGTTCGCCGGCCTGAAGATCGCCGCCATCGCCGGTTTCCTGCTGCTCGGCGTCGCCGCCCTCGCCGGCCTGGTCGGCGGCTTCGCCTCACCGGGGGCCGGGCACCTCACCGGCGCGGGCGGTTTCCTGCCGCACGGCTGGCACGGCGTCGCCGTCGGCATGGTCGCCGCCGTCTTCGCCTTCGGCGGCCTGGAGACGGTCACGATCGCCGCCGCCGAGTGCGAGGACCCGGCCCGCGCCGTGCGCACCGGCGTCCGCGCCGTCATGTGGCGGGTGGCGGTCTGCTACCTCGGCTCGATGGCCGTCATCGTCGCGCTCGTCCCGTGGAACGCGCCGGGGGTCGCCGACGGCCCGTACACCGCCGTCATGGAACGGATCGGCGTCCCCGGCGCCGCCGACGTCATGAGCGCCGTCGTCCTCGTCGCCCTGCTCTCCGCGATGAACGCCAACATCTACGGCTCCTCCCGCATGCTGTACGCGCTCGTCGACCGCGGCGACGCCCCGCCCGTCCTCGGCCGGGTCCGCGCCGGCGTCCCGCACACCGCCGTCGTGGCGTCGGCCGCCTTCGGCTTCGTCTCGGTCGTGCTGAGCCTGCTGTGGCCGCGTACGGTCTTCCCGTTCCTGCTGAACTCGATCGGCGCGGCGATCCTGATCGTCTGGGCCCTGATCGCCGGCTCCCACCTGCGTCTGCGCGGCCCGTCCGCCGCCTCGCTGACCGCGCTCGCCGGCATCGGGGCGGTCCTGCTGTTCATGCTCGGCGACCCGGCGAGCCGCGTCCAGTTGCTCACCACCGGCGGGTGGGCGGCGGCGCTGCTGGTGTGGGCGGCGGTCAGGCGCCGGTGGCGTACCGCGCCAGGAACAGGTCCACTCCCGAGCCGATGACCCGCTCCAGCTCGGCGTCCTCGATCTCCGCCTCCGGGGAGAAGGTCCGCACGAGCTGCGGCACTCCGACCGTCGCCGCGACCAGCTGCTGCACCGCCAGCTTCGGGTCCGGCGCGTCGAGGACGCCCCGGGCGTGCAGTTCGGTGAACGCCTCGACCAGCGGCCCGTTGTTCATGTCGTAGCTGACCCGGTACCAGAGCTGGCCGAGCTGCGGGAACCGGTCGATCTCGCCGATCACCAGCCGGCGCAGCGACATGATGTCGGGGCGCAGCAGGATCCGCGCCCAGTCCGTCGTCAGCTTCAGCAGCGCGGAGCGCAGGTCGGGGGCGGCGGCGATGGTCGAGTTGGTGGGCTCCAGGTCCGCGTACGTCTTCGGCAGCACGCCGCCGATGACCGCCAGGAACAGCCGCTCCTTGCTGCCGAAGTGCTTGTAGATCGTCGCCTTCGACACCCCGGACCGGGCGGTGATGGCGTCCATCGACGCGGCCGAGTACCCCTCCGCCAGGAACTCCGTCAGCGCCGCGTCGATGATCGCCTGCCGCTTCCGCGAGGCCGCGTCGGCGGGGTCGGGGATGACCGGGATGCCGTACTCGTCGAGGACGTCCTTGCTGGCGGCCATGGCGGTACGTCCTCGGGGGTAGGGGAGGGGGTCCGGTCCAGTATATGAACTGAACGGTTCGGTCTGCAAAGGGCCGGTTCCGGTTTCCGGTCGGCCCGGGGCAGGGCGTCAGACGAAGAAGCTGTCGTGCTTCACCAGGAACGCGGCCCGGTCCGCCTCGCTCATCCCCGCCAGGTCGCCGATCCGCTCGAAGTACTCCTCCCGGGGCGCGCCCGGCGCGAACAGCATCAGCATCGACGCGGGCTCCCCGGACTCGTTCCGGAAGGCGTGCAGTCCGCCGACGGGCACGTAGAGGTGGTCGCCGGAGCGGGCGTCCACCCACCGCTCGCCGTCGAAGAGGCGGATCGTCCCGGAGAGCACGAAGAACGCCTCCGACATCGCCTTGTGGAAGTGGGTGGCGGGCCCGGCCGACTCGGGCCCCATGTCCACCCGGTAGAGCCCGTACTCGCCCTGGGTGGAGAGGGTGGTGGAGAGGTAGTGGTACGCGGCGGGCGCGACGCCCGTGGCGACGAAGTCGGGCGGGGTGTCGGCGGGCCGGAAGCGGGCGCTGATCTCGCCCTGGTCGCCGAGGTAGCGGGGGTCGGGGTAGGACATGACGTCTCCAGAGGTGAAGAGGGAAGGGGGTCAGGGGGAAGGGAGGAAGGGGGGAAGAGGGTCAGGAGAGGAGGGCGGAGGCGAGCGCCGGGCCGGCGGCCACGCCCACCAGGAACGCGAAGTTGAAGAGGCCGACGGCGGTGTCGTGCAGCTCCTCCGGCAGGCCCTCCGTGGAGGCGCCGGTGAGCAGCCCCTGCGCGGCGGCGGTGGCGAGCGAGCTCACCCCGGACCCGAGCAGGACGACCCAGGCCCAGGGCCCGCCCGCGGCGAGCGCGACGGCGAGGGCGCCCCCGCAGGCCAGGACCCACGGCCGTGCCCGCGCCCGGACGAGCAGCCAGGACAGCAGCGCCCCGGCGAGCGCGGCGACGGCGGCGAACGCCCCGGTCTGCACGACCCCCCACCCGGCCAGCTCCCCGGCCCGCCGGGGCCCGGCGTACATGAGCCCGAAGTTGACGGTGGAGAGCACCAGCATGAGCCCGGCGGAGGAGCGGAAGGTGGGGGAGCGGAGGGCTGTCGCCGTCCCGTCGCGGGCCGGCCGGGGCCGCGGGCTGTCGGGGGCGTCCGGGGCGGGGCCGCGTACCCACCCGAGCGCCGCCACGCTCAGTACGGGCAGCACGAGCGCGCCCCGCCAGTCGACGCCCGCCGCGATCGCCGCGCCGCCGAAGAGCCCCGCCGTGCCGCCCACCGCGCTGCCGATGGCGACGAGTCCGGCGGACCGCCCGCTGCGGTCGCGGCCGGCGAGCTGGAAGGCCGCCACGTTGAACCCGGCCGCGCCGGCCGCGAGCAGTGCCCGCCCGGCGAGGGCGGCGGCGAAGCCCGGGACGAAGAGCACGAGCGCCGTCCCGGCGACGACGAGCGCCGCCGCCGTCCGCAGCGTGCCGCCCGGCCCGCTGCGCCGTCCGGCGGCGGTGAGCAGTGGCGTGCCGGCGGCCATGCCGATCCCGAAGACCGTCAGGAGCCAGGTGGCGGTGGGGACGGACACGCCGAGCGAGGCCGCGGCCTCGGGCACGACGAGCGCGGGCCCGGACACCCCGGCGGCGGCGGGTGCGGCGAGGGCGGCGAGCGCGAGGGCCCGCCCCCGTACGGCCGTCCCCGCGGCGGCGGCGACCGTCCCGGCCGTCATGCCGCACCGCCCGCGGGTATGCGCCCGGTGCCCGGGCCCGTGAACTCGGCGGTGTCGGAGCCGCGTCGCGGGCCCGCTGTCGTCTCCGTACGGGTCGTCTTCATGCCGACGAGAAAACTATACCGTTCGGTTCACTGTCAAGACTGAACGGTTCGGTTGACACCCTGAACCGTTCGGTTTACGTTGCGGGCATCGCGGCGCCGCTGCCAAGGCGCCCTCACCCAGGGGGACTTGATGACCGCAACCGTCCTGGCCGTCTCCGGCTCGCTCCGCGCCGACTCGCACAACACGCTCCTGCTGCACGCCGCCCGCAAGTTCAACCCCGGCGGCCTCGACATCGAGATCTACGAGGATCTCCGCGAGATCCCGCCGTACGACCAGGACCTCGACCACCCCGACCGCCGCCCGGCCGTCGTGGCGGAGCTGCGCCGGCGGGTGGTGGAGGCGGACGGACTCCTCATCGCCACGCCCGAGTTCAACTACTCGATCCCCGGCGTCCTGAAGAACGCCCTCGACTGGGTCTCCACCGACTGGACCCGCACGGAGGGCCTGCCGCTGCGCCGCAAGCCGATCGCGATCCTCGGCGCCGCGCCGACCAACTTCGGCACGGTGCGGGCGCAGTTGGCGCTGCGGCAGGTCTTCGTCTGGACGGACAGCGACGTCGTGGTGAAGCCGGAGGTCCACCTCTTCCGCTCGCACGAGCGCTTCGACGCGGACGGCACGCTGACGGACGAGACCTCGATCGGCCTCCTCCAGGAGCTCCTGACCGCCCTCGAGTCCAGGATCGGGGCCCGGTCATGACGCTCACCGCCACCTACGTCGGCACGGCGACGCTCCTTCTCCGGGTGGGCGGCCTCGCGGTGCTCACGGACCCGGCCTTCGACCCGGCCCCGGCCGACTACCCCGGCGCCCGCCCGCTCCGCCGCACCGCGGGTCCCGCCGTCACCCCCGCCGAACTGCCGCCGCTCGACCTGGTCCTCCTCTCCCACGACCAGCACGCCGACAACCTCGACGTCTCCGGCCGCGAGGTCCTGGCCGGCGCCCGCCTGGTCCTGACGACCCCCGAGGCGGCGGCACGGCTGGGCGGCCGCGCGGTGGGCCTGACGCCCTGGCAGTCCCACACCCTCCTGACCCCCGGCGGCACCGCGCTCACGGTCACCGCCGTCCCGGCCCGCCACGGCCCCGAGGGCACGGAACACGTCACGGGACCGGTCACCGGCTTCGTCCTCACCCACGAGGACCGGACCCTCTACGTCTCCGGCGACACGACCCGCCACGCCGCCCTGAACGACCTGGCCACCCGTTTCGCCGTCGACACGGCCTTCCTGCACCTGGGCGACGCCCACTTCCCCACCACGGGCGACCGCTCCTTCTCCCTCAGCGCGCGGGAGGGCGCGGCCCTGGCCCGCACCCTGGGCGCCCGGACGGTGATCCCCCTCCACTACGAGGGCTGGACCCACTTCACCGAATCCCGTGCCGCCATCGAGGCCGCGTTCCCGCCGCCCGGCACGGAGACCCCCTACCTCCGCTTCCTCCGGCCGGGTGCGGCGGAGACGGTCTGAACGGCGAGGACGGCCCCCGCCGCCAGGACGGCGCCGCCACCCGCCAGCACACCGCAGCGGGAGCGCCAGGAGAGGGCCGACCACTGGGACTCCGCCGACAGGAGGGAGCCCAGGCTCGCCCAGGAGCCCACGGAGAGGACGGAGGCGGCCGAGCCGACCGAACCGATGGACAGGAAGGAGCCGACCGAGCCGATCGACAGCGTCGAGCCGACCGAGCCGATCGACAGGAACGAGTTCCGGGAAGCGAGGGACCAGCGGGAACCGTCAGCGCTCATGGACCGATCGTAGACACGGAGCCCTATCCGGCGCAGGCCGGCAGGAATTCCAGGCCCTCGGGTGTCCCGAACCGGACCACCGCCATGTACGCCTCCGGGTAGTCGCACCCGAGGTCGGTCCACTGCAGCGCGAAGAACGTCCACACGGCGAAACCCGCGAGGAACCACCATCCCCAGCCCTTTGACATGTCCGGCTCGTACCCGGGGGGCCGCCGGAGGAACCGGTTCCCCCGACGGCCCTTCCCGGGCGGGCGGGACGGGTCAGCCGCGGGGCGTCACGGAGCCCGCGTAGACGTTCTTCGGCGTGACGACCCCGGTGACCGCGCGGGCCACCAGGGTGGACGGCTCCTGTCCGCCGCTGAGCGAGTCCGTGTTGAGCATCAGGACGAGGGTGGCCCGCTGCGACGGGAGGTACACGGTGACCGTCTCGTACCCGGGCAGCGAGCCGTTGTGGCCGATCCACCCGTTGGTGTCCAGGATCCCGAGCCCGTACGAGGTGCCCGGGAAGCCGGTCGGCAGGGTCTTGAGGCGCTGCGCCTGCGTCGCGGGGCTGAGCAGCTTCCCGGTGGCGAGCACGGGCGCCCAGCGGCGCAGGTCGTCGAGGTCGGAGATCATCGCGCCGGCCGACCACGCCCAGCTGGGGTTCCAGTCCGTCGCGTCGGCGACGGTGCCGTCCAGGGTCTGGTCGGTGTAGCCGCGGGCGTGCGGCAGCGGGAACTCGGCGCCCTTCGGCAGGAAGGTGTGCCGCAGCCCCGCCGGCCGGACGACGTCCTCGTGGAGCACGTCCGCGAGCCGACGGCCGGTGACCTTCTCGACGACCAGGCCGAGCAGGACGAGGTTGGAGTTGGAGTACTGGAAGGTGGCGCCCGGCGCGAAGGTGTTGGCGTGCCGGTAGCCGTACGAGAGGACCTCCCACGGGTTGAACGGGCGCTTCGGCGCGCTCAGCAGGTCCCGGACGAAGTCCGGGTCGGACGTGTACGGGAAGAGGCCGCTGCGCATCCCGGCGAGGTGCCGCAGCGTGATGCGGTGGCCGTTCGGGACGCCCCGCACGTAGGCGTCGATCGGGTCGTCGAGCCCGACCTTCCCCTCGTCGACGAGGCGGAGGAGTGCGGTGACGGTGAAGGTCTTCGTCTCGCTGCCGATCCGGACGTACCCGTCGGCGGACATCGGCTCGCCGGTCCGCTTGTCCGCGACGCCGGTGGCCCGGACGTAACACCCCTGGCCCGGCATCCAGATCCCGACGACGAGACCGGGGATCCCGGCCTCCCGCCGGACCTTCTCGACGGTCGAGTCGAGCCGGGCGACGGTGGCGGCCGGAAGCGCGTCGCTCTCCGGACACCGGTCGCCGGCGCCGTGCCGGACGGGACTCGGGGCCGCCGCCGTGGCGGGCAGGGCGGCGGGGGCGAGGGCGGTGGCCGCGAGGAGCAGGGCGGTCGCGAGGACACGTCGTCTTGGTCGCATGGGGGTCAGACCAGCACCGGGAGGCGGGAGTGGGGGACGGCTGCGGGCGGGGGCGGTACGAGTCCACCCGTACGGCCTCCGCGTACGGGGAACCGGGGCGGACCGCGGCGCCGTCCCCGCGACCACGAGATCCACACCGCGTACCCGGAAGGTTCCCGCCATGACCACCACGGCCACCACGGCCCCCGGCACGGCCACCCGCTACCTCTACCTCACCCGCCACGGCGAGGCCACCCCCGACGAGACCGGCCTGGCGGAGACGGGCCGCCGCCAGGCCGCCCTCCTCGGGGAACGGCTCCGCGGCGCGCCGCTGACCGCGGTCCACCACGGGCCGCTCGCCCGGGCGGCGGAGACGGCGCGGCTGGTCGGCGAGCAGCTCGGCGGCGTTCCGGTACGCGTCGCCGAGGCGGCCGGCGACTACGTCCCGTACCAGCCCTCCCGCGAGGAGCTGCCGGCGGACATCGCCGACGCGATGCTCGGTTTCCTGGAGCGGTTCCCGGCGGAGGAGCGGGCGCGGGGCGCGGAACTGGCGGCGGAGGCGGCCGCGCGCTTCACCGGACCGGTCGCGGGAGACGAGCCCGTCCACGAGCTCGTCGTGACGCACAACTTCCTGGTGGGGTGGCTGGTGCGGGCGGCGCTGGACGCGCCGGAGTGGCGGTGGATGGGCCTCAACCACGCGAACGCGGGCCTGACGGTCATCAAGTACGCGCCCGGACGCCCCCCGTCGCTCCTGCTCTACAACGACACCGGCCACCTCCCCGCCCCCCTCCGCTGGACGGGCCTCGCCGACCGCGTCTGACCCCTGCCCGGCGGCGCCCGGCGGGGCGGGTCAGTCGATGTGGACCGTCTGGAAGGCTTCCGCCATGCGGCCCGCAGGGAGCCCCGCCGCCCTCGCGTGTTCCGAGAGCCACGCCCGCAACAGCCCCGCCAGATCGTCGAAGTGGGCCGTCTGCGACGTGTGGATCCGCAGCGCCTCGACCTTCCGGTCGAAGACGGACGTGACGTCGACGTACTGGTTCGGCGTCGGGCCGGTCATCAGCCACAGTTCGTGGACGATCCACGGTTCGAGCCCCTCCTCCCGGAGGAGCGAGGGGTGTGCGAAGGGGTTCCGCGCCTCGGGGTAGATCGCGCGCAGGCACGCGTCGCCGACGGCCCGGTGGTCGGGGTGGAGGTCGGCGACCCGGGCCCAGTTGATCTCGGGGGAGGGGATGATGGCCCGCTGCGGTCGCACCTCCCGGATCACCCGGCACAGATCGCGCCGCAGTTCGACGCTGGGCTCGACGAAGCTGTCCGGGTAGCCGAGGAAGCGGACGTCGGCGACGCCGCTCAGCTTGGCCGAGTGGACCTGTTCGGCGCGGCGCAGGTCCGCCATCGCCTGCCGGGGGAGCAGCGGGTCGTATCCGCCGGCGCCGCCGTCGGTGACGATGCAGTACGTGACGCGGGTGCCGCGTTCGATCCACTGCATGACGGTGCCGCTGACGCAGAACTCGATGTCGTCCGGGTGCGCGGCCACCACCAGCAGTGATTCCGGCGCGCTGCGGAAGGTCGGGGGGTCGGTCGCGAAGTCCTCCATGGCTCCAGCCTGTTGGGGGTGGAGGGGCGTCGCAAGGCCAACCCGTGGCGTGAACAGGACATGGCACTTACGCGCCATTCAAAAAATTGGTAGATTCAAATCAACGAGGCTCCATGCCACGAAGACGACGACACGGAGGCGACCGGCATGTGCAGGATTCTCGGCTCCTTCGCCGCCGGGGCGGACCGCCCCGACCCGGCCGCGCTCGCATCGGCCTCCGCGCGCCAGCGCCACGGCGGCCCCGACGAACACCGGGTGCTCAGCGGCCCCGGCTGGTCCCTCGGCTGCGACCGGCTCGCCGTCACCGACCCGCGCGGCGGACAGCAGCCCTACCGGCTGCCCCACCTCCCCGGCATCCTCGCCGTCCTCAACGGCGAGATCTACAACCACGCCGAGCTCCGCCGCACCCTCGCCGCCCGCGGCCACCGCTTCCCCGACCGCTGCGACGGCACCGTCCTGCCCGCCCTCTACGCCGAGTACGGCCCCGCCTTCGCCGAGCACCTCGACGGCATGTTCGCCGTCGCCGTCCTCGACCTGCGGCCCGGCCGCGCCCGACTCGTCCTCGCCGTCGACGACATGGGCATGAAGCCGCTCCACGTCCACCACGACCCCGCCGACGGATCCACCCGCTTCGCCTCGGAGATCCCCGCGCTCCTCGCCTTCGGCGGCGTACGGTTCTCCCCGCGCGACGACTCCCTCGACACCGTCCTCGCCACCCGTACGTCCTTCGCCACCGGCACCGTCCTCGACGGCGTCAGCGTCCTGCCGCCCGGCGCCACCGCGCTCGTCCGGCCCGGCGCCGCCCCCGTCGTCCACCGCCGCGGGCCCCACCGGGCCGCCCCCGTCGGCGACACCCAGGACGTGCTGCGCCACGAGGTCCGGCGACTCGCCGACGCCGACGTCCCCGTCTGCGCCGTCACCAGCGGCGGACTCGACTCCGGCCTCGTCACCGCCCTCGCCGCCGAGCACGCCCGCGAGACCGACGCGCCCCCGCTGCACACCTTCCACCTCACCTACCGCGGCAACTGGCCCGGCTCCGAGGCCGCCCACGCCCGCTCCGTCGCCCGCCGGGCCCGGACCGTCCACCACGAGATCGCCCTCGACCCCGACGAACTCCCCTCCCTCCTCACCCGCACCGTCCGCCACCTCGGCCAGCCCAACGCCGACCCCATCACCCTCTCCACCTACGCCCTCTTCCGCGCCGTCCGCCAGAACGGCTTCACCGTCGCGCTCACCGGCGACGGCGCGGACGAACTCTTCGGCGGGTACGACCGGATGGCGGCGGCCCTCGCGGCCCCGCCGGGCGCCGACTGGGCGGCGGCCTACACCGACGCGCTCGCCGCCGCGCCGCGGCTGCTGCGCGAGCACCTCTACACGGCCGACTACCGCGCCCACATCGCCGACACGGGCTCCGCCGCCGACCGCATCGAGCAGGAGCTGCGCTCCGCGGAGGCGGTCGGGGCGGACCGGGTCACCGCGACGACCGCCCTGGAGACGCGGTGGCGGCTGCCCGCGTACCACCTGCGGCGCGTCGACCACCTCGCGATGGCCTGGGCCGTCGAGACCCGGCTCCCCTTCTGCCAGCCGGCCGTCGTCACCCACGCGCGGTCGCTGCCCGCGGCGGCGCGGACGGGCAAGCGGGCGCTGTACGAGGCGGGCGCGGAGCTCCTCCCGGCGGCCGTCCTGCGCCGGCCCAAGCAGCCCTTCACCCTCCCCGTCGAGGCGATGATCGCGCCCGGGGGGCCGCTCCTCGACACGGTCCGCGAACTCCTCTCCCCGGCCCGGCTCGTCCTCGGCGGCAAGGTCCGCGCGGACCGCGTCGCGCGCCTGCTGGCGCGTCAGCTGGAGCGGCCCAACCGGGGCGACGCACAGGCGCTGTGGGCGCTGGCGGTCCACGAACTCTGGACCGACGTCCTCCGCACCCTCCAGATCCCCGCCGACTGTGCCGCGGCCTGACGCACCGTCCCTGTGGGCAGGCGTCCCGCAGGGCGGGACGGGTGGGCACAGGGACGGCGCCCTCTGCCGCGCCCAGGCTTCCGCGCCTGAACCCGCACCCGGTGTACGGCGCCGTACGGGTGCGGGTCCAGGCCCGGTCGCGGAGGCACCCGCGACGGTGCCGTTCCGTTGTGCCCACCCTCCCCCCTGCTCTCGGCTTCGTTCGAGCAGGGGGGACCCCCATCGCCCCAGCGGAACAGCTGCCCACAACGGGGTCCAGCCGGGCGCAGCCCACGACGAAACGGCCGCGCTCGTCGTGCGCGCCCACGACGCCCCCGGCGCGACGCTCGTCGTGCGGGGGGACCGGATGCCCGCCGGCACCCTGGGGCTCGCGCGGGAGCTGGCGCAGCTCGACCCGCGGCTGCGGAAGATCGCGTTCTACGGCGAGGGCCCCGACCGCACCCTGCGGTACCGGTTCGTGCAGGTCCTGCCCGGCGGCGGGTTCGACTTCCGGGCCGGGTGCGGGCACTCGCTGCTCGCCTGCGTGGTCGCCGAGGGGCGCCCGGGCCCGGTGACCGTCCACGCGCTGACCACCGGCGACACGGTCCTGTGCGAGCCGGAGCCGCGGCGGACGGGCGCGTACACGCTGCACTTCCTCCGCCCGCCCGACGCCCCAGGCACCCTCCCCACCGGCCGCCCGCGCGACCGGCTCCTCGGCGTGCCGGTCAGCCTCGTCTCGTACGGGAACCCCTACGTCTTCGTGGCGGCCGGCCGGGTCCGCGGCCACGCCCATCTGCTGGCGCTCCGGGCCGAGGCCGCCCGGCTCCTCGGGCACCCCCCGCACTCCGCGCTGCCCAAGATCGCCACGTTCGACACCACGCCCCACGGGCTCTCCGTCCGCGCGCTCACGGTCGGCGGCTGGCACCCGCGGCTGGCGCTGACGGGCGCGGCGGCGCTCGCCGCGGCGGGGGCGCTGGACGGGACCGTCGTGCCCGCGGTCCAGGGGGTCGTCCGGACGCCTGGCGGCACCGTCACCGTCTCCGCCGGCCCCGACCGGGTCAGCGTGCACCACAAGCGGGCGACGGTGCTGCGCGCCTGCCCGCTGCCGTGGCGCGTCCACGCAACGGCGTGAACGCGCACCCCTTTTCCCCGCTCCGGTGCTCCTCTCCTCTGCCACGCTGCAAGGGACCGGCCATTGGAAGCCGTATCCGTGGGGAGAGCAGAAACCCAATGAAATTCGAGAATCTGCGTGTCGTCGTGACCGGCGCGTCCCGCTCCTTCGGCCGTGCGCTCGCCGTCGGATTCGCCCATCTCGGGGCCGAGGTCTATGTGTCGGCGCGGACGGTGGAGGCGGCGGAGCGGACCCGCGCCGAGGTGCTGGGCTCGGCCCGCGACCGTATCCACGCCTTCGGGTGCGACCTCAGCCGGCCCGCCGAGATCCGGGAGTTCGCGGCCCGGGTCGGCGAACACACGGACCGGGTCGACCTGTTGGTGAACAACGGCGCCCGGTGGCTCGACGGCATGGACCTGGAGGCGACCAGCGACGCCGAGATCGTGGAGACCATCGAGTCCACGGCCGGCGGCACCGTCCTCATGGTGAAGCACTTCCTGCCGCTGCTGCGCGGCTCGCTGCGGCCCGACATCGTGAACATGGTGGCCGTGCGGGACGCGGGGGGCGCCTCCGCGGCCCCCGGCGGGGCACACGAGGCGTTCTGGGCGGCGAAGAGCGCGCAGGCCGGTTTCGCGGACATCCTGGCCCGCCGGCTGCGGCCGTCCGGGGTGCGGGTCTTCTCCCTCTTCCCGCCGGACTTCTCGACCGCCGACCCGCGCTTCGCGGAGTGGGACGGCATCGACCCGGGCGGCGTCGCGGCCGACGACAAGCTCACCACCCAGGCGCTCTTCGAGTGCATCGTCTACGCCGTCGAGCAGCCCCGCGACTGCTTCATCCGCTCCTTCCACTTCGAGCCCCGCTGACCCGCCCGCCGACGTCACCGTCCCGTCTGCCCCTCGCACCTCGCTGACGCTCAGGAGGCTTCCATGAGCACCCCCGTCTGGATCACCGCGACCCCGCCCGCCACCCACGGCGAACTCCACATCGGCCACCTCGCCGGGCCGTACGTGGCCGCCGACGTCCTGACCAGATACCTGCGGGCCGAAGGCGAGCCGGTCCGGTTCACCACCGGCACGGCCGACCACGCGAGCTCCGTCGAGGTGCGGGCGCTGCGGCTCGGCCGCAAGCCGGAGGAGGTGGCGGAGGGGTACCGGGCCGCGATCGCCGCCGACTGGCTGCGCTCCGGCGTCGCGTTCGACCACATCGTCCGGCCGCGCCGCGACAAGGGGTACGCGCGCTGGGTGCGGGACCTCTTCGCGAAGCTGTACGCGGAGGGGGTCATCGCCCCGCGGACCCGCCTGCTCCCGTACTGCGAGCCGTGCGGGCGGTGGCTGCACGGGGCGCACGCCACCGGCGCCTGCCCGCACTGCGGCGCGGCGAGCGACGGCGGGATGTGCCACGAGTGCGCCCGGCCCAACGACGGCGGCGACCTCGTCGGCGCGCGCTGCGCGGTCTGCGGCACCCCCGCGGTGGCCCGCCGCTGCCGCCGCCTCTACATCCCGCTGGAGCCGTTCCGGGAGACGCTGGCCGAGTACTGGGCGGCGGCGGGGCTGCCACCGCGGCTCGCGGCGCTGTGCGAGTCGCTGGTGGAGGACGGGCTGCCGGACATCGCGGTCGGCCACCCGGCCGAGTGGGGGCTCGACGTGCCGGTGGAGGGCTTCCCGGAGCACCGCATCGACGGCTGCTTCGAGGCGGCGGCGATGCACCTCTTCGGGCACGACGCCAAGGGGCGGCTGCCGGCCCGCGCGATCCACTTCTGCGGCTTCGGACACTCCTTCTGCCACGCGGTGCTGCTGCCGGTGCTGCTGCTCGCGCAGGGCGTGAAGCTGCCGCAGGACTTCAACGTCAACGAGTCCTTCGTGATCGAGGAGGGGGTGCGGGAGGGGAACGTGTGGGCGCTCGACCTGCTCACCGAGTACGGCTCCGACACCCTGCGCCGGCACGTCCTCCAGGCCCGGCCGCTGGGCCGCCGGACGGTCTTCCGGCGGGAGCGGCTCGCCGCCGCCCGGCGGGAGCTGGACGAGAACTGGAACAGCTGGCTGTCCCGGCTCTTCGCGGCGGTCCGCGAGGAGTGCGACGGGCGCGCCCCGCAGGCGCTGCCCGGCGGCACCGGCTGGGAGGTCCTGGAGCGGCGGCTGCACCGGGCGGTGGACGATCTGCGGGAGGCGTACGGCCCCGACGCCTTCGACCCGCGGCGGGCGGTCGCCGTCCTCGACGAGATGGTCCGCTCGGTGGCCGACTTCGGGTACGTGAACGCGCACGAGCGGTGCCGCCCCACCACCGCCTGCCGCCATCGGCCCGCGCTGGCCGCGCAGTTGGCGGTGGCGTCGGCGCTGACGGCGTGGGCGCGGCCGGTGATGCCGGAGGGCGCGGACCGGCTGGCGGCGGCCCTGCGGGTGGAGACGGGGCGGCCGGTGGACTGGCACGCGCTGATCCCGCCGCTGCCGGGCACCCGGCTCTCCCCGCCGTCGGGCCCGGTCTTCGGTTTCTGAGGCCGTCCAGCCCCACCCGTACTTCTAAGCAACTAAGAAGTCGGATACACGTCCGACGCCTTCCCCGCCTTTCCCACCTTCCCTGCCTTCCCCACCTTCCCCGGCCGCGTGAGCCCGGCGCGACACGCGCGGGGCTCACGCGGTTCCCCCACCCCTCAGGAGCCTCTCGTGTCCCTGCGCGTCGCCATGCTCAGCGTCCACACCTCCCCGCTCCACCAGCCCGGAACCGGGGACGCCGGCGGCATGAACGTCTACATGGTCGAACTCTCCCGGGCCCTCGCCGAACAGGGCGTGGCGGTCGACCTGTTCACCCGCTGCCAGGGCGGCGGCGAGCCCCCGCTCACCGACCTGGCGCCCGGCGTGCGCGTCCGGCAGGTGGTGGCGGGCCCGCGTCGGGCGGTGGCGAAGGAGGCGGTGCCCGACCTGGTGCTGCCCTTCGCGCTGGGCCTGCTGCGGGAGCGGGGCCGGTACGACCTGGTCCACTCGCACTACTGGCTCTCCGGGCAGGCGGGCGGCATCGCCGCCTTCGGCTGGGGCACTCCGCTGGTGCACACCGCGCACACCCTGGCCCTGGTGAAGAACGCGCACCTGGGCGAGGGCGACACCCCGGAGCCGCCGGGCCGGATCCTCGGCGAGCGGCGGCTGGCGGCGGAGGCCGACCGGCTGATCGCGAACACGGCGGACGAGGCCGAGGCGCTGCGGAGCCTGTACGGGGCGGATCCGCTCCGCACCGAGGTGGTCCGCCCGGGCGTGGACCTGCGGACCTTCGCGCCCGGGCCGGGGCCGGACGCCGGACGGGCGGCGGCGCGGGCCCGGCTCGGGCTGCCGGCGGACGCGTTCGTACCGCTGTACGCCGGGCGGATCCAGCCGCTGAAGGGGCCGGACGTGCTGGTGCGGGCGGTGGCGGAGCTGCTGCGGATGGCGCCGGGGCTGCGGGAGCGGCTGCTGGTGCCGGTGATCGGCGGGCACTCGGGGGCGGGGGAGCAGGGCGCGGTGGCGCGGCTGGCGGCGGAGCTGGGGGTGACGGACGTGCTGCGGCCGTGTCCGCCGGTGCCGCAGGAGCGGCTGGCGGAGTGGTTCCGGGCGGCGGACGTGCTGGTGGTGCCGTCGCGGAGCGAGTCGTTCGGTCTGGTGGCGGCGGAGGCGCAGGCGTGCGGGACGCCGGTGCTGGCGTCGGCGGTGGGCGGGCTGCCGACGGCGGTGTGGGAGGGGGTGACGGGGCTGCTCGTCCGGGGCCACGACCCGGTGGAGTACGCCCGGCGGCTGCTGTGGCTGGCGGTGCATCCGCGGGCGCGGGCGACGATGGGGGTGGCGGCGGCCGGGCACGCCCGGGGGATGAGCTGGCGGGGCGCGGCGGCACGGACGGTCGAGGTGTACGAGGCCGCGCTCGCGGAGCCGGGCAGGGGGGTCGCGCTCGCGGGCCGGGGAAGCGGCGGAGCGCCGGTGTCACGGGTGGGGCAAGGGCGGCGGCACGCCCCTGCCCCGGCGGCCCCTCTCTCCTGGAGGAACGAGAAGGCCGTAGCACGAGTCTAGCATCTCTTTTGGTTCGACCAAAGGTTAGATGCGCTACGGACCGGCCAATTCCGTTGACACGGCACCCGATTGACGCACTCACGCCATGGCGGGTCCACGCATCGGAGAACTCTGGATTCACCAACAGGGCGCCGACAGAATGGAGTTGTCTTCAGGGAGCGCCCGGCGGCACGGGCCCCCGGAGACGGGAATCAGCCCATTCCACCGACGACTCCTGGAGGAATCATGTCCGTCGAGCAGAACTCCGGAATGCAGAAGACCGTCCGCCAGTTCCTGGTCGCCCTCACCGCCTGTCTCGCCGTCGCCGGCGCCGCCGTCTACGCGGTCTCCCCCGACAGCGCCCAGGAATCCCCGGTCCAGCACGCCGGCGTCACCGTCGACTGGCCGCACACCACGGCGACCGCCACCCCCGCCCCGACGAACTGAACCGCGGTGGACTGAACCGCCCGGAGGAATTCCGCGAAGCCCCGTGATCGCCCTGCCACGATCACGGGGCTTTCGCGCGCCCGGAATTCCGCGGTTTCGCGAATCCGCCGAGGGGGCCGGCCGGCATTCAGTCGAGCCAGCCGAGCCGCACCGCGCGCACCCCGGCCTCGAATCGGCTCGACGCCCCCAATTCCTGCATGAGTTCGGAGAGCATCCGGCTCACCGTGCGCAGCGAGACGCCCAGGTTCCGGGCGATCTTCTCGTCCTTCATGCCGTCCGCGAGCATCTGGAGCGCCGCCCGCTGCTGCTCCGACAGGCCGTCGCCGCCCCGCTCGGGCGCCACGTCGTCGCCGTACGGGGTGGCGGTGTGCCAGCAGTGCTCGTACAGGCTCAGACAGGAGCCGACGAGCAGCGGGCCGCGGGCCAGGATCGCCCCCCGGCCGGGCTCCTCGGGGTGCAGCGGGACCATCGCGTACTGCTGGTCCACCAGGACCATCGTCATGGGGAGTTCGGGGGCGATCCGGACCTCGACGCCCAGCTCGGCGCGGCGCTTGAGGACGGCCGCCGCCTCCGGCCGGACGGCGTCCTGGGTGCGGTAGATCGCGCGGATCCGGACGCCCTGCGCGAGCTTGCGCGCGTCCCGCTCGAAGATCCGCTCGGGGACCTGGCGGGCCGGGCCCGTGGGGTACATCGAGCAGGACGCCTCCTGGGTGACGTCGACGATGTCCTCCAGGGCCTGCTGGATCCGCCGGTAGTCGGTGATCGTCTCGACGGCGATCTCGGAGCCCGCCAGGGTGCCGGGCCGCAGAAATGTCCCGGCCAGCGTCTCCAGGGTGCCGTACGCCTGGTCGGCCTCGGCGAGGTGTTCCCGCAGCCGGGCCCGCTCCCGGTCCAGGATCCGCAGCAGGGCGATCTCCGGGTCCACCGAGGCGACCGCGTCCTCCTCGGGACGCCAGTCCTCGTTCCGCAGGTCGGCGGCGGTCGCGTGCCGGCTGGTGGTCGGGACGATCAGGCCGAGGGAGAGCAGTTCGGCCCGACATCGCTCGTGCTCCTCCGGCGCCAGACCTAACCCGGCGGCGACCTCGGTGTAGTTCGACACCCCTCGACGGCGCAGCTCCTGATAGAGCGTCACCAGCAGCCCGGTCCCGTCGCCCACCGTGCCGCCGTCCGTCGTGACCATGGCGAACTTCCCCCTCGTCGTCGCGAAATGACCGTCCCGGACCGTCAGGCTACGCGGTGTGCCCCGGCCCGCCGAGGTCGTCGGGGCCGTTCTCGCCGTCCAGCAGGCCCAGCCGGGCCGCCTTCACGCCCGCCTCGAAGCGGCTGGCCGCGCCCAGCTCCTGCATCACCTCGGAGATGAGCCGGCTGACCGTGCGCAGCGACACCCCGAGGTTCCGCGCCACCTGCTCGTCCTTGATGCCGGAGGCGAGCATCCGCAGCGCGGCCCGCTGCTGTTCGGTCAGTCCGTGGCCGTCGTGCGCGTCGGGTTCCCGGTGGCCGTACGGGGTGGCGGCGCGCCAGCAGTACGCGTACAGGGCCCGGTAGGCGCGGACCAGGCCGGGGCCGCGGGCCAGGATCGCGGGGGAGCCGGGGTCGCGGGGGTCCGTGGGCAGCAGGGCGAAGGACTCGTCGGCGAGCACCATGTTCATGGGGACGACGGGGGAGAGCCGGATCTCGGCGCCGATCGCGGTCCGGGCGGCGAGGTGCTGGTCCATCTCGGGGACCTGCCCGACCCGGTGGCTGTACATGGCCTCGACGCGGATCCCGCGGGCCACCCGTTCCCGGTCCCGGTCCAGCTCCAGGGCCATCTCCTCGCGCCGGACCGAGCCGGTGGCCATGGTGTGGACGGAGTCCCGGGCCGTCTTCGTCAGGTCGGCGAGCTCGCGGCGGATCCGCGCCGGATCGTCGACGATCTCCACCTCGACCTCGGAGTCCGGTTCGGTCCGGGCCCGCAGGAACGGTCCGGCGAGGGTCTCCAGGGCGGTGTGGGCGCGGCTGGTCTCGGCGAGCCGGCTCTCCAGCCGGTCCCGCTCGTGCCGCAGCAGTCCGAGCAGGGCCACGTCGGGGGCGATGACCCGGGGTGCGGGCGAGGTGGCGTCGACCAGCCCGAGGCCGGTCAACTCGGCCCGGGCGCGATCCCGTTCGGCGTCGGTGAGCTGGAGCGCGCGGGCCGCTTCGGCGAGCGGGGTGCCCGGGGCGGCGCGCAGCGCCTGGTAGAGGGCGAGGGCCTGCTCGCCTCCCGTACGCACTCCGGCGGCGTTCTTGGACACGGCGGCAGCAGACTCCCCTCGGATCGCACGGATCCCGTCGAAAAAACGCCCCGGCAGACCCTGCCACACATTCGAACGTTCCGCACGAGGTCCACCGGCGGAGCCGCGCGGACGGGTCAGGCGGACTCCGCCGCGCAGTCGGGGCACAGCCCCTTGAAGACCAGCTCGGTCTCGCCGGTCTCCCAGCCGGGCAGGCTGCCGCGCGGCGGCGCCGGCGCGGGCGCCGTCACGTTCTCCACCCGGCCGCAGTTCACGCAGAGGGCGTGCTGGTGGCGGGGGCCCGAGATCTCGAAGACGGCCGGAAGGCCGGGCCGGTCGAACTTGCCGACCAGGCCGGTCTCCTGGAAGTGGCGCAGCATCTCGTAGACGGCCTGGCTGGTGAGGGTGCCGAGCCGCTCGCGGGCGGCCGCGGTGATCGCCTCGACGTCGAGGTGTCCGCCGGCGGCGAGCACCGAAAGGACCTCCAGGCGCGGCCCGGTGACCCGCAGGCCCACGTCCCTCAGGCGCTGGATCACCGCCTCGCGGCCCGTCAGCTCTTCCACGACTGCCCTCTCGCCCATCTGGTCCGCCCAAACGTTTGCGGGCATCGTACCTCTTGCCCGCCCGCCCCGTCAGGCGGGAGTCGGCCGGTCCGTCGGTCCCCCGGCCGGTGGGTCAGCCGTCGGGCGTCACTCGTCCGGCCGGCAGACCAGCAGCACCGACTCCGTGCGCTCGTCGATCCGCTGCCGCCGCCGGCCCTCGATGTGCAGCCCCGCCGCGTGCAGTTCGGCCGCCAGCCGGTCCTGGTCCACGATCCACTTGTCGGTGGTGAGCACCGTCCGCTCGGTGGAGAGCTTCCCCGTCCTGGCCGAGTAGTAGGTGACCCGCTCGCTCATCGCCCCCAGGTCGAAGTCCTGCCGCGCCACCACCCACTCGTCGATCCCGTCGAACCTCGGCACCTGGAACGCCCACGTCCTGCGCGGCTCCGCCACCAGCCCCGGCCACCGGTGCGCCGTGTAGTCCAGGGCCAGCGCCCCGCCCGCCTCCAGATGGGCGGCGACCTCCCGCAGCAGCCCCGGCCGCCGGCCCGGCGGGACCGCCGACACCATCGCGCCGGCGAGCAGCGCCAGCCGGTAACTCCCGTGCAGCCGCAGCTCGGTGAGGTCCGCCCGGTGCGTCACCACCAGACCGGCCACCTGCGGGCCGATCCGGCGGGCCCAGCCGTCGAGGCGCTCCAGTGCCGAGGCGTCCCGGTCCACGGCCTCCACGGCGAAGCCGTGCCGGGCGAACGGGACGGCGAGCCGTCCCGCGCCGGAGCCGAGGTCCAGGACGGGTCCGCCGGTGGAGCGGGCGAGGCCGAGGTACCGGACGATGTCCGCGCTGTGCGGGCCGAGCAGGGCGTCGTGCAGCCAGACCGACCCCTCGTCCATCGCGGCGACGGACTCCAGGCCGGGCAGGGCGTCGGAGGCGATCCGCACCCCCGCCCCGGTGGCCGGAGCCCGCTCCCGGTCGTGTCGGGACGGCAGGACCGGCGCGAGCGCTGCGGGCACGGCGGGCAGGGAAGTGCCGCTCGGGGTGTGCATCGCTCCTCCAGGGGCTCGCTCGGTCCATGCCGTCCGGGCGAGGTGCCCGTGCCGCCGGGACCGCGCCGCTGCGACCATCCTGACCTGCGGAGGGAGCCCCGATCCACCGGATCGGGCTGCGTGAACACGCGATGGCGTGGATCTGCCACGGGCCGCCGGGAGCCGGGAGCCGGGACCGGGAGCCGGAGTCGGGGCCCGGAGCAGGGCGGGGCTGTCAGACCGCGCGGCCCCAGCGGGTCGGCCCGAGCGCCGCGAAGCCGCGCTCACGGTAGAACGGCAGGGCCGGGTCCGCCTCCACCGGCAGCTGCACCCGCTGCTCCCGCGCGTCGTAGCCGCGCGCCCGGTCGGTGGCCGCCGCCAGCAGGGCCGTACCGATCCCGCGGCGGCGCGCGCCCTCCTCGACCGCCAGCGCGTACAGCTCGCCCTCGCCCGGCACCGGGACCCCGCAGGCGGCGACCCCGACGAGGCGGCCCTCCGGGTTCTCCGCGACCAGCCAGCCGAGCCAGCCGGGCGCGCCTCCCGGAATTTCTATTTCCGCGCGTATCCGCGGCAGCGCGCATTGTGTGGAGATCAGCCGGCGCAGCGGGATTTCCTCCAGCATTCCGGCATAGCTGCTCCGGATCGCGTCGGCGAGCAGCCGGGATATCGGAGTCGCGTCGCCGGCCGCTGCCGTGCGGACGCCAGCGAGCTGCATTGGATCTGTACCCTTCGCCGTGCCGAGCGCCGTGGTGTGCCGGAGGACCAACGTACCCACAATAGCGACCGATTCCCGGCTGTGTGACCGATGCGAAATCTACGAATTCGCTTAGTAAATAGGGGAGTTGGTCCGGACATTAGGCCGGGAAGGAACAGCAGGCGACGACGAGCGGAGCCATCGCGAGAGCGGCCGCGCCGATCGTCAGCAGCCCGCGCAGCACGGGGTGGCCCGCCCGGTGCGGGGTGAGGATCCGGCGCATCCGGAGCGCCGCCGAGGGGCCGCCCGCGGCGAACGCGGCGCGTGGCGCGCGGCCCGCGGCGAGGGCGTAGAGCGCGGTGGCGAGCGCGTCGCGGGTGCAGCGGCGCAGCGCCCGGTCGTCGGCGGCCATCTCCAGGAGCAGCGGTACGGCCGCGGAGCCGTGCCGGGCCAGCGGCAGCCGCCGGAATACGGTGCCGAACGCCTCGGCGGCGGCGACGAGCAGATGGTGCCGGCCCGCGATGTGCGCCCGCTCGTGGGCGAGGGCGGCGGCGAGCTGCGCGGGCGTGAGGGTGTCGAGGGCGCCGGAGGAGACGACGACCCGGCGGACCCGGCCGGGCAGGCAGTAGACGGCGGGCCGGGCGTGGTCGAGGACGGTGGCGCGCAGCTCGGGGTCGTACCGCCCGATCAGGCGCAGCACGTCCCCGTGCTCCCGCCGGGCCCGGCGGGCCCGCAGGAGGCCGTGGGCGAGCACGGCGGTCGGGACGGCGAGGACGGCGGCGGCCACTCCCGGAGCGGCGGCCTCCCGCCCGCGCAGCGCCAACAGCTCGGTGGCGGAGGGGAGTCGGAGGGTGAGCACCATGTCGGTGAGGCGGTGGCTGGCCTCGTTCGGCAGCAGCAGCTGCGCGGGGAGCAGGGCGCTCGCCACCATGAAGACGGCGCCGCAGGCGGCCCAGACGGTGACCGCGAGCCGGGGCACCTGCTGGGCCCACCGGGCCCGCACCAGCAGCCAGGGGACGACGAGCCCGGAGAGCAGCGCGAGGCCGAGGGGGACGAGGGCGTGGTGGTTCACGCGCGCCCTCCCCGAAGCTCCCCGGACCCCGGCCCCGGGCCCGGTTCGCCGCGGGCGGTGCGGAGGGCCGCGTCGAGGGCCTCGACGTCCTCGTCGGAGATGGCCTCGACGAAGCGGAGCAGGGCGGCGGGGCGGTCCGGGCTGTCGCCGAGGGCGTCGCGCATCAGCCCGGCGGTGTACTCCTCGCGGCCGCGGACGGGTTCGTAGAGCCAGGCCCGGCCCGCCTTCTCCCGGCGCAGCCAGCCCTTGCGGTGCAGGATGTCGGCCACCGTCATGACGGTGGTGTAGGCGACCCGGCGGCCGCGGTTGATGTCGTCGACGATCTCGCGGACGGTGGCGGGCCGCTGCCAGGCCCACAGCCGGTCCATGATCTCGGCCTCCAGCTCTCCCAGCCGGCGCACGTGCATCCCCTCCCCTCGCGGGCCGCTCATCGTACGGGCCGCCCACCCGCACCAGGTATACCCCCCAGGGGTAAGGTGGCGGGTTCGTGGCGGCCCCCGACACGGCCACCGCCCCCGTGCGGCGGCCCGCGACCGCGGGCCCCCCGCACGGGGGCGGCGCCGGACTCCGTCAGGTCCGGATCAGCCGGGCGATCGCCTTGGACGCCTCGCCGACCTTCACCTTCGCCTGGTCCCCGCCGGCCGCGATGGCCTCGGTGACGCAGCAGCTGAGGTGCTCGTCGAGGAGGGCGACCGCGCAGGACTGGAGGGCCGCGTTGATCGCGGAGACCTGGGTCAGGACGTCGATGCAGTAGACGTCCTCGTCGACCATCCGCTGCACCCCCCGGACCTGTCCCTCGATCCGCCGGAGCCTTCTGATGATGTCTTCCTTGTGCTGTACGTAACCGGCCACGGCGGGCTCCCGTCAGGTCAAGGGTCCGGAGGTCACTGGTCCGCGGCCTGGAAGCCGCGCAGCCGGAGGCTGTTGCCGACCACGAAGACCGAGGAGAAGGCCATCGCGGCGCCGGCGATCATCGGGTTGAGCAGTCCGGCCGCCGCGAGCGGCAGCGCGGCCACGTTGTAGGCGAAGGCCCAGAAGAGGTTCGAGCGGATGGTGCCGAGCGTCTTGCGGGAGAGCCGGATGGCGTCGGCCGCGGCCCGCAGGTCGCCCCGGACGAGGGTCAGGTCGCCGGCCTCGATGGCCGCGTCCGTTCCGGTGCCCATCGCCAGACCGAGGTCGGCCTGGGCGAGCGCGGCGGCGTCGTTGACGCCGTCGCCGACCATGGCGACCGAACGGCCCTCGCCCTGGAGCTTCTTGACGACGTCGACCTTGTCCTGCGGCATGACCTCCGCGATGACCTCGTCGATGCCGACCTCGGCGGCGACGGCCTCGGCGACCGCCTGGTTGTCGCCGGTGAGCAGGATCGGGGTGAGGCCGAGGGCGCGGAGCCGCCTGATGGCTTCGGCGCTGGTCTCCTTGACGGCGTCGGCGACCTCCAGGACCGCGCGGGCCTCGCCGTCCCAGGCGACCGCGATGGCCGTCTTCCCGGCCTTCTCCGCCGCGTCCTTCGCGGCCTTGAGGCTCGCCGGGAGGGACATCGCCCACTCCTCGAGCAGCTTCTCGCGGCCGACCAGGACGGCGTGCCCGTCGACGACGCCCTGGACGCCGAGGCCGGGGATGTTGGCGAAGTCCTCGGGGACGGGCAGGGTGCCGACCTTCGCGGCGGCGCCGGTGGCGACGGCCTGGGCGATCGGGTGCTCGGAGGAGTGCTCCAGGGCGCCGGCGAGGCGCAGCACGTCGGTCTCGTCCGTACCGGCGGCGGTGTGGACCTTCAGGAGGGTCATCCGGCCGGTGGTGACGGTGCCGGTCTTGTCCAGGACGATGGTGTCGACCTTGCGGGTGGTCTCCAGGACCTCGGGGCCCTTGATCAGGATGCCGAGCTGCGCGCCGCGGCCGGTGCCGACCATGAGGGCGGTCGGGGTGGCCAGGCCCAGGGCGCACGGGCAGGCGATGATCAGGACGGCGACGGCGGCGGTGAAGGCGGCGGTCAGGCCCTCGCCGGTGCCGAGCCAGAAGCCGAGCGTGCCGAGCGAGAGCGCGATGACGATCGGGACGAAGACGGCCGAGATCCGGTCGGCGAGCCGCTGGGCGGCGGCCTTGCCGTTCTGCGCGTCCTCGACGAGCTTCGCCATCCGGGCGAGCTGGGTGTCGGCGCCGACCCGGGTGGCCTCGACGACGAGCCGGCCGCCGGCGTTCAGGGTGGCGCCGGTGACGGAGTCGCCGACACCGACCTCGACGGGGACGGACTCGCCGGTGAGCATGGAGGCGTCCACGGCGGACGAGCCCTCGACGACGGTGCCGTCGGTGGCGATCTTCTCGCCGGGGCGGACCAGGAAGCGGTCCCCGACCTGGAGTTCGGCGGTCGGCACGGTGACCTCGCGGCCGCCCTTCAGGACCGTGACCTCCTTGGCGCCGAGCTGCATCAGCGCCTTGAGCGCGGCGCCGGCCTTCCGCTTCGAGCGGGCCTCGAAGTAGCGGCCCGCCAGGATGAAGGCGGTGACGCCGGCGGCGGCCTCCAGGTAGATGTTCCCGGCGCCGTCGGTGCGGGCGATCGTGAACTCGAAGGGGTGCGTCATCCCCGGCGTACCGGCGGTGCCGAAGAACAGCGCCCACAGGGACCACAGGAACGCGGCGATCGTGCCGACCGAGATCAGCGTGTCCATGGTGGCCGCGCCGTGCCTGGCGTTGGTCCAGGCGGCGCGGTGGAAGGGCCAGGCGGCGTAGGTGACGACCGGCGCGGCGAGCGTGAGGCTCAGCCACTGCCAGTACTCGATCTGGAGCGCCGGGACCATCGCCATCGCGATGACGGGGACGGCGAGGGCGACGGCGGTGACCAGCCGCTGCCTGAGCGGCCGCAGCTCCTCGTCGGCCTTCTCCTCGTCGGAGGGGCCGCTCTCGCCGGGGGTCTCCGCCTTCGGCGGCTCGGGCTCGGCGGCGGTGTAGCCGGTGGCCTCGACCGTCGCGATCAGGTCGGCGACCGGGATGTCGGCGGAGAAGGTGACCTTCGCCTTCTCGGTCGCGTAGTTGACGGTGGCCTCGACCCCGTCCATGCGGTTGAGCTTCTTCTCGATCCGGGCCGCGCACGAGGCGCAGGTCATGCCGCCGATGGCGAGCTCGACCTGGGCGGTGCCGGGGGTCGTCGTGGTCATGAAACTGCTCCCTCTTTCTTTCCTGTGCACGGGGGCCGGGGCCCGGGCGGGGGTACGGGACGGGCCCCGGCGGCCGGATCGGTCAGGCGCGGTCGGTCACGGTGCCGACGGTCAGGCGCGGCCGGTCAGCTCGTAGCCCGCGTCGTCCACCGCCGCGGCGACGGCGGCGTCGTCCGGGGCGCCGTCGGTGGTGACGGTCACCCGGCCGGCGTCGACGTCGACGTCCACGGAGAGGACGCCCTCGAGCGCGCCGACGGCGGTGGTGACGGCCGTCCGGCAGTGGCCGCAGGTCATGCCGGAGACCGCGTAGACGGTGCTGGTGGCGTCGGCGACGGCGACCGCCGTGGTGGTGCCGGTCGAGCAGCTGTTGTCGGGGGTGCAGCAGGAACCCATGTCGTCCTCCATCGTGTGTCCGGTGGACCGAGATACCCTCGGGGGGTATCGGCGGTGTGGGTCCATGTATACCCCCCGGTGGTATCCGGCGCAAGTGTCGAACCGGCTTGACTTGATACCCCCTAGGGGTATGGTGAAGTGCAGGGAACAGAGGAACCCCGCCACCGCGCATCAGGGAGAGCAGCCATGAACACCGGACTGAAGATCACCGCCTTCGCCGCCGCGCTCGCCGCGACCTTCGGCACCGCGTACGGGGTCGGGAAGGGCGTCGGCCCGGTGGAGGAGCCCCAGAAGGCGGAACACGGCGACCACGCCGCCGCGACCCCGCGGCCCAGCGCCTCCGCCGACGGCCACGCGGGCCACGACGAGACCGCCCCCGCCCAGGCCGGCACGGAACTCCCCGGCGGCCTCCAGGTCTCCGACGGCGGCTACACCCTCGCCCTGCAGACCCCCACCCCGCCGGCCGGCCGCAGCACCCTGAGGTTCTCCATCCAGGACGCCGCCGGGAAGAAGGTCACCGCCTTCACCACCGAGCACGGCAAGGAGCTCCACTTCATCGTCGCCTCCCGCGACCTGACGGTCTTCCGCCACCTCCACCCCGTGAAGGCCGCCGACGGCACGTGGACCGTCGAGGCCGACCTGCCGGCCGCCGGCGGCTACAAGGCGTTCGCCGACTTCAAGCCCGCCGCGAAGGGCGCGAAGAACCTCACCCTCGGCGTCGACCTCGGCGTCCCCGGCGCCTACACCCCCAAGCCGCTCCCCGCCGCCGCGTCCACCGCCACCGTCGACGGCTACCAGGTCCGCCTCCGCGGCACCCTCGACCCCGGCAAGGCCGGTGAGCTGCGCCTCACCGTCTCCAAGGCGGGCAAGCCGGTCACCGACCTGGAGCCCTACCTCGGCGCGTACGGGCACCTGGTCGCCCTCCGCCAGGGCGACCTCGCCTACCTCCACGTCCACCCGAACGAGGGCGGCCCCGGCCCCGACGTCTCCTTCACCGCCACCGCGCCGAGCGCCGGCACGTACCGCCTCTTCCTCGACTTCCAGCACCAGGGCGAGGTCCGCACGGCCGCCTTCACCGTGAAGGCCGGCGCCCCCTCCACGGCCACGGCCCCGGCCGCGACGCCCTCGGAGACGGCGGAGCACGATGCGGGAGGTCACTCGCACGGCTAGTCTGTTCATTGGACTAGACCTGTAGGCGTCGCCGACGGAGGAAGAAGCGCCATGAGCAACCGTGCTGTCCTGGAGGTGATCGCCCTCGACGAGCGGGACGCGGTCGCCGCCCAGACCGGGGGCGCCGACCGCCTCGAACTCGTCACCGACATGGCGGCGGACGGCCTCACCCCGTCGACCGCCGCCTTCACCGCCATCCGCCGCGCGGTCGACCTCCCCCTCCGCGTGATGCTCCGGCTGGCCGACGGCTTCGCCGCCGGAGACGTCGACGCCCTGGTCGGCCGCGCCACGGAGCTCCGCGCGGCCGGCGCCGACGAGTTCGTCCTCGGCTTCCTCACCCCCGACGGCGAGCCCGACCTGGTCGCCGTCGAACGCCTCATCGCGGTCCTCGACGGCGCCCGCTGGACCTTCCACCGCGCCATCGACCGCGCCGCCGACCGCGACGGCCTCCGCAAGCGCCTCGCCGACCTCCCCGGCCTCGACACCTACCTCACCGCCGGCTCCGCCGCCGGCGTGGACACCGGCCTCCCGGTCCTCGAAGCCGAGGCCGCCCGCACCGGCGAACCCGGCTACGAGCCGCAGATCCTGGTCGGCGGCGGCCTCCGCCTCGACCACCTGCCGCGCCTCCGCGCCGCCGGCCTCACCGCCTTCCACATCGGCGGCGCCGCCCGCCCCCAGGGCTGGACCGCCCCGGTCTCCGCCGACGCGGTCCGCACCTGGCGCGCGGCCGTCGACGCCCCGTAACGCACCCCCGCGAAAACCCGGTGCGGGCCCACAGCCCGGTCACTAGCCTCGCGCGCATGGCGGACGGAATCGACGAAGCGCTCGTACGACGGCTGGTGGCCGCGCAGTTCCCGCACTGGGCCGGGCTCGACGTGCGGCGGGTGGCCTCGGCCGGGACGGACAACGCGATGTTCCGGCTCGGCGACGACCTCGTCGTACGGCTGCCGAAGGCGGAGTGGGCGGCCGGCCAGATCGAGAAGGAACAGCGCTGGCTGCCCCGGCTCGCCCCCGCGCTGCCCCTCCCCGTGCCGGTACCGCTCGGCGCCGGCGCCGCCACCGAGGACTTCGACCAGCCCTGGGGCGTGTACGGCTGGCTCTCCGGCGCCGACGCATGGGCCTCGCCGGTCACCGATCTCGCGCACGCCGCCGAGGAGTTGGGCCGCTTCGGAGTCGCCCTGCGGTCGGCCGACGCCACCGGCGGGCCCCGCTCCTTCCGCGGCGGCGCCGTCACCGCATGGGAGGGCGGCCACCTGCCGAAGGCCGTCGCCGCGCTGTCCGCCGCCGGACTGCTCGACGCGTCCACGGCCCTGGCCGCCTGGGACCGGACCCTCGCCCTCCCCGCCTGGGACCGGGACCCGGTCTGGCTGCACGGCGACCTCCTCCCCGGAAACCTCCTCACCCACGACGGCCGCCTCAGCGCCGTCATCGACTTCGGCGGCCTCGGCACCGGCGACCCCGCCGCCGACCTCCTCCCCGCCTGGACCCTCCTCACCCCCGCCACCCGCCCCCTCTTCCGCACCGCCTCCCGACTGGACGACGCCACCTGGTCCCGGGGCCGGGGCTGGGCCCTCTGCTGGGGCCTCGTCACGGACTACTACTACGGCGACACCCCGGGCCCCGACACAGCCCCCACCCCGAACCCGGTGCTGGCGGCGGTCGCCCGCAGAGCCTGGACGGAAGCCCTCCCCGAGTACGCCTGACCCCCGGCGACGGATCGGCGGGCTACAACTGCCCCGGCAGCGGTGCCCCGTGGACGATCGTCAGGCCGGAGACCGCTCGGGTGAGGGCCACGTAGAGGCGTCGGAGGCCGGTCCGTTCGTCGGGTTCGCCGTCGACGACCGCCGCCGGCTCGTCGAGGACGACGTAGTCGTACTCCAGGCCCTTCGCCAGCGAGGCCGGGACCAGCGTGAGGCGGGACTCCGCGGTGGTCTCCTCGCCGGGGGACAGATACGACAGGCCGGCCGCCCGCAGCGCCTCCGCCAGCGGGGCGATCCGCGCGTCCGCGGCGATCAGGCCGATCGAGCCCTCGTTCCCGAGCGCGTCCACGCACGCCGCGACCACCGCCGCGTCGGACGTCGCCCCACGGATCTCGAAGGCGCCCGGGTTCTCCCGCACCGACTCCACCGGCGCGAGGCCCGGCGCCATGTGCGGCAGCAGCCGGGAGGCGTACGCGATGACCTCGCTCGGCACGCGGAAGCCGGCCGTCAGCTCCTCCACCCGGGAGCCCGGCTTGCCGAGGTGCGCGAGGGCGGTCTCCCAACTCTCCGTCGCCCAGGGGGTGGTGCCCTGCGCCAGGTCGCCGAGGATGGTCGCCGAGCCGGTGGTGCAGCGCCGGCCCACCGCCCGGTACTGCATGGGGGAGAGGTCCTGCGCCTCGTCGAGGACGACGTGCCCGAGCGAAGGGGTCCGCTCGACCAGGTCCGTCACCTCGTCGATCAGCACCGTGTCGGCCGCCGACCACTTCGCGGTCTTCACGCTCCGCGCCGGCTTCGCCCACAGCAGCAGCTTCTGCTCCTCCTCGCTCAGCACGCCCTCCGCGTGCTCCGCCAGGAACTCCGCGTCGCCGAGCAGCCGCAGCACCAGCTTCGCGGGCTCGACCGGCGGCCAGCACTCCTTCACCACGGCCTTCACCGCCGCGTTCCGCGCGACCGCGTTCTGCACCCGGTCGTCGGGCGCCTCGCCCGCCTGCTCCATCCGGACGAGGACCGCGTGCGCGATGCGCTGCGGCAGCGCCTCCCGGGCCGCCCCGTACCGGATGTCACGCGCCGTCAGCTCCCGGACGATCTCCTCCAGTTCGTACGCCGGCACCCGCCAGCGCCGCGAGCCGCGCACGACCATCAGCGGCTCCTTCGGCAGCGTCACGTGCGACCAGACGGCCCGCCGCAGCACCTCCGCCATCCGGGCGTCGCCCTTCACCACCGCCGTCGCCGCCTCGTCCGCACCGCGCACCTCGACGTGGGCCACGAGGTCGTCGACCGTGGCCTGCTTCACCTCCAGCTCGCCGAGCGCGGGGAGGACCTGCTCGATGTACTGGAGGAAGGAACGGTTCGGCCCGATGACGAGGGTCCCGGTGCGGGCCAGCCGCTCCCGGTGGGCGTACAGCAGATAGGCGACACGGTGCAGGCCGACCGCCGTCTTTCCGGTACCCGGGCCTCCCTGCACGCACAGCGTGCCGGACAGGTCGGAGCGGACGATCTCGTCCTGCTCGGGCTGGATCGTCGCCACGATGTCCCGCATGGGACCGACGCGCGGCCGCTCGATCTCCGCCTGGAGCAGCCGGCTCGTCTGTTCCAGCTCCGCCGGGTCGGACAGGTGCTCGTCCTCGTACGCGGTGAGCTCGCCGCCCGTGTAGCCGAAGCGGCGACGGAGCCCGACGTCCTGCGGGTCCTTCTTCGACGCCTGGTAGTACGGCTGCGAGACCGGCGCGCGCCAGTCGATGACCATGGGGTCGCCCTGCGCGTCGTGGACGTGCCGGCGGCCGATGTAGAAGCGCTGCCCGTGCTGGGTGGGCGGCAGGTAGTCGAGCCGGCCGAAGAAGAGCGGCGTGTGGGCGAGGTCCGCGAGCGCCTTGATGCGGTCCTCGATCTGCCGTTCCAGGACGATCGAGTTGACCCAGTTCGCGGTGACGTCCTTGATGTCCAGCGCCTCCACCTCCTCGCGCATCGCGCGCAGCGCGGCGCGGGAGGCGGAGAGGTGGGTCCGCTCGCGCACGAGCGGGTCGTCGGTGGGCACAGCTTCGGTGGGCACAGCTGCGGACACGGTGAAGCCTCCGGTCGGACTCAAGGACTCACGGACACACGGACACGTCGATGTGGCCGCCGGTTTCCGACCGGACGGCGGCGCTCTCCGTACGCGGACGGGAGGCGGGGAAGCCGGTGATTCTAACTCGGTGCCGGGGTCGGGGCGAATCCGTTTCCCGTAGGGGGCGGGGTCCGCCGTAAGGGGGACCCCGGTTCGCCCCGGGTTCCGCCCCCAGGGCGATGTGCGGGGAATGTCCGGATTCCATGATGGAGTCATGACCGCGACGACCTTCACCCTCGTGACCACCGTCCCCCGCCCCCGCCGGTTCGTGGCCGCGCTGCGGGCCTTCGGCTCCGCCGCCGTGGGCGTCACCCTCCTCGGCGACCTCGGCCCGCGGGAGGCGGGCGTCAGGAACCCCCGCCCCACGCACACGCGCGACCGGGACTGAGTACGTGCCCGGCCCCGGCTGAGTACCCGCACGCCTGCCGGCCCCCGGGCCGCGGTGGTGGGATCGGGGCATGACGACGGACACGCCCTCGAACCACGGCTCCCGGGACACCGTCCCCGGCACCGCCCTGAACTCCACGAACCTCCGCGTCCTCGCGGGCCTCGGTCTGCTGCTCGTCGCGGTCTGCACGGTGGCGACCATGGCGGTCACCCTCACCGACGCGATCTCCGACGACGGCGTCGGCGGCGCCTTCGTCACGGCCGGCTTCTGGTCCGCGGGCCTCGCGGCCCTGGCGGGCGTGGCGGCCCTCGCCGTCCCCCGCCGGACCCTCGTCGCCGCCCAGTACGTCCTGGCGGTCGCCGCCCCGCTCCTGGCTCTGATGGACTAGGCGGCGACCGGCCGGGGTCAGCCCCCCAGCAGCTCGTCCGCGTCCACGATCCGGTAGGCGTACCCCTGCTCCGCCAGGAACCGCTGCCGGTGCGCGGCGAAGTCCTGGTCGATGGTGTCGCGGGCGACGACCGAGTAGAAGTGCGCCTGGTGGCCGTCCGCCTTCGGGCGCAGCACCCGGCCGAGGCGCTGGGCCTCCTCCTGGCGGGAGCCGAAGGTGCCGGAGACCTGGATGGCGACCGTCGCCTCGGGCAGGTCGATCGAGAAGTTCGCGACCTTCGACACCACGAGCACGTTGATCTCGCCGTTGCGGAAGGCGTCGAAGAGCCGCTCCCGCTCCTTGTTGGACGTCTCGCCCTTGATGACCGGCGCGTCGAGGTGCGCGCCGAGCTCGTCGAGCTGGTCGATGTACTGGCCGATGACGAGGATCTGCTGCCCGGCGAACCTCTTCACCAGCGCCTCCGTCACCCGCCGCTTGGTCGCCGTCGTCGCGCAGAAGCGGTACTTCTCCTCCGCCTCGGCCGTCGCGTACGCCAGCCGCTCGGACTCGGTGAGGTTCACCCGCACCTCGACGCAGTCGGCGGGCGCGATGTACCCCTGCGCCTCGATCTCCTTCCACGGCGCGTCGAACCGCTTGGGCCCGATCAGCGAGAAGACGTCCGCCTCCTTGCCGTCCTCGCGGACGAGCGTCGCGGTCAGGCCGAGCCGGCGGCGGGCCTGGAGGTCGGCGGTGAACTTGAAGACCGGCGCGGGCAGCAGGTGCACCTCGTCGTAGACGATCAGGCCCCAGTCCCGGGAGTCGAAGAGCTCCAGGTGCGGGTAGACGCCCTTCCGCTTGGTGGTGAGGACCTGGTACGTGGCGATGGTGACGGGCCGGATCTCCTTCTTGGTCCCGCTGTACTCGCCGATCTCGTCCTCGGTCAGCGAGGTCCGCCGGACCAGCTCGTTCTTCCACTGCCGGGCGGAGACGGTGTTGGTGACGAGGATCAGCGTGGTCGCCCGGGCCTTCGCCATCGCGCCCGCCCCGACCAGCGTCTTCCCGGCGCCGCAGGGCAGCACGACGACGCCGCTGCCGCCGTGCCAGAACCCCTCGACGGCGTGCTGCTGGTACGGCCGCAGGCTCCAGCCGTCCTCGGCGAGGTCGATCGGGTGCGCCTCGCCGTCGACGTATCCGGCGAGGTCCTCGGCGGGCCAGCCGAGCTTCAGCAGCGTCTGCTTGATCTGGCCGCGCTCGGAGGGGTGCACGACGACCGTGTCGGGGTCGATCCGCGCGCCGACGAGCGGCTGCACCCGCTTCGACCGCAGGATCTCCTCCAGCACGGGCCGGTCGGTGGTGGTCAGCACGAGTCCGTGCGCGGGGTGCTTGGAGAGCGTGAGCCGCCCGTACCGGTCCATGGTCTCGGCGATGTCGACGAGCAGCGCGTGCGGCACCGGGTAGCGGGAGTACTCCACGAGCGCGTCCACGACCTGCTCGGCGTCGTGCCCGGCGGCCCGCGCGTTCCACAGCCCGAGCGGCGTCACCCGGTACGTGTGGATGTGCTCGGGCGCCCGCTCCAGCTCGGCGAAGGGCGCGATGGCCCGCCGGCAGGCGTCGGCGAGCTCGTGGTCGACCTCCAGGAGCAGCGTCTTGTCACTCTGGACGATGAGTGGCCCGTTCACGCGCGATCAGGTCCTTCCGGCAGCAGGCCGTTCCCGTAACGGCCAATCCTCCAGTCTGCCCGATGCGGGGCCGTGGTCGGCGGGGGCTGCCACACTGGACGCGACGGACTGCCGAGAGGGAGGTGGCAAGCGATGAGCGTCGCGCATGATCCGCATGACGGGCCCTGGACGATCGAGGAGGTCCTGGCTCTGGGGGAGGACCGTGGTCAGCGTCGTGAATTGATGGGGGAAGCGCTCTTGACGTCACCGGCTCCGGGATTCATGCACCAGCGGGCCTCGTTCCGCCTGGCGTCGCTCTTGGACCAGGCCGTTCAGGCGGCAGGTGTGTCGGCAGAGGTCCTGGAAGCTGTGAATGTCGTCCTGCCGGACGGTCTCTTCATTCCGGACATCGTCGTGGTCGAGGCGGCCGCCGCCGCCGAGAACCCGACGACGTGCGACGCCGACGCCGTCCTCCTCGTCGTCGAGATCGTCTCGCCCTCCTCCTCGGGGCGCCGGACCGACCGGCTGCTCAAGCCGCCGTACTACGCGGAGGCCGGGATCGAGCACCTGTGGCGTCTGGAGCTGGAGCCCGCGCCCGCGCTCGTCGTGTCCGAACTGAGCGACGGGCGGTATGTGGAGCGGGTGGTGGCGGAGGCCGGGCGGGGGACGGTCGTCGAGAAGCCGTTCCCGGTCGAGGTGGATCCGGGCCGCCTGGTGAGTCAGCGCCGCTGAGGGGGCCGAGCTCAGGTAGTGGGCTCCAGGAACTCCAGGCGGTTGCCGAGGTCGTCGGCGGTGTGGAAGCGGGTGTAGCCGGGGAAGGCGTCGTCCCAGGTGGCGGTCGTGCCCCGGCTCTCCAGGCGGGCGGCGAGGGCGTGGATGCCGGTGACGAGGATGCCGGGGTGGGCCTTGCGGGCGGGGCGGAAGTCGTCCTCGACGCCGAGGTGCACCTCGATGCCGCCGCCGCGGAACCAGCAGCCGCCGCGGGCCGCGAGGACCGGGGGCTTCTGGATCTCCGTCAGGCCGAGTGCGTCGCCCCAGAAGGCGCGGCAGGCGTCCTCGCCGCCCGGCGGGATGGAGAGCTGGACGTGGTGCAGGCCGGCCAGGGCGTAGGTCGAAGCCTCCGTCGACATGACGACAGTCCCCCTTGATGTCGAGAATCTTGATGTCAAGATAGTGGGCGGCGGAGGGCCGCCGCAAGAGCCGGCCTGAGTAGCGGGGCGCGTGAGGATGAGTAGGCGCGCGGTGGGACGGGCGGGGCGCGGCCGGTGGGATGGACGCATGAGCCAGCGCACCGCCCCCGCCCCTGCCGCCGCCCCTGCCCCTGCTCCTGCCCCCGACCCTGCCGCCGCCGACCCCCGCTGGTGGGCGGTGCCGCTGGCGGCGACCCTGCTCGCGCCCGTGCTGTCGTGCGGGGCGGCGGTCGCGGGGGACCTGTTCACGGCCCTTCCCGTCTTCCTCGCCGCCGGCTTCGTCCTGCCCCTCGCGGTCGTCGCGCCGGGCTGGTTCCTCGCCCGGACCGTGCGGCGGCGCCGGGCGCGCGTCCGGCTCGCGGTCACGGGGTGCGTCCTGGCGGCGGTCTACCCGCTGCTGCTGACCCAGGTCGCCTGGATGTACTTCTTCGTCATGCTGCTCACCGGCAACGTGCGCGCCTGACGGCCGGACCCGCGCTCAGACCTCCTCGTCCGCCAGTTCCGCCACGCCCGTGATGCGGTGCAGGGGGTACGTGCGGACCTCGTCGGCCGTGTGGTCGTAGCCGGTCACGAAGCCGCCCTCCACCCGGACCGGGGCGATGACCCGCTGGCTGGCGGCGCCCTCGGCGTTGACGTAGCCGATCCACACCGCCGAGCCCGTCATGGCCGCCGCCTGCACCGTCGCCAGGGTCTCGGCGGCCGAGGTGCGGGGCAGGCCGCCGGCCGTGACCGGCACGGCGGGTTCCTTGCGTACCGCCGTGGCGGCGTGGTCACCGGCCCGGATCGCCCGGACCGCCGCCGCGAGCAGCGTGGCGTCGGGGGTCGGCGGGCCGTCCGGGACGGGGGCCGGGGCGGTGCGGGGCGGGGTGCGGTGGACGTCGGCGCGGGTGATCAGGACGTCGCCCTCCGCGGACTCGGCGGCCGGTGCGTACCCCATCGACCGCAGCCCGTCGAGGAGCGACGCCGGGTCGGTCTGCGCGGCCAGCACCGTCGGCGCGAGGCGGCGCAGCCGCAGCGCGGCGGAGCGGCGGTCGGCCAGGATCTCGCCGAGCAGGGCGTCGTCGTCGCAGCGGACGTACGCGGACGCCGCGCCGATCCGCAGATGCCCGTGCTTCCGCGCCACGTCGTCGACGAGGTACGCGAGCGGCTGCGGCACCGGCGTCCGGGAGTGCGCGGCGAGGAAGGCGTGCAGGTCGGAGGCGGAGCGGCCGGTGTCGAGGGCCCGCCGCACCGAACCGGGCGTGAACCGGTAGACCGTCGCGCCACCCTTCGATTCCACGTCCGCCAGGACGGCGAGCGCGTCGGCCAGCGGCCGGAGCAGCGGGCCGGGGGCGACGGCGGTGAGGTCGGCCTGGAGGAGGACGTGGTCGACGGCCTGGGGCAGCAGCGGTTCGAGGAGCTCCGCCGCGCGTTCCACGGCGACCTCCGGCTCCACCCCGCCGCCCTCGGCGGCCGGTGGGGCGGCTTCGGAGAGCGGCAGGTTGAGCAGGGCCCGGGCGGCCGTGGACAGCGCGCCGCGGCCGGTGATCCCGAGGAGTTCGGCGTCGTCGAGGACCCAGCGGGCCAGGCGTTCCCGCAGGTCGGCGGGGGGACGTACGGCCGCCGGCTGCGTGGGCGCGGGGGCGGTGCGGACCTCCGAGGCCCAGGGCCCGGCCGCGCCGGGCTCGGCGGCGGCACCCGCCGCGGGAGCCGCCGCCGGGGCCCCGCCCGGACGGCCGGAGGCTCCGGCGCCGGAGGACCGTGAGGGCCGTTCCCAGCGCAGCCGGGCCAGCAGGGACTCCGGGTCGGCCGCCGCGCCCGGCGGCAGCGTCGCCAGCAGGCCGAGGACCCGGTGGCGCACCTCGGGCGCCGCCGCCCGGTCCAGGTCGGGGCCGAGCGCGGACAGCGTCCGGCCCTTCGCGTCCTGTCCGCCGGCCAGCCGCGGGGTGCGGGTCGCCGTCAGCCAGGGGGTGACGAGGCGGGCCCAGCGTTCGGCCGGCGGCTGGTCGAGCCAGTCGTCGTACGCGGGCGTCGGCGCGTACCGCTCGTCCGCCTCGCCGTCCGAGGCCAGCAGCCCCGCCCCGTACGCCAGTTCCAGCCAGAACGCGGCGACCGGCTCCGGCACGTCCAGCGCCGCCGCGGTCCGTTTGAGGTCCCGCACCGACAGGCCGCCGGCCCGGAGGACCGGCGGGCCGCCGTGGTCCCAGGACTTCAGCAGCTCCTCGACGGTCGAGAGCGCCCCGTACGCCTGCCCGGCGGCGGCGCTGTCCACAACCTGGGGACGGTACTCGCGCGCCACCCGCACCTCCGGGGCGCGCGGCTCCGGCGACCGGTGCGCCCGCCCGCCCCGCAGGTGCAGCGCCACCTCGCGCGGCAGCACCACCGTGCGCGGCGACACCGGCAGCAGCAGCCCCCGGTCCCGCAGCCAGCTCACCGGCGGCGTCGGCTTCGCCGTCACCTCGCCGTACGGCGGGCCCCACACGAGCCGGTCGAGCACGGCGAGGGCCTCCGGCGGCGCGGTGTCGAGGAGCGCCGCCATCCGCTCCCGGTCGGTGAAGAGCGCGGTGAGCGCGGCGACCGCGGACACCGGGTCGTGGGTGGACGGCAGCCCGGCGGCCGCCACGATCTCCTGGATCCTGCCCGGCGACATCCCGGCCGTCGACTCGGCGACGGTCGGCCCGAGCCCGGTGGGGGAGGGGTGCTGCGGCGACGGCGACAGCAGCTCGCGCGCGGTCCGTACGAGCCGCAGCCGGTCGTCGTCGCCCCACACCAGCGCCTGTTCGCGCAGCAGCGCCACCGCGCGGGGCAGCGCCGCCTCGATCTCGGGCTCCTCGTGTCCGCCGTCGTAGCCGGTGAACAGGTCGAGCAGGACCGGGTACGGCGCCGGGTCCGGCGCCACCGCCAGGGTCTCCGCCACCTGGAGCGAGAACCGGTCGAGCCGGTCGAGGGCCCGGACCACGGAGGCCCGCGTCCCGGCCCGGGTGGCCAGCTGCGTCAGATCGTTCGGCACCGGGCCGAGCAGGTCGGGGCGGGCCCGCAGCAGCGCCGCGAGACCGTCGTCCCCGCGCGCCCGCAGCGCCTCGGCCAGCGTGCGCGGGCTTCCCGCGGTCCCACTCGGACGTCCCTCGGGCACGTGCGCCTCCCGGTCCAGCTCGCCGATCCCCATCCGCCCCACGTTATCCGCTGTGCAGGCGCTACCGTCAGGACCGGGACGGCGTTCGGCCGGACGGTGGAGGGGCGGCGTGGGCATCGAGAGCGACCGGATGGTCTTCGACTACCTGAGCGAGGTCGGCGACCTGGCCCAGCAGCGGCAGCTCCCGCCGGGCGACCGCAGCGCCCTGGTGGCGGGCCTCCGCGACGAGATCGACCGCCGCCGCGCCACGTACGGCGAGGAGTCCCCGTCCGCCGTCCGGGGCATCCTCGGCGACCTGGGCACCCCGGACGAGGTCGTGGCGAGGGCGAAGGACGGCGACGGCGGGGGCAGGAGGGGTACGCCCCCGGCCCCCGCCCGGCCCCCGGCCCCCGGCCCGAAGCGCGGCGCCTGGTGGTCCGACACCGACACCGCGACCGGCGCCGGCGCCGGCACCAGCAGAACCAGCAGCACCGGCACCGGCTCCAGCAGCACCGGCACCGGCAGAACCAGCAGCACCGGCACCGGCTCCAGCAGCACCGGCACCGGCTCCAGCTCCAGCACCGGCACCGGCACCGAGTCCCCGCTCCGGAAAGAACCCGCCCCCGTCCCCCACCCCCGCGGCTGGTGGCACGGCGAGCCGGTCGAGCCCGGCGGCGACCTGGACCCGATGGTGCCCGGCTTCGTCGGCGGCGTGGAGGCATGGGAGCTCTTCCGCCCGCCGGAGCCCGAGGCGCCGGAGGAGGACGAGCCCGAGGAGGCGCCGGCCCCGGTGGGCCGCGCCCGCCGGCTGGCCCGCATCCTGCGGAGGCGCCGCCCCGAGCCGGAGGCGGCGGAGGAGGAGCCGGAGGAGGAGGCCGCGGCCCCGGCGCGCCGGGGCGTCGCCCATCCCTTCCTGCTGCTCGCCGCGCTGCTGCTGGTCGCGGGCGCGGCGTTCGGCTGGCTGCTCGCCCTGGCCGGCGGATGGCTGATCGCGTACGGCTCCCGCCGGCTGACCCCGGGCCAGGTCAAGACGGCCGTCCTGGTCCTCCCGGGTCTCGCCGCGGCGGGCTCCGCCGCCTGGCTGTGGGGCCGGCGGGACGGCCGCTGGGGCGACCCGCTCCCGCCGGAGGCCCTGAGCGCGGCCCTCGCCGACACCTGGCCCTGGACCCTGCGGGCGGCCGCCCTGCTGTCAGCCCTCTATCTGGTCCACCGCGCCCGCCGCGGCTGAGTCCCGGTCCTCCCAGGGCGCGCCGGGGACGACGAGCGGGGAGCCGGTCACCGGGTCGGGGACGACGACGGCCGGCAGGCCGAAGACGTCCCGGACCATGGCGTCCGTGACGACCTCGGCCGGCGGGCCCTGGGTGACGACCCGTCCGGCCTTCATCGCGATGAGGTGGTCCGCGTACCGCGCGGCCTGGTTCAGGTCGTGGAGGACGAGGACCACGGTCCGCCCGCGCGAGCGGTTGAGGCGGCGGACCAGGTCGAGGACCTCGACCTGGTGCGCGATGTCCAGGTAGGTGGTGGGCTCGTCGAGGAGGAGCAGATCGGTCTCCTGGGCGAGGGCCATCGCGATCCAGACGCGCTGCCGCTGCCCGCCGGACAGCTCGTCGACGGACCGGTCGGCGAGGGCGGCCACGTCGGTGCGGGCCATGGCCTCCGTGACGGCCCGCTCGTCCTCCTCGGACCACTGCTTCCACCACGCCTGGTGCGGCTGCCGGCCGCGGGCGACGAGGTCCGCGACGGTGATGGCCTCGGGCGCGACGGGCGTCTGCGGCAGCAGGCCGATCGAGCGGGCGATGGCCTTCGTGGGGAGCTTCGCCAGCTCCTCCCCGTCGAGCAGCACCGCGCCGCGGACCGGCCTGAGGAGCCGGCCGAGGGCGCGCAGGGTGGTGGACTTGCCGCAGGCGTTGGGGCCGACGATGACGGTCACCTTGCCGTCGGGGACCGCGAGGTCGAGGTCCTCGACGACGACCCGGTTCTCGTAGGCGAGGGTCAGCCCGCGGGCCGTCAGTCTGCTCATGCCTTCTCTCCCGTGCGGCTCCGGACGATGAGCCAGATCAGATACGGGGCGCCGACCGCCGCCGTGAGGACACCCACCGGCAGTTCCACCGGGGAGAACAGCCGCCGTCCCGCGAGGTCGGCGGCGGTGACGATCAGCGCGCCGAGCAGCGCCGAGCAGAACAGCGGGATCTGCGCGGTGCGCGTCACCCGGCGGGCGATCTGCGGGGCGAGCAGCGCGACGAAGTCGACGGGCCCGGCCACGCCGGTCGCGACGGAGGCGAGGACGACGCCCACCGCGACGAGCCCGAGCCGGACCCGCCCGAGGCGGACGCCGAGCGCGGTCGCGGTGGCGTCGTCGAGGGCGACGGTCCGCTGGGCGCGGGCGGCCCACAGCACGGCGGGCAGCAGGAGCAACAGCGTCCAGCGGACCGGCGCGGACTCCTCCCAGCCGCGCCCGTTGAGCGAGCCGGTCATCCAGATCTGCGCCTGCTGGGCGACGAGGTAGTCGCCCTTGGTCATGAAGAGGGTGATGAGGGACCGGAGGGCGATGGCGAAGCCGATGCCGATGAGGACGAAGCGGGTGGCGTGCAGTCCGCCGCGCCAGGCGAAGACGTAGACGAGCGCGGCGGCGAGGACGCCGCCGGCGATCGACAGGTACGGCAGCACCGTGTACGAGGCGAGGCCGAAGGTCATGGCGGCGACGGTGAGCGCGCCGGCGCCCTGGCTGATGCCGATGATGTCGGGCGAGGCGAGCGGGTTGCGGGCGACGGTCTGGATGAGCGCGCCGGCGATGCCGAAGGCGGCGCCGACGGCGAGCGCGGTGACGAGCCGCGGCACGCGCAGCTCCTCGACGACGAACGCGGCGGGGGAGTCGCCGCCGGTGAGGATCGTCAGGACCTCGCCGGGGGCGAGGGTCTTCTCGCCGACGCAGAGGTACGCGACGGAGGCCGCGGCGAGCAGCAGGAGCAGCGCGCCGGCGGCGAGGACGGAGCGCCGGTGGACGAGGAAGGAGGCGGGTCCGGTGCGGACGAGCCCGTATCCGGCGGGCCGCACGCCGGCGGTCTTGGTGAGGCTCACGCCGGCACCGCCTTCCGCCGGACCAGGGTCACCAGGAACGGCACGCCGATGAGGGCGGTCATGACGCCGGCGGGGACCTCGCCGGGCGGGAAGACGATCCGGCCGGCGACGTCGGCGACGAGCACCATCACGGGTCCGATGAGCGCGGCCATCGGCAGCACCCACCGGTGGTCGGAGCCGACGACGGCCCGGGCGATGTGGGGGACGGCGAGGCCGACGAAGGCGATGGGGCCGGCGGCGGCGACGGCCGCGCCGGTGAGGACGGTCGCGCCGAGGCCGCCGACGATCCGGACGGTGGCGACCTTCTGCCCGAGGCCCCTGGCGACGTCCTCGCCGAGCGCGAGCGCGTCGAGGCCGCGGGCGACGGCCAGCACGAGGACGGCGCCGAGCAGCAGGAACGGCCAGATCTGTCCGATCGTGGCGGCGTCGCGTCCGTCCAGGGAGCCGGTCTGCCAGAACCGGAACTCGTCGAGGGCGGCGGCCTTCGTGGTGAGCACGCCGGTCGTCACGGACAGCAGCAGCGCGTTGATCGCCGCGCCGCCGAGGGCCAGCTTCACGGGGGTGGCGCCGCCGCGGCCGCTGGAGGCGATCGCGTAGACGGCGACCGAGGCGAGCGCGGCGCCGGCGAAGGCGAACCACACGTAGCCGGAGAGGCTGTGCACGCCGAGGAAGGCGATGGCGAGGACGACGGCGACCGAGGAGCCCTGGCTGATGCCGAGGATGCCGGGGTCGGCGATGGGGTTGCGGGTGATGCCCTGGAGGGCGGTGCCGGCGAGCGCGAGGGCGGCGCCGACCATCAGCCCGATGACGGTGCGGGGGACGCGGAGCTCCCGGACGACCTCGGCGTCGTCGCCGCCGGCGCCGTGCAGGAGCGCGTCGAGGACGGTGCCGGGGGCGATCGGCCGGGCGCCGACGGCGAGGCTGAGGAGGACGGCGAGGAGCAGGGCGACGACGGCCGCCGAGGTCGCGAGGACCCGTCTGGAACGGAAAGCGGCTGTCATGTGCACCCATCGGGCGAGAAGGCGGTTCGGTAAGGCTTGGCTCAGTCTAAGCAGCCGCCGAATTCGAACACCCGGGCACAATGTCACCCATGACGACGAACGCTCCCGCAGGCCCGCTCACGGTCGGCTTCGACCTCGACCTGACCCTCCTCGACACCCGCCCCGGCATCCGCCTCACCTGGGAGACGTTCGCCGCCCGGTACGGCGTCGAGGTCGACTTCGACCTCGTCGTCAGCCGGCTCGGCCCGCCGCTGGAGCAGGAGATGGCCCACTGGGTGCCCGCCGACCAGGTCACCGAGATGACCGCCCGCTACCGCACCCTCTACGGCGTCCACGCCTTCGCGCCGACCGTCCCCATGCCGGGCGCCCGCGACGCCCTCGACGCCGTACGGGAGGCCGGCGGCCGGACCCTCGTCGTCACCGCCAAGAACGGCCCGCACGCCGAGCAGCACTTCGCCCACCTCGGCATCGAGCCCGACGCGGTCGTCGGCGGCCTGTTCGCCGAGGGCAAGGCGGAGGCCCTGCGCGCCCACGGCGCCTCCGTGTACGTCGGCGACCACACCGGCGACGTCCGCGGCGCGAAGGCCGCCGGCGCCCTGTCGGTGGCCGTCGCGACCGGCCCGTGCAGCCCCGAGGAGCTCCGCGAGGCGGGCGCCGACGTGGTCCTGGGGGACCTGACGGACTTCCGCGGCTGGTGGAAGACGTACCTCGGCTAAGCCGCCGACCGTCCCCGCCGCGCCTGCCGCCGCTGCGCCGCGACCGAGCGGAGCACCCCGGCGGCGGCGAGCGCGAAACCGACGCCCATCAGCATCGACACCAGGTAGGCGACGGTCGGGAAGGGATCGGTCCCGAGGAAGAGCGGGGCCACGGTGACCAGCGTCGCGACCGCCCCGACCGCGAAGACCACGACCCCCGCCTTGACGAGTCCGTCGCCCGGCGCGGAATCGTCCACCGGTCCTGTAGGGGTTTCACTGCGCATTCGGCCAGGGTAGTTCCCTGGGCGGAGGAACACTTCGGCGGCGTCTTGTCACAGGCCCCCGGAGCATTAGCCTTGGTGCCGGCGGGCCTGTCGACCCGCTGTTTCTTTTACCCCGACGAGTCAACGAGGACGAGGGACAGACGTGCCTACCGGCAAGGTCAAATGGTTCAACAGCGAGAAGGGCTTCGGCTTCCTCTCCCGCGATGACGGCGGTGACGTCTTCGTGCACTCGTCGGTGCTCCCTGCCGGAGTCGACGCACTGAAGCCGGGCCAGCGGGTGGAGTTCGGGGTCGTCGCCGGTCAGCGGGGTGACCAGGCGCTCTCGGTGACGGTCCTCGACCCGACCCCGTCGGTGGCGGCGGCGCAGCGCCGCAAGCCCGACGAACTGGCGTCGATCGTGCAGGACCTGACGACGCTCCTGGAGAACATCACGCCGATGCTGGAGCGCGGCCGGTACCCCGACAAGGCGGCCGGCAAGAAGATCGCGGGCCTGCTGCGGGCGGTCGCGGACCAGCTCGACGTGTAGGGCCTCACGGGAAGGACAGCGCGTCCGGGCCGAGGGGCGGCACCAGTCCCTCGGCCGCGGCCCGGGTGAGCAGCCCCCGGACCGCCGCGTAACCGGCCTCGCCGAGGTCGGCGGTGAACTCGTTCACGTACAGCCCGATGTGCTGGTCGGCGACCCTCGGGTCCATCTCCTGCGCGTGCTCCATGACGTACGGCCGCGACACCTCCGGGTCGTCCCACGCCATCCGCACCGAGCTCCGGGCGGAGTCGGCGAGCAGCCGCAGCGTCTCCGCGCCGAGCGAGCGGCGGGCGACGATCGCGCCGAGCGGGATCGGCAGCCCGGTGGTGGACTCCCAGTGCTCGCCCATGTCGGCGAGCCGGTGCAGCCCGTACGACGCGTACGTGAAGCGGGCCTCGTGGATGACGAGCCCCGCGTCGACCTTGCCGTCCCGGACGGCCGGCATGATCTCGTGGAACGGCATCACGACGACCTCGCCGACCCCGCCGGGCACGGTCTCGGCCGCCCACAGCCGGAAGAGGAGATACGCGGTCGAGCGCTCGCTCGGCACCGCGACCGTCCTCCCCCGCAGGTCGAGGCCCGGCTCGCGGGTCAGCACCAGCGGCCCGCAGCCCCGCCCGAGGGCGCCGCCGCAGGGCAGCAGCGCGTACTCGTCGAGGATCCACGGCAGGACCGCGTACGACACCTTCAGGACGTCGTGGGAGTCGGTGCCGCCCTCCGCCCAGCCGTTGGTGACGTCGATGTCGGCGAAGGTGACGTCCAGGCGCGGGGCGCCGGGGACGCGGCCGTGCGCCCAGGCGTCGAAGACGAAGGTGTCGTTCGGGCAGGGCGAGTAGGCGATCTTCAGCTGCACGGCCGGGCCTCCGACAGGGTCGATTCGAGTGCGGTCACGGCGTGCCGCAGGGCCTCCAGGGCGTCGCCGATCCGCCAGGCGGCGCGGTCGCGGGGCCCGACGGCGTTCGACACGGCCCGCAGCTCCAGGACGGGCGTGCCGTGCGCGGCGGCGGCCTCGGCGACCCCGAAGCCCTCCATCGCCTCGGCGGCGGCCCCCGGGTGGCGGGCGGCGAGCTGCTCGGCGCGGGCGGCGGTGCCGGTCACGGTGGAGACGGTCAGCACCGTCCCGGTGGTGTGCGGGAGCCCGGCGGCCGCGAGCGCGGCGGCGACGGGCCCGGTGAGACCGGCGGGCACGTGGTGGACGGAGCGGCCGAAGCCCAGCTCCTCGACGGGCACGAACCCGTCGGCGGTGTCGGCGCCCAGGTCGGCGGCGACGATCGCGTCGGAGACGACGAGCGAGCCGAGCGGGGCGCGGCCCGGGAAACCGCCGGCGATCCCGGCGGAGACGACCAGCCCGTACGGCTCGCCGGCGAGCGCGGCGCGGGTCAGCGCGGCCCCCGTCGCGGCGGCGACGGCGGCGGGCCCGACCCCGCCCACGAGGACGTCCGCGTCCTCGTACCGGCGCGGCGGAAGGCCACCCGGCACGGGAGGCTCCCCGCCCGGGCGGGCGGGCGTCGTGAGACCGCCGGCGACGGAGTCCGCCTCCGCCGCCACGGCCGTCACGATCAGGATCCGGCGGTGCACCGGAGGATCAGGATTCCTTCTTCAGCTTGAAGTGCCAGATGCCGGTGAGCGTCTTGCCGGTGTTCTCGACGATCGTCACCTGCGTCTCGTCGGTCGCCTCGCCGGTCTGGCTGGAGAAGAACGCGCTGGCCGGGATGGTCCGGTACGTCTTCTTGTACGGCTCCGGCTCGGCCTGCTGGCCGCCGAGGAAGATGGTCCAGCCGTTGTCGGCGATCTCCGGGTCCACACCGAAGCGGACCTTGTCGTCCATGGCGACGGTGATCGACTTCTCGGCCTTCTTGTTCAGGCACTTCTGGACGTCGGACTCCTTGATGGGGTCGCCGTCGTTGTAGCAGGCGGCCTCGGAGTTGATCGATTCGGTCCCGACCGTGACGGTCGCGATCGGAGTCGGCTTATCGCAGGCGGTGAGGACGAGGAGCCCGGCGGAGACGGCCCCGAGGGCGACGGCGGCCCGGCGGCGCGAGCCGGAGAAGAACGCAACGGTCATGAGCCGAAGGCTATCGGGCCGCCGCGCCGCTGCCACGCGGGGGTACGGCGTGCCGCGCACGGGCCGCCCGGAGGACCCGGACCCCGGGGCCGTACGGGCGGGGTCAGGCGACCTTCGCCCGCTGCGGGCGGTCGGAGGTGCCCGGGCCGCGCGAGGACAGCAGGCCCCGTACGGCGAGCAGCGCGCCGATCGCCAGGAAACCGGCGGCCACCGCCATCCCCGCCGTCCCGTTCAGCGGCATCGCGATCCCCAGCGCGCCGCCCACCACCCACGCCATCTGCAGCGCCGTCTCGGACCGGGCGAACGCCGAGGTCCGCACCACCTCCGGCACGTCCCGCTGGATCAGCGCGTCCAGCGACAGCTTCGACAGCGCCTGCGTCAGCCCGGCGACCGCGCCCAGCACCGCGACCATCACCCCGCCGAAGAAGACCGCGGCGCACACCGCCGTCGCCAGCACCGTCGTGATCATCGCGGCGATGATCACCTCCGGCCGGTGCCCCCGGTCCCGCAGCAGCGACCCGGCCGCCGTCCCGCACGCGTTCCCCACCCCCGCCGCCACCCCGACGATCCCCAGCGACACCGCCGCCGACTGCCCCGACAGCGGATGCTCGCGCAGCAGGAACGCCAGGAAGAAGATCAGGAACCCGGAGAGCATCCGCTGCGCCGCGTTCGCCTGCAGCCCGTGCAGCACCGCGGGCCCCACCGTCCGCAGACTCGGCTTCTTCTCGCCGTGCGTCAGCAGGTGCGCCCGCCGCTCACCCTTCGCCGAGTCCACCTTGTGCGGCATCCGCACCGCCCAGTACGCGCCCAGCAGGAACAGCGCGCACGCCCCGTACAGCGGCCACCGCGCCCCGATCAGCTGGAGCCCCGCCCCGACCGGCGCGGCGATCCCGGTCGCGAGCAGCCCGGCGAGCGTCACCCGCGAGTTCGCCTTCACCAGCGAGAAGCCCGGCGGCAGCAGCCGGGGCACCACCGCGCTCCGCACCACCCCGTACGCCTTCGACGCCACCAGCACCCCGAGCGCCGCCGGATACAGCGCGAGCCCGCCCGTCACGACCAGCCCCGACATCACCAGCGCCAGCACCGCCCGGGCGCCCATCGCCGCCGCCATCGCCGCCCGCCGCCCGTGCGGCAGCCGGTCCAGGAGCGGCCCGACGACCGGCGCGAGCAGCGTGAACGGGGCCATCGTGATGGCGAGATAGAGCGCGACCCGGCCGCGGGCCTCGTCGGTCGGCACGGAGAAGAACACCGTCGACGCCAGCGCGACGGTGATCATCATGTCGCCGGCGCCGTTCACCGCGTGCAGTTCGATCAGCTTCCCGAGCCCGGACTCGCCGGCCCCGTGCGCGTGCGTCGCCCGCCGGATCCCCCGCGCCGTCCCCGTGAACGGCAGGTGCAGCGCACGTCCCATCGCCCGGCCCGCTCGGCGGAGCGGCCCGGGACGATCCTGGGAGCGACCGGAGGACCGTGCGGCTGCCACCACCTCATAGTGCCCCACCCGCCGCCCGCCCGAACCGAGCCCGCGGCCCCACGGGGTGTCGCCCCCCGCCCCCGGCCCGCCCCCTCGGCCCGTCCCGGGCCCGTCCTCCGCCCGGGGGACACGCCGGGACGGGGGCGGGATCGGCGTGCGCTCCCGGGCTCGATCCGGGTCACTTGGGGCGCGCAGGTGGGCCCAGGCCCGCGAACGGGGTAGCGTGCGTAGCGCGCCACCGGCGGTTCCTCTCGGCCGCGCGCCCCTTCGGCATCCCGCAGAATGGATGACGATAGGTGTGCCCGAGACGTGTGAGACCGGTCGGGTGCGGACGTCGATGCGGCCCTCTGGTCCGCTCCGCCCGCCCCGCTCCCGGAGCCTCGCTTCCGGACCTCGGCCGGCGCACCCGTGAGACGGCGTAGGAGAGAAGCGATACCAGTGAGTGCTGCGACGACGCGAGACCGTACCCCGCGTACCCCGCGAGCCAGCCGTACCCCGGCCCCGGACCGCCTCTGCGCCGAGGCCGTGGACCTCGCCCGGGAGGCCGCCGAGGAGGCCGCCGCCCCCGGCGTCGTCGGCGAGCACTCCGGCGTCGTCGCGGAGGGCGACCGGGTCGTCACGCACTTCTTCGAGTGCAAGGAGCCCGGCTACCGCGGCTGGCGCTGGGCCGTCACCGTCACCCGCGCCTCCCGCGCCAAGAACGTCACGCTTGACGAAACCGTCCTGCTGCCCGGCTCCGACGCCCTCCTCGCGCCCGAATGGGTGCCGTGGAGCGAGCGGCTGCGCCCCGGCGACCTCGGCCCCGGCGACCTCCTCCCCACCGAGCAGGACGACCCGCGCCTGGAGCCCGGCTACACCGGCGAGGACGCCCCGCCGCCGAACTCCGCCGTCTCCTCCGACCTCGCGGACCACCTCGACGCGGAGGACGCCGAGGTCACCGCCCGGACGCCCACGCGCGGCGCGATCGCCGCCGTCGCCGACGAGCTCGGCATGGGCCGGGCCCGGGTCCTCTCCCGGTACGGCCTCCGGATCGCCGCCGACCGCTGGGACGAGTCCTTCGGCCCCCGCACCCCGATGGCCCAGGCTGCGCCCGCCACCTGCCAGTCCTGCGCCTTCCTGATCCCCCTGTCCGGCTCGCTGAGCCAGTCCTTCGGCCTCTGCGCCAACGAGCTGTCCCCGGCGGACGGCCGGGTGGTCTCCCTCGCGTACGGCTGCGGCGGGCACTCGGAGGCGGCGGTCATGCCGACGCCGCCGCGGCCCGCGGAGCCGGTCCTCGACTCGACGGCCGTCGACGCCTTCCCCCTCCACCCGCCCGCCGACTCCGGCTCGGTGACCCCCCCGGACCCCACCTCCGAAGACCTCGGCCACTCCTGACCCGCCGGGGTCCGCCCCTCGCTGCGTGCCGCGCCCCCGTCGGGGGCCGCGCCCACGCCTGCCCACACGGGAGGCGGGGCGGGGCTGTCCGCGCGGTGCCCGCGCGACCGGCGCGCCCCGCGCCCAGGGGGGACGGACCGGCGCGGTAACTTCGCGGCACCGAAGGACCCGCACAGCAGACTGGAGTCAGACGTGAGCGTCACCGTCCGGACCACGACCGACGGAAGCGACCCCTTCGGCACCGCCCGACTCCGCAGAGGCGTCCTGGACGCCTGGGCCGCCTCCCCCGCCCGCTTCCGTGAGGACGCCAACGCCGAGGAGGACCTCGCCCTCGGCGGCTACCGCGACCGCCTCGTCGTCGAACTCGCCCAGAACGCCGCCGACGCCGCCGCCCGCGCCCGCACCACCGGCCGGCTGCGCCTCACCCTGCACCCGGCCGACGCGGACAGCCCCGCCGTGCTGGCCGCCGCCAACACCGGCGCCCCGCTGGACGCGGCCGGCGTCGAGTCGCTGTCCACGCTCCGCGCCTCCGCCAAGCGCGCCGAGACCGGGGCCGGGACCGACACCGCCACGACCGTCGGCCGCTTCGGCGTCGGCTTCGCCGCCGTCCTCGCCGTCTCCGACGAGCCGGCCGTCCTCGGCCGGCACGGCGGCGTCCGCTGGTCCCTCGCGGAGGCCCGCGAACTCGCCGCGGGCGTCGCCCGCCACAGCCCGGGCCTCGGCGACGAACTGCGCCGCAGGGACGGCCACGTACCCCTCCTGCGGCTGCCGCTGCCCGCCGAGGGCACCGCGCCCGAGGGGTACGACACCGTCGTCGTCCTCCCGCTCCGCGACGCCGCCGCGCACGACCTCGCCGAACGGCTCCTCGCCGGCGTCGACGACGCACTGCTGCTCACTCTTCCGGGTCTCGCCGAGATCGTCGTGGAGACCCCGGACGGGGTACGCACGCTGACCCGCTCCGACGCCGACGGCTACGTCCGGATCGAGGACTCGGCCGCCGACGCCCCGAACCACTGGCGGACCGTCACCCACACCGGCCCCCTCGACACGGGCCTCCTCAAGGACCGCCCGGTCGAGGAACGGCTGCGCCCGCACTGGTCGGTGACCTGGGCCGTACCGGTCGACGGCGACGGCGCCCCCCGCTACCCGCGCACCGCACCCGTCGTGCACGCGCCGACGCCCACCGACGAACCGCTCGGCATCCCCGCCCTGTTGATCGCCTCCCTGCCGCTCGACCCCACCCGCCGGCACCCCGCGCCGGGGCCGCTGACGGACTTCCTGGTGCAGCGGGCCGCCGACGCGTACGCCGAACTCCTCGCCGACTGGCGGCCGGTGACGAGCGGGGCGCTCGACCTCGTGCCCGGCCCGCTCGGCAAGGGCCCCCTCGACGGGGCGCTGCGGGAGGCGATCCTGGACCGGCTGCCGCGCGTCGCGTTCCTCGCCCCGGCCGTCGCCTCCGAGGACGTGCCGGCGCTCCGCCCGATCGAGGCGGAGGTCGTCGAGGGCGCGGGCGCGGAGACGGTCGCGGTCCTCGCCGAGGTGTTCCCGGGGCTGCTCCCGGCCGGCCTGGAGCGCCGTCCCGAGCTGCGGACGCTCGGCGTGGGCCGGGTGCCGCTGACCGAGGCGGTGGACCGGCTGGCGGGCGTGGAGCGGGCGCCGGGCTGGTGGTGGCGGCTCTACGACTCCCTCGCCGGCGTGGACCCGGACCGGCTCACCGGCCTGCCGGTACCGCTGGACTCGGGCCGGACGGCGATCGGCCCACGGCAGGTCCTGCTGCCGCAGGAGGGCACCCCGCCCCAGCTGACCCGCCTCGGCCTGAAGGTGGCCCACCGGGAGGCCGTGCACCCGCTCCTGGAGAAGCTGGGCGCCTTCCCGGCCACGCCCCGCGCCGTCCTGACGACCCCGCACGTCCGGGGCGCCGTCGCCGCCTCCGTCGAGGCGGACGAGTACTGGAACCCGGACGAGCCGGAGCTGGACCCGGACGAGCTCGTCGAGACCGTCCTCGGGCTCGTACGGGACGCGGACCTGGAGCCCGGCGACGAGCCGTGGCTGGCCGCGCTCGCCCTCCCCGACGAGGACGGCGAGCTCACTCCCGCGGGTGAACTCGTGATGCCGGGCTCGGCGTTCGACGCCGTCATGCGCGAGGGCGAACTCGCCCACGTCGACGCGGAGCTGGCCGCCCGCTGGGGCGAGGGCCCGCTGGCCGCCTGCGGCGTCCTCGCGAACTTCGCACTCGTCCGCGCCGCCGACCTGGTCCTCGACCCCGACGACCTGGAGCCCCGCGAGGGCGACTTCCCGGAGCCGGACGACGCGGGCCTCCTGGACGCCGTCGACGTGTGGTGCGAGGACGTCCTCGACCGGCTGCCGGAGGCCGTGGTGCCGCCGGTGGCGACGGAGATCGTGGCGGTCCGGGACCTGGACCTGGTCGACGACGACGCCTGGCCGCAGGCGCTCGCCCTGCTGGCCCGGCCGCCGCTGCGGGACGCCCTGATCCAGCCCGTACGGGTCCTCCTCCCGGACGGCACGACGGAGACGGTCCGCCCCTACACGGCCTGGTGGCTGCGCGACCACCCGGTCCTCGGCGGCCGCCGCCCCGCCGGCCTCCGCGCGGCCGGCTCCGACCCGCTCCTCGCCGGCCTGTACGACCCCGCCGACGCGACCGGCTTCGAGGACGAGCAGGTCCTGCGGGCCCTCGGCGTCCGTACCTCGGTGGCGACCCTCCTCGACGAGCCCGGCGGCGCGGCGGAGCTGCTGGCCCGCCTGGCCGACCCGGACCGCGAGGTCACCGGGCCGCAGCTGCACGCCCTGTACACGGCGCTGGCCGACCTCGACCCCGACCAGGTCACCCTCCCCGACGAACTCCGCGCGGTGGTCGACGGCGAACTGGTGGTGGTCGACGCGGCGGAGGCGCTGGTCGCGGACGCGCCCGACCTCCTGCCGCTCACCGAGGGCCTCCCGCTCCTCCCGGTCTCCCCGTCCCGGGCGGCCGACCTGGCGGAGCTCCTCCAGGTGCGCCGCCTCAGCGAGGCGGTCGAGGCGGAGGTGACGACGGAGGGCGAGGAGCACGAGGTCCCGGCCTCGGTCCACGCCCTCCTGGGCCCGAGCACCCCCGCCACGTACCTGGAGCACGAGGAGCTGCGGGCGGGCGGCGTCGAGCTCGACTGGCGCCGCACCCCCGACGGCACCCTGCACGCCGCCACCCTGGAGGGCGTCGCCGCCGCCCTGGCCTGGGCCACCCGCCAGTGGCCCCGCCGCTTCGAGGTGGCGGCCCTCCTGGAGGACCCCACCCGCACGGCGGAGCTGGCCCGCGACCGCTGGTTCGACTGACCGCCCCCGGGTCCGTCCCTAGCGGGCGGACCCGGACTCCATCAGCTCCTTCAGGTGCGCCTCGTTCCGCGGCATCTCCTTCCGGACGCGCGGGCGGACGACGAGCGGCACCAGCGCCTTGCCGACCCCGTGGCCCTCGAAGTCGAGCGACAGCGTCAGACGGGAGCTGCTGCCGTCGCCGAGCGGTTCGAGGGTGCCCTGGACGTCGCCGCGCACGGGCCCGTCGACGCCGTGGAAGTGCCAGCTGCGCGGCGGCGTGAGCTCCGTGACCTCCATGGTCATGGGCATCTCGCGCCGCCCGAACCGCCGCCGCACCCGGAACCGCGACCCGACCCGCAGGTCTCCCTCGTCGAGCCGCCGCGCCGCCACGGCGCTCTCCTGCCACTCGGGCATGTGCCCGGGATCCATGAGGTAGGTGTAGACGTCCTCGGGCGGGCGGGCAATGTCGATGGATTCTTCGATACGAGACATGACGCCCCCTTGGCGAGTCCCTGTCCCACCATCCTCCCGCTTCCCGCGCCGCCCGGCCCGTCAGGCGGGGAACCTGCGGTCGACCCACCGCCAGGCGACCTCCAGGACCGCCGCGCCCGCCGCGGCGATGACGACGGCCGCCCACGGCATGGTCGTGCCGACGAGCTTGAGGGCGAAGAAGTCCTGGAGCCAGGGGACGACGAGGACGAGGAGGAAGGCGCCGCCCATCGCGGCGACGAGCGCGAGCCGCCACACGGTGTAGGGGCGGGCGATGATCGCGAGGACCCACATGGAGACCAGGAAGAGGGTGAGGGTCGCGGCGCTGGTCTCGGCGCCGAGCGCGTCCGCGCCGCTGTAGTGGTGGCGGGCGAGCAGGTACGTGGTGAAGGTGGCCGCCGCGGCGACGACGCCGCCGGGGATCGCGTACCGCATGACCCGCCGGACGAAGTGCGGTTTCGCCCGTTCCTTGTTGGGCGCGAGGGCGAGGAAGAAGGCGGGGACGCCGATCGTCAGGGTGGAGAGCAGGGTGAGGTGCCGCGGGAGGAAGGGGTACTCGATCTGGCTGACGACCACCAGGATCGCGAGGAGCACCGAGTAGACCGTCTTGGTGAGGAAGAGGGTCGCCACCCGGGTGATGTTGCCGATGACCCGGCGGCCCTCCGCGACCACCGACGGCAGGGTGGCGAAGGAGTTGTTCAGGAGGACGATCTGGGCGACGGCCCGGGTGGCCTCGGAGCCGGAGCCCATGGAGACGCCGATGTCGGCGTCCTTCAGGGCGAGGACGTCGTTGACGCCGTCGCCGGTCATGGCGACCGTGTGCCCGTGGGACTGGAGCGCGGCGACCATGTCCCGCTTCTGCTGCGGGGTGACCCGGCCGAAGACCGCGTTCTCGTCGAGGACCCGCGCCATCTCCTCCCGGTCGGCGGGCAGGGTGCGGGCGTCGACGGTGGTCGCGGCGCCGGGCAGGCCGAGCTTGCCGGCGACCGCGCCGACGGAGACCGCGTTGTCGCCGGAGATGACCTTGGCGGCCACGTTCTGGTCGGCGAAGTAGGCGAGGGTGTCGCCGGCGTCGGGCCGCAGCCGCTGTTCGAGGACGACGAGGGCGGTGGCCCGGGCGTCCTTCGCGACGTCGGGGGAGTCGAGCTCGTGGACGGTACGGGCGAGCAGCAGGACCCGCAGGCCCTGCTCGTTCAGCCGGTCGATCTCCGCGAGGGCCGGGTCGCCGGCCGGGAGGAGGACGTCGGGGGCGCCGAGCAGCCAGGTGGAGTCCTCGCCGTCGCCCTCGCTGAACGCGGCGCCGCTGTACTTGCGGGCGGAGGAGAAGGGCAGCGACTCGGTGCAGCGCCACTCCTCGGTCTCCGGGTAGGCGTCGATGATGGCCTGGAGGGAGGCGTTGGGGCGCGGGTCGGACTCGCCGAGGGCGCCGAGCACCTTGCGTACGTACCCCTCGTCGGAGCCGTTCAGGAGGCGGACCTCGGTGACGTCCATGCCGCCCTCGGTGAGGGTGCCGGTCTTGTCGAGGCAGACGACGTCGACCCGGGCCAGGCCCTCGATGGCCGGCAGCTCCTGCACCAGGCACTGTTTCCGGCCGAGCCGGATCACCCCGATCGCGAAGGCGACGGAGGTGAGCAGGACGAGCCCCTCGGGGATCATCGGGACGATGCCGCCGACGGTCCGGGCGATGGAGTTCTTGAGGTCGTTGTCCTTGACGACGAGCTGGCTGATGATCAGGCCGATCGCGGTCGGGACCATCATCCACGTCACGTACTTGAGGATCGTGGAGATGCCGGAGCGCAGCTCGGAGTGGACGAGGGTGAAGCGGGACGCCTCCTCGGCGAGCTGCGCCGCGTACGCCTCCCGGCCGACCTTGGTGGCGGTGAAGGCGCCGCCGCCGGCGACGACGAAGGAGCCGGACATGACGGGGTCGCCGGGGCGTTTGACGACGGGGTCGGCCTCGCCGGTGAGGAGCGACTCGTCGATCTCCATGCTGTCGGCCTCGGCGACGACGCCGTCGACGACGACCTTGTCGCCGGGGCCGAGCTCGATGAGGTCGCCGAGGACGATCTCGGAGGTGGAGACGCCGGTCGCGCGGCCGTCGCGGCGGACGGTGGGTTTCGCCTCGCCGATGACGGCGAGCCCGTCGAGGGTCTTCTTGGCGCGGAGCTCCTGGATGATGCCGATGCCGGTGTTGGCGACGATCACGAAGCCGAAGAGGCTGTCCTGGATCGGGGCGACGATCAGCATGATCACCCAGAGGACGCCGATGATCGCGTTGAAGCGGGTGAAGACGTTGGCCCGGACGATGTCGGTGGTGGAGCGGGAGCTGCGGACGGGGACGTCGTTGACCTCGCCGCGGGCGACCCGTTCGGCGACCTCGGCGGTGGTGAGTCCGGCGGGCCGGTGGACGACGGGCGGTTCGCTCTCCGCCAGGGTGCCCGGGTGGTCCCCGGTTCCGCCGCCGCCCGTGTCGATCTGCGCCCGCTGAGTCATGGTTTCGACGGTACGACCGGAATCGATCGTTCACCTGCCGGGAAGCGGCAGGATCCGACCGTGGGAGGAGCGGAATCGTCCCCTGGTGCTACGCGTCGGACGCCTGCGCCGCCCGGTGGCGCTTGATCGCCGCGTCGCGCTTGCGGACGTACCAGATGCCGATCAGGCCGAGGCCGCCGCCGGCGAGGCAGGTCCACACCCACCAGGTGAGGTCCCGGTCGGCGAACCAGCCGTAGAAGGGGACCTGGACCAGGAAGAGGACGAACCAGAGGATCGTTCCGCCGGTGATCGTTCCGACGACAGGGCCCTCCAGGGGCTCGGGTGCCTCGTGCTTCGGTGATCCCGATGAAAGACCAGTCATGTGGCTCAGTCTAGGCGGGCCGTTTCCGGGTCTACGCGCGGAGATGGACTCCCGCTCGTTCATGTGTTCATACTGAAACGGTTTGCCTATGGCGGGTTTCCCTCGTATGAACCGCCAAAAGACACCTTCTGGACTTCTTCCCGAAGAGGAACCCCACCCCCATGAGCACCACGGCCGCCGCCAAGGCCCCTGCCCCCGAGCCGAAGGTCCCCCAGGAACCGACCTCGGCCCTCGACCGCTTCTTCCGGATCTCCGAGCGCGGCTCCACCGTCGCCCGCGAGGTCCGCGGCGGTTTCGCCACCTTCTTCGCGATGGCCTACATCATCGTGCTGAACCCGATCATCCTCGGCAGCGCCAAGGACATGTACGGGCACCAGCTCGACGGCGGCCAGCTCGTCACCGCCACGGTCCTGACGGCGGCCTTCTCGACGCTCCTCATGGGTGTCATCGGCAACGTGCCGATCGCGCTCGCCGCCGGCCTCGGCGTGAACACGGTCGTCGCCCTCCAGCTCGCGCCCAGGATGTCCTGGCCGGACGCCATGGGCATGGTCGTCCTCGCCGGCATCGTCGTGATGCTGCTCGTCGCGACCGGTCTGCGCGAGCGCGTGATGAACGCCGTCCCGGTCGGCCTGCGCAAGGGCATCGCGATCGGCATCGGCCTCTTCATCATGCTGATCGGCCTCGTCGACTCGGGCTTCGTCTCCCGCATCCCCGACGCCGCGCACACCACCGTCCCGCTCCAGCTCGGCTCCGACGGGCACCTCAACGGCTGGCCGGTCCTCGTCTTCATCCTGGGCACCCTGCTCACCCTCGCCCTGATCATCCGCAAGGTGCCGGGTGCGATCCTCATCTCGATCGTCGTCATGACGATCGTCGCGATGGTGATCAACGCGGTCGCGACCGTCCCGTCCTGGGGCCTGACCACCCCGGAGTGGCCCGGCAACCCGGTCGCCTCCCCGGACTTCGGCCTGGTCGGCGAGGTCAGCCTGTTCGGCGGCTTCGACAAGGTCGGCCTGCTGACCGGCGTCCTCTTCGTCTTCACCGTCCTGCTGTCCTGCTTCTTCGACGCCATGGGCACGATCCTCGGCGTCGGCGACGAGGCCAAGCTGATCGACAAGGACGGCAACTTCCCGGGCATCAACAAGGTCCTGCTCGTCGACGGCCTCGCGGTCGCCTCCGGCGGCGCGACCTCCTCCTCGGCCACCACCTGCTTCGTGGAGTCCACGGCGGGCGTCGGCGAGGGCGCCCGCACGGGTCTCGCCTCGGTCGTCACGGGCGGTCTGTTCTCGGTGGCGCTGTTCCTCACGCCGCTCGCGACCATGGTGCCGTCGCAGGCGGCGACCCCCGCGCTGCTCGCGGTGGGCTTCCTGATCCTGGCCGGGTCGATCAAGGAGATCGACTGGAGCGACTACACCATCGCGGTGCCGGCGTTCCTGGCCATGGTGATGATGCCGTTCACGTACTCGATCACGAACGGCATCGGCATCGGCTTCATCAGCTTCAGCGTGCTGCGGCTCGCGGCCGGCCGGGGCCGCGAGGTCCCGGTGGCCATGTACGTCGTGTCGGCGATCTTCGTCTTCTACTACGCGATGCCGGCGCTGGGCCTGACCTGATCGTGCGGGGCGGCGCCGGCGCCGGGAGGCTCCGGCTCCGCCCCGTAGAACCTCTCCGTCTCCTCGACGGCGGTCTTGAACCGTTCGTCGAAGTCCTCTCGAATGAGCGTCCGGACGACATAGTCCTGGACGCTCATTCCTCTTCTGGCGGCGTGACCCTTGAGCCGGTCGAGCAGCTCACTGTCGATGCGCAGGCTGAGCACTGTCGATCCCATGTCGTTCAGGGTCGGGGCTGCCGGGGCCTCTTTGCGTCACTTTCCGGATCCGGCTCACTCATTTGGGTGATGCATGGATATCGAGCCGTGACCTGGACCGACGTGACGCGTGCGACACGCGCCCCCTCAAGTGGTCCTTAGCGAGAGTAATGAGTTAGGCTAACTACATGCCTGACCTGTCCCACGGCACCGCCGACGACGCCGCGGCCGTGAACGCGCTGCGCTCGTCCGTGATGCGGCTGAGCCGGCGCCTCAAGCGCCAGCGCGTCGACGAGTCGCTGAGCCCCACCGAGATGTCGGTGCTCGGCACCCTGGCCCTCTGCGGCTCCGCCACCCCCGGTGAGCTGGCCCGCAAGGAGCACGTCCAGCCGCCGTCGATGACCCGCATCGTCGCCCTGCTCGAAGCCAAGGGACTGGTCCGGCTCGAGCCGCACCCCGACGACCGCCGGCAGAAGGTGGTCAGCCAGACCGAGAGGGCCGAGGCCATGCTCGAGGACGCCCGCCGCAAGCGGAACGCCTGGCTGGCCTCCCTCGCCGAGGGTCTGGACGAGGACGAGTGGGCCGTACTGCGCGCGGCCGCTCCCGTCCTGGAGAAGCTCGCCCATCTCTGAAACCGAGCGCCAAGGAGGCGACGCACTTTGAGCACGGGACCCGGAGCAGACTCCGCACCCGTCCATAAACCCACCCTCGACACCCGCGGGCGCGAGAGGTCCCCCAGGGGAACCTTCTCCTCCCTCTCGATCCGGAACTACCGGCTGTTCTTCACCGGAGCGATCGTCTCCAACACCGGTACGTGGATGGCCCGGATCACCCAGGACTGGCTGGTCCTGAGCCTCACCGGCTCGGCCGCCGCCGTCGGCATCACCACGGCCCTGCAGTTCCTGCCGATGCTCCTCTTCGGCCTCTACGGCGGAGTCGTCGCCGACCGCTACCCGAAGCGACGCCTGCTGCTGATCAGCCAGGCCGCCCTCGGCCTGTGCGGTCTCGCGCTCGCCGCGCTCACCCTCTCCGGACAGGTGCAGGTCTGGCACGTCTACCTGATCGCCTTCCTCCTCGGCATGGTGACGGTCGTCGACAACCCGGCCCGGCAGTCCTTCGTCTCCGAGATGGTCGGCCCCGACCGGCTCCGCAACGCCGTCTCGCTCAATTCGGCCAACTTCCAGTCCGCCCGGCTCGTCGGCCCCGCCGTCGCCGGCGTCCTGATCGCCGGAGTCGGCAGCGGCTGGGCCTTCCTCATCAACGGCCTCTCCTTCCTCGCCCCGCTGGCCGCCCTCTGGCTGATGCGCCCGGGCGAACTCCACAAGGTGGAGCGCGCCCCGCGCGGCAAGGGCCAGCTCCGGGAGGGCCTGCGATACGTGGCGGGCCGGCCGGACCTGATCTGGCCGATCGTCCTCGTCGGCTTCGTCGGCACCTTCGGCTTCAACTTCCCGATCTGGCTGACCGCCTTCTCCGGGGAGGTCTTCCACGTCGGCGCCGGCGGCTACGGCCTCCTCAACACGCTGATGGCGGCCGGCTCCCTCGTGGGCGCCCTGCTCGCGGCCCGCCGCGGCTCGACCCGGCTGCGGATGCTGGTGATCGCCGCGGGCGTCTTCGGCGCCCTGGAGATCGCGGCGGCGTTCTCGCCGTCGTTCTGGCTCTTCGCGCTGCTGCTCGTGCCGATCGGCATGATCGGCCTCACCGTGAACATCACCGCCAACTCGGCCGTCCAGATGGCGACCGACCCGGTCATGCGGGGCCGGGTGATGAGCCTCTACATGATGGTCTTCGCGGGCGGTACGCCGATCGGCGCCCCGCTGCTCGGCTGGGTCACCGACACGTACGGCGCCCGCGTCGGCTTCGCGACGGGCGGCCTGGTCTCGCTCGCCGCGGCGGCCGTCATCGGCCTGATCCTGGCCCGGATCGGCAACCTGAAGCTCGCGATGGCCTGGCGTCACGGCCACCCGAGCCTCCGCTTCGTCCCGCGCGTCGCACCGGAGCGGCTGGCCGCGGCGGCCTGATCCGGACCGTTCCGTTCCGTGGCGGGGGGGGGGGGGGGGGGGGGGGGCCCCCCCCCCCCCCCCCGCCCCGCCGGCGCGTTCCGTCCTGATACGAACGGTCCGCCACGCCGATGTGGAGATCCTGTGTATGTTGAGCCGTCAAACACAGGCACCACAAGGGGGGTTCCCTTGCGCAACCGCTCCATCCGTCCCGTCATAGCCGCGACCGTCCTCGCCGGCGCGCTGACCGGCGCCCTCGTCGCCACCCCGGCCCAGGCCACCGAGTACTCCTCGGCCCTGAAGGTCGCCGGCGTCCAGTACGACGCCCCGGGCACCGACAACAACAGCTGCACGACCGGCAACACCAAGGCCGAGTACGTGACGATCAAGAACTTCTCCCGGACGGCGCGGGTCAACCTCAAGGGGTACGTCGTCAAGGACGCGGTCGGTAACAGCTACACCTTCCGCATCGACCACTACCTGGAGCCCGGCGACCACGTGAAGCTGCGCGGCGGCAAGGGCACCGAGTCCGACGCGAACAACGTCGCCTACCGCCAGAACTGCAACTTCATCTGGAACAACGACAGGGACACGATCAAGCTGATCAAGCCGGGCGGCGCCTACGCCGACACGCACTCCTACACCAAGAGCGCGAACGACCGCGACGGCAACGGCTACATCACCTTCCACAGCTGAGCCGCGGGCCCGGCCGTGCTCACACCCGCATCTCCAGGACCTGGCCCGGCCACGCGTCGACCGTGAACGGATCGGTACGGGTGAAGCCCTGCCGCTCGTAGTACGCCACGAGCCGCCCCTCGCTGCCCGCGAAGCAGTCCACGCGGAGCAGCGAGACGCCCGCGCGGCGGGTCTCCTCCGCCGCGTGGGCGAGCAGCGCCGCGCCCACCCCGAGGCCGTGGAACCGCCCGTCGGTGGCGAGGTAGCGCACGTACCGCTCCGGCTCGCCGGCCGGCGGCACGTACGCCCCGGGGTGCGGGGTCAGCGTGAGCGTCCCGGCCGGGACGCCGTCGACCTCCGCGATCCACGGCTCGCCCTCGCCCATCACCCGCCCCACGTGCTCCACCGTCGCCGGACGGGACGTGAAGGGGGTGGTGCCCCACTGGGCGGTGATCCCCCGGCCGTTGAGCCAGACGACGGCGCTGTCGAGTATCGCGAGGACGGCCGGCAGGTCCGCCGGCCCCCCGCGCCTGATGTTGATCGCGTGGGTCTCCATCCGGCGAGGCTAACCGAGCCCCGGAACTGCCAGACTGGCGCCCATGAGGCTCTTCGCCGCCGTCCTGCCGCCCGCCGCGCGGCTCGCCGAACTGGGTGCCGTCGTCGACGGGCTCCACGCCCTGCCCGGGGCCGACGCCCTGCGCTGGACCTCCCGCCCGGGCTGGCACTTCACCCTCGCGTTCATGGGCGAGGTCGACGACGCCCTGCTGCCGGACCTGCACGCCCGGCTGGCCCGGGCCGCCCACCGCACCCCGCCGTTCGGACTGCGGCTGCACGGCGGCGGCCACTTCGGGCGGCGCGCCCTGTGGACCGGCGCCGCCGGGGACCTGGACGGGATGCGGCTGCTCGCCGAGCGCGCCGACGCGGCGGCCCGCCGGGCCGGGATCCCGATGGAGGAGCACCGCCGCTACCAGGCCCATCTGACGATCGCCCGCGCCCGCGGCGAGGGCGTCCCCCTGACCCCCTTCCTCGAAGCGCTCCACTCCTTCGAGGGCACCCGCTGGCAGGTCGGCGAGCTGGCCCTGGTCCGCTCGAACCTGCCGGTGGGCGGGGCGCCGGGGGAGCAGCCCCGGTACGAGACGGTGGCCGCCTGGCCGCTGGAGGGCGGAGCGGGAGGGGCGGCGGGGGCAGGTTAACCTCGTGGGGTGGACCCGAAGACTCGTAACCGGATCATGGCCGGTGTGCTCGTACTGATGTTCGCGGTGATCGCGCTGACCTCCGTGGTCGGTCAGTAACGGCGGTCATCCCTTGCTTCGAGCGCGCTCGAAGCAGTTGGCTGGTGACTCATGGAGTACACGCAGCTCGGACGCACCGGACTCAAGGTCAGCCGCCTCGTCCTCGGCACGATGAACTTCGGCCCGCAGACCGACGAGGCCACCAGTCACGCGATCATGGACACGGCGCTCGACGCCGGCCTGAACTTCTTCGACACGGCCAACGTGTATGGGTGGGGTGAGAACAAGGGCCGCACCGAGGAGATCATCGGCTCCTGGTTCGCCAAGGGCGACGGCCGCCGCGACAAGACCGTCCTCGCCACCAAGGTGTACGGGAACATGGGCCCCGACGGCGAGGCGTGGCCGAACCACGACAAGATCTCCGCCCTCAACATCCGTCGCGCGGTGGACGCCAGCCTCAAGCGGCTCGGCACCGACTACATCGACGTCTACCAGTTCCACCACGTCGACCGCGCCACCCCCTTCGACGAGGTGTGGCAGGCGATCGACGTCCTCATCAAGCAGGGCAAGATCCTCTACGCCGGCTCCTCCAACTTCCCCGGCTACAAGATCGCCCAGGCGAACGAGGCCGCCGCCCGCCGCGGCATGGTCGGCCTGGTCAGCGAGCAGTGCCTCTACAACCTCTTCGAGCGCCGCGCCGAGATGGAGGTCATCCCGGCCGCCCAGGAGTACGGCCTCGGGGTCATCCCCTGGTCGCCGCTGCACGGCGGTCTGCTCGGCGGCGTCCTGAAGAAGGAGACCGAGGGCAAGCGGCGCACCGAGGGCCGCGCGGCGGAGACGCTCGCGGACCCGGCGAAGCGGGCACGGTTCCAGGCGTACGAGGACCTGCTCGACAAGCACGGTCTCGCCCCCGGCGAGGTCGGCCTGGCCTGGCTGCTCACCCGCCCCGGCGTGACCGGCCCGATCGTCGGCCCGCGCACCCCGGAGCAGCTGGCGGGCGCCCTGCGCGCGCTGGAGCTGGAGCTGTCGGACGAGCTCCTGGCGGAGCTGGACGAGATCTTCCCGGGCCCGGGCCCCTCGCCGGAGGCGTTCGCCTGGTAGGTCCTGACCTCCTGGTGGGTCCTGACCTCCTGGCGGGTCCTGATCTCCTGGTGGGTCCTGACCTCCTGGTGGGTCCTGATCTCCTGGTGGGTCCTGATCTCCTGGCGGGTCCTGATCTCCTGGTGGATCCCTCCTGACGGTGGGCTCAGACGCCGCCGAGCCAGCTGGTGGCGTCGAGGCGGAACGTGGTCTCCGCGGGGACGACGTTCCGCAGGTCCTCCTCCAGGGCGCGGACGCGGTCGGCGCCGAGGACGGCGCTCCACTCGGCCCGCAGCTCGTCGAAGACGGCGGCGGAGCGGGCCAGGGCGTCGTGTCCGCGCGGGGTGAGGTGGACGAGTTTGCGGCGCGCGTCAGCGGGATCGTCGGCGCGTTCCGCGTATCCGAGGGCGAGGAGCCGGTCGACGGTCTTGCCGGCCGCCTGCTTGGAGACGCCGAGCCGGCGGCCGATCTCGCTGGCGGTGGCGCCCCGGCCGCCGATCGCCTGCATGGCGAAGCCGTGGGCGGGCCGCATGTCGGGGTGACCCTCGTCGGCGAGCCGGGCGTGCAGCCGGTCGATGAGGGTGCGGAAGCCGCCGAAGAGCAGGAGCGGCAACAGGAAACCGGGGGAGTCGGGAATCCCCTTGCCCGGATCGACAACCTGGTTTACGTTTTCTTCAGCGACATGGTCAACCATGTTGTCCATTCTAGGAGGGGGACCACCTTGCCGCACCCGCACCCGCACCCGCACCCCAACCCCGACCCGCATCCGCAGACCGCACCCGCCGGCCTCCCCGACCGCACCGCCGGCGCCGTCGCGCTCCTCAAGGCCCAGGCCCCGCAGGTCCTCGACGCCTTCCTCGCGCTCTCCGCGATGTTCGAGTCCACCAGCCTCGACCCGCACTCCCGCGAGACCGTGATCCTCACCGTCGCCCACCGCAGCCAGTGCCACCTGTGCATCGACATGCACGAGGCGAAGCTCGCCGCCCTCGGCCCCGCCCCCGCGCCCGAACGCCTCGACGCCGTCCGGAAGTTCACCCTCCAGGTGCTCGCCTCCTCGGGCGCGGTGTCGGACGCCGAACTGGCCGCCTTCGAGGCCGCCGGCCACACCCGTCAGAACGCCCTGGAGGTCGTCCTCGGGATCGGCGCGTACACCCTCTCCACCTTCGCGAACCGGCTCACCCGCGCCGCGTGACGTACGGCCCGCCGAGCCCCCACGCCTGGTGCATCGCCCCGGCGAAGGCGGCGGCCAGCTTGTGCTCGCCGCTCGGACCCGGATGCGTCCCGTCGTACGTGTCCTCCTGGAGGTCGTACGACTCCGGGACCGTCGCCAGCAGCAGCGGCGAGACCGCCGAGTCGAGGTCGGCGACCGCCTTCGCGAGCAGCTCGTTGAAGCGGGCGCACTCGGCGGCGAAGGGCGCGTCGTACGTGGCGCGGACGTTCGGGATCACGGGCAGCAGCACCGCCCGGACCCGAGGGTTCGCGGCCCGGGCGGCGGCCAGGAAGGCCCGCACGTTCTCCTCGGTCTGGTCGCTGTTCGTGTAGAAGCCCAGGTCGATCAGGCCCAGCGAGACCAACAGCACGTCGGCGCCGGTGGCGGCCACGGTCTCCCCGACCACCGGCGCCATGTGCAGCCACCCCTCGCCCCACCCGGCCAGGTGCCGGCGGGCCGGGGCGGGGAAGGCCGGGTCGGCGTAGGCGTCCGAGACCGGCGCGTCGGCGGCCGGGTCGTACAGACCGGTGCGCGGCCCGACGATCTCGTACGAGCCCGGCAGGACGGCCTCCAGGTGCCGCCACATGCGGTAGCGCCAGGTCCAGTCGCCGGCGCGTCCGATGGTCATGCTGTCGCCGACGAACAGAAAACGCATGGTCACATCATCCCGGACCGCCGAGTCGCGCAGATACGTGATCCGGGACACGGCCCCCGCCGCTACCGGAGGAACGCGGCGACCTTCTCCGTGAACCACTCCGCGTCGTCGTGCCACGGGAAGTGCCCGCCGCCCGCCAGGACCCACAGCCGCGACGCCGGGAACAGATCCGCGTACGCGGTCACCGTCTCCACCGGCGAGTTCACGTCCCCCTCACCGGCGACGGCGAGCACCGGACGCCCGAACTCCCTCAACGCCGCGCGCGTCGCGGCGGGGTCGTACGCCCCCTCGCTCCCGTACACCGCCGCGCCCTCCCCGTTCCGCTGCCGGTGGCTCTCGGCGTGCCGCTCCCGCGCCGCCTCGTCCCACGTTCCGTGGAAGAACGGCGCCACGGCCTGGAACGTCTCCGGCCCGCCCCGCCCCGACGTCAGCTCCTCCAGCGCCGCGTACGCCTCCGGGAACCACGGCTCGTCCTCCCGCCACGGCCGCCGCGCCGCCGCGAGCCGCTCCTCCCCGGCCGCGTCGAGCCCCACGGCCGCCGAGCCCGGCGTCACCAGCACGAGCCGGGACACCCGCTCCGGGTACCGGGCCGTGTAGAGCGCCGCCAGGTTCGCACCCGCCGAGTGCCCGAGGACGTCGACCGCGCCGAGCCCCAGGTGGACCCGCAGCGCCTCCACGTCCTCCACCAGCCGGTCGCAGCGGTACGACGCCGGGTCCTCCGGCACCGCCGACGCGCCCGTGCCCCGCAGGTCCAGCCGGATCAGCGTCCGGTGGGCGTCGAGACCGCCCAGGTCACCCAGATAGGCGGAGTCCTGCAGCGGACCGCCGGGCAGACAGAGCAGCGGGTCGCCGGAACCGGAGCCGGAACCAGAGCCAGAAACGGAGCCGGAGCCGGACACGTGGTACGCGAGCAGGGTGCCGTCGGGGGCGGAGAAGGTAGGCATGATCGCGACCATGACAGCGGCCTCCCCGCAGGTCAACACCGTTTCCCCGGCCGGTGACGGCACCCTCCCCGCCGACCGTGCCGGCACCCTCCCCGCCGACCGTGCCGGCGGCCTCCCCGCGACCCGGGCCGGTCCGTCCGGCGCCATGGCACGCTTGATCCATGCGATCTGCTCTGTGCGCCCTCGGCGCGGCCGCCGCCCTGGCGCTGCTCCCGGCCGGCCATGCCCGCGCCGAAGGGCAGGAACCCGACCGGGACTTCACGATCGAGGACTCCCGCATCACCGAGTCCAGCGGCCTCGCCGCCAGCCGCGCCCACCCCGGCGTCTACTGGACGCACAACGACCAGGACGAGCCCCGGATCTTCGCCGTCGACTCCCGCACCGGCAAGACGGTCGCGACGGTCACCCTGACCGGCGTCGGCACCCCCCGCGACATGGAGGCCGTCTCCGTCGGCCCGGACGGCGCCGTCTACGTCGGCGACATCGGCGACAACCTCGACGGCTCCTGGGACCACGTCTGGATCTACCGCTTCCCCGAGCCGAAGACCCTCAAGGACCAGACCGTCCGGGCCCAGCAGTACGTCGTCAGGTACGCCGACGGCCCCCGCAACGCCGAGGCGCTGATGGTCCACCCCCAGACCGGCCGCGTCTACATCGCCAGCAAGAACGAGGACGGCGGCGGCCTGTACGAGGGCCCCCAGCGCCTCTCCGCCTCCGGCACCAACACCTTCCGCCGGATCGGCGAGGTCCCCTGGGTCACCGACGGCGCCTTCTCGCCCGACGGGCAGAGGCTGCTCCTGCGCGGCTACTTCAGCGCCCGCGAGTACGACTGGAAGGACGGCCGCATCGCCGGCGACGGCACCTCGCCCGGCGCCCCCTTCCAGGGCCAGGCGGAATCGGTCACGTACACCCTCGACGGCACCGGCATGCTGTTCGGCTCGGAAGGCGCCCAGAGCCGCGTCGTCCGCGTGGACCGCCCGGACGCACCCCGGACGGCGGACCCGGACCCGGGCCAGGGCGCGCCCACCCCCGGCGCCACCCCAGGAGCCACGCCCGCCGCCACCGACTCCGAGGGCAGCGCCACCAAGGGCTTCCTCGTCCTCGCCGGCGCCACCGTCCTCGTCTTCGGCGTGAAACGGCTCCTCCGCCGCGACTGAGCCGACGGCCGCGTCCCGCCCCGTCCCGCCCCGTCTCGCCCGTCTCGCCCCCGGCACACCCCGGGCCCAGACTGGAAGGAGACCGAAGAGGTGAGGCGTTATGACGGCATTCACGCGCGAGGGCACCCCGGTCGCCATGGAAGGTGACGGCCTGGACTTCCGGATGCGGGAGGCGGGAGGCGGCATGACCGTCGCCTTCCTCCACCTCCCCAAGGGCACCGACATGGCACCCGCCCTCAAGGGCCTGGAAGGCGATCTGTGCCCCTGCCCGCACTGGGGCTACCTGCTCAGGGGCCGCCTCCGGATGCGGACCGCCGACGGCGACGAGATCTACGAGGCGGGGCAGGCGTACTACTGGGGCCCCGGCCACGCACCCGAGGCGCTGGAGGACGTCGACATCGTCGAGTTCTCCCCGACGGAGGAGTTCACCGCCGTCATCGACCACGTGAAGGCCCAGGCCGCCGGATGACAGAGGGGGAGGGGCCCGGCACCCGTGCCGGACCCCTCCCCTGACTAGATTCAGAGATCAGAGATCAGCGACCAGCGACCACCGATCACCGATCACTGGTTCAGAGACGCTCGATCACGTAGTCGACGCAGGCCGTCAGTGCCCGCACGTCCGCCGGGTCGATCGCCGGGAACATCGCGATCCGCAGCTGGTTGCGGCCCAGCTTCCGGTACGGCTCCGTGTCCACGATCCCGTTCGCGCGCAGCACCTTCGCGACCGCCGCCGCGTCGATCTCGTCCGCGAAGTCGATCGTGCCGATGACCTGCGAGCGCTTCGCCGGGTCGGTGACGAACGGCGTCGCGTGCTTCGACTCCTCCGCCCACGTGTACAGGGCGTCCGAGGACTCCTTCGTACGGGCCACCGCCCACTCCAGACCACCCTGGCCGTTGATCCACTTCAGCTGCTCGTTGAGCAGGAAGAGGGTCGACAGGGCAGGGGTGTTGTACGTCTGGTTCTTCAGCGAGTTGTCGATCGCCGTCGGCAGAGAGAAGAACTCCGGGATGTGCCGGCCCGACGCGTGGATCCGCTGGGCCCGCTCCAGCGCGGCCGGCGAGAACACCGCCAGCCACAGGCCGCCCTCGGCGGCGAAGGACTTCTGCGGGGCGAAGTAGTAGACGTCCGTCTCGGTGATGTCGACGGGCAGACCGCCCGCGCCCGAGGTCGCGTCCACGAGGACCAGCGCGCCCTCGTCCGCGCCCGCGACCCGCTTCAGCGGGGCCGCGACACCGGTCGAGGTCTCGTTGTGGGTGTAGGCGTAGACGTCGACGCCCGCCTCGGCCACCGGCTCCGGGTGCGTGCCCGGCTCGGAGGAGATCACGGTCGGCTCGGCCAGCCACGGGGCCAGCTTCGCGGCCTTCGCGAACTTGGAGGAGAACTCGCCGAAGGTGAGGTGCTGCGACTTGGTGTCGATCAGACCGTGGGTCGCGACGTCCCAGAAGGCGGTGGAGCCGCCGTTGCCCAGGATCACCTCGTAGCCCTCGGGCAGCGAGAAGAGCTCGGAGACGCCGTCACGGACCTCGCCGACCAGGTTCTTGACCGGAGCCTGGCGGTGGGAGGTGCCCAGGAGAGAGGTGCCGGTGGCGGCCAGGGCGTCCAGCGCCTCCGTCCGCACCTTGGAGGGGCCCGCGCCGAAACGGCCGTCAGCGGGCTTGATGTCAGCGGGAATCTGGATATCGGCCACGAGCCGGAGAGTATCGGGTCGGCAAGCCCGCGAGCGCCCGATGTCCGCCGGATGAGACGAAGGACGAGACATCCTTGCGTCGTGGGAACACACGAGGGCACACACGGAAGACTGGCCGCCGACCTCAGGTCCGCGCTCGCCGGGGACGTCGACTTCACCCCCACCGCGCGGGCGCTCACCACCATGGACGCCTCCAACTACCGCCGCGTTCCCGCCGGTACGGTCGCGCCGCGCGACGCCGACGACGTCGCCGCCGCCCTGGAGGTGTGCCGGAGCCACGGCGTCCCGGTCGTCCCGCGCGGCGCCGGCACGTCCATCGGCGGCCAGGCCACCGGCACCGGCGTCGTGCTCGACCTCACACGCCACCTCGACGGGATCGTCTCCGTCGACCCCGAGGCCCGCACCGCCGTCGTCCGCCCCGGACTCGTCCTCGGCCGACTGCGGGAGGCGGTCCGCCCGTACGGCCTCACCTTCGGCCCCGATCCGTCCACGTACAGCCGCTGCACCCTCGGCGGCATGATCGGCAACAACGCCTGCGGGGCGCACTCCGTCGCCTGGGGCACGACCGCCGACAACGTCCACTCCCTCGAAGTGGTGACGTACCGGGGCGAACGGTTGACGCTGGGGACGGAGGGGCGGGGCGCACCCGCCGGCCTCCTCGACCTCGTCGGCCGGCGACTCGCCCTGCTGCGGACCGGCTATCCGGCCGGTCTGCCCCGCCGGATCTCCGGCTACGCGCTGGACGCGCTGCTCCCCGAGCGGGGCGTGGACGTCGTCCGGTCCTTCGTCGGGAGCGAGGGGACGCTCGGCGTGGTCACGGAGGCGACCGTCCGGCTCGTCCCGCTCCCCGCCGAGCCGGTCCTCGTCGTCCTCGGCTACGCCGACGAGACGGCGGCGGCGGACGCGGCGGCGGGCCTGCTGGCGTACGGCCCCCTGACGGTGGAGGGCATGGCGGCCGACCTCGTGGGCGCGGCGTCCGGGCTGCCGCGGGGCGGGGCCTGGCTCTTCTGCGAGGTGGACGGGGCGGCCGCGGCGGGCGAGCTCGTCCGGGCCGCGGACGCCGTCGACGCGGCGGTCGTACGGGACCCGGACGCGCAGCGGACGCTGTGGCGGATCCGGGAGGACGCGGCCGGGACGGCGACCCGGATGCCGGGCGGCGGGGACGCCTGGCCCGGGTGGGAGGACTGCGCGGTGCCGCCGGCCCGGCTGGGCGCGTATCTGCGGGACTTCCGCGGGCTGTTGGCCGCATTCGGCCTCCGGGGAGTCCCGTACGGGCACTTCGGCGACGGCTGTGTGCACGTACGGATCGACTTCGACCTGTGGACGGGGAAGGGCGTACGCGACTTCCGCCGCTTCTCCGAGGCCGTGGCCGACCTCGTGGTCGCGCACGGCGGCTCCCTGTCGGGCGAGCACGGCGACGGGAAGGCGCGGGCGGAGCTGCTGCCCCGGATGTACGGGGAGGAGCTGGTCGCCCTGTTCGGCGAGGTGAAGGACGTCTGGGACCCGGACGGCGGCCTCAACCCCGGAATGCTGGTCCGGCCGGAACCGCTGGACTCGGGACTGCGGTTCGAGGGGCTGCCGGTGGTGGGGGTGCGGGAAGGGGAGGGGCTGGGGCTCGGGCTGGGGCTGGGGAGGGAAGCTGCGCGGTGTGTCGGCGTCGCCAAGTGCCGGGTCGCCGGGCCGAGTCAGGGGGCGGGGGTGATGTGTCCGTCCTTCCGCGCCACCGGAGAGGAGAAGCACTCGACACGGGGGCGCGCCCGGCTCCTGCACGAGATGGCGCTCGGCGAGGTCATCACCGACGGCTGGCGGTCGGAGGAGGTGCGCGAGGCGCTGGACCTGTGCCTGTCCTGCAAGGGCTGCCGCAGCGACTGTCCGGTGGGCGTCGACATGGCCGCGTACAAGGCGGAGTTCCTGGACCGGCACTACGCCGGGGCGGGCCGCTGGTGGCGGAGGCCGCGCGCGCACTGGACGATGGGCGGACTGCCTCGCTGGCTGGACGTGTTCGGGCGCGGCCTGAACGTGGCGACGCGGCTGCCGTACGCGGCCGGACTGGCGGGCGTCACATCGGAACGGCCGCTCCCGAGGGTCGCGGAGCGGACGTTCACGAGCTGGTTCGCCGAACGCGCCTCCTCCCGCCCGCCGGCCCTCGTCCTGTGGCCCGACACCTTCACGGACCACCTGGCCCCGCAGGTGGGCCGGGCGGCGGTGCGGGTCCTGGAGGAGGCGGAGCTGGGCGTGGCGCTGCCGGACGGACGGGTGTGCTGCGGGCTCACCTACGTGTCGACGGGGCGGCTGGGGGCGGCGCGGCGGGTGATGCGGCGGACGCTGGACGTGATGGAGGTTGTGGACGGGGAGGCGGCCGACCGCCCGGTGGTCGTCCTGGAGCCCTCCTGCGCGGCGACCCTCCGCACCGACCTCCCGGAACTCCTCCCGGACGACCCGAGGGCCGCCCGCCTGGCGGCGAGGATCCGCACGTTCGCGGAGGCCCTGGAGGCGCTGGCCCCCGACTGGACCCCGCCCCGCGTGAACCGCCGGGCCACCGGCCAGACCCACTGCCACCAGCACGCGGTCCTGGGCGACGCCCCGGACCGCCGCCTCAGGGAGCGGGCGGGGTTGACGGGCGAACTGGCGGGCGGCTGCTGCGGCCTGGCCGGCAACTTCGGCTTCGAGCCCGGCCACGAGGACGTCTCGCGCGCCTGCGCCGAGGACCAGCTCCTGCCGGCGCTGCGCGGCGCCGAGGACCGGGCGGAGGTACTGGCGGACGGCTTCTCCTGCCGCACCCAGATCACCCACCTGACGGAACGTCGCCCCCGTCACCTGGCGGAGGTCCTGGCGGAGGCACTGGAGGGGGAGGGGCGGTAGGTAGGGGAGGGGTGGTAGGGGGAGGGGCGGTAGGGGAAGGGGCGGTAGGGGTGCGGGCTCGGCGGTGAGGTGTGTGGGGTGGGCCGGGTGCGTGGGTGCGGGTGCGGCCGCCCTCTTTCCGAGAGTGGCACCTTCCGGCGCCGCGTCAAGGGCGCCTCCGGCGTCGCTGCGCGATGGCCTTCGGCCCCCCTTGACCCGTCACCTCCAGGCGCCCCAACACTCTCGGAGGGCGGCCGGGGGCGGGGCCACCGGGCAGCGCCGGGAAGTGGCCGGTGGCGGTGGGCCGGGTGCGGGCGAGTGGGTGGGTGAGGCGAAGGCGGCCGGGTATCGCTCCGGTGGGAGCGTCGGGTGCGGGCCGGTGGGTGGGGGCTTCGGGTATCGCTCCTGTCGGGTGTCGTCCGCGCGTG
>NZ_JOGX01000032.1 GCF_000719555.1 Streptomyces sp. NRRL F-5727
CTCCTGTCGGGTGTCGTCCGCGCGTGCGGGGGTGGGGGGTCGGTTCGTGGCGTGTGCCGGGGGTGAGGTGCGGGCCGGGGGCGGCGGAGAGGGCGGGTATCGCTCCGGCGAGAGGGCGAGTCCCGGCCGGTGGGTGGGGGGGTCGGTCTGTGGCGGAGGAGTGTGGGACCGATTCCCTGGCCGGGCGTGACGCGCGGCCAGACGTACGCCGCCCGGCGGGTCGAGACGACGTTAACTCGCACTCAGATGAGCCACCGGCAGCAGAAGGGGTGAAATGTTCCGATATGGGAGCTTGCAGGGCCACTCCGCGCACGATCCCACCGCCACCACAGCCGACGGCGTCAGATGGCCGGGTGCGGGTTTCGTGCCCGGAGCTTGTGGGCGAGTCGGCCGAGCAGCACGGCGTTGAACAGGCCGGACAGCGCCACCCCGACGGAGAAGACCAGCGGGCTCAGCCAGCCGATCGAGGAGTACTCGAAGGGGGCCGACACCGCCACCGCGAGGATGCCGAACGGCGCCGTGGCCATGAGCGGCCACACCCCGGCGAGTCCGGGATCCGGCAGCACGAACGCGGCGGCCACGAAGAATCCGAGCGCCACCGCGACCACGACGAGGTAGCCACGCGCGAGCCAGTTGTCCACGGCGGGCGCCAGCAAGGCACGGACCTTCTGCGGGGTGGCGGTCGCGGTCCTCGTCGTGAGCGCGCCGAGTACGGCGGCGTTCACGAGGGCGCACAGCAGGAGCCAAACGGCGAAGACCACGACCGTCGTCGCGCCCGTGCCGAGGGGGAGGAACACGCCCAGGAAGGAGAGCGGCGCCGTCAGCAGCACCGGGATCGTGGCGAAGAGGCTCTCGGGGAAGAGGAACATCACCGTGAAGGCGGTGGCGAACACTGCCAGATAGCCCCGGGCGAGCCGGTTGCCCGAAACGAGAGCGAGGAGTCTGCGGGGGCGGGAGGTGGTCGGCATCGGTGGTTCCTCGGGTCGGTCCGTTGGTGATCTCCACGGTGGACCACGGGGCGCGCCCGGAGATGAGTACGGGTACTCACCGGCGCGGACGCGGACACCTCATCTACGACGCCGCCAGCCAGTCCATGTACCAGGTACGGAAGTCGGGGGCGTGCGGGACGAATCCGCCCCAGTCCGGGTCGAGGTGCCAGATCTGGCCGGCGTGGGGTCCGTTCAGGACGAGGCGGAAGAACATGGCGCAGCCGCCTTCGGCCAGCATGAGCGTGCCCGGCGTCAGCCCCTCGGTCGGCGCCCCGATCGGACCGGGCCGTGGGCCCGCGAGCGGGAAGCGCTCAGCGAGCCGACCGGCCCGGCGGTCCTCGCGCCACTCCTCGTCCACGGCCCAGTCGTCGTCGACGTCGGTGCGGGGGACGGTCAACGGCATCAGCCCGTGGGCGGGCCCGGCCGGCCCGTCGCCGACCTCGGCGACGAAGGACCGGTAGTCCGCCGGCAGCCGGATGCCGTGGCTCGCCTCGAAGGCCCGGATCTCCCCCTCAGGCAGCGGAGGCCCCAGCACGTACCGATGTGTACCCGCCCCGAATCGCCTCAGCCCGGAGTCCCCACCGGCCATCTCCCGAACCCGCGCCCGAACCCACCCCGCATCCCAGTCCGTCACCCGCCGAAGGTACCCCGCCAACCCAGACCCGCCCTCACGCCGGAGCGATACCCGACCGCAAACCGGCTGGCCGTCGGCTGTGGTGGGCGGTGGGAGCGTGCGCGGAGCGCCCCTTCGGGCTCCCATATCGAAACATTCCGCCCTCGCTGTCGCCGGTGGCTCATCTGAGTGCGAGTTAACGTCGTCTCGACCCGCCGGGCTGCGTACGTCTGGCCGCGCATCGTGCCCGGGCAGGGAATCGGTCCCGCTCTCCTCCGCCACAGACCGACCCCCCACCCACCGGCCGGGACTCGCCCTCTCGCCGGAGCGATACCCGCCCTCTCCGCCGCCCCGGCCCGCACCTCACCCCCGGCACACGCCACGAACCGACCCCCCACCCCCGCACGCGCGGACGACACCCGACAGGAGCGATACCCGAAGCCCCCACCCACCCACAGGCGGACGACGCTCCCACCGGAGCGATACCCGGGCGCCTTCGCCTCCCCCACCCGCTCGCCCGCACCCGGCTCACCGCCCCGGCCACTTCCCGGCGCTGCCCGGTGGCCCCGCCCCCGGCCGCCCTCCGAGAGTGTCGGGGCGCCTGGAGGTGTCGGGTCAAGGGGGGTCGAAGGCCATCGCGCAGCGACGCCGGAGGCGCCCTTGACGCGGCGCCGGAAGGTGCCACTCTCGGAAAGAGGGCGGCCGCACCTGCACCCACGCACCCGGCCCACCCCACACACCTCCCCGCCGAGCTCTGGGCCGCCGGACCGGTTCGCCGTGTAGGGCCCTGAGCGCCGCACCCACACCCGAACCCGCACTCGCACGCCCGGCCCGTTCCGCGGACCTCTCCACCGTCCCGTACCGGAAAGTCCGCAGGTGACGGACTCGGGACCGGAGGATTCCGAATCTTGACGGGGGCTCGGGGAAAGTTGAAGATGCGCCTAGTTGGACCGCCCTGCACGCGCGTGTGGTGGTGCGTGCGGGTGAGAGCGGCGCCGACCTCCTGCGTACGGGGCGAGTCAGTCCCTGTCTTTCTTCTTCTGTTCCGGGGGGAACGAGTCTTGAGCAAGCGCATGCGCATGCGCCGCGCCGCGGCCATGACCGGAGTGGCCGGGCTGCTGGCCGCGGCCGGGGTGACGGCGGGGGCGGGGAATGCCGTCGCAGCGGATGACCTGAAGCTGTCGGGCTATGACGTGGTGGCGGGACCGGGCTCGATGCCCCGTTTCTTCCCGATCGTCGAGTCGGGCACGACCTTGTGGGGGAAGGTCGTCGTCACGGTCGGCACGAAGCCGATGACCGACCCGGCGGGTGCCGGGGCAGGGCTTCCGAATGGCTACGTCGCCCGCGCCAACAGCTGTACCCAGGCCGCCGGGTACACGGGCGTCTTCGTCTGTGAAACGCCGATGGCCGGCGAGCCCGACGCCGTTGTCCCCGCCGACGCCATCGACACCACCCTGTACTGGGGCTTCGCCTACATGCCCGCCAACGGCGACCTCGCAGCTGCCGTGAAGGAGGCCCGCAGCGCGGGCAGCCTCCCCGCAGCCGGAAGCCGTGGCACCGCCAAGGTCACGGTGAAGTCCGCCGTATCCGCCGCCCTCAACACCGTCGCCTTCGACACCCCGCCCGTTCCGGACGGCGGCACCGCCCGACACCAGCTCCGCGTCCACGCGGCGGATGCCGGAACCCTCGCCCTCCGCTTGGCCAAGGCCGAGGGCCAGCTGACCAGGGTCACGCCGAAGATCCGCCTCGGGAACCCCACCCCCGACGCGGGCGCCGAGTGCACCGTGCCCGAGCCCGAGCTCAACACGGGGTCGCCCGGGGCCAACCTGCTCTGCAAGCTCGAACCCGGCGACCACGTCATCGGTTACCAGCTCACCAGCGAGCCGGGCCAGTACGCCCAGAAGTACGTGGCCTACACCCACTACGACCTCTACACCGCTGTCACCCCTCCCGAGGCATTCGTCCGCCAGACCAGCGCCCCGTTCACCGTCCAGGGCGCCCCGGTCCTTCCCTTCCACGGCCTCCACGCCCGCGACACCACCGGCCGAGTATGGGGATACAACGGCACCCGCAACGCCATCGCGCCCTTCAGGGCCAGGCATGAGATCGGCCCCGGCTGGCAGACCTACAACGCCCTCACCTCGCTCTCCCCAGGCAAGCAGGGCAACTACTACTGGTCGGAGAAGAAGCCGTCCGCCGTCACGCGCGGCCTCGGCGACGTCATCGCCCGCGACGCGTCCGGCACCCTCTGGTACTACGACCGCCAGCTCGTCAGAGGCAACCCCTTCGCACCCCGCGTCCGCGTAGGCACCGGCTGGAACATCTACGACCGCCTCGACGGCGCCGGTGACCTCGACCGGGACGGGTACGTCGACCTCCTCGCCCGCGACAAGGCCGGCGTCCTGTGGCTGTACAAGGGCACGGGCCGGCTCGTCGACGGCAACCGGTTCAAGACCCGGGTGAAGGTCGGCGCCGGTTGGGGCGCGTACGACCGGCTCGCCGGCGGCGACGACCTGAACGGCGACGGCCGCGCGGACCTCCTGGCCCGGGACAAGGCCGGGGTGCTGTGGCTCTACAAGGGCACCGGCAGCGGCACGACGCCGTACGCCACCCGGACCCGGGTGGGCGCGGGCTGGGGCGGCTACGACCAGCTCGTCGTCACCGGAGACCTCACCGACGACGGCCGCGCCGACGCCGTCGCCCGCGACCGGGCCGGGGTGCTGTGGCTGTACAAGGGCACCGGCAGCGGTACGACCCCGTTCACCACCCGTACCCGCGTCGGCGCCGGCTGGGGCACCTACAACCGCCTGTTCTGACGGGACCGCCCTGCCGCGACGCGGATGCGCGCGGCAGGGCGGGCGCCCGTCCAAGTGGCCTTCACCCTCAGGTTCGTTCGTCGGGCGGCGCAGATCGGGACTGCGATATCCGCTGCCGTGACAGGAGCATTTTCGGCACGGCGCTTCCCTCTCGTCTCCCGTACGTGCGGCGGCTCGCCGGGGGTACCGGTGCCGAGAAGTCGACCGTGGCCCGCCTCCTCGCCCAGCGGTACGGCGTCGACGTGTACGACGGGGACCGGGCCGAACACGACTGGCTCCGGCGCCGCGACCCCGGCCGCCATCCGCGTCTCGCCGCCCTCGGGCGACTCGGGCCGACGAGGGCTCGCGGGGGCGTACCGCCGGGCAGGTGTTCCGGCCCATGTCGTGGCTGTACGGCGAGACCGTCGGCCTCCTCGTCGAGGAGCTGCTGGACCTGCCCGGCGACTGGATCGTCGTCGACTGCTTCAGCCTCCTCGCCGACCTCGCCCCCCCACATCGCCGTCCGTGACTCCGAGGACCCGTCCCGTCTCCACCTCCTCGCCACCCCCGCCGTCTTCGCCGTCTTCGTCGCGGCCGCCGTGCAGGGGGGTGTCTGCGGCACGGCCTAAGGTGCGGGGATGAGCGACAACCCCGCACCCTCCGCCACCGCCCCCTCCACCTGCTCCTGCTGCGGTGACGTCCTTGCCGACGAGCGGCGGATCGACGTCCGCTTCGGGCTGCCGGACGTCGCGTTCGAGCTGCCCGAGGAGGCCCGGCGGTCGCCGGGGCCGTCCGCGCTGCTCGCGCTCGACGGGGGCGGGTTCTTCGTGCGCTGCCTGTTGCCGGTGCGGCTGAGCGGGGACACCGAGCTGGTGCTCGGGGCCTGGGTGGAGGTCGACGCCGAGACCTTCCGGCGGGCCGCCGACGTGTGGGACGACCCGGTCGGCTACCCGGAGCTCGTCGTGCGCGGGCGGCTCGCGAACGCCGTGAAGCCGTGGGGCGAAGAGGCGCTCGGGGCGGAGTTCACCGGGCGGATCCGGGACGTCGAGGAGTTGCCGTACCTCGTGGAGGGGCACGGGGCGGAGGCGGAACGGCTGATCGGGGAGGTGTGGGACCGGGACCACGTGCTGGCCCGCTTCCCGCACCCGCTGCCGGTCGCCGTGCGGACCGATCTCGGGGACGGGTGGTCGGTGGAGCGTACGGCGGGGTTCTCGGCGCGGTTCGAGAACGGTGCGGACCAGTTCGGGGCGCAGGACCGCAGTGTCGCCGTCGGGCTCTTCCAGGACAACGAGCCGGGGCGGAGCGCCGAGGACTTCCTCGCCGCGCTCCTCCGGGGCGCCCCCGAGGTGCCGGCGGGGCAGGACCACACCGAGCGGCTGCCGGACGGTGGTGTCCGGTACGCCTTCTGGTTCGCGCCCGGGGACACCGGCCGCTCGCGCCACGAGCTCACGGCCTACGCGGTGGAGCCGGACGGCTCGGCGGCCGGGCTGTACTGTTCGTACGAGGAGCTGGAGCAGCACGCCTGGGCGCGGCACGTCTGGCGCTCGCTGCGGCGGGGTCGGTAGGGGCTTTCCGGGGCGGCCCGGCTTCGTGGGTCTCGGGTGTGGCCGCCCTCTTCTCCGAGAGTCACGCCTTCCGGCGGCGCGTCAAGGGCGCCTTCGGCGTCGCTGCGCGATGGGCTGCGGACGAGGCCCGGGTATCGCTCCGGTGCGACTGCCGGGTTCGGCCCGGTGGGGTGGGGCTCGGCTTGTGGCGCGCGAGGCGGGCCCGTCTCCGTGGGTGAGGGGTGCGCGGCAGTGAAATGGGGTGCCCAATCCCCGCTGAGCGACTTCCCGCCGCCTTCCGGTCGAGCTTCAGGCCCCGCTGGCCGCTGTCGGTGGGGGCGGAACGAAGGTAACTCGACGCGGAGATCGAAAGTCGACCCCAGAGAGGTCGAAATGTCCGCTATCTAGCGATTACAGGGGGCGGGGTGCCTCTCCCGCGCAAGTTACGTGCACTCTCCCACCCACTCAGCGCGACCAGCGGGGCCTGAAGCCGGCCGACGGATGACGTACAGCCGCTGAGCATGGAATGGGCACCCCATCTCACTGCCGCGCACCCCGCACCGACGGTCACGGCCCCACTCGCGCACGCCGCAAACCGAGCCCCCACCCACCCACGCGCGGACAACACCCGGCCGGAGCGATACCCGGGCCTCGTCCGCCCACCCGCCCGCAGCCGCGCACTGGCCCCAGCAGTCCCCGGGGCGCTTGCGCGGACCCCTTCCCCGGGCCGCCCTCCGAGATTTCCTGCACGCCTGGAGGTGGCGGGTCAAGGGTGGGCGAAGCCCATCGCGCAGCGACGCCGAAGGCGCCCTTGACGCGTTACGCGTCGCGGGCGATCTCGCGGGCCATGCGCACCAGGGCCTCCGTCGCCGGGTGCGGGAAGGCGTCGCGCCAGGCCAGGACCACCGGGAGGGGCGGGGCGCCCTGGAGGGGGCGGTAGGTGACGCCCGGGTGGGGGTGGAGCGCGGCCGTGGAGGCGGAGGAGACGCCTACGCCCCGGGCGGCGGCGATCGCGGTGAGCCAGTCGTCGGTGTTGGCGACCGTGAGGGTGCTGGTGGGGCGGGCGGGCAGTGGCCACAGGGTGAGGGTGGTCGTGCCCGAGACCGTGTTGAGCACGACCGTCTCGTCCGCCAGGTCGAGGAGCGTGAGGTCGCCCGGGCGGTCCGCCAGCGGGCTGTCGGCGGGGAGCGCGGCCACCCTCGGTTCCCTGGTGAGTTCGGCGGTGACCAGGCCGGGGGCCTCGACGGTGCCGCGCAGCAGGGCCGCGTCGACCTGGCCGCGGGCGAGGCCGGCGGTGCGGTCGTCGATGCGGAGGAGTTCGAGGGGGGTCTCCGGGTGCTCGCGCTGCCAGCGGCGCAGCAGCGGCGTGGTGTACGGGCCGTAGGCGGACCAGGCGTGGCCGAGGCGGAGGGGGCGGTGGCGCAGCCTGGCCGGGTCGACGGCGGCGTCGAAGGCGGCGAGGGCCGCCGCGGCCCGTTCGCGGAAGGCGCGGCCCTCGGCGGTGAGGGCGAGGTGGTGGGTGGAGCGGTCGACGAGACGGGCGCCGAGGTGCCGTTCGAGGGCGGCGAGGGTGCGGGAGACGGCGGGCTGCGTGAGGTGGAGGCGGGCGGCGGCCCGGGTGAGGTTCTCCTCCTCGGCGATGGCGAGGAAGCAGCGGAGGTGGCGCAGCTCGATCCTGACGGTCATGCCTCTGGAGCATAACCGCAGGCCGATCGGCATTTCCGCTGCCGCGCCCGGGCTCCGTAGCGTGGAAGTGGAATTCGGTCGTCAGGGTGGGGGGAGTGCATTACTCTGGACTGAGAGTTTAGTGGAGTGAACTTTTCGGGTCGGGAGTGGTGGTGGGTGTGGCCGTGGACAGCCAGGTGACAACAGGGGTGGGAGCGAGCACGACGGGAGCGGCCCACCCGGCCCCCGCCCCGGCCCCGGCCGCCGTTTCGTCCCCGTCCGCGCCGGCGACGGCCGCGTCCGCCCCTCGCGGCGCCGCGTCCAGCCGTCGCTTCGGTCCCGTCGCGCTCGTCGTCGCCGGTGGGCTCTCCGTCCAGTTCGGTTCGGCCATCGCCGTGCTGCTGATGCCCCGGGCCGGCGCGCTCGGGGTCGTCACGCTGCGGCTGGTGCTCGCCGCGCTGGTCCTGCTGCTGGTCTGCCGGCCGAAGGTGCGCGGCTACGGCCGCGCCGACTGGGGGACGGTCGTCGGCTTCGGCATCGCCCTCGCGGGCATGAACATGCTCTTCTACCAGTCGGTCGACCGGATCCCGCTCGGCGCCGCCGTCACCCTGGAGGTGCTCGGACCGCTGATCCTCTCCGTCGTCGCCTCCCGCCGGCTCGTCAACCTGCTCTGGGCCGGCCTCGCGCTCGGCGGCGTCGCCCTGCTCAGTGGCGGCGGCTTCGACCGGCTCGACCCGCTCGGTGCGGGCTTCGCGCTCGCGGCGGGCGCGATGTGGGCGGCGTACATCGTCTTCAGTGCCCGCACCGGCCGCCGCTTCCCGCAGGCCGACGGTCTGGCGCTCGCGATGGCGTTCGGCGCGGTCCTCAGCCTGCCGTTCGGCGTCGCGTCGGCGGGCGACGCGCTGCTCGTGCCGTCGACGATCGGCCTGGGCCTCGGCATCGCGCTGCTCTCCTCGGTGCTGCCGTACTCCCTCGAAATGCTCGCCCTGCGCCGTCTGCCCGCCCCCACCTTCGCCGTCCTGATGAGTCTGGAACCGGCCATCGCGGCGGCCGCCGGCTTCCTCATCCTGCACCAGGCGCTGTCGGTCACCGACGCCCTCGCCATCGCGCTCGTCATCGGGGCGAGCATCGGCGCGGTGCGTACGCAGACGGCGGCGGTCGCGACCTGATCCTCCCGGGCGGCCCACCTTCCGGGCCACCTTCCGGGCGGCCCACCTTCCGGGCCACCTTCCGGGCGGCCCACCTTCCGGGCCACCTCCCGGGCGGCCCACCTTCCGGGCCACCTCCCGGGCGGCCCACCTTCTGGGCCACCCTCCGGGCCCACCTTCCGGGCCACCCCCCCCGGGGCCCGGCCCTCCGGCCCGGCTGTCCCGATCCTGTCGATCCCTGGCCGCCGTCCTGTTTCGGCCACCCTCCCGCCTGGCGATCATGGACGCATGGCTCTTGAGATGCGCGACCGCTGTGAACGCTGCGAGACGACGGCCCTGCCGGCCGACGGGCCCGCCCGGATCTGCTCGTACGAATGCACCTTCTGCGTGCCCTGCACGGACGCGATGGACGGCGTCTGTCCCAACTGCGGCGGGGAGCTGGTCCCCCGGCCGCGCCGCACCTGACGTCAAGAGGGCCGCCGGTCGGCCGACTTGCCGGGGATAGGGTGGCGGCCATGAACACATGGACGCGGGGTGCGGCGGGGGTCGCCATATGCGCGGTGCTCGCCCTGACGGGGTGTACGGACGCGGACGAGGGCGGGGCGGCGACCAAGCCCCGGGACGTCTCGGCGGAGTCGCAGGGCGCGGGAGCGCCGGACGCGGAGCAGGGGGAGACGGGGGCTCGGAACGGCGGATCCCAGGGCGGGGCACCGGACGGCGCCGCTGACGCGGAGCTGGCTCCGATCGTCGGTGAGTGGAAGGAGAGGGCGTCCGGTAACGACGACCACCCCTGGACCATCAAGGTCTCCGCCGACGGGGCGTTCTGGACCAGCGACGGGAACGACACCTGCGAAGGGACCGTGCGGCGGAACCAGGCGGAGGACGACGGGGGCTGGCGTTACTTCCTGATCCAGGCGGACTGCGGCTGGGCGGGGACCCGGACGGCCCCGCTGCGCCTCGGCGAGGACGACGGCGAGGAGCGGCTGGTGCTCGTCGAGGACGGGCGGCCGGAGGACAACGAGGTCTACGTGCGCGCCGGTTGAGGCATGTCCGGCCGTCGCCGGACGAGAGCGGACCCGGACGCCGGGAACGCGTCCGCAGGGGAGCTGCCCGGCCGGTTCCGCACGGACCTGCCCCGGCCGGTTCCGCGCGGACGTGCCCGGCCGGTTCCGCACGGGACGTGCCCGGCCGGTTCCGCGCGGACGTGCCCGGCCGGTTTCGCACGGACCTGCCCGGCCGGTTCCGCACGGACCCGCCCGGCCGGTTCCGCACGGGACCTGCCCGGCCGGTTCCGCGCGGACCTGCCCGGCCGGTTTCGCACGGACCTGCCCGGCCGGTTCCGCACCGACCCGCCCGGCCGGTTCCGCACGGACCCGCCCGGCCGGTCCCCTGCGGAGCCGGACTCCCCGGCGCGCGGGACCGGGGCCGGCGGGTCAGCGGACGACGTCGAAGACCTGCTTCTGGATGCCGTTGGCGTACGCCTCGTGCTCGACGAGCCTCAGCTTCTGGGCGTCCTTGTCCGTCGTGCTGAAGAGCCGCTTGCCGGCGCCGAGGAGGAGCGGGAAGACCAGCAGGTGGTAGCGGTCGATCAGGCCGGCGTCGGAGAGGGCGCGGTTGAGGGTCGCGCTGCCGTGCATGATGATCGGGCCGCCCTCGGTCTCCTTCAGGGCGGCGACGTCGTCGACCGAGCGCAGGATCGTCGTCGGGCCCCAGTCGGAGACGAGGTCGGCGTCGGTGAGGGTGGTGGAGACGACGTACTTCGGCATCTCCTTGTAGTCGGCGAAGTCCGCCATGCCGGGCCACACGGGGCTGAACGCCTCGTAGCTGGTGCGGCCGAGCAGCATCGCGGTGGCCTCCTGCTGCTCGCGGCCCTTGAGCTCGTACGCCTCCGGCAGGAACTCGATGTCCTTGAAGGTCCAGCCGGAGTTCCGGTAGCCCGGCTCGCCGCCGGGGGCCTCGACGACGCCGTCGAGGGAGACGAAGGCGGAGCTGATGAGCGTGCGCATGTCGGTGCCTCTGTTCTCTGTGCTCGGAGTGGGTCGTCCGTGCCCGTCGTTGTGTCGTTGTGTCGTTGTGTTCATGGTCTAGGACGGCGGCCGGGTCCGAAACTCATCGGCCTTTCCCGGCACCTTTTTCAAGCAAGCGTGCTTGATTGTTTCTCGGATCGCTGCCATGCTCCGACTCCTCAGGCCCGTCCTCCCGAGGGGAGCGCACCGTGTCCGACCCCGGCGCCGTTCACGCGGTCATCGCCGACCTGTCCGCCGAAGGCGAGGAACTCGACCGGCTCGTCGCGGAGTTGGACGACGGCGGGTGGTCGCTCGACACGCCCGCCGCCGGCTGGACCGTCGCCCATCAGATCGCGCATCTCGCCTGGACCGACCGGGCCGCGCTGCTCGCCGTCACCGACGCCGACGCGTTCGCCGTGGAGGTCGAGAAGGCGCTCGCCGCGCCCGACCGGTTCGTCGACGAGGGCGCGGAGGAGGGGGCGGCGCTGCCGCCCGCCGAGCTGCTCGCGCGCTGGCGGGACGGGCGGGAGCGGCTGCGGGAGGCGCTGCTCGGCGTGCCGCCGGGCGGGCGGTTCCCCTGGTACGGGCCGCCGATGAGCGCGCCGGCGATGGCCACCGCGCGGCTGATGGAGACCTGGGCGCACGCGCAGGACGTGGCCGACGCGCTCGGGGTCGTACGGACGCCCACCGCGCGGCTGCGGCACGTCGCCTGGATCGGACACCGGGCGCGCGGGTACGCCTATCTGGCGCGGGGCGAGCAGCCGCCCGCCGAGCCGGTGCGGGTGGAACTCGTCGCGCCGGACGGCGAGGTGTGGGCGTTCGGCCCCGAGGACGCCGCCCAGCGGGTGACGGGGACCGCCCTCGACTTCTGTCTGCTCGTCGTCCAGCGGGTGCACCGGGACGACACCGGTCTGCGGGCGGAGGGCGCCGACGCCGAGCACTGGCTCCGCATCGCCCAGGCGTTCGCCGGGCCGGCGGGGGCCGGGCGGGCGCCCGGGGGAGGTGCCCGGTGACGCCGCTGCGGATCGGGAACGCGTCCGGCTTCTACGGCGACCGGTTCGACGCCGTCCGAGAGATGCTGACGGGCGGCCGGCTGGACGTCCTCACCGGCGACTACCTCGCCGAGCTGACCATGCTGATCCTCGGCCGGGACCTGCTGAAGGACCCCTCCGGCGGGTACGCGAAGACCTTCCTCCGGCAGATGGAGGACGGGCTCGGGCTCGCCCACGAGCGCGGCACCCGGATCGTCGCCAACGCGGGCGGGCTGAACCCGGCCGGGCTCGCCGACGCCCTGCGGGAGCTCGCCGCGAAGCTCGGCCTGCCGACCCGGGTCGCGCACGTCGAGGGCGACCTGCTGCCGCCCGAGCCGGGCGTCCTGACCGCCAACGCCTACCTCGGCGGCGCCGGGATCGCCGCCTGTCTCGCCGCCGGCGCCGACGTCGTCGTCACCGGCCGGGTGACCGACGCGGCGCTCGTCACGGGGCCCGCGCAGTGGCACTTCGGCTGGGGCCCGGAGGAGTACGACCGGCTCGCCGGGGCCGTCGTCGCCGGGCACGTCCTGGAGTGCGGCACGCAGGCCACCGGCGGAAACTACGCCTTCTTCCGGGAGCACACCGGCCGTGACCTCGGGCGGCCCGGTTTCCCGCTCGCCGAGCTGTACGAGGACGGGTCGGCCGTCGTCACCAAGCACCCCGGCACCGGCGGCTTCGTCGACGTCGGCACCGTCACCGCCCAGCTGCTGTACGAGACGGGCGGCGCCCGGTACGCGGGGCCCGACGCGACCGCCCGGCTCGACACCGTCCGGCTCACCCAGGACGGGCCCGACCGGGTGCGGATCGACGGGGTGCGGGGCGAGGCGCCGCCGCCCACCCTCAAGGTCGGCCGCTGCCGGCTCGGCGGCCACCGCAACGAGGTCGTCTTCGTCCTCACCGGGCTCGACGTCGACGCCAAGGCCGCGCTCGTCCGCGAGCAGGTCGGCGCCGCGCTCGCCGCCGACCCGCCCGCCGAGGTCCGCTGGGAGCTGGCCCGCACCGACCGGGAGGACGCGGACACCGAGGAGACCGCGAGCGCCCTGCTCCGGCTCGTCGTCCGAGACCGGGACGCCGGGAAGGTCGGCAGGACGGTGACGGGCGCGGCGATCGAGCTGGCCCTCGCCAGCTACCCGGGCTTCCACGTCACCGCCCCGCCCGGCAAGGGCGCCCCCTACGGCGTCTTCGAGAGCGCGTACGTGCCCGCCGCCGACGTCCCGCACACGGCCGTGCTGCCCGACGGGACCCGCCTCGCGGTCCCCGCACCGGCGCGGACCCGCGCCCTGGAGCCCGTACCCGGGCCGGAGCTGCCGCCGCCGCTGCCGGCGGGGGCCGTCGTCCGGGCCCCGCTCGGGCGGATCGCGGGGGCCCGCAGCGGCGACAAGGGCGGGGACGCGAACGTCGGGGTGTGGGTGCGGACGGAGGCGGAGTGGCGGTGGCTCGCCCACACCCTCACCGTCGACCTGTTCCGCGAACTCCTGCCGGAGACGGCGGACCTGGAGGTCGTCCGGCACGTGCTGCCCCACCTGCGGGCCCTGAACTTCACCGTCGCCGGGCTGCTCGGCGAGGGCGTCGCCTCCCAGGCCCGCTTCGACCCGCAGGCCAAGGCCCTCGGCGAATGGCTCCGCTCCCGGCACGTCGACGTACCGGCCGAGCTGCTGTGACCCCCCGCCCCGACGACCTCACGGAGCAACCGCTGTGACCGTCCTCGCCTCCGCCCTCGACCCCACCGGCCCCGACCACGCGGCGCACCGCGCCGCCATGCTCGACAAGCTCGCCGCCCTCGACGCCGAGCACGCCAAGGCCCTCGCCGGCGGCGGCGAGAAGTACACCGCCCGGCACCGCAAGCGCGGCAAACTGCTGGCCCGCGAGCGGATCGAGCTGCTCGTCGACCCCGACTCGCCGTTCCTGGAGCTGTCCCCGCTCGCCGCCTGGGGCAGCGCCTACCCGGTGGGCGCGTCGCTGGTCACGGGCATCGGCGTCGTCGAGGGCGTCGAGTGCCTGATCACCGCCAACGACCCGACCGTGCGCGGTGGCGCGTCCAACCCGTGGACGCTGAAGAAGGCGCTGCGCGCCAACGAGATCGCGTACGCCAACCGGCTCCCGGTGATCTCGCTCGTCGAGTCCGGCGGCGCCGACCTGCCCTCCCAGAAGGAGATCTTCATCCCGGGCGGGGCGCTCTTCCGGGACCTGACCCGGCTCTCCGCCGCCGGCATCCCGACGGTCGCGGTCGTGTTCGGCAACTCGACGGCCGGAGGCGCGTACGTGCCCGGCATGTCGGACCACACGGTGATGATCGAGGAGCGGTCGAAGGTCTTCCTCGGCGGGCCGCCGCTGGTGCGGATGGCGACCGGCGAGGAGAGCGACGACGAGTCGCTGGGCGGCGCGGCGATGCACGCGCGCGTGTCCGGCCTCGCCGACCACTACGCCGTCGACGAGGCGGACGCGATCCGGCAGGCCCGCCGGATCGTCGCCCGCCTCAACCACCGCAAGGCGCAACCGGATCCGGACCCGCTGACCGTCGAGCCGCCGAAGTACGACGCGGAGGAGCTGCTGGGGATCGTGCCCGGCGACCTCAAGACGCCGTTCGACCCGCGTGAGGTGATCGCCCGGATCGTGGACGGCTCCGACTTCGACGAGTTCAAGCCGCTGTACGGGTCCTCGCTGGTGACCGGCTGGGCGCGCCTGCACGGCTATCCGGTGGGGATCCTCGCCAACGCGCAGGGCGTGCTGTTCTCCGCCGAGTCGCAGAAGGCCGCGCAGTTCATCCAGCTGGCGAACCAGCGGGACATCCCGCTGCTCTTCCTCCACAACACCACGGGCTACATGGTCGGCCGGGAGTACGAGCAGGGCGGCATCATCAAGCACGGCGCCATGATGATCAACGCGGTGGCGAACTCGAAGGTCCCGCACCTCTCCGTCCTCATGGGGGCGAGCTACGGCGCCGGTCACTACGGCATGTGCGGCCGGGCCTACGACCCCCGGTTCCTCTTCGCGTGGCCGAGCGCCAAGTCCGCCGTCATGGGGCCGCAGCAGCTCGCGGGCGTGCTGTCGATCGTGGCGCGGGCGTCGGCGGCGGCGAAGGGGCAGCCGTACGACGAGGAGGCGGACGCCGGGCTGCGGGCGCTGGTCGAGGCGCAGATCGAGTCCGAGTCGCTGCCGGTGTTCCTCTCCGGCCTGCTCTACGACGACGGGGTCATCGACCCCCGCGACACCCGCACGGTCCTCGGGCTGTGCCTGTCCGCGATCCACACGGCACCGGTCGAGGGCGCGCGAGGCGGCTTCGGCGTCTTCCGAATGTGAGGCGAATGTGAGGCCCCAGGTGATTTCCACTCTCCTCGTCGCGAACCGCGGCGAGATCGCCTGCCGCGTCTTCCGCACCTGCCGCGAGCTGGGCATCTCCACCGTCGCCGTGTACTCCGACGCCGACGCGGACGCCCTGCACGTGCGGGAGGCGGACGCGGCGGTACGGCTGCCGGGGGCCGCGCCCGCGGAGACGTATCTGCGCGGCGACCTCGTCGTGGCGGCGGCGCTCGCCGCCGGCGCGGACGCCGTCCACCCCGGATACGGCTTCCTCTCCGAGAACGCGGACTTCGCCCGGGCCGTGACCGCGGCCGGGCTGCTGTGGATCGGGCCGCCGCCGGAGGCCGTCGAGGCGATGGCGTCGAAGACCCGGGCGAAGGAGCTGATGGGCGTCGCCCCGCTCACCGACGTCACGGCGGCCGACCTGCCCGTCCTGGTGAAGGCGGCGGCGGGCGGCGGCGGGCGCGGCATGCGGGTCGTCCGCGAACTCGCCGACCTGGACGCCGCGTTGAAGGCGGCGTCGGCCGAGGCGGAGAGCGCCTTCGGGGACGGCGAGGTGTTCGTCGAGCCGTACGTGGAGGACGGGCGCCACGTCGAGGTGCAGGTCCTCGCCGACGCCCACGGCACGGTCTGGACCCTCGGCACACGCGACTGCTCCCTGCAGCGCCGCCACCAGAAGGTGATCGAGGAGGCTCCGGCGCCCGGCCTGCCGCCCGCGCTCGCCGAGGAGCTGTACGCGCGGTCGGCGGCGGCGGCGAAGGCCGTCGGGTACGTCGGCGCGGGCACGGTGGAGTTCCTGGTCGCCGGGGGCCGGGCGCACTTCCTGGAGATGAACACCCGCCTCCAGGTCGAGCACCCGGTGACGGAGGAGGTGTACGGCACCGACCTCGTCGCCCTCCAGATCGCCGTCGCCGAGGGTGCCCCGCTCCCGCCGGAACCGCCCGCCCCGAGGGGCCACGCGGTCGAGGCCCGGCTGTACGCGGAGGACCCGGCGGCGGGCTGGGCCCCGCAGACCGGCGCCCTGCACGCCCTCGGCGTGACCGGTGTGCGCCTGGACACCGGGTACGCCTCCGGGGACACCGTGCCGGTGCACTACGACGCCATGCTCGCGAAGGTCGTCGCGCACGCGCCGACCCGCGCCGAGGCGGTCCGCCGGCTCGCGCACGCCCTGGAACGGGCCGTGATCCACGGCCCCGTCACCAACCGCGACCTCCTCGTCGCCTCCCTGCGGCACCCCGGCTTCCAGGACGCCGACCGGCTCGGCACCGGCTTCTACGACCGGCACCTCGACGAGCTGACCCGCCCGCGCGGCGGCGAGGCGCACGCGGCCGTCGCCGCCGCCGTCGCGGACGCGGTCCGCAACGGCGGTCGGTTCGGCGGCGGTTGGCGGAACGTGCGCTCGGCGGAGCAGACCAGGACGTACGGGGAGCACGAGGTCCGCTACCGGCCCACCCGGGACGGCGGCTTCGAGGTCACGGCCCCCGAGGGGGTGCGGGTCGTGCGCGCCGCGCCCGACCGCGTACGGCTCGAAGTCGGCGGGGTCGTCAGGGACTTCGACGTCGCCGCGTACGACTCCGGAATCGTCCACGTCGGCCCGTACCGGCTCGCCGCCCGCCCCCGCTTCACCGACCCGCGCGAGCAGGCCCTCCCCGGCTCCCTGCTGGCGCCGATGCCCGGCACCGTCGTCCGGGTCGCCGACGGGCTCGCCGTCGGCGACCGGGTGGCGGCCGGGCAGCCGCTGCTCTGGCTGGAGGCGATGAAGATGGAGCACAAGGTCGCCGCTCCCGCCTCCGGCACGCTCACCGCGCTCCACGCCGCCCCCGGCCGCCAGGTCGAGGTCGGTGCCCTGCTCGCCGTCGTACAGACCGATGCACAGGAGGACCAGACCGTATGAGCACCGACATCGAACCGGCCGAGCACACCGAGCTCCGTGCCGCCGTCGCCGCGCTGGGCCGCCGCCACGGGCCCGGCTTCGACCGGGCGGCCCTGTGGGCCGAGGCCGGGAAGCTCGGCTACCTGGGCGTGAACCTGCCGGAGGAGTACGGCGGCGGGGGCGGCGGCATGGCCGAGCTGTCCATCGTCCTGGAGGAGGCGGGCGCGGCCGGCGCGCCGCTGCTGATGATGGTGGTGTCGCCGGCGATCTGCGGCACGGTCATCTCCCGCTTCGGCACCGACGGGCAGAAGGCGGCCTGGCTGCCCGGTCTCGCCGACGGCACGCGGACGATGGCCTTCGGCATCACCGAACCGGACGCCGGGTCCAACTCCCACCGGATCACGACCACCGCCACCCGCACCGAGGACGGCTGGGTGCTCAACGGCCGGAAGGTCTTCGTCTCGGGCGTCGACATCGCCGACGCGACCCTGATCGTCGGACGCACCTCGGACGCCCGCACCGGCAGCCTCAAGGCGTGCCTGTTCATCGTCCCGCGCGACACCCCCGGCTTCGGCCGCCGCCACATCGAGATGGAACTGGACGCGGACGAGAAGCAGTTCGAGCTGACCCTCGACGACGTGCACCTGCCGGCGGACGCGCTCGTCGGCGACGAGGACGCCGGGCTGCTCCAGCTCTTCGCCGGTCTCAACCCCGAGCGGATCATGACGGCCGCGTTCGCCATCGGCATGGGCCGGTACGCCCTCGGGCGGGCGGTCGCGTACGCCAGGGAGCGGCAGGTCTGGAAGACGCCGATCGGCGCCCACCAGGCCATCGCCCACCCGCTCGCCCAGGCCCACATCGAGCTCGAACTCGCCCGCCTGATGATGCAGAAGGCGGCGAAGCTGTACGACGCGGGCGACGACCTCGGCGCGGGCGAGGCGGCCAACATGGCCAAGTACGCGGCGGGCGAGGCGTGCGTGAAGGCGGTCGACACCGCCGTGCACACCCTCGGCGGGAACGGCCTCACCAAGGAGTTCGGCCTCGCCCGGCTGATCCCGGCGTCCCGGGTGGCGCGGATCGCCCCGGTGAGCCGGGAGATGGTCCTGAACTTCGTCTCGACCCACTCCCTGGGGCTGCCCAAGTCGTACTGAATCCGGGATTCCGCACGCCGGTTGTGAAGGTCCTGTGTACGATCCACGGCCACGGCACCCCGCTCGGTGCCGTCGTCCCCTTCAGGCCCTGGAGTCGCGCGTGTACCCGCAGACCAACCCGTACCAGCCCGCCCCGGCGTGGCAGCCCCCGCGCCGGTGGTGGCAGCATCCCGCGCTGATCATCACGCTGCTCGTGGTCTTCCCGCCGGCGGGCATCGCCCTGGCGTGGCTGGGCCGGTGGACGACCCGGACGAAGATCGTGGCGTCGGTGCTCTCCGGCCTCTGGTTCCTGCTGATCCTGGTCAGCGAACCGGAGCAGGAGAAGAAGACGCCGGGCGGCGACCCGAAGCCGGTGGTGACGGCGTCGGCGACGGCCACCCCGACGCAGACGCCGACCGTGGAGCCGACCACGGAGTCGCCGACGCCGGAGCCGACGACCGAGGCGCCCACGCCGACCCCGACCCCGACGACCGAGGCGCCGACGCCGGAGCCCACGACCGAGCCGCCCACCACGCGGGCCCCCGAGCCGACGACCCAGGCGCCCACCACGCGGGCCCCGAAGCCCACCCCGAAGCCGGTCCAGACGACCCGGCCGCCGGAGACGGCCGAGCCGGAGCCGGAGGTCTACTACGCCAACTGCACGGCCGTCCGCGCCGCCGGCGCCGACCCGATCCGCATCGGGGACCCCGGCTACGGCAGCCACCTGGACCGCGACGGCGACGGCATCGCCTGCGAGTGAGCCGTCCGGCCGGCGGACAGCCGGGCCGGGGCGACCGCCCCCGGCCCGGGCCCCGCCCTCGCCCCGATAAACCATGCAGGCGTGCTTGATTGTTTTACGGGGGGCTGACAGGGTCTCCCCAAGCGGTGCCCGCACGGGCGATCCTGGCGACCACCTTCCCACCTCTCCAGGAGGTCACGCATGGTGTTCCACAGCGAGTATGAGCCCGTCCCCACCCTGTCCCTCCCCATCCACGACGCCGTCCTCGGCGGGGCCGCCGCCTTCGGGGACACGCCCGCGCTGGTCGACGGGGCCGGGGAACTGTCCCTGACGTACGCGCAGGTGGACGCCTTCCACCGGCGGGTCGCCGCCGGGCTCGCGGAGGCCGGGGTGCGGAAGGGGGACGTGCTCGCGCTGCACAGCCCCAACACCGTGCTCTTCCCGGTCGCCTTCTACGCCGCCACCCGCGCCGGCGCAGCCGTCACCACGGTCCACCCGCTGGCCACGCCCGAGGAGTTCGCCAAGCAGCTGCGGGACTCGGCCGCGCGCTGGATCGTCACCGTCTCGCCGCTGCTGCCGGCCGCCCGGGCCGCCGCCGAACTCGCGGGCGGCGTCGAGGAGATCTTCGTCTGCGACACGGCGGCGGACGGGACCAGGTCGCTTCAGGAGTTCCTCGGCTCGACCGCGCCCGAACCGGACGTCGCCGTCGACCCCGCCGAGGACGTCGCCGCCCTCCCGTACTCCTCCGGCACCACCGGCGTCCCCAAGGGCGTGATGCTCACCCACGCCTCCGTCGCGACCAACCTGGCGCAGCTGGAGCCGTTCATCCCGATGGGCCCGGGCGACCGGATCCTGGCCGTCCTCCCCTTCTTCCACGACAGGGGCTCTAAAGGGGAGCGACACGAGATGGTTGCTTGACCTGCGGAAACACGATGGCCCCGCCTCCCAGCCAGGGACGCGGGGCCGTTGCCGTGCTCACAGCGGCATCCCCGACATGTGCGAGAGGCGGAGCAGCTCCGGGTTACTCCGGCGGTGCAGCGAGGCGAGGACCCGGAAGACCTCGCGGGCCGTCGGATGGATGCGGGCCATCTGCGGCGCCGCCTCCCACGCTGCGGACAGGTTGGCGAGCGCGGCTTCGCGGTCTCCGACGTCGAGGTGCGCGCGGGCGACGTTCAGCCGCGACGGAGCGACCCGGGTGGCCGGCAGGCCGTCGAGGACCGTGTCGAGGTTCTCCGCGACGGCGAGGGCCTCCCGGGGGCGGCCAAGGTCAAGCCGGGTCGCGAGGACGTGCGTGGCGGTGTTCTGCGGTCCGAAGATCATCGAGTGCCGGTTCGCGTCGCCACCGCTGAACCACTCGTCGGCCACCCGTTCGGCGGAGGCGATGTGCCGCTCGGCCTCGCGCGCCCCCTCGGACTTGTCGTCCAGCCGCCCCGCCAGCGTCATCCCCCGCAGGTTCAGCACGCCGACGGCGAACGCCCGATCTTCCCCCGAGAGCGTCGACTCGGCCCGCGCGATGGCCCGGTCAACGATCGTGAGGCCGCCCTCGGCGTCGCCGCCGTTCAGATAGGCGCCGGCCCGGTCGCGCGCGGCGATGGCCTCCCCCAGCGGGTTGGCTTGCTGCTCGACGGCCCAGCGCTGCCGGGTCACGGCCAGCTCGGCCATGTCCATCCAGCGATGCCGGGCGGCGAGCCAGTAAACGGAGCTGTAGACCTCCGCCAAGGTCATCCAGGCATCCACCGTGTTCGCCGTATGGGCGTGCGTCGTGGCGCTCCGCAGCAGGCCCGGAAGCCGGGCAAGGACGTGATGAACGCGCGCCGCGTCCCGGGCGTCCCGCACGGCCTCGACGGCGGCCAGAACGGCCGTCTCCTCGACCTGCGCGCGGCCGGGCAGGTCATAGTCCCGGATGGCCGATCGAAGGGCCGTGAGCCGTTCCTCGTCGTCCCCGTCGACACGTGTCTTGCCCTGTACCTCGGCCATGGACAGGCCGAGAGCCTTACCGATCGTCGCGGCCACGGTCGGCGTGAGCGTCCGGTCGCCTACTTCGATCTTGGACAACAGCGACACGGAGATGTTGGCCGTCCGGGCAAGCTGCGCTTGAGAGAGGCCGCGTTCCTTCCGGAGCAGGGCGAGGTTTGCCCCTGGCGCTACTTCGCTCGTCGTGCTCATGCGGTCAGTCCTACCCCGTCGAGACCCAGTCACGTCCCATGCTCACAGGCCCCGGGCGTACCCGCACACCCTTTGTGCAAGTCGTGTGCAAGCTCGTGTGCACGGAACGCAGTTGACTGGTCACAACAGCCCGGGAAGCCCGTCAGGAAGTGAGCACACGATGAGCACGCCGACGACCGCGCCGCGCACCGCGCCGAGCATCGCACCGCAGATCCGCCCCGTAAGCACCGTCGAGGCCGGCGAGGTCTTCCTCGAACTCCGGGCCGCGATGGATGCCGCGGGCTTCCCCACGCAGGGGCTCTACCGCGAGGAGCGAACGACCCAACACGGGCCCATGCACATCTTCGGCCTCGGCGAGGTCACCGTTGCCGGGGCGAAGCGGATGACGGCGATCCTGCGGGCCGCCCGGCGGCAGCCGTGAGGTTCCGCGAGGGCGACGTCGTGACGGACGGGGCGCGGGCCCTCGCCGGTCAGGTGCGCGCCGTGAACGGTGACCTCCTCACGCTGGCACGACCCGGAGGCATGGAGTGGACGGCGACCAAGACCGACTGTTGGGCGGCGAGCCCGGAGGACCGCGAGGCCCTGCGGCCGAGCGGCGCAATCCGGCTGATCGGCGAGCACCTGCCTCCCGTACAGCCGCCCTCGCGCTGTTCCTGACCTGCGTGGCCATCGGCGCCGGCGCTGCCGCACTGGCGTACCGCGCCGCATAGCCGCCTCGCCCCGGACCGGAGCTTCCGGGGTGAGGCACCCGGCCCGGCCCCGGGCGACCCGTTCCCAGCCCGGGGCCGACCGCAGCACCGCCGCCCCGTCGTGTCCCCCGCCGGCGGGGCGGCGGCTCCACCCACCCCAGTAGCTCAGTCAGGCAGAGCACGACGACGGATCCACCTGTCTCCCGTCGCCCGTCGTCGACGACCCCGGTTCGAGTCCGGGCATGGGGACTCGGCCCCCCGGTTTCGGGGACGGCCGTTCCGAGCACCACCCAACCGAAGGAGCGATCATGTCGGGCAAGCACGGCGGCGGTTCGGGCAGCGGATCCGGCGGCAGCCAGCAGGACGACAGCAGCAGCGGCCGGCAGCACGGAGGCGGCGGCTCGGAGACGAGCGGCGGGAACTCCTCCGACGGCAGCGGCCCCGCGAAGTAGGGGAGCACGTGACCACACGCGTAGAGGCGGCGGGCCCGGAGGGGCTCGCCGCCGCGCTCGTCGAATCGGGCGCACTTCAATCCGACTGGCTGACCACGTACCGCGCCGTCCCCCGGGCCCTGTTCGTTCCGGATCGGGTCTGGCCCGGTATCCCTGAGGGCACCGAACAAGGCGCGCTCGTCGACCGCAACGCGGACCCCCGGAAGTGGCTCGCGGCGGTCTACTCCGACCGACCGCTCACCACACAGTGGGACAAGGGCGAGCACCAGGGCGACGAGCAGGGGACCACGCCGACGAGCAGCAACTCGCTACCGTCGATGGTGTTCGCGATGCTCGCCGACCTCGACGTCGAGGACGGGCACAGGGTGTTGGAGATCGGCACGGGGACCGGATGGAACGCGGCCCTCCTCGCGCACCGGCTCGGTGCCGAGAACGTCGTCAGCGTCGAGTACGACCCGGCCGTCGCCGAGCAGGCCCGGGAGAACCTTGCCGAGTTCGGACCGCCGTCGCCGCTCGTCGTGACAGGCGACGGCCGGGAGGGGTTTGCCGACCGGGCGCCGTACGACCGGGTGATCGCCACCGCGTCGGTCGGCGAGGTGCCGACGGCGTGGATCGAGCAGACGGTCGCCGGGGGCGTGATCGTCGCCCCGTGGGGGCCGCTGTACGGCGGCGAGGCCATCGTGCGCCTCACCGTCGGCGGCGACGGGCACGCCCGGGGCCGCTTCACCCGCTCGTCGGCGTTCATGCGGATTCGGCAGCAGCGGCCGGAGCTTCCCGAGCCGGCCGTCTTCTTCCGGGGCCGGAAGTGGCCGGCCGGTGGACAGCGCAGCATGAGCACGCTGGCCCCCACGGCCGTCGGCGGGTGGACGGAACAGTTCGTCATCGGGTTGCAGGTGCCCGGGGCGTTCTGGCGGACGGAGCGGTATGACGGCGGGGCGTACACCCTGTGGACGTACAGCCTCGACGGGAAGTCGTGGGCGTCGGCCGACTACGAGCCGGAGCGCAGCAGGTTCGAGGTCGTGCAGGAGGGGCCGCGGCGCCTGTGGGACGAGGTTGAGGCCGCCTACCGGTGGTGGAACGGCCGGAGCCGGCCGGGATTCGAGCGGTTCGGGCTGACGGTCGGGCCGCGGGGCACGGTGGCGTGGCTCGATGACGAGTCGTGCCCGGTTCCGGGGGCCGAGTGGCTCCGGTGAGGGCCCGGACATGACGAAAGCGGCCCCACCCCCGGGGAGGGGGCGGGGCCGCTTCCACATCCCCGCGTGTGCGGGGAACCGCTTGAGCCTCTAAACGGAGACGTCTCACGGGCCATCCCCGCGTGTGCGGGGACATGAACCCCCATGCTCGTATCGAGGGTCATCCCCGCGTGTGCGGGGAGGGTGGAACTATGACCGTGCCGTCTGAGCGGGCTGCGGGTCACACCCGCTTGTGCGGGCAGCAGTGTTGCGATCCTCGACCAGCCCCGGAAGGCCAGTCGCCATCGCCCTTGCGGGGCGACGTGACGACTATGGCACACGGGGCCGAGGGTCGGGGTCCGGTTGGGGAGATTCGCCCGTGTGGGTTACCGCGTGGCGAGCTGCCATAGGGCCACTACGACGCCGGCGAGGGCGGTTAGGGCGGCGATGGACGCGAGGGGCCAGCGGGCGCGTTCGAGGGCGTCGAGGCGGGCCTCGTGGTCGGCGAGCTGCTTGTCGGTCTGGTCGCTGCGCTGGACGAGCAGGGCGAGCGATCCGTCGACGCGGGCGAACCCCGCTTCGAGGGTGCCGCGGAGCCGTTCCAGTTCGAGGACGACCGCGACCGGGTCGTTGGGCGGGGGAGCGGTCACCGGGCGCCGCCGTCGTTGTCGATCAGGCCGAGGCCGAAGCGGTCGAGGAACGCCTCGACGGAGGGGAGCGCCATGACGCGGGCGAGGCCGCCGGCGACGGCGAGGAATCCGGCGACGTACGGCAGGGCCGCGGGGATGCCGGACGCGGCGATGATGCCGGGGGCGGCGACCGCGAGGGCGGTGGCGGACTGGAGCACGGTGCGGATGGTGCGCTTGGTGGCGGTGGACATGCGGGGTTCCTCCTGCGGGGGGGGTGAGTGGAGCGGTTCAGGTGGTGACGGTGAAGCCGTGACGGGCCGCGAGGGCGGCGAGGGACGCGCGGCCGGGGATTCCGTCGGCGGCGGCGCCGCGGTAGCCCTGGCGGGCCTGCCAACGGGCGTACGCGGTGCGGGTGGCGGTGCCGTAGTGGCCATCGATCAGGGCGCGGTCGAGCAGCCCCTCGGCGGCGAGGGCCTCCTCGACGATCCGGGCCCCGGCGTACGAGACGGGGTTGCCCTTCTGGGCGGGGTCGCGACGGGCGGCGGCGATCAGGCGGGCGAGGGAGACGGCCGGCTTCGACGGCGGGGTCGGCTTCGGCTTGGCCGGCGGGGTCGGCTTCGGGGCCGGGGGCTTGGGCTTGTCGTCGAGGCGGGCGTCGATCCGGTCCCGCATCGAGTCCATGGTGAACCCGACCGGGTCCGGCTTGCCCGGCTGCCACTCGCGGTGACCGATCACGGAGCGCGCGCCCCATCCGTGCAGCCGGCAGACGGCGGCGGACGCGCGGGCGATGGCGTCGAGCTGGACCTCTGGCCACGGGTCTTCGCCGTCGCCGAGGTTCTCGCACTCGAACCCGTAGAAGTGCCGGTTGCCGTCGGTCGTCGCCTCGTCGTCGACGGGGGCGGGCCGCTCGTCGATGACGGCCCGGAGCACGTCCGGGTCGCCGCTGCCAGCGTGGTTGGTGCGGCCGTAGCCGATCAGGTGCACGGTGCCGTCCTTGGCGATGACGCCGTGACAGAGCGGGCCGGGCAGGGTGCTGTGTCCGTCGCGGCAGATGCGCACGGTGTTCGCGGTGCCCTTGGTGACGGTGTGGTGCACGACGACGCCGTGCACGGGGCCCCACGGGCCCTTGTGGTTCCGGTTGTGGGTCTCCCACCCCGGGTAGGTGACGACGGTCAGACCCTCGGCGCGGAGCGCGGCGAGGAAGCGGGCGGCGGTCGCGGGCGCGGCCATGGGGTACCTCCGAGAATGCGGAAGGGCCGCCCGGCGCGGTGCGCGGGACGGCCCTCGGGTGGGATGGGTTAGGACTGGATGCCGTACAGGTAGCGGGTCATCGCCCGGACGGTGCCGGTGCCGGCGGTGACCTTGACTTGCAACTCAAACTCGACGGCCTTGCCGAACTCGTAGCCGGGGACGGGGCCGCCGTTGGCAAGGGTCCCGTTTACGGCTCCGGTGACGACGACCGTGCCGTCGACGAGTAGTTGAAGCTGTGCCGAGACGCCGACCGGTCGGGCCATGACGGCGTAGATCCAGACCTTGGGGTGCTGGACGATCCCGCGCGAGCGGCCGATCGTGGTCCACGCGGTGGACGCGCTGCCCGGCCATGAGGCGGTGCTCTCGTCCTGTGGGATCGGCAGCGGGAGGTACGGGCGGGCGAGGCCGCCCTCGGGGTCGACGGTCTCGCCCGAGAGGATTTCGTTCCCGGCCGCGTCCATGATGCGTACGGCCTGGGACTGGGCGGGGTCGGCGAGGGGGCCGCGCGAGACGCTGATGGCGACGGTGCCATCGTCGCGCCGGATCATGGTTCCGAACTCGCCGATCGTCGGGAAGATCTCGCCGACGCGGAAGGTCTGGTGTCCGTTGTCGGGGTCGAGGACGGACAGGGCGCCCCCCTCGCCGACAACGACGTCGCCGGCAAGGATCTGATCCATGGCGGGGCGGATCTGCGAGCGGCCCCGCAGCTCGCGTACCTCGGCCTCCAGGCGCCGAATGCGGTCGAGGAGGTCTTGGGGGATTGCGGCCATGCGGGGGGCCTCCTAGGCGGTGAGGGCCGCCGGGGCGGCGTTCGGTTCGAGGAGTAGATCGGCGGTTTCGGGCCGGCCGCGCTCGGCCGGGGTGGTGGCGAGGCCGATCAGGCGGTACCGGGCGTCGAGCCCTTCGGGGTGCCACTCGTCTCGGATCCGGAGCCGGATCGTCGAGCCGAGCAGGCCCGGGGAGATGCCGGACCCGTCGAGGCGGACGGACACCGTGGGGACCTGCGTGGTGGTCCACGCGCGGGAGAGGTCGGCGCGCGCGTGCGCGTCGAGCGTGGCTTGCTTCTCGACGCTGGTGTAGTCGCTGGTGCCGTCGAGGCGAGGCCACCCGCCCGGCGTCACGGCCCCGTCGATGGACACGGGCGCGGACATGAGGGGGTATGACGGCTCGGTCTGGTTGCGGTTGATGGACGCGCCGCGGGAGTGCCAGTGCGTAGCGCGCGCGGTGCCGTCCTCGGGCATCCGGTAGTCGATGACCGGGCCCGGCGAGGAGAGAACCAACTCGGTGCGGCTGGACCGGATGATGGGGTAGCCGAGTTGGAGCCCCTTGACGCGGCGGCCGTCGGCGTCGCGGTACGTCCGGATCCGCCACTCGAACCCGTTCTCGGTGTTGGCGAGCTGGTCGAGCAGGTCGCGCACGACGGGCAAGTCGTAGCGGGAGTACGTCCGGTCGCGCAGCACGCCGGATGTCTGCGACCAGTCCAGTTCGATGCCGATGTCGCCGCCGTCGGTCGACTGGACCCAGTCGACAATCTGCCGGACGATGTCGAACTGATCGACGCCCGTCCCCGTCCAGCCGGCCGAGAGCAGGCGGTGCGCGAGGTACGAGTCGAACGTCGCGGCCTGCACGGCGAGGGCGCCCGGACGGCCCCGGGACGGCGGGGTGATCTCCCGGGTCCACACGATCCCGCCCCACCACACTTCGCCGGCGCGCTCGACCCACACGGCCGTGCGGGCCGGGATGACGGCCTCGCGGGCCCGACGCGCCATGGTCGCGTCTGTGACCGGGATGGAGAACTGGGCGCCGCCCGTCTTGCCGATGTAGTCGTCGAGCTTGAGCCCCTGTGTGGGCAGGATGTCGAGGACCTGATCGGAGCGCAGGTCGCACAGGACGACGCGGTAGAGGCCGCTCACGCGGGGCCCTGCCACACGAGAGCGGCCCGGCTGTACGTCGACGGGACGCTCGCGAGGGCGTTGGAGTTCCACACCTGCATTTCGATGTAGTCGCCGGCCGCCATGTTGAGCGGGAGCGCGGACGCGTCGCCCTGCCCGCCGGTCGACGCGGCGATGTAGGACATCATCACCGTGTTGTTCTCGTCGCCGTTGATCCGGATGCGGGTACGGCAACTGTTCGCGCCGCCGGGCCACGTCTGGGCGGCGTAGGCGATGTAGAAACCGGTCACGGGGGCGACCAACCGCGTCGGCTGCGCGGCCGACCACATCACCGCGTCCGTCCGGGACGGCGCTGCGCTCCACTGGATCGACGTGTACGTGTTCGCCGACAGGGCGTACGTCCCCGACTTGGTGACGTTGACGTAATGCCGCTCCTCGGTCGGCATCCAACTGGAGCCGTTCCATCGCTCGATGCCGCGTCCGCCGTCGCGGAACTGGCCCGGGTAGCTGCCCGGCGCGGTGGGAGCGCCGACCAGGATGCCGCCGACGGCCACGGTGCCCGTGCGGCGGTCGGTGAGCGCGGTCCCCCAGTCGATACCGCCGCTGCCCGCGCTCGCGCCTGCCGGTACGCGGACCTGGGCGAGGGGGATGGCGGCGGCCGGCACGGTCGGGACGACCGGGGTGGCTGCGGCGGCGCCCTGGATGATCTCGATAGCGCCCTTGGTCTCGGCGCCGCCGTCGACGGCCGCGTCGTAGATCCGGAGCACGACGAGATCGATGCGCGGGTTGGCCGCGTTGCCGTCGCCGAACGTGATGGTCATGGCCGTGTCGAGGCTGACCGGGTAGGCGCCGGCGGCCTCGGTCGACTGGATGAGCGCGCGGCCGGGGGCCACGGACGCGGTCATGGTGCCGGGGCCGGTACCGGTGACGGCGAGGCCGGCGAGGGGGTTGGTCCCGCCGGACGTGCCGGGGATGACGCCGGAGAGGGACGTCAGGCGGCCGGTCGGGGTGAGGGTACCGAGCGGGGCGAGGCGGGTGTCGGTGCGGGTCTGCCCGCCGGCCGTATCGCCCCGGTTGGTCAGCCATGCGGGACGCACAGGCATCGGGGAGTCCTTCCTACCAGTAGGCGGAGCGCCACTCGATGGCGCATCGGGCGGTGGCCGAGTGCGTCTCGGCGCGGTATGCGAGAGAGGTCGTGCCGGGGGCGAGGGTGAACGCCTGCTCGGGCACGCTGCGGGCCGTCGCCGTGTAGAGGCGGGACGCGGCGCCGTTCAGGGTGACGGTCCCGGCGCGGGTGTCGACGACGAGCTGATCGCCGGCGGCGAGGGTGATGTCGTACTCCAGCGTCCGGCCGTCCTCCTGGGAGAGGCGCGGCGCGGTGACGGGGCCGGTGAAGGTCACCACGGGCGAGGTCTCGGCGTCGCCGCCGTTGACGACGCCCACGTTGCCGGTGGCGCCGCCGACGCCCCAGTCGAGGCCGTCGGTCCACTGGAGGCCGGTTCCCCCGGCCCATTCGAGGCCCGGCTCGGGCGCCGGTAGGCCGGTCTCGACGTGCTGCTCGTCGGTGCCGTACCGGCGGGGGTCGGATGCCTCCCACTGGATCGCGGCGCCGAGGATCGTCCCGACCGTGTAGCCGTTGGCGACGGGAACGTTGCGGCGGACGGCGCGGGCCTTGACGAGCAGGGGCCCGCGCTCGTCCAGCCACACGACGAGCGGTATCTCGTCGAGGCGCGGCACCGTGCCGGCGTTCAGCGTGGCGACGGCGCCGCCGATCTGATCGCGGGGGGCCCGCACCATGAGGTCGAGGCCGATGGTGCGGGTCTGGGCGAGTAGGACGCCCGGGTAGGCGCCGTGTGCGTCCGGGCGGAGTGCCGAGGAGGAATCGAGCGAGGGGAGTTCCTCCCACCCGCTCAACGCCTTCCATCGGTAGGGGGTGCCTCGGCCGAGCAGGAGGTCGCCGTACTGGATCTGCCCGGGGCCGGTGATGAGGCTCCCGAGGTCGGTGGCTCCCACGATCACCCCCGCCCCTTCGACGCCCATTCGAGGGCGCGCGCGTTGTCGTCCGGCGAGCCGTTCTCCGCGGCGTGCCAGTGCTCAATGTGGAGGCGGGCGCCCGGCGCGGTGCCGCCGGCCGGTCCGTACGGTGAGGCGCCGGCGAGGGCCGGGGCGCCCATGCCGCCGAACTGGGGCAGGCTCGGGGTCGGTACGAGGGTCTCCATGGCGCGGGCAACCATGCCCTTGGTGCGGTCGATACCGCGGACCAGACCCGGCGGGATCCATCGGCCGATCTTGGCCATGACGCGCGAGGGCGAGGCGATGCCGAGGGCCTTGGCGATCGGGCCGGGAATCATCGTCTTGGCGAAGCTGATCAACTGGCCCTTGAGCCACCCGCCCATGGCCTTGATGCCGTTCCACAACCCTTGGATGAGGTTGCGGCCCTTCTCGACGAGCAGGGAGCCGAGGTCACCGATGCCGTTCGAGATGGACGCGGGCAGACCGCGGACCCAGTCGACCAGGGCGCGGCCCTTCTCGATCGCGCCGGCCTTCGCGCGCTCCCAGTGCCCGGAGATTGTCCCGGCGATGTTCCAGCCGGAGAAGTACCCGACGATCCGGCCGGGGATCCCACGAACCCATTCTGTGGTCTCGTTCCACAGGCGCTTCGTGCCGTCCTTCGTGGCCTGCCACTTCTGGGCGATGGTCTCCCAGATCTTCCATGACGTGAACCACTCAACGGCCTTCTTACCCGCGCCGGTGACGGTCTCGACGAGCCAATCCCACGCCTCCTTGGTGGCGGCGGTGATCTCGTCCCAGTACTTGACGATCAGGACGACCAGACCGACGACGGCGGCGATGACGAGACCGATGGGCCCCATGGCGATCAGCCACGCGGCGGCCATGCGGGCGGCCTGGAGAAGGGATTGCGTAGCCATGAGGACCCACTGACCGACGACGACGGCCCCGGCCCACACGGCTCGGGCGGCCATCGCCACCCATCCGCCGATCGTCGCCCAAGACGACGCCACCTGTGTAGCGGCCGAGGTCACGGACGCGGTCGCGGTGGTGACCCACCCGGTGACGACGGCGGTGGCCGTGATGCCCTGCTGAATCGCCCACTGAATCAGGGCGGGCAGGATCACGACCGTGATGGCCGTGGCGATGCTCAGGAAGATGCCGGAGTTGTCGGCGATGAACTGCCCGGCCGCGGCGAACCCTTCGCCGATGGCGACGGCGGCGTCGGCACCGGCCATGAGTGCGGGGATGACGTACGCGCCGATCACGTCGACGACGCCCTGCATCAACCCGCGCTTGAACGCCTCGAACCTGTGGGCCGCGGTGTCCCTCATCATGTTGCCGGCGGCGTCGGTGGAACCCTCGATCTTGCCGAGCGCGTCGACCGCGTTGGACGGGTCAAGCGCGAGGATCGCCTTTTGCATGTCCTCGGATTTGGTTCCGAACAGACCGAGCGCAATCTCGGATTGCTTCGCCGGATCCTTGATCGCCCGGAGTCGATCCATCACCTGATCCAGTGCGGCGCCCGCCTTCGGGCCGCCCTCCTGAAACACGCGCTGCATCTGCTCGCCGTTCAGGCCGAGGGCCTTGAACGACTCTGCGGTCTCCTCGCTCATGCCCTGGGCCATGAGCGTGAACTCTTTGAGCGAGTCGGCGACGGTATCGGCGTCGCGGGCGCCGCCCTGGAGCCCCTGGGAGAGCAGGCCCATCGCCGTCTCGGCGTCGAGGCCGAGCTGACGGAACTCGGTCGGGTACTCCGAAAACGTGTCCAAGAGGTCTTCGGCCACGTCGACGCCGGTCTGTGCGCCGCGGGTGAGGACGTCGAGGGCCTCCTCGGCGGAGTCGGCAAGGCCGTTCTTCATCATCGTGCCGACGGCCCTGGTGACGCGGGAGACGTCCTCGCCCATGACGGCGGCGGTGTCGGCGACACGGCGGCCGAGCGTGGACATCTGCTCTTCGGTCGCCTCCGGCGGGAGCAGGCCACCCCGGGCGATGCCCTTGATGATCTCCGCACCCTGCTCGACCGACTCGACGATCGCGTCGGCGTACAAGTCGCCGGCGACGTCGCCGTACTGCTTCGCCACGGCTGGGGTCGCGCCGAGCTGGGCGCCGAGGTTGGCCTCGATCTGCCCTTGCTGCATGGCCTCGGAGATGCCGACCATGAGCGCGGCACCGACCGCGGCGCCGACGGCGGCCCATCCGAAAGCGGCGAGGGCGCCGCTCCCCTGCTCGGCTCCCTGCTCGGCGCCGCCTTCGATGCCCTCGGCGAGGGCGTCTCCTGCCTCGGCTCCGGCCTGCTCGGCCTCGGCGACGATGCTGTCGCCGGTCCGGGCCATGGCGGCCTCGGTGCGCTGCATACCGGCGCGGGCCTCGGAGTCGTCGACGCTGATGGTGGCGAGCAGCTCGCCCACGGTCAGTGCCACGCCGGATCACCTCCCATCGGGGGTCATCCGGCCGGGGCCGGGGAGTGTGGTTCAGCCGGCGGGGTTGCCGGTGAGGGCCGCGATTTCGGCGGGGTCGGTGACGCGGCGCGGTGTCTTCTGCCACGCGCGGGCGAACCGTGACTCGGGGGAGAGACCGCCGATCAGGACCAGGAATCGGCGCGTGGACAGGGCGGCCACGGCCGGGGCGTCGAGGCCGTACTCGCGGGCGAGGTCAGCCTCGACGGCCGTCCAGTTGCTTAGGATCGCTTCCCAGAACTCCCGGCCTTCGGCTTCTTCTTGCTCCGTCGCGCCGCCCGGTTCGGGCCCTGCGCTTTTCCCGCCGCCTGCCTGTCGTACAGCTCGGCGGCGCGCTCCATCGACACCGTGCCCGGGGCCCGAATCGCGGCGGCCGACCAGATCAGGAGGACGCCGAGCTGCTTGTCGGTGAGCCCCTTCTCGGCCCACTCGTCGAGGACGTCGCCGCCGTAGAGCGCGGTCAGCATCCGGCGGACGTCGTCGGGGTCCTCGGACGCCTGGAGCCGCTCGGCCTGGAGCGTGAACAGGATGGGGAGGGACTCCGGGAGCACGTAGCGGCGGCCGAACAGGGCGAGGGCCTGGCGGGGCTGCTGCTCGGCCTGCTCGGCGAAGAACGCATCGAAATCCGCGGTCTTGGGCGCGCGCTCCTGGACGTCGTCGAGGTCGAGGTCGGTCACGGGGTCACCGCCGCCGAGGTCGGCAGACCGGACCGGCGGAACGTGGCGCTCCAACTGGTCTTCTCGTTGGTGCCGCCGGACTGCTCGCCGGGGGTCATCGTGGCGTCCCAGATCGCCCATGCGGTCTGCGTCTCGTGCCGGTAGCGGATCCGGTTGTGCGAGTCGATGCCGAGCCGCGGCGTCCAGTCCTCATCGATGTACGCCTGCCCGACGTCGCGGGCCTTCGTGGTCTTGTCGATGCGGTACTGACCTTCGAGGGTGATGCTCGCGCCACGCTGCATCACGTCCTCCTCGTACGCGCCGTCGCTGTCGAAGCTCGTCGTGTCGGCTACCTCCTCGTTCTCGCCGGGGGAGTACGACCAGGAGTTGAGACCGGCGATCGGGAGCCACGTCTCGGTAGCGGCGTCGGCGTCCTCGACCTCGAAGAGCCAGCCGCGCGCGTCGATGCTGCGCGAGTTGCCCGCCATGTGCGGACCTCCTTACGGGGTGGTGGGGGCGGCCGTGGCGACGTCGTAGTTGGTGACGTGCTCGTGACGGCCGGATGAGTCGGCGCCCATGGGCGCGGGGATGCCGCGTGCGGCGATCAGGACGGCCCATGTGCCGTCGGGGAGCTGCGTGTTGGTGAGCCCGTGCAGTGCGGCGTAGATGGCCTGCGCGCGGGCGCGGGAGACGCGGGGGTCCGGGCCGCCGCGGACGCGGACCTGTAGCCGCTGGTCGGTGTCGTCGTCGCGGGCCTGCTGCGGGCCGGCGTCGTACAGGGCGAGGGACACGGCCTCGTCCGGGGCGGGCGGCATCGTCTCGACGAACGTGTCGCCGGTGATGCCGTCGGGGTCGTAGGTGAGCAGGCCGGCGGCGGTGAGGCACCGGGCGATGCCGTCGAGGAGGTCAGCCACGGAGGGCCCGCCTCACCTGGGCGGCGATGATCTCGTTGATCGGTCCGGCCTGCTCGACGAGCGGCCTTTCGAGGTACTTGGCGGTGCGGCCGTCGTCGTGCCGCAGGTCCATGTCCTCGTGCTGGCGGACGGCGTACGGGGTGTCGTAGCTGACGCCTGCTGTGAGGGTCGATTCGTCGACGGACGCGACCCCGGAGCGTTCGAGGGTCGCCTCCTCGATCGGGACGACGCGGCGGGACTCGCCGAGCAGGTGCTCGGCGCCGAGCCGTAGGCCGAGCAGGGCGCCGGCGCGCTCGGCGGCGAGGACGGCGTCGCCGTTCCATCGGATCCGGGCCCGGCTCATTCGCACATCACCTCCAGGGACTCCGGCACCGGGAGGCCCGGCGCGGTGTGGTGGGCTGTCGACAGGGCGCGCGTGCGGCGGCCGGACGGCAGGGTGATGCGGGACTCGGCCGGACAGTCGGTGTCCGGCGCGGTGATGACCTGCGCGGTGGAGACGATCTCGCGGCCCTCGCGGTCCCGGACGGTGCGCACCTGCTCGGCGACCATGGCGCGCACCCCGGGCACGGGCGGGCCGTACTTCGGGCCGTACGCGGAGTCGCCGAGGTACGGCTCGATCACGACGCGGTGGGGGAGTAGCCACGGGGGGATGCGGGTCAACAGATCACCCCCGGGAGCAGGCCGGCGCGCGCGAGGTAGCGGTACGCCTGCGGGCCGAGGTCGACGTTGCCGGCGCCGGTCCCGCCGGCCTGCTGCTGCGGGCCGGACATGGACACGGGGCCGATGGACACGGACGACCAGCGGCCCGCGGCGCCGGTCCCGGTGTCGCCGGTCTCCTCCCGGTAGGCCACCTGCGCACAGGCGGCGTCGGTGAGGGCCTGGACGACGGCAGGGTCGGTCGGCATCCCCGCGTCGTCGACGGCGTAGACGGCCGTCAACAGGGCGTCGTCGACGTCCTCGGACGCGCGGGTGAGCAGCCGGACGGCGTCCGGCGGCGGGGGCTTGCCGGTCCACTCCGCGAGCTGCTCGGGGGTGGCGTAGACGCGGCGAGCCATCGGCTACCCCTCGCTGCCGTACTGCTCGGCGAGCTGGTCGCGGGTGAGCTGCTCGGCGTTGGCCTGCTCGGCGCCGAGGGCGACCGCGTAGGCCACCCAATCGGCCTTGGACGCGGAACGGGCCGGACGCTTGGTGTCGTCCGGCCCGTTGCCGTTGTCGTCCCCGCTCGGCGGCGGGGTCCCGTCCGGCTGCTCGTCGGCGTCCGGGCGGGCGTGGTGGCGGCGCAGCATCATGCGGCGGCCTCCCTTCCTGATCAGGTGGCGGCGAGGGTGCCGACGCACACGCCCTTGTCGTTCAGGCGCTTCACGGCGTAGTGGAGGGTCGTGGTGACGACCGTGGTGCGGGCGAGGATGTCGCGGTCGGACTCGACCAGCGGGCGCCGCTTGTAGAGCAGGCCGAGGGCGGCGCGCTTCATGAGAAGGAACTTCTTCGCCGCGATTCGGTTCGTGACGATCACGGGGACGCCGGCAACGGTGCCGATCATGCCCGTGCGCACGGGGGTGTCCCCGCCGAGCTTGGACGCGTCGATGAACTGCGGGTCGGTGTAGATGTCGGAGAGCTGGGCGGAGTTGATCCACAGGCCGGCGAAGTCGGACGGCTCCCACTCGTCGCCGAACGTGGCGATCGCCGGGACGATGCCGCTCGCCCACGCGAGCTTGGTGGTACCGGCCGGCGCGGTGAACGTGAGCGGGTTGCCGCCGCCGAGAGAGGTCTCGTCGGCCTGCGCCTGGGCGATCAGGGCGGCGTCGACCTTGCGGGCCGCGAGGACGCCGAACTGCCGGCGGGCCTCCGCCTCGGGGTCGCCGATGCCGACCAGTCGGGCCCGGTCGGTGATCTCGACGGCCTTACCGGCCTCCTTGATCTTCGCCTCCGAGGAGGACGTCGACATGGCGGCCGGGGTCATCGGCGTGCCCTCGGTGAGGTCGTCCAGCTCGCCGAGCGCGCCCCACTTGGGGAAGTTGATCGTGTCGCCGGGGACGCCCTCAAGGGTGTTGTCCTCCAGGACGGCGGCGGATCCGGCGACGCGGACCTTGCCGGTGAACTCGGCCTGCGCCATGTCGCCCCAGACCTCGGGGACGATCATGTTCGCGGACGTGGTCTGAGCCATAGGGGGTGCTCACTCTCTCCGGCCGGGGCCGGGGGTTGGTCACCCGCCGGCGAGGCGCCGGTAGGTGTCGGGGTCGGAGCCGTACAGCTCGGCGCGCGCGGCGTAGTCCATGGCGGCGAACTGCTCGGCGGTCACGGCCGTGGGGCCGCTGGTGAAGTCGGCGCCGCCGCGGGCCGGGCCGGCCTGCTGGGCGGCGAGGCGCGGGTTGGCCGTGACGGCGGCGGTGATCGCGGCCGTGATGGCGGCGGTGTCGGCCGGGTCGATGTCGGCGGTGGCGTCGGCGAACGCCCGGGAGTCGGCGAGCGCCGCGGCGTCGGCGCCGGCGGCCGGGGCGAGGTTGTAGACGGCGAGGCGCAGCTCGGCGGCGCGGGCGCGGGCCTGCTGCGCGGTGAGCTGCTGTGTGAGTTGCTCGGCCGTGGCGGGCTTGTCGGCGGCGTCCGGGTCGATCACCGCCATGAGCTGCTTGACCAGTTCGGTGCGGGCCTCGTCGGCGGCGCGGTGCTTGGCGGTGACCCGCTGGTTCCCGGCCTCGGCGCGGGCGCGGGTGAGTTCGTTCTGCAACCGGGCGATCGTGGCGGCCGGGTCCTCGCCGGGCTTCGGCGTGGCCGGGTCCGGGGTGGGCGCGGGGGTCGGCGGGTTGCCCTGCGGCGCGGTGGTCGGGTCCTGCCCGGTCGGCGGCGCGGTGGGGGTGCCGCCCTGGCCCGGGTCGCCGGTCGGGCCGGTCGACGGGGCGGTCGAGGTGGGGGTCGGGGTGCTCATGGTGTCGCCCTCCTGGGGTGACTCGGGGGCCCGCTCCTGGCGGGCCGCGGACATGCAAAAGGGGCCCCTGCGCCTGGCGGGGGCCCCTTCGGGGTGGTGCTGGTGCTGCTACTCGTCCGGCTCGGTGACCGGGCGGGCGGCGGCGTAGCCGCGAATCCATGCGGCCCGCAGAACGGACGTCCGCGGGTGCGGGCACACGGACGGCGGGTCGCCGTTCCGGGCGGCGCGGTCGCCGTCCAGAATGGCGCGGGTGATCTCCTCGCGGGCGCCCAACTGCTCGCCTCCTAGCGCTTGTTCTGGTGGTCGGCCTCATTCTCGCGGGCCCCGGACGCCCAACGCTGCGTCTTGCCGGTGACCTGCTCGATGAACTCCGCCTGTGTGAGGCGGCCGTGTGTCGCCCACCACTCTTTCAGCTCGTCCGACGCGCGCGCGTACGCGATACGGGCGGGGCCGCTGAACAGGCTTCCGGGGTCGACCCCGGCCGCCTTCGCCTTCCGGTTCAGGAGGTAGCCGTTACAGGCGTCCTCGGCGTCCGCGTACTGGCGCCAGACGTACTCCTGATACAGCTCGCGGGCCTCGCGGCGCGTGATGAGGTGCCGCTCGTCCTGGTCGCCGTCTTCCCCGCGGGCGCGGGCGGCGGCGGCCTGCTTCACGGCCTCCCAGAACGCTTCATCGTGGGCCGGCTGCTCGTCGGCGAGGGCGCCCCAGCCGGCCGGGTCGGGGGCGGGGTCCATCGCTTCGGCGAGGGCGTCGCGGTCGGCGAGCAGGTCGTCGACGGCGTTGCCCGTGGCGGCCGGCGGCGGTAGCTCGATGCCGTCGCGGCGGTCCATCTCCGCGGCGATCCTGAGCAGCTCGTCGGCGGTGGCGTGCTGCATCGCCCATGCGAGGTCATCGTCGCCGACGTCGACGAGGTCCCCGGCGAGGTGTCCGCCGGGGAACAGGCGGTCGGCGCGCTCGGCGAGGTCGTCGAGGTCGCGGCGGTCCGCTTCGGCCTCGACGCGGGCGAGGGCGCGCGCGTCCACGGGGCCCGACCGGACGGCGGCGGCGAGCTGCTCGTCGGTCATCTCCCGCACGGTGCGGTCGTCGCCCGACCACACCCGCGCGGCGTCGAGCTGGTCGGGCGTGACCGTGGCGCGCTGCTCGGGAAGGTTGCCGGCGCCGAGCTGCTCGCGGGTGCGGTTGCGGCGTAGGTCGGGGTGGTCGGCGAGGTGCTGCCTCATGGCGGCCTGCCACTGGCGGGCCTTGGCCTCGGCGGCCTTGCGGCCCTGCTCGTCGACGGCGGCGGCGGCGCGGCGCTTGTACTTCCTGATGTGCCGCTCAATCTCGCGCTGACGCTGGCCGGCCTCGTACCCGGCGGGGTCAGGCTCGGCATCGTCTACGCGGGTGAGGCCCGGCATGTACGCGCTCACGGAGTGCCGACAGTTCGGGTGCTGCAACCCTGCTCGGCGGGCCTCGTCGAGGGATCCGGCCACGTGTACCGTGACGGTCTCGCCGTCGCGGGTGGCGTGCTCGACCTCGACGTCGCGGGCGCCGGCCGGGCCGCCCACGGTGAGTACCTGCCTCTCCCACGGGCGGCAGAGCGGGCACTCGCGCGGGGAGTTGGAGACGACCACGAGGTCGACCCCCGCGGTGGCGAGGGTCTGCATGTGGGCCTCGGTCGCGGCCCGGCCCACGGACGTCCGTACGGCCATCTCCGCGTACGCGGTGAGCGACCAGGGGCGGCCGGAGCGGTCGCGGAATCCCGTGATGCCCCGGTCGGCAAACGCGCGCATCGCATCCTGTGTGGCCTGGCGGCGGGTGCCGGTACCGACGAGCGGCGTGGCGGTGACGTCGGAGACGACGGCGCGGTACTGGTCATCGACGGCCCGCAGGATGCTGCGGTGGGTCGAGGTGAGCAGGTCCACGGTTTCGGCGGCGAGGCGGTCGACGGCCTGCGCCTGTGGTAGGACGTCGTCGACCATGCGTACGGCGTCGTCCGACAGGGCGCCGAGTTCGGCAACGGCGGCGCGGCTGCCCACGTTGTACGCCTCGGCGATGGCGTCGTGCACGTCGAGGGTCACGGCCTGGCCAAGCTCGGTGACGACGGCCTGCGAGGCGCGGCGTACGGCCTGGATGGCGGAGAGCTTCCGCTCGGCCCATCCGGGGGCGTCGAGGCCGGCGCCGAGCTGCCTGGCGACGATGGCCAGTAGGCGCAGCTCGGCGGCGGCATACAGATCGCGGGTGCGCTCGGCGAGGGGCTCGACCATGCCCGGGTGGATCGGCACTGATCACCCCCTAGGGATTTCAACCATCACCCACGCAGGTAGGTACAGAGAGGGGAAGATCTCCTGTGACCGGCGTCCGAAGAGCGTCGGCAGAGTGAAAGAAGTGATCGAATGGAAGCACGACCAGGCAAGCCCTATGGGCTGCTGAAAAGATGCCTACGAGGGCTTAAGAAGACGGCGATTGCATGGACTATCGCGGGCGTCCTCATCGGAGGGGCCAACGCCACCATGAAGGCGGATGAGACCTGCCTACGGGAGGTGCACGCCATCGTGGTTGTCGAGAGACTGTGCGATGCCGTGAGCAACGACGAGTGACCGATCGGCCCGGCAATCCAGCCGGGCCGTTCGTTTACATCGGGAAGTTGCCGACCGGGTCCGGGGCGGCGGCGCCGGTCTCAGCGAGGATCGCGGCAACCTCGGCCTCGACGGCGGTGTCGTCCCATTCCGGGTGCAGGATCTTGACCTTGGTCTTGGTCGAGACGGCTCCGGCGCGGGCGAGGAGGTCGAGGGTGGTGGCGGTCGACTGCTCCGACTCGGCGACCCCGTCCCCGAAATCGACAGTCACCGGTTGGGCGACGTCGTTGCGGCGGCCGAAGTGCGCGTTGTCGAGGGCGAGGAGGGCTGTCACCTGCTCACGGATGCCGTAGCGGAAATACCCGGCCTTCTTCCGGCGGGTGACCATGCTGCGCTGATCGCGTGACTCGGACTCGGTCGCGGTGATCGGCTGCCCTCCGCCGTCCAGACCGAACGACTGGGCGGAGTAACCGGCCGACTGGGCGGCCTGCCGCATGATCGCCTCGGCGCTCCGCTGGTGCTCCTCGACCCGGATGGCGAACTGCGACAGGGTGATGCCGCTCCCTGCCTCGTTCGGGGGCATGTTCAGCTCGTCGTAGACCTCACGGTCGAGGTCGAACGTTGCTCCCCGCCCGGGGCCGTCGTCGCGCAGGTAGCCGCGGGGGACGATCAGGCGGGCGCGGGCGAGCAGGATGTCGCGCATCCATGACGACCAAACTTCATCGAGGCTGGCGAACTGGTCATACAGCGGGGCCGAGTAGTCCGACCGGCCGAGGGGGGATCCTCGGTAGAGGCGGTTCGGGAGCATGTTGGGGACGTATGACGCGGTGAGCTGCTGGATACCGGTGCTCACGGTGGCGCCGTTCGCTCCGGCGCCGTCGAGGTCGAGGGACTCGACCAGGGCGCGGGTGTCCGGGTGCTCGGTGAGCGGCACGCGGCGGCCTACGTCGGTCGGGGTGCCCTCGTAGAGTGCGTGCTCGACCTCGCCCGGGGCGTGGCGCTCCATGTGGCGCCACACGGTGGACTGGTTCGAGCCGCTCAGCTCTCGCCAGAACGTCACGGCGCGCAGGATGCCGAGGAAGAACTCCGGCACGGCGCGGTCGGGCTGCACGACGGTGAGCAGGGGCCGGTCCGGGGCTACGGCCCGGTCCCATGTCGAGCGGAGATAGACCCCGGACATGGCGGCGGCCTGCTCGGCGGCGGACAGGAGGACCTGTTGCACGCGGCCGAGGTCGAGCAGCTCGTCGAGGCGGGTTTGGGTCTCGGTGCTGTCGACGGTGATGGCCGGCATGTCGGCGAACAGGAGGTCGGCCGAGGTGGCGGCGATGTCGCCGGGCAGGGGCACGTGTAGGCGGCGGTCCCGCTCGGGGGCGGCGTGGTCGACGGTCCGGCGCCCCCACACGTTTCGGCGGGCGTTCGGCTGCGGGGCGTGCTCGTAGACGGCGGCGAGCCGGCGTTTGTCGCCGGAGTACCAAGCGTCGTCGACCCGCATCTGTGCGTAGACGGGGGCCCACTCGGGCGGCGGCCACGCGGAGCCGTTCTCAGGAAGTGCCATCGGGGCTCACCTCCTGGTGCTCGTCGTCGTGCGGGCGGGTCGCGGCCTCTCGGTAGGCGGCGGCGAGGGCGTCGAGGAAGTCGGCAAGTTGGGGGCCGATCTGCTCGGCGGCGTCGACGGTGAGGGTGCCGACGGTGGCGGAGCAGCCGGCGACGGTGACGGTGACCGGGAGGGCGAGGGTGTATCGCGGGGCGGGCGTGCTGGGCACGGGCGGGCCTCCTTACGCGGCGAGGGTGAGCAGGTGGCGCCACTCGTGCGCGGTGGAGTGCACGGCGTACCTGAGCGCGTCGACGCTGTGGTCGTCGACCTTCATGGGGGCGTCCTCGCCGCGCGCGGTCGCTTTCGGGTCCCAGGAGTAGCCGGGGAGTTCGGAGAGCAGGCCGGCGCATGACGAGTGGATGAGCAGGCGGTCGGCGGCGAGCAGGCTGGACACGGACCGGATGCCGTCGCCGACGGTGTTGGTGGCCTTGGCGGGGCTGCTGTGTCCGTCGGCCCACATCTGCGTGTGGAAGCTGGCGGCGGACGGGTCGATGAACGTCCACTCGGGCACGACGCCCCGCGGCGCGGTGTCGGGTGCGCCCGGCGGCCGGTAGGTGGCGAGCCACGTGCGGACGGCGTCGCTGTACTGGGCGTCGGTGAGCTGTCGGCGGGTCGCGCGGGAGTCGTGCCGGTACTCGGAGCAGGCGTACAGGCGGCCGTCGACGCCGAGACCGAGCAGGACGGCCGAGAAAGCGTTGGTCGTGCCGTAGTCGATGCCGACCCAGTACCGGCGCATGTCCGGCAGGGTGTCGACGACGTGCCGGGCCTCGTCCCACATGTCGTAGACGGCGCCCTCGGCGACAACCCATGCCCCGTCGATCATGCGGCGGCGCCAGAGACCGACGTACTCGGCGGCGAGGTTGGCGACGTACGCGGGCGACAACGACGGGTTGTCGGCGAGCTTGAAGTGCCATGCCCTGAGGTCGAGTTCGCTGGCGCGGTCGAGATACCCGGTCTTGAGCCAGTGCCTCGGCGAGTCCGGGTTCGTGGTGGCGAACAGGCGCGCGCCGGGGGCGCTGAGGCGGGCGAGTAGCTGCGTCCAGAACCCTTCGGGTACGAGGGTCGCCTCGTCGACGTAGGCGAGCTGCGCGGTGAGTCCTCGGAGCCTGCCCTCGGACTTGGCGTCGTTGGCGCCGATCAGGTGGACGGTGCGGCCGAGGATGGTGGCGGTGGTCGAGCCACGGGTGTGCACGACGTGCCGGGCGAGGGGGCCGAACAGTAGCGGGTCCTGGAGGGGCTCCAGCACGTTGCGTTCGATGGTCTGGATCGTTTTCCCGGCGATCAGGATGAGACCGGACGGCCCGGCGCTGGCAACGGCGATGACGAACGCGAGCAACGACGCGATGGTCTTCCCGGACCGGACGGAACCGTGCCACAGGTTGATGCGCGCGGTGGCGCGGCCGATGCTGCGGAGCTGCTTGCGGGACAGGGGGAGGGGGACGTCGGGGAGCACTGCTCACCCCCTCGACGGGCTATCCGCCGTCCTCGCCCGGGTCGCCCGCGAACGCCCCTGTGAGGGCCTCACCGAGACTGCCGAGCATCGAGCGGACCTGTCCGGCGTCGGCGCCGCCCTCGGCGGGCTGTAGGCGCATCGACTGCTGAATCGCGGTCGCGGTGGCGCTCATGATCTGCCGCTGATCGGCGAACCGGGGGCGCTGCAAGTAGGCGGTCTGCCACTCGCCCTCACGGCCGGCGAACTCGCCGATCTCGCACGGTTCCCAGAGCTGCGCCCGGAGCCGCTCGGCGTCCTGGTGGAGCTGCTCGGCGAGGGCCTGGCGGCGGGCGGCGAGGTCGATGCGGCGGGCCTCGGTAGCGGCGACGACCTCGGGGCCGCGCTCGAACGTGAGCCCCTGCTCGGCGGCAAGCTTGGACACGGTCGAGGGGCTGCGCTTGATGCGGCGGGCGATGTCGTTGCGGGACAGGCCCTCGGCGTGGAGGGCCTTGACCTGTTCCCGGTCGTTGTCGGTGATGGGTCGGGCGGCCACGGCTCACCTCCTCGCCGAGGGCGGACATGGCGACGGCCCGGCTCCCTGGTGTGGGGCCGGGCCGTCGAGGGCGGGGTTAGGCGGTCTTGCAGAACGTCGCGCCGAGGGTGGCGTTGATGGCCTTGGCCTCGACGGCGGTTACCTCGTGGCTGCTGGTGCTGAACCGCTGCTGCGCGAGGGAGTCGACGTTGTCCCCGCCGCCGTTGATCGCCGAGCACTGGTTGCGCGCGCGGTCGATGGCCTTGTCGGGGTCCTCGACGAGCGCGGGGTTGATGGTGCGCAGTGCGCCGAGGAGGGCCTCGCGCTCGGCTCCCTGGGGCTCCGGCGGGATGCCGGCCGGGCGGGTGTCGACGGACGCGGTGGCGGTCGCGGTGGCGCTGGGCTTGGTGTCGGCCGGGGCGTCCGTACTGCTGCACGCGGTGAGGGCGAGCAGGGCGGCGGCGGTCGCGGCGACGGTGGCGGCGGTGCGGTTCACGGGTTGATCCCCCTGGACGTACGGACGGGTCACGGTGTGTGACTCGCGGGACGTCCGAACGGTTGCACGCGGAACGCCCCGCCACTGGGGGGTGAGTGGCGGGGCGTTCGGGGGGTGGTGTGGGGGCGTCCGATTCCGGGCACGCCGGGGACGCCCCCGATTAGATCACGGAACGGTAACGGCGTCCAGCGCGCGCGACCGGGGCCGCGACCGGTCGGTCAGTCGCGGCCGTCGAGGATCCGCTCGATCTCGTCGTTGATCTCGTCGAGGAGGGCCTCGGTGGTCTCGTCGTCGATGGGCCCGCCGTTGTCGCCGAGCTGCTCGGCGGTGAGCAGCACGCGGCCGGCTCCGGCGTGGATGTCGGCTCCGACGGCGAGGTCGTTGTCGTCGTCGAGGTAGAGGACGGCGCGGTGTGCGGCGGGGTCGGCGGTGAGGGTCTGGAGGTGGGCGAGGGTGGCGACGGGGTACGTCATGACGCGGTCCTGTCCGTAGTGCGCGGTGTCGTGCCGGGCGTAGTGCGGGGTGTAGTGCGGGGCGGCGTAGTGCGCACTACCCGCAGGTCAGGGGCCTGTCGGGTGTAGTGCCGGGGTGTCGTCCAGCGCATCCGGGGCGGCGCGGTGCCCTCCGGGTAGATGCCGTTCGCCCATAGGTCGCGGTACCCGAATGCGAGGAACGCGACGGCGAGGCGGACGGCGGCGGACCGGTCGATGCCGGTGCTCGTGATGGTGTCGAGGTCGGCGTCGAGGGTGGGGTCGAGACGCACGGTGAGGTTGGGGGAACGGGGCCGACTACGCTTGCGGTTAGCCATGACGGGGGTTGCTCCTGTCGCGGTCAGGGCCCGGCCTGCGGTTGCGTCGCAGGTGCGGGCCCGCTTTGTGTTGGGGCTACTCGGCGCCTTCGGCCTTCCGGAGTTTGCGCAGCACCGCGTAGACGTGGGAGGGGGTGACGTCGAGCAGGGCCGCGATGTCCGGGACCGGGATGTTGGCGGCGGCGGCGCGCTGGATCAACAACGGGGTCTTCTCGACGGCCTGCTCGCCCTTCTTCCGGGCCGCGGCGGTGCCGAGGAGGGCCTGTACGGCGGGCCGCTGCTCGGGCTGGAAGTTGTGGGCGATGGACTCCTCGTGCTCGTCGGTCCTGCTGTTCGCCTCGGCGCGACGAACGCGTCGGATGATCTCAACCGAGGAAATCGGGCGCTGCCTGGTGTTCACGACGGCCTGCGCGAGGGCGTGCACGAGTCCGGTGATGTCGGGGTGCTCGTCGAGCAGGGCGTCGAGTTGGTCGCGCAGGTCGGTGCCGTGCTGGTCGTCGGACTTCATGGCGGCTGCTCCTCTGGGGAAGGGCCCGCCCCGGAGTGGGGCGGGCCCGCGGGGTCAGGCGAACAGGGAGCCCTGTTCGCGGTCGGGTCGGGCGGGGAACATGGCGTCGGGGTGCTCGCCGATCCACTGGCCTCGCCACGTGCCGGCGTCCGCTTCGGCCTCGGTGACCAGCTCGGCGGCGCGGCGGGCCTCGACGTCCTCGACGGTCTCGGGCTCGAACGCGGCGGGCGAGCCGGCGAGGGCGTCGCGGAGCCGCTTGGCGGCGCGGGCGCGGAAGGCGGCGTGCTGGGCGTTCTCGGACTCGACGGCCGGGGTGGGCTCGGGCGTCGGGGCCTGCTCCTGGGCGCGCTGCTCCTCGACCTGCGCGGGGGTCAGCTCCGACATGAGCAGGCGGCGGCGGGAGAAACCGCGGTGCTTGCGGATGACGGCGCGGACCTCGGGCAGGGCCTCGGCGCGCGGGGTCATGTCCTGGTAGGTCTCGCCGTAGACGCGGGCGACTTCCTCGCCGCTGGCGGGGTCGGTGATGGTCCACCAGTTGGACGGCTCGTCGCGGATGGCGGCGGGCGCCTGGACGCGGGCGTTGACGCGGGCCGCGTAGGCCGCGAACAACTCCGACTCGACCGCGTGGTTGATGCCGTAGGAGAGGCCCCCGTTCGCGCGCTTCTGTTCGGCGCGGAACTGCGTGACGCCGGCGGCGGTCTCCAGGGTTTCGATGCGCTGGTTGTGGATCTCCCGCGCGGGCTTCCCGGCGCGGGTGATGCAGGGGGCGCCTACGCCGACGCGGCACGCCGGGCAGGCGACGGTGTCGGCGAGGTTCCCGCGGTGGGGGCGCTCGGCGGCCTGGGGCGCGGGCTCGGGGGTGTGGCCGGCGCGCTGGATCCACAGGCGGGAGGCGCGGACCTCGGAGGGGGTGTGCAGCTTGCGGTTTTCGAGGATGGCCTCGGCGAACGCGCTGATCAGGTGGAGTACGCGGGTGCCGTGCGCGGGGATGACGAGCGTGCGGCCCCGGCCGCGGCGGGCGTTGTCGAGGGCGATGCGCAGGTCGGCGGCGGCGGGATGCTTGGCGGCGGGGCCGGTGGTGAGGTCGGCGCGGCTGAGGTGGTCGGCGAGGGCGCCGGGGATCGTGACGTCCATGGGGGTGCTCCCTGGTCGTTGGTGGGGCCGGGTTGCGTCCGGCCGGGGGTGTCGGGTTGCGTCCGACGAGAACGACTGTAGCCGCTACTGTGACGACTACACAAGTGGTCACAGTAGCGGCTACACAAGGAACTGTGTTCGAGCGGCGCCGAGTTGAGCTAGGCGTCGCGGCGGCGGTCGTCGAGGCCGGCCCACAGTGCGGCGAGGTCCGCTCCCCGCCACGTGCGCCGGCCCCGGTCGAGGTCGGCGGGGGCCGGGCACTGCTCCCCGGTCTGGCACGTCGCGGACGGCTCCCCGCCGGGCACTGTGCGGGCGAGCAGCTCGCCCCCGCACCACGGGCACGGGCCGGGGAGCGTGGTCGTCCGGCCGTCGCGGCCGAGGGCGGCCTCGACGCGGCGGCGGGCGCGGCGGGCGACCGTGGCGAGGTCGGCGAGGACGTCGTTGCCGAGGGGGTAGAACATGCCGTCACCCTGGTCCTCGTCGAGGGCGCGTCCCTCCAGCCATACGGCGGCCCAGTGCAGCCCGTGCGCCCGGGATCCGGCGGCGGTCGTCCGGCCGGACGGACCGACGGTGGCCGGGGTCCAGCGGCGGGGGTCGGCACGGTCGTCCTCGTCGACGACGACGCGGGCGGTGCCGGTGGTGCCCGTGCCGCCGTTGCGCAGGTGGGTGCGTACGGGCCGCTGGTAGCGGGTGGCGATGCTGTCGCACGCGGTGAAGAGCGCGGCCTCGACGGCGAGGGCGGCGTCGAGCGCGTCGAGGTTGGCTGGCGCGGGGTGCTGGCGGAGCGTGAGCGGGGTGCGGCCGGGGTGCTGCTCGTCGTCCTGGTGGGCGTCGCCGAGCTGGTCGAGGAACCCGCGGGTCTCACGGGGCGGCCACGTGTCGGCGGGGCGCTGCTCAATGGCGACGAGCAGGTCGCCCCACTGCTCGCGGACGGCCCGCAGGTCCGCGGCGGTGGTGAGGGCGTGCTCGGGGAGCGCGGTCGGGGTGGTGGTCATGACGGATCCTTCCGGGCCTGCTCGATCGCGGCGTACAGGCGGTCGGCGATGTCGGCGGGGTGCGTGGTGCCGAGCTGGTTGGCGGCGCGGCCGACGGCGACGAGCAGCTCGTCGAGGCGGGCGCGGGCGTTGGCGTAGAGGCGTGAGGCGTGCTGCTCGCGGGGGCACCCGCAGGTGACGCACTCGACGGCGAGGCGGCGGCGGGCGTCGTCGAGGCGCTGCTCGTTCTTCCGAGCGTGCTTGGCCGTACGGGCGAGCGACACCGTGAGGGCTCTGGCGTGCTTCCGGGTCTGGGTGAGCTGCTGGCGGACGTCGAGCAGCTCGCCGGCCTTCTGAGAGAGCGCGGCGGCGGCCTGCTCGGCGCGGGCCTCGGCGGCGCGTTCGGCGGCGGTGCGGCGGTCGCGGGCTTCCCGGCCGGCCTGCTCGGCGGTGTAGCCGTACCGCATCCCGAGGTGGGCCCACAGGTCGGCCCACGTGCGGGCGGCACGGACGCGGTCGAGGAGGGCCTCGGCACGGTCGGCGCGCTGCTGCTCGACGGCGAGGGCGACGGCGTGCTCACGGTCGCGCTCGGCGAGGACGGCGGCCTGACTGTCCGCGGCGGCGGCGAACGCGGCGGCGGCGCGGGCCGCTTCGGGGGTGAGCCCCTTGTGCTCGCCGAGGATCGCGAGGACGTCGCTGTACGTCTCGGCGCGGTGCAGCCGGTCGAGGAACGCCTCGGCGCGGTCGCGCTCGGCCGTGATCCGCTGCGCCCCGTCGGCGCGGCCGGCGTCGACGGCGTGCAACAGGTCGATGCGGTGCCGGGCCTCGGCGAGCTGCTCCTCGACGCGGGCGCGGTCCTCCTCGGCCTCGACGATCGCGGCGTCGGCGGCGGCGAGGCGGTCGCGCATCCGCTGCAAGGTGCGGTCCTGCCCGCGGGCGGTGGAGCGGAGTTGGTCCGCCGTGGCGGCCTCGGCGAGGGCGTACTCGCGGAGTGCGTCCGCTTCGGCGGGGGACAGTCGGTCGGCGCGGTCGAGGAGGATCTCGAACTTGATGCGGCGGGCGAGGCGGGTCTCGGCGTGCCGCTTGCGGGCGGCCATGGTGCGGCGGGTCATCGGCGCGGGTCCTTGGGGCGGCTGGGGTAGTGGGTGTGGTGGGCGCGTCCGTGCTCGCCGCGCAGTGCCCACGTGATCAGGTAGGTTCCGGCGGCGAGCAGGGCGGCGGCGATGGCGAGGGATGCCGCGTGGGCGAGCCTCACGGGGTGCGCTGCTCGGCGAGGGCCTGGTCGTGGTCGAGGCCGGCGGCGTACGCGGCGACGATCTTCCGGGCACCGTCGTACCCGGTGAGCAGGCCCCGGGACGAACGGGTGACTCCCCACTCGGTGCGCCGGGCGCGGTAGTGGGCTTCGATCAGGGCCTCGACCTGCCGGGCGTGGGCGGCGAGGACGATGCGGGCGGCGGCGAGGGCCTGCTCGGGAGTCCGGGACAGGGAGGTGTCGAGCAGGACGTCGCGGAGCGTGGCGAGGGCCTGGTCGTGCTCGCCGTCGTTGAACGCGAGGGCGTCGCGAACGGCGGTGGCGTCGAGGTCGCCCTCGAACGCGGGGGCGGTCGAGGTGGGCGCGGGGGTGCTCATGGGGTGGCTCCGTCTCGGCTTATCAGGCGGGTGTCGGTGTTGACCGGGGCCCGGAAGTGCACGCGCGCGCGTGGGCGGCGCGGCGACCGGTCGGCGGCGCGGGTCAGTAGGCGGGGCCGTTGGTGTTCCACTGGTCGTACTGGGGCTGCTGCTGGCCGTTCTGGCGGCCGGTGGTCTTGGTGACCTGCGCGGTGGCGTTGCGGAGCGAGGGGGCGACTTCCTCGGCCTCGACCTCGACGACGGTGCGCTTGACGCCCTGGTTGTCCTCGTAGGTGCGCTGGCGGAGGGTGCCGACGACGACGACGCGCGTGCCGCGCTGGATGCTCGCGGCGACGTTCTCGCCGAGGGAGCGCCACGCGGACACGGTCATGAACAGGCTCTCGCCGTCCTGCCACTGGCCGGACTGCTTGTCGTAGGTGCGGGGGGTCGAGGCGATGCGGAACTTGGCGACGGCGTGCCCGCTGGGGGTGTGCCTGAGTTCGGGGTCCTCGACGAGGTTCCCGGTGATGGTGAGGGTGGTCTCTCCGGCCATTAGGCGGCGGTCCTTTCGGTGTTGGGGCGGCGGCAGGCGCGGCAGGCGCGGGCGCCGTTGGGGCGTACGTAGGTGTTGGCGGCGTCGAAGGGGTGTCCGCGGTGGCACGCCTTCTTCCGGGCGTTGAGCGCGGTGGGGCCGTTGCTGCGGAGGGTGTTGGTGCGGTGGTCGGTGAGTTCGAGGTGTTCGGGGTTGACGCAGTTACGGCGGCGGCACCGGTGGTCGACCTCGGCGCCGGCGGGGATGGGGCCGCGGGCCTGCTCGTAGGCGTACTGGTGGGCGCGGATGGTGCGGCCGTCGGCCTTGAAAGCTCCGTAGAACTCGCCGTGTTCGCCGGCGTCGTGGGGGCGCTTGCTGCGGGCTCCGCCGGTCCACAGGTGGCAGGGGCCGGGGGCGCCGCGGTGGAAGCTGAGGGGGCCGGCCGGATCGACCTTGGCGGCGAAGCGCTGGGCGGTGTTCACGGGGTCGGTCCTCCTGCTCTACGTGCTGAGCGTGCGCTCACGGTTCAAGCGTGAGTGGTTTCAATCACTCACGAGTGGAACGTATCACGGAGGGGGCGGCGTGGATGTCCTCCAGAACCGCCCCCCGCGGCTCTAGTTGTCCGTCTCCGGGGTGATCGCGGGCGGGATCACCCGCAGGTCCCATCCGGCCCGTTCAAGAGCCCTGGCGGCCCGTGCGGCGGTCGCCCCGGGTCGGTGCAGCAACTCGCGCACGGTCGCGTCCTCGATGGCGGCCCGGATGACGGCAACGGCGGCGGCCGGGATCGGTGCGGGCGCGGTCATGCCGCGGCCCCCTGGTGGTGGGCGGCGAGGGCGGCCTCGACGCGGGAGGGGTGCGGGGCGCGTTCGGTTCGCCGGCGGTCACCCCGCTTGCACGGCGTGCGGACGTCGGCGCGGCAGTGCTCGTACGGGCACGGGACGCCGAGGGGGTCGGGCCGGTTCTCCTCGGCGAGGGCGCGGCGGCGCGGCCGGTGGTCGGCGAGGGCCTCCTCGATGTCCGGGGGCACGTAGGCGCCGAGGGCGGCGAGGCGTTCGGCGGCGAACTGGTCGCGCTCCTCGCGGGTGGCGCCGGCCGGGAGGGCGAGCACCGGCCGGTCATCGGAGAACCCGAGGGCGCCCCGCATGGACGGGCCCGCGACCCGGCCGTCGGCGACGGCGGCGAGCAGGGCCCGGCGGCGGGCGATGGACTCGGCGCCGGTCTCGCCCGGGACCCCGTCGTAGACGATCGTCGCGGCGTTGACCCGCTCGGCGCGGATCCGGGCGCGCTGCTGGCGGACGTGCGCGGGGGTCAGCCATCGGTCGGTCTCGCCGTAGTGGCGGGCGACGGCGGCGCGGGCGTCGTCGTCGAGGGGCATCGAGTGCAGGGCGGCGGCCCATGCGCGGGCGTCGGCCTCGCCGACGGTGCGGCGGTCGAACGCGGCGGCGAGGGTGAGCAGCTCGGCGGCGTCGGCGGGGGTCACTGGGCGGCCTCCTGGGCGCGGAGTCGGGCGGCGAGGTCGAGACCCTCGGCGACCCGCTGATCGGTCGTCGAGGGGCGGGCGGAGCCGATGGGGACGACGTTCCCGCCGGCGGCCGGGCGGCTGGCCTGGAGCCGGAGGGTGTCGTACTTGTCGCGGAGCTTCGGCATCGACATGACGTTCGAGCGCCAGAAGTCGGAGTCCTGGCACCAGTCGATAGCGCGGTGCACGGCCTCTTCGGTGCGGCCGTCCTTGTCGAGCATGAGCCGGGCCGCGTCCCGCCACCCCTTCGTGATGCTGGGGCGCTTGCTGCCGTTCTGCACGATTCGGTCGGCGAGGTGCTCACACAGCCGCTCGACGTCTTCGCGGACCGGCGCCGGGTCGGGGTCTCGCGGAGCGAGGGCCGACGGCTCCCTGTTCCCTGTTCCTTGTTCCCTTCCCTGTTCCCTGTTCCTTTCCTGGGGTGAGTCCTCACTGAGGTGTGCGTGAGCCTGCTCGGATTCCTCATCACCGCTGGTCAGGGGCGGTTCCGGGGCGGATTCTCCCTGGTCGGGAGCCGGGAGGCGGGAGGCGGACGGGCGGTTGATCCGCTGGTGCTCCTTCCACCCGGACACGGCCAAGTAGCGCTTGCCGGTGACGACGTAACGAACGATCAGTGAGGACTCACTGAGTGCGGCGAGGTCCGTCTCGACGTCCGCGGCCGTCCGGTCGTCGAGCGGCCACAACGCGGCCTTGATGAGCCGGGCGTCGTCGACGGCGCGGCCCTGGTCGTCGCAGTGCGTCCACAGACCGATGAACGTCAAGCGCTGCTCGATGGTGAGGTCGGCGATCGTCAGGGAGGTGAAAAAGTCGGGCTTGATCGTGCGGATACGGGCCATGGCGAGGGTCCTGTCGAGGTGGTGCGCCCGGGGCGAGGGGAACGGGTCCGGCCTCGCCCCGGGGCGAATCGGGGGGCTACTGCGGGCGGGTGCGCGGCAGGGGGCGGTGGGTGTCGCACCGCCACCCGCACGGGTACAGGCGGGCCGGTGCGCCGCACTTCGGCGTCTCGCACTCGGGCGCCGGCCGGTCGCGGGCGGGGCGGGTCACGCGGCGACCGCCATGCGCTCGGCGAGGATCTGTTCGGCGGCCTGCTCGGCGAGGAACCGCGTGTACGCGGGCGGGATCGCCTCGGTGAGTTCGTGGCGCACGTCCGTCCACGTGATGCCCATGGCGGCCTGCATCTCCGGCACGGTGGCTTTCCCGCCGCCGCGCCCGTACGCGGCGACGTACGGGCCGTCGTAGTGCTTGCCGTGGCGGTGACCCCGGACGCGGCCCCGGTGCCGGGTGTGCGGGAGCGCGAGGGGGAACCATCCGTGCGCCTCGAACTTCCGGTGCCGCAGGATCGGCAGACCGAACATCGTCCCGCACAGGGTGACGTCGGGCCGCGCGTCGGGGTTCTCGATCACGTACGGCCGGCCGGCGGCGAGCATCGCCTCGCGCCCGGGGCCGATCAGGTCCGGGTACGTCTTGCGCAGGTGCCGATTCGTGCCCTTGGTGATCGCGGCGCCGTACTGGCACGGCCACGACGCGTGCACCATGTCGTACCCGTGGCCGTGGGCCCGGATGTACTCGACGGCGTCGCCCCGGATGAACGGGAAGGGGTAGTTGGGCTGGTCGTCGATGTCGACGCCGACCACGTCCCATCCGGCGAGGTACCAACCCATCGCGGCGCCGCCGGCGCAGCAACAGGCGTCGAGGACGGTAAGGCCGTTCCACGGGCGGGCCGGGAGCGGCCACCCGCTACGGCTTACGGCCTGCGAGGCGTCGAGCTGACCGGGGACCGGCGACGGCGGCGCGGTGTCGAGCAGGCGGCGGGCGCGGTCGAGGCGCGCGGTGCCGGTCATGCGGCGGCCTCGACGGCGAGGCGGTCGCGCTGCGCCTTGACGGTGGCCTTGTGGAAATGGAAACGGGCGCTGGGGGTTTTGCCGCCGCGGATGCCGAACCGGCTCGTCTTCCCGCGTCCGCCTTCCTCGGTCATGGCCTCGGCGAGGCACTCCTCGCGGACCGGGCACGGGCGGCAGATCGCGAGGGCCTCGCGGCGGTCGGCGGCGTTGGTCGCGGCAGGGAAGAACACATCGACGTCAACGTCGGCGCACGCGGCTCCCCGGTGCCAACTGGGGCTGAGGATGTGGGAGTTCATGGGTGGTGCTCCTGGTCGAGGGGGCCCGCCCCGTTCGGGGGTCGGGGCGGGCCGGAGTGTGGGCGGTCAAATGCCGCGGGCGGCGAGGGCGCGGTCGAGGGTCGGGGCGCCGGTCCAGCGGGCCCGGGTTGTGTGCGGCGGGAACCCGTCGAGGAGCAGGCCGGCGGCCTCGGCGATAGCGGCCGGGTCGGCGAGGTGGTCGACGAACATGGGGCCGCCGCAGTGCGGCGCGCTGTGCCGCCACCCGGTCCCGGAGTGCCAGCGGAGCGACGTGCGCACGGTCGGCCACTCGATCAGGACGACGAACTGTCCGTCGTCGGTCTCGGTCGCGCTGAGCGTCTCGGGGGCGAGGTCGGCCTCGGTCAGGGCCGCATGGACGGCGTCTGCGTACGGGAGGTGCGGCATCATTCCGCGGCCCCCTCGTGGGCGAGGGCGGGCAGCACGTCCGGGGCGAGGGCGCCCCGCCGCCACGCGCGGGCGACCAACTCGCGGCCGGTGAGGGCCTGCGCCTTCGACGTCCGGGTGTAGGTCATCTGGTGCGAGGCGGCGCGGGACGGGCGGATTTCGACGCCGGGCACGTCGTGTACCTCGCCGGTCTGCTCGTCGACGTACCGGGCCGTCCCCGCGGCGGTCGCCTCGGCGAGCACCTTGGCGGCGAACCCCGGGCGTACGCGGGTCTCCAGCCGCATCGGGATCATCTCGATCTCGAACTCGCTCGGGAACGTGTCGCGGACCCATGCGGCAAACGTGTCGTCGTCGGTGACCGTGGCGGCCCGCTCGCCGCCCCGCCGGGAGATCGACCCGACCTTGGTTCCGTCCGGGAGCAACGCATCGGTCTTCGACGTGCCGGTCGCCTTGTACTGCTGCTCCAAGAGCGCTTCGGCCTCGGCACGGGCGGCCTTGTGGGCCTGCTTGACCTCGTCGAGCAGGGCGCCGAGGACGGCAAGGCGCATGATGGCGTCTCGCGTCTCGGTGCCCGCGCTGACGTCGGGCACGGGGGCCGGCTCGATGTCGAGGGGCGCCTCGCCGCCCGCGGCCTGCTCCTCGGCGATCAGCCGGTTGACGCCCATGCGCTCGATGAGCGTGTCGTAGTGGTGCTGCTCGACCTCGGAGAGCGGGGGCTCGGTCTGCATGGTCACTGGGCGGCCCTCTCGATCATCGAGCGGTAGGCGTTCAGGGTGGCGACGTCGGCCTCGGCGATCGGCCGGCCGTAGGCACGCTGGAAGTCGTCGTCAAGGGACTGGTAGCCGGCGCGGGACGCGGCGAGCCTGAGGGCCTCCTCGGCGGCGGCCGTCGTGTTCGCGGCGGGCGGCGCGGTGCGGACGGCCGGGGCCGAGGTGGCTGGCGTCTGCTGCTGCGGCCCGGCGGCGGGCTGCTTCGGCGCGGTGCTCGCGGCGCGCTTCTGGGCGGCGATGGCGTCGAGTTGGGTGATGTACTCCGGCGGCGCCCCGGCCTCCTCGGCGGCCTTCCGGATCGCGGCGAACTGCTCCTCACTCGTCGCCTGCCGGGCCTCGCCGGCGTAGTCCCGGCGCTGGCGCTGCTGCCCCTGCCCCTGTTCCTGCTGCGGGCGCCGCTGCTGGCTGCGCTGCCCCCGCTGCTGCTGCGGGCGGCGTTGCTGCTGCTGCGGCGGCTGCTGGCGCTGCTGCGGGGTGTTGCTCATGACCGGGTGGTCGCGGTCGCCGTCGTCGATGCTTCGGGCGTCCACGGGGATCATGAACACCTGAAAGAGCATGTACTTGAGCGCGGCCGACATCGCCTTGTTGGTGCTCTTGTCGGCCGTGTCCATGGCCTCGCCCGGGATGGTGACGGCGAGGCAGTCACCGGCCGGGCCGTAGATGCGGTACAGCATCCGGAGCACGGTGTGCGTGCCCTTCTCGCCGCGCGGGCGCTGCTTGTGCTCGACGACCTCGGGGGCGATGAAGCACCCGTGATTCCGCATGGGGCCGGCCATGGCGGACATCGCGTCGTCGACGCCCCGGAAGTTGTAGTTCTGCTGCTGGTTCTGCTTGTCCTTGCTCACGGGCATGACGTCCCGCATGACGCCGTGGATGACGGCGAACACGCGGGGGAGGTCGGCGCTCGTCCCGGCCGGGGCCGGGGTGTACGCGGTGGTCACGCGGTGGTCGACGGCGGGCTCGACGACCGGCGGCGCGGTGTGGGCGGTGGGCAGGGTGGTGACGGTCACGAGCGGTTCTCCTGTGCGGGGGTGCGGTGGCGGATGGCGGCGGCCTGCTTCGTGAGCGACGTGGCGAGGGCGATGGCGTCGTCGGCGTCGAGCAGGTCGTCGAGGCGCTCGGCGGCCTCCAACCGGTCGAGCAGGGCGTCGCGGGACCCGTCCGCCTCGGCGGCCCGCACGGCGCGCTCCCAGTCCGCGGCGTCGTCGCTCACGACCACGTGGTCGAGGGACACGACGTTGGCGGCGTGCACGGTGAGCAGGCGGCCGAACAGGTCGGGGTCCTCGGCGTATGCGAGGGCAAGCTCGTCGAGCAGTGGCGAGGCGGCGAGGGTGACCGGGAGGCGGACGGCGGTTCCGTCGGCGGTGAGGGTCGGGCGGATCACTGGCTTCCCTCCGGGTCGAGGCCGAGGGCGGCCGGCGCGGTCGGCGTCTGGTCGATCAGGCGGCCGGTGTCGGCGCGGTAGATGTACGGGCGCGTCCAGTCGGCGCCCGGGAACGCGTCGACGAGCAGGCGGCGGGCGGCGCGGTGCGCCTCGGCGTCGGCCTCGATCGGCTGGCCGGTGAGCGTCGCGAGGGACACGAGCGTGCGGCGGGTGGGGACGCCGGCCGGGTCGGTGTAGACGGGGGTCAGGTAGACGCGGACGGCGCCGGGGGCGATCCGGTGCAGCTCGGCGGCGAGGTGGTTGCGGAACTCGACGTGCTTGCGGCCGGCCTGTCCGCCACGGAGCGCGGCGGCGGTGTGGAGCTGGGTACGCTGGGGGTTCATGAGTCGGTCTCCTTCGGGGGATCGGCCGGGCCGCCCGGGTGCCACCGGGCGGCCCTTTTCCGTTTCAGGCGGCGAGCGGCCGGGGGGTGGGCTGCTCGCGCTGGGCGCGTTCGAGGCGGCGCAAGATCAGCTCGACCTCGGGGTCGAGGCGTCCGGCGGCGCGGTCGCGGTCGCGGCGTGCGCGGGCGGCATCGAGGACGCGGCGCAGGTTCCGTATGGCCTGCTCGCGCGGGACGACGGGGGCCGTCATGCGGCGGCCTTGCGGCGCAAGAGCTGCGAGGCGGTGACCCCGTAGTGCTCCTGGACGGCGGCGATCAGGCCGGCGCTCGGCGCGGTTCGGCCGTTCCACAGGCGCCACGCGGTGTTCGGGGCAACCTTCAGGCGTCGTGCCGTGTCAGGTGGGGTGCGGTCGCCCTTCTTCTGGGCGGCGGTGACGAACTCGGTGCGGTCGTACATGGGCACAACGTTCCTTCCGTGGATGGTTCGTTTCATCCACGAGTGGAACGTTAGCACGTACTTCACTCGCACGTGAATGATTCACGCGCGGAACGTGACGGACCCGCAGCCGTATGTGTGGATCCGCGTTGACAGGTTCCGGATGGCGGTAAAGAATCGATCGCACGTTCGAGGGTCTGGGCGCCTTAGGGCGCCTATGTGCCTAGATGGGGGGGATACACGGTGCAAAATTTGGTCATGGACGCGGCACCCCGTGCCGCATTTGACTCACGCGCGGTATCTTCCACTCATGGACGATTCGAACCGAGCCCCCTTCTCGGTCTGGTACAGAGACCGACTGAAGCGCGCCGGATACGACCTTGACCGTCGGGGCGAGCAGGCCCGCGTAGTCCGCGACAGCGGCATCCATCAAGCAACCGTTGCCCGCCTACTCAAAGGCGACAACGTCCCCGATATCCCCGTACTGCGGCAGATCTCCGAGCATCTCGGGCACCCCCTCCCCGAGGTTCTCGTCGCCGCCGGCCTGCTCACCACCGACGACATCGACCGCGTCCGCAACCCCCGCCCCATCACACCCATGACCACCGACGACGCACTCGACGAACTCGGCATCACAGACCCCGCCGACCGTTCCGTCGTCTCCGCCGTCATCAACACCGTGAGACAGAACCGCGCCAACGACGGCGCAGACGGCGCCGAGAGGGCCGCCGAATAGCAAGGAGCCGCCACGTCATGATCAAACTCCGCCGCGTCGTACCCCCGGCAACGGTCCTCCTGTTCACGGTCGCCCTCGCCGTCGGCGCGACCGGATGGGCCACCGGCACCGACCCCCTCACGGACGCCGGCACGCTCGGGACCCTCGCGGCGGTTCCCCTCCTCTACTGGGTGATGATCACCCGCACCCACGAGGTCACCGACCAACAGCTCGAAAAGGCCCGGCAGCAGGGCTACGTCATGGCCATGGACCACGTCGGCCGAGGTCTCATCGACGCCCCCGTACCGCCGTCCCCGGGACTCTGCGGACACTGCGGGCGCCACGCCTCCCCGGCCGACGTGATCAGCCTCGACGAGCGCCGCCGGTCGGGCCACAACCCCAAGGAGAAACGGACTCAGACACAGTGACCAGCCTGTACGTACCCCAGACGTTCACGGGCGGCCCGCCGCCCGATGAACTCCCCTGGCTCGGCTACATCCGAGTCAGCACGTGGAAGGAAGAGAAGATCTCTCCTGAACTCCAGGAGAGTGCAATCCGCCAGTGGGCCGCCCGGACCGGCCGGCGCCTGCTCGACGAGATGATCGTCGACCTCGACATGACCGGCCGGAACTACAACCGCAAGGTGCAACAGGCCATCGAGGCCGTCGAGAGCCGCAAGGCACAAGGCATCGTCGTGTGGCGGTTCTCCCGCTTCGGACGGAACAGAACCGGCAACGCGGTCGCCCTCGCCCGCCTCGAACGCGTCGGAGGTGAACTCGAATCCGCCACGGAGCCCCTCGACGCCAAGACGGCCGTCGGTGAGCTACAGCGGGAAATGATCTTTGCTTTCGGCAACTTCGAGTCGAACCGCGCCGGCGAACAATGGAAGGAGACACACGAACACCGCCGACAGCTCAAACTGCCCCCGACGGGCGGCAAGCGCTTCGGCTACATCTGGCACCCCCGCCGCGTCCCCGACGCCACCGCGCCGGGCGGGTGGCGCCTCCAACACGAGCACTACGAGGTCCACCCCGAACACGGCAGCATCGCCGAAGAGATGTACGACCGGAAGCTCAACCTTGAAGGGTTCTCCGGCATCGCGCACTGGCTCAACGACGAACTCGGCGTGCTCACCAGGCACGGGAACCGATGGAACACGAACGGAGTTCGCCGCTACCTCGACAGCGGGTTCGCCGCCGGCCTGCTGCGCACGCATGACCCGAAGTGCGGGTGTGGATACGGCACCGTCCACTTTGAGAAGTGCAAGGAAAACCGGGTGCTCTACATCCCCGGGGCTCAGCCGGCGCTCATCACCGCGCCGGAATGGGAGGCGTACCTCGCACACCGCGAGGACATCAAGAGCCGTCCACCCCGGACCCGTAAGGCCACCTACACCCTGACCGGCATCAGCGGACACGGGCACTGCCGGGAAACCGCCGTGTTCCGCAGCGACCGTGTACGGGCCGGCGAGAACAAGGGGGCGCCTGTCAGGGGACACCACCTCGTGTGCAGCGCCAACAAGAACAAGGGCAAGAGCGCGTGCGAGCCCGGCCTCTACGTCCTACGGGCCGAGGCCGAGGAAGCGGTGTTGCAGTGGCTCGCCGACAAGGTGGCCGAGGACGTTGACGCCCTGGTGCCCGAGCCCCGCAAGGAGCGTATGCCCGAGGTCGACCCCCGGGCCCGCGCCATCCAGGACCGCGCCCGGATCGAGGCGGACATCGCCAAACTCGACGCGGCTATCGACCGGCTCGTCATGGACAACGCCATGGACCCCGCGAAGTTCCCTGAGGGGGCATTCGAGAGAGCGCGAAATCAGTTCGTCAAGAAGAAGGAGGAGGCACTCGACGACCTTAAGAAGATCGCCGAAGTCGAGGCGATTCCCACCCGGGAGAAGTTCCGCCCTCTCATCGCGGGACTGATCAAGGAGTGGCACACGTTCAGCAACGAGGAGCGCAACGCCATGCTCAGGCAGGTGATTTGGCGAGTCTCGATGACGACGGCTCCGGCGCCGAAGAAGATCGGGCGCAAGAGGCTCGTCGCCACGTTCGAGGTACACCCGAAGTGGGAACCCGACCCGTGGAAGTGCAAGAAGTGCGGGAAGCGCATTCCCGGCCCGGGGCCGCTGGTCTGCCCCAACGAAAAATGCCAGCGCGCTTGATTGTTTCCGGGCCTGCTGCCACCCTCTGATCAAGCGACGGACCACGTAGCCGGAGGGGATCCACCGTGCACAGATGCTCCCCTTTAGAGCCACCGTCCCACATCTACGGGCTGACGGCTCTCATGAACGCGCCGCTCCGGAAGGGCGCCACCGTCGTCGTCCTGCCCCGCTTCGAGCTCGACACCTTCCTCGGCGCCCTCCAGAAGCACCGCATCAACGGCCTGTACGTGGCTCCGCCGATCGTGCTCGCGCTCGCCAAGCACCCGGCCGTCGCCGACTACGACCTGTCCTCGCTGGAGTACATCGTCTCGGCCGCCGCCCCGCTCGACGCGGCGCTCGCCGAGGCGTGCTCGGCGCGGCTGGGGCTGCCGCCGGTGCGGCAGGCGTACGGGATGACCGAGCTGTCGCCGGGCACCCACGTCACCCCGCTCACCGTGCCGAACCCGCCGCCCGGCACCGTCGGGAAGCTGCTGCCCTCCACCGAGATGCGGATCCTGTCGCTCGACGACCCGTCGAAGGACGCGGCGCCGGGGGAGGAGGGCGAGATCGCCATCCGGGGGCCGCAGGTCATGAAGGGGTACCTGGGGCGGCCCGAGGCGACCGCCGCGATGATCGACGCCGACGGATGGGTGCACACCGGCGACATCGGGCGCGTCGACGCCGACGGCTGGCTGTACGTCGTCGACCGGGTGAAGGAGCTCATCAAGTACAAGGGTTTCCAGGTCGCCCCGGCCGAGCTGGAGGCCCTGCTCCTCACCCACGAGGGCGTCGCCGACGCCGCCGTCATCGGGGTGACGGACGCCGACGGGACGGAGGTGCCGAAGGCGTTCGTGGTGCGCCAGCCGTCCGCGCCCGGGCTGACCGCCGAGGAGGTCATGGCCCATGTGGCCGCCCGGGTCGCCCCGTACAAGAAGGTCCGGGCCGTCGAGTTCGTCGACGCGGTGCCCCGGGCCGCCTCCGGAAAGATCCTGCGCCGCGAGCTGCGAGAGAGCTGAGGACCCTCCATGACCCTGGTCGCCGTCACCGAGGAGCGGGGGATCGCCACCCTCGCCCTCGACTCCCCGGACACCCGCAACGCCCTGTCGGCCGCGCTCGTCGCCGAACTCGGCGAGGCGCTGGCGGCGGCCGGGAAGGACCCCGCCGTGCGGGCGGTGGTGCTCACCCACACGGGCACCACGTTCAGCGCGGGCGCGGACCTGAAGGCGCCGCCGAGCCCGTACGCCTTCGTCGACCTGCTCCGGCAGATAGTGGAGCTTCCCAAACCGGTCGTCGGGCACGTCACGGCCGGCGGCCGGGCCCGCGCCGGCGGCCTCGGGCTGCTGGGCGCCTGCGACATCGTGGTGGCGGGGGAGGGGGCGGACTTCGCGCTCACCGAGGTACGCATCGGGGTGGCGCCGGCAGTGATCTCACTGACCCTGCTGCCGCGCCTGGAGCCCAGGGCGGCGGCCCGCCACTACCTGACGGGCGAGCGGTTCGGCGTCCCCGAGGCGCGGGCCATGGGCCTCGTCACGGCCGGCGACGAGGAACTCGGCGCCGTCCTGGACGGTCTGCGGGCGGGCTCGCCGCAGGGGCTGCGCGAGTCGAAGCGGCTGGTCACCGCTAGAGTCCTGGAGACCTTCGAGCGCGACGCGGAGGAACTCGTGCAGAGATCGGCCACGCTCTTCGCCTCCGCCGAGGCGCGCGAGGGCATGACGGCCTTCCTCGAACGACGGGACCCCGAATGGCGGCTGTGACCGCGCCCCGGCAGGACGGACCCTCGGCGTCCGACCGGAGCCCCAAGCAGGACCGGAGCCGCGCCACCCGGCAGCGGCTCCTGGAGGCCGCCGTGGCCTGCCTCGCCGAGTACGGCTGGGCAGGCTCCACGGTGGCCGTGGTCGCCGAGCGGGCGGGGGTGTCGCGGGGCGCCGCCCAGCACCACTTCCCGACCCGCGAGGACCTGTTCACGGCGGCGGTCGAGTACGTCGCGGAGGAGCGCTCGCAGGCGCTGCGGGCGCTGCCCACCGACGACCGGGCGCAGACCGTCGCCGCGCTGATCGGCCTCTTCACCGGGCCCCTCTTCCGGGCCGCGCTCCAGCTGTGGGTGGCGGCCGCTCACGAGGACCAGCTCCGCGACCGGGTGGCGGAGCTGGAGGCCCGGGTGGGCCGCGAGTCGCACCGGATCGCCGTCGAGCTGCTCGGTGCCGACGAGTCGCGGCCCGGGGTGCGGGAGACCGTCCAGGGCCTCCTCGACATGGGCCGCGGCCTCGGCCTGGCCACCCTCCTCAGCGACGACACGACCCGCCGCGACCGGGTGGTCGCCCAGTGGGCCCGGCTGATCGACGGGGCCCTGGCCGACGCGTAGCCCGTCCGCCGGCCTTTCGGCGGTCCTCCCGCCGGTGCCTTCTCGGGCTCAGCGCACGCCGAAGCGGTCCGCCCAGGCGGTGACGTCGGCCGTCGTCGCGTTGCCGCCGCAGACGACCAGGCCCAGCCGGGCGCCGGGGCCGACCCGGTCGAGGACCGTGCGGGCCGCCGGGAGGAGGCAGCCGGCGGCGGGCTCCGCCCAGACCTTGGCGTGTTCGGCGAGGTCGAGGGTGCCGCGGACGGCCTCCGCGTCGGACACCGTGATCACGTCCTCGACCAGCGCGGCCACGTGCGCGTGGGTGAGCGCCGAGACCGTGGGGGCGCTCAGCGTGCTGACCACCGAGGTCAGCTCGACCGGCACCGGGCCGCCCGCGGCCAGCGCCGCCGTCATGGCGTCCGCGCCGACGGTCTCCACGCCCCAGATCCGCACGCCGGGGCGGCGGGCCCGCAGCGCGGTGGCGACGCCGGAGACCAGCGCCCCGCCGCCGATGCTGACGAGGACGTCGGTGAGCTCCCCGGCGTCCTCGGCCATCTCCAGGCCGACGGTGCCCTGGGCGGCGACGACAAGCGGGTCGTCGAAGGGGTGGACGAGGGTGAGGCCCCCGTCGCACAGCTCCTCCATGAGGGCGAAGGCTTCCTTCATGGTGTCGGCGACGCGCACCTCGGCCCCGGCGGCCCGGGCCCGGTCGACGGCGCGGGCGGGCGCGGACCGGGGCATGACGACGGTGGCGCGGACGCCGAGCGCGCCGGCCATGACGGCGACCCCGATGCCGTGGTTGCCGCCGCTGACGGCGACGACGCCCGCCTCGCGCTCGGCGGGGCCGAGCGCGAGGAGCTTGGCGGCGGCCCCGCGGGCCTTGAACGAGCCGGTGCGCTGGAGCAGTTCCAGCTTGACGGTGACGTCGGCGCCGAGCAGTTCGGTCAGGCCGGGGCTGGGGAGGGTCGGGGTCCGTACGACGTGTCCGGTGAGGCGTTCGGCTGCGGCTTCGACGTCCGCGACGGTGATCAGCACGCCGTCCACTGTGCCGTACGCCTCCGCTCCGGCGACAGGTCAGACGCCCGGGATCTCCCGCGCCCGGAAGGCGTCCCGCACGGCCGCGGCGGCCTGGGTGCCGTACATGCTCTGCGCGGTGGCGATCGTGGTCCGGGCGGCGGCCTCGAAGCTGGTGTCGGGCGCGAAGCCGAACTGGGCGTTGACGATGATCCGGTCGGCGGTGCGGGCGCCGAGGGCCTTGCGGATGTCGAAGAGGGCGCGGGACCAGATCTCGCCGTCCGCGTGGACCTCGCCCTCGCGGTCGGCGTAGGTCTTGGTGCCGTCGAGGCGGCGCAGGCAGTGCGGGGCGGCGCTGTAGCCGGTGGCGTCCCAGTCGGCGACGCACGCCTCGTCGGCCTTCATCGGCCAGCCGTACTTGGCGACGGCGTGGTTGCCGACGGCGACGGCGAGGTAGTCGCCGAACGCCTCGCCGATGGAGCCGGCCTCGACGGAGGTGCCGAAGCCGGGGACCTGGGCGTGGTGCACGGCGTGGCCGTACTCGTGGAGGATCACCTCGGCGTCCTCGGCGTCGTCCACACCGCCCTTGCCGAAGCGGATCTCGGCCTTCTTGTCGGTGAAGTAGGAGTTGTCGGCGCCCCACTGGTTGAGGCGGACGGGCTGGACGCGGTCGTTGGCGCCGGGCAGTTCGGTGCCGAAGCCGAGGCTCTGCAGGTACTCCTGGCCCTCGTTGACCCAGAAGTACGCCATGACCTGCTCGAACTCGTCGTCGGAGCGGTCGTACGAGGTGGCCAGGGCGACCTTCGCCGGGTTGCCGGTCTCGGAGCGGACGGCGGCCCACTTCCCGGAGAGGCCGCCGCTCGCGTCGAGGTTGCGGAGGGTGGCGAGGGCGTAGGCGGAGGCGGGCACGTCGGTCACCGCGTCCTTGTGGTCGGCGAGCGACTGGTCGCCGGTGGCCTGGACGGGGTTGACCATGAAGACCCGGGCCTGCGGCGCGGGCGCGGGGGCGGCGGCGCCGGCCGTGGCCGCGGGGGTCAGCGAGGCGGCGGCCAGGGTGACGACGGCGGCGGCCAGGAGGCGGCGGGTGGTGCGGCGGGCGGTCATGGACATCCTCCTGCGCGGGGACGCGGCGACGAGACGATTGGCATGCGCGTGACATGCAAGGCGGCGATCTTCGCGTACCGGCCGCCCCCGCGGCCAGCCCCCGGCCCCCTCGATCCACTGTGACGCGGGCCACAGGCGAACCGGCCTCGCCGCAGTACGCTGGTCGCATGCCTACGCTCGTACGCCGCCGTCACGTGGACTTCGTCCGCGTCACGAGCATGAGCTGTCGCCGCGCCGCCTGACCCGAGGGGCACCACCAGCCCGCCCCGCAGGGTCCCCCCACCGACCCCTGTCGACCGGCACCCGCGGCCCCCGCCCCACCCCGGCGGCCGCCCCGGGACCCGTACACCCGCGGACGCATCCATGAGCCTCAGCGCACCCACCGTCGCCCCCTCCGTCTCGTACGCCTCGCAGCTCCCCATCGTCGACCTCTCCGCCGCCGACCGCGGCCCGCACGCCCGCCGGCTGCTCCACGCCCAGCTGCACTCCGCCGCCCACGACGTCGGCTTCTTCCAGCTCGTCGGACACGGCGTGACCGAGGCCGAGACCCGGGCCCTCACCGACGCCATGCACGCCTTCTTCGCCCTCCCCGAGGCCGACCGGCGCGCCGTCGACAACCTCAACTCCCCGCACTTCCGCGGCTACACCCGGGTCGGCGACGAGCGGACCGGCGGCGCCCGCGACTGGCGCGACCAGCTCGACATCGGCGCCGAGCGGCCCGCCCGCGCCCCCGCGCCCTGGGAGCCCCCGTACTGGTGGCTGCAGGGCCCCAACCAGTGGCCGGAGGCCCTGCCCGAGCTGCGCACCGCCGCCCTGCACTGGATCGACCGGCTGAGCGGCGTCGCCGAGAAGCTGCTGCGCGAACTGCTCGCCTCGATCGGCGCCCGCGAGGACTTCTACGCCGACATCTTCGGGCCCCGCGCCCACCCGCACCTCAAGCTGGTGCGCTACCCCGGCAGCAGCGGCGACGGCGACGACCAGGGCGTCGGCGCCCACAAGGACTACGGCTTCCTGACCCTGCTGCTCCAGGACCAGGTCGGCGGGCTCCAGGTGCAGCGGGAGGACGGGAACTTCCACGACGTGCCGCCGCTGCCCGGCGCCTTCGTCGTCAACCTCGGCGAACTCCTCGAAGTCGCCACCGACGGCTACCTGGTCGCCACCAACCACCGGGTGGTCTCCCCGCCCGGCGCGACGGAACGGTACTCCGTCCCGTTCTTCTACAACCCGCGGCTCGACGCCCGGATCGCCCCGCTCGACTTCCCGTACGCCGACCGGGCGCCGGGCGTGACGGTCGACCCGGCGAACCCGCTCTACGCCGAGTACGGCCGCAACGAGCTGAAGGGGAAGGTCCGCGCGCACCCGCTGGTCGCGGCGCGCCACCACGCGGACCTCCTCCTCCGCCGGGACCAGCCGCTCTAGCGGCTCCGCCCCGGGGTCAGCCGCTCCGGCGGTTTCCGGCCCCGGGACCAGCCGCTCCGGCGGCTCCGGGGTCAGCCGGCGATGTCCGCGATCTCGGAGTACCCCTCGATCTCACGCAGGTCCCGCTGGCCGGGGCCCGTGTAGCGGGCCGACGGGCGGACCAGGCGGCCGGTGCGCTTCTGCTCCAGGATGTGCGCCGACCAGCCGGCCGTCCGGGCACAGGTGAACATCGACGTGAACATGTGCGCCGGGACCTCGGCGAAGTCCAGCACGATCGCCGCCCAGAACTCGACGTTCGTCGCCAGGACCCGGTCCGGGCGGCGGTTGTGCAGCTCCTCCAGGGCGGCCTTCTCCAGCGCGGCGGCCACCTCGTAGCGCGGCGCGTCCAGCTCCCGCGCGGTCCGGCGCAGCACCCGGGCGCGCGGGTCCTCGGCGCGGTAGACGCGGTGCCCGAAGCCCATCAGGCGCTCGCCCTTGTCCAGGGCCTGCTTCACCCACGCGGTGGCGTCGCCCGTCCGCTCGATCTCCTCGATCATGCCGAGGACGCGGGACGGCGCGCCGCCGTGCAGCGGGCCGGACATGGCGCCGACGGCGCCGGAGAGGGAGGCGGCCACGTCGGCGCCGGTGGAGGCGATGACGCGGGCGGTGAAGGTGGAGGCGTTCATGCCGTGCTCGGCGGCCGAGGTCCAGTAGGCGTCGACGGCCTTGACGTGCTTCGGGTCCGGCTCGCCGCGCCAGCGGATCATGAACCGCTCGACGACGGACTCGGCCTTGTCGATCTCGCTCTGCGGCACCATCGGCAGACCCTGGCCGCGCGCCGACTGGGCGACGTAGGAGAGGGCCATGACGGCGGCGCGGGCGAGGTCGTCGCGGGCCTGCTCGGCGGAGATGTCGAGGAGCGGTTTGAGACCCCACACCGGGGCGAGCATGGCGAGCGCGGACTGCACGTCGACCCGGATGTCGCCGGAGTGGACCGGGATCGGGAAGGGCTCGGCGGCCGGCAGACCGGGGTTGAAGGCGCCGTCGACGAGCAGACCCCACACGTTGCCGAAGGAGACGTGGCCGACGAGGTCCTCGATGTCGACCCCGCGGTAGCGCAGGGCGCCGCCTTCCTTGTCGGGCTCGGCGATCTCGGTCTCGAACGCGACGACTCCTTCGAGGCCCGGTACGAAGTCGGACATCAGGCGGCTCCCTCTATCGATGATCGATCAACCTACGGTGGTCGCTGGTGGGACTGAACAGTCATCCAGCCGTTGAGTCTGTACGGTTCCGATGATGCGGGGAAGCGTGACATCCGGCACACTGCGCCGAACCGGCGACGAAGGATTGGTGCCCCGCCGTGGCGGGCAGACTGGGGTGCTGCGGCAGGATGGCCCCGTGACCGACGCCCTGGACCCCGCCGCCATGCGCGAGCAGTACCGCACCAAGGAACTGACCGCGGCCGACCTCGCACCCGAACCGATGCAGCAGTTCGGGACCTGGTTCAAGGAGACCGCCGCCAGCCCGGCGATCCACGAGCCGAACGCGATGATCGTCTCGACCGCGACCCCCGAGGGCCGCCCCTCGTCCCGCACGGTCCTGCTCAAGCACTACGACGACGCCGGCTTCGTCTTCTTCACCAACTACGGCTCCCGCAAGGGCACCGAGCTGGCCGCCAACCCGTACGTCTCGCTGCTCTTCCCGTGGCACCCGCTGGCCCGCCAGGTGATCGTCACCGGCCGCGCCACCCGCACCGGCCGCGACGAGACCGCCGCCTACTTCCGCACCCGCCCGCACGGCTCCCAGCTGGGCGCCTGGGCGAGCGAGCAGTCGTCGGTCATCGCCTCCCGCGAGGAGCTGCTGGCCCGCTACGAGGAGCTGGCCGCCCGCTACCCGGACAGCGAACAGGTCCCGGTCCCGCCGCAGTGGGGCGGCTTCCGGGTCGTCCCGGAGACGGTCGAGTTCTGGCAGGGCCACGAGAACCGCCTCCACGACCGCCTGCGCTACGTCCGCGGCACGGACGGCTGGCGGGTGGAGCGCCTGGCTCCCTGAGCCTCCTCGGCTCCGAGAACGCAGACGACCCGTGGGCCTTTGGTCCCGTCCGCCTAGGTTCGGACGGGAGCCGGCCGGACTTACCGGCGGCCCACGGGTCGGGTGACTGCTTGGGTTTCGGCAGCTGGCCTGCCGAGGTGCACATCGTGCGACGGCAGGCCCTAGCCCGCAGTCACCTCACGAGTCCGAAAAGAAACCATTTTTTCGGATCACCTCCTTTCGCGTGTACCCACACCTTACGAACCCCCCGGAAGCGCGACAAGCGATTTAATCCCCGGGATTGCTGGCGATTCCTCTGGGGATTCCTGAGGCCCCCGAGACGCCTCAGACGTCCCGGCGGCGCAGGGACCACCAGCCGGCCGCGAGGGCCGCCGCCGCCCACAGGGCGGCCACGGCGAGGCCCGTCCAGGGGCCCACGCCGCCCGGCGGCGTCTGGTAGAGGACGGCGGTGCCGGCCCGGTCCGGCAGGTAGTCGGCGAGACCGGCCGACACGTCCCCGATGACGAACGGCAGCATCAGCAGGGCGGGGACGAGGATGCTCAGCGAGCCGACCGCGCTGCGCAGCAGGAACGTGAGGCCGAAGGCGAGCAGCGCCATCAGGGCGAGGTAGACCCCGGCCCCGAAGCAGCCCCGCAGGGCCCCCGGCTCCCCGATGCCGATCGCGTACCTCCCCGCGAACGCCTGGCCGGCGAAGAACGCCGCGAACGAAGCCACCAGCCCCACCACCAGCGCCGCGCCGGCGACGACCGCCGCCTTCGCCGCGTACAGCAGGCCCCGGCGCGGCACGGCGGCGAGCGAGTTCCGCAGGGCGCCGTTCAGGTACTCGGAGGAGACGGCGGTCGCGCCGAACGCGATGGCCGCGATCTGGGCGAAGTTCGTCTGGAACAGCGCCCGGAAGACCGGATCGCCCTTCCCGTCCGGCTCGGGCCCGCCCACGCTCACGTACAGCAGCAGGTTCATGCCGAGGGCGACCACGAGGACGGCGACCAGCGAACCGAAGCTCGCCCGGACCGACCGGATCTTGATCCACTCGGAGCGGAGCACGGCGGGCACGGTGACGGCGGTGGTGGTCGTGGTGGTGGTGGACACGGTCAGACCTCCTGGGGGGTGCGGGCGGTGAACTCGGCGGCGTCCGAGGTGAGGGCCAGGTACGCCTGCTCCAGCGAGGCGCGCTCGTCGGCGAGTTCGAAGACCGGGATGCCCTCGCGGGCGGTGACCGCCCCGATCTCCTCGGCGGAGGCGCCCTCCACCACCCACCGGCCGTCCGCGTCGGCGGCGGCGCCGACCGTCCAGCCCTTCGCGAGGAGCGTGGCCCGCAGCCGGACCGGATCGCCGGTGCGCACCCGCACCCGCGCGTGGCTGTGGGCGTCGATGAACTCCCGCGTCGGCACGTCCGCGAGGAGCCGGCCGCGGCCCAGCACCACCAGGTGGTCGGCGAAGGTCGCGGTCTCGTTCATGAGGTGGCTGGAGACCAGCACCGTCCGGCCCTCGGCGGCGAGCCGGCGCAGCAGCTCGCGGATCCAGACGATGCCCTCCGGGTCCAGGCCGTTGGCCGGCTCGTCCAGCATCAGCACCCTCGGGTCGCCCAGGAGCGCGGCGGCGATGCCGAGCCGCTGCCGCATGCCCAGCGAGTAGCCGCGGATCCGGCGGCGGGCGGCCGGCTCCAGGCCCGTCTCCGCCAGCACCTCGTCGACCCGGCGGGCCGGCAGGCCGTTGCTCGCGGCGAGGAGGCGCAGGTGGTCGCGGCCGGTCCTGGACGGGTGCGCGGCCTGCGCGTCGAGGAGGGCGCCGACCGTCCGCAGCGGCTCGTCGAGCGTCGGGTAGAGGCGGCCGCCGACGGTGGCGGTGCCCGAGGTGGGCCGGTCGAGACCGAGGACGAGCCGCATGGTGGTGGACTTCCCGGCGCCGTTCGGGCCGAGGAAGCCGGTGACGCGGCCCGGCTCGACACGGAACGTGAGGTCGTCCACGGCCCGGGTCGTGTTCCTGCCGCCGTACTCCTTGGTGAGGTTCTTGATCTCGATGCTGGTCATGGCTCAAGCCTCGCGACCGGGCGGTCTCCGGCCATCCCCTGCCGGAGGGGACCGTCTCCCCCGTCCGGGGGAGCCGCCCCCGGACCACCCCTTGAGATGATCACCGAATGTCCGCCCCGCCGCTGTTCCTCCGCACCCTCGTACGGCCGTTGGCCCGCGCGGTCACCTACACCCGGTGGCTGCACCTGCTGGTCGGCGCGATCGTGCCGCTCGCCGTCGGCCTCGTCTATCCCGGCCTGTCCGACCCGGGCCTCGCGGAGTGGCTGATCGTGGCCGCAGTGCCCGTCCCGCTGGTGGCGGCGGTCGCCCTCGTCCCCTCGGTCCGCCGCGCCGAGGGCCTCCAGGCGCGCCTGATGCTGCTCCCCGGCAAGCACGCGCGCGTGCGGCGCGCGACCGACACCGCCACCGGCATCTCGGCGACCCCGTCGGTGTCCTGGACGGACCGGGGGAGGACGGCCCTGTGGCTGGTCTTCCGGATGGAGGCGGGCCTCGCGATGCTGCTGGCGTCGATCTGGCTGCCGCAGTGCGCGCTCGTGCTGGCGGGCGCGACGGTGGAGGAGCCGGTGCTGCCCGACCTGACGCCCTCCCCGGACCTGGTCCTGCCCGCCCTCGCGCCGCTGCCGGTGCTCGCCCTCCTCGCGCTGATCGTCGGCGCGGGCCGGCTGGACGCGCGGATCGCGCGCCGGCTCCTCGGCCCGTCGGTGACGGAGCGCATGACGGCCCTGGAGGAGCGCACGGAGCGGCTCCTGGAGCGCAACCGGATCGCCCGCGAGCTGCACGACTCCCTGGGGCACGCGCTCACCCTGGCGGTGGTGCAGGCGGGTGCCGCGCGGGCGGCGAAGGACCCCGAGTTCACCGACCGGGCGCTCGCGACCATCGAGGAGACCGGCCGGGCCGCCCTGGAGGACCTGGAGCGGGTGCTGCTGCTGCTCCGGGAGACGGGCCGGCCGCGCGGCGCGAGCCCCGGCCTCGACGAGGCCGTCCGCCTCCTGGACTCGGCCCGTTTCTCGGGCGCGCGCGTGGCCGCCGAGATCACCGGCCCCGTGGAGGAGCTGCCCGGGCCCGTCTCGCGGGAGGCGTACCGGATGCTCCAGGAGGCCCTGACGAACGCGCTGCGGCACGCGGGCCAGGTGCCCGTCGAGGTCCGGGTGACGGCGGAGCGGTCCCGGCTGCGCCTGCTGGTCGCCAACCCGCTGCCGGAGGGCCGGCCGCCGGCCGTCCCCGGCTCGGGCAGCGGCCTGCGCGGCATCCGTGAACGGGCCGCGCTGCTCGGCGGCGAGGCGAAGGCGGGCGTGAAGGACGGCGAGTGGCGGGTGACGGTGACCCTGCCCCTGCGGTGAGTGCTGACCTGCCCATGCGGGGACCTGCCCATGCGGGGACCTGCCCCTACGGTGACCTGCCCCCCCCGGCGGGGACCCGCCCCTGCGGTGACCTGCCCGCGGTGACCTGCCCCCGCGGTGACCTTCCGCGCTCACGGCCGGGCCCTGCGCCGTACTGGCTAGGCTGACCGGATGACGATCAAGGTCCTCCTCGTAGACGACGAACCCCTCGTGCGGGCGGGCCTGCGGGCCGTCCTGGAGGCCCAGCCCGACATCGAGGTGGTGGGCGAGGCGGCGGACGGCGCCGCCGTCATCCCGCTCGTCCGGAGCCTGCGCCCCGACGTCGTGGCCATGGACGTCCGGATGCCCCTCATGGACGGCATCGAGGCCACCCAGGCCGTCCTCCGTACGGTCGACTCCCCGCCGAAGATCCTCGTGGTGACGACCTTCGAGAACGACGAGTACGTCTACGGCGCCCTCCGCGCCGGCGCCGACGGCTTCCTCCTCAAGCGCGCCCGCCCCGCCGAGATCGTCCACGCCGTCCGGCTGGTCGCGGAGGGCGACTCGCTCCTCTTCCCGGCGGCGGTACGCGACATGGCGGCGTCCTACGCCCGCGACCGCCCCGCCAACGAGGCCCACGAGGCCCTGGTCCGGGCCCATCTGACGGACCGCGAGGAGGATGTCCTCCGCCTGATGGCCCGGGGCCTGTCCAACGCCGAGATCGCCGCCCGGCTCGTGGTCGGCACCGAGACGGTGAAGTCCCACGTCAGCTCCGTCCTCGCCAAGCTCGGCGCCCGCGACCGGACCCAGGCGGTCATCGCCGCCTACGAGTCGGGATTCGTCTCGCCGACGTGATCCGGCCGACGTGTTCCGGCCGACCTGACCCGGGACGGAATCCGTTTCGTCGAACCCGGTGTGTTCTGGGTCACGTTCCAGTTGAATGGCCTGCATCAGGGGGGTTACCGGGGGGAGTTCCAGGTGAGTGCCTTCACGGGGTCCGCGCGGGACACCGCTTCCGTGCCGGGAGCGGGTGGGGATCTGCTGGCCGCGCTGCTGGACGGGATGGACGCGGCGCTGTGCGCGCTGGACGCGGGCGGGACGGTCACGCACTGGAACCGCGAGGCCGAGCGGATCCTCGGGTGGCCGGCGGCGGAGGCCGTCGGGCGGCGCGGGTTCGACGGCTGGGCGGCGCGCAGCGCGGACGCGGAGGAGACGCTCGCCCGGGTGATGGGGGCGATGCGGACGCCGGGCCGGCAGGTGCACGAGCTGGCGCTGCTCCGCAAGGACGGCGGCCGGGTGCTGGTGCGCAGTCAGTCGGCGGGGGTGCGGGACGCCGACGGGCGGCCGGCGGGCGTGTACTGCGCGTTCAGCGAGGTGCACGTGCAGATCGACCTGGAGCGGTCGATCGCGCTGAGCGAGGCGCTGTTCGACGACGCGCCCTGGGGGGTCGTGCTGATCGACGCCGATCTGCGTCCGGCGGTCGTCAACGGCTACGCGGCCCGGGCCATCGGCACCGGCCGTACGACGCTCCTGGGACGCCCGCTGGGCGACGTCGTGGCCGGGGGAGTGGAGGAGCTGGAGGGCGCGCTCCAGCACGTGCTGGCGGAGGGCGGCCCGCCGGCGCCGGCGGACCTGTGGGTGACGCTGGCGGCGGCCCCGGGGTCCGGGGAGCGGCGGCGGTGCTGGCGGAGCGGGTTCGTGCGGCTGGCGTCGCCGATGACGGAGGAGCCGGTGCCGCTGGGGGTGGCCTGGGTCTTCCAGGACGTGACGGCGGAGCGGCTCGCCGCGCGGGAGGCGGACCGGACCCGGTTCCGCTGGAGCCAGCTGCACCGGGCGGGCGTGGCGGCGGCGGAGTACGCGGATCCGGCGGAGGCGGTGGCGGTGCTGCTGGACTTCGCGCTGGCCGGGTTCGCCGACCACGGTCTGGTGGACCGGGTGGCGGGCGACCGGCGGCTGACGCGGGCGGTGGCGTCCCCGGCGGGCGCCCCGGACGCGGACGGCCTCCGCGGCGTCTTCCCGCAACGGTACGGCCCCGAGCATCCGGCGCTCCAGGCGTGGGACCGGGCGGGTTCGGTGCGGGTGAGCGCGGGCCGGGACGCGGCGGAGTGGGCGGCGGAGCGCCACTGGCCGGCGGACGCGGCGCACGCGCTGTGCACGGCGCTGCGGTCCCGGGGCCGTACGGTCGGCGTCCTCACCTTTCTGCGGACGGCCGCGCGGGGCGGTTTCGACCGGCAGGACGCGCTCTACGCGGAGACGGTGGCGGCCCGGGTGGCGGCGGCACTGGACGTACCGCCGCTCGCCTGAGGGGCGCCCACGCGCGCGTGGCTCAGTGCCGGTAGAAGATCCGGTCCTTGTACTCGCTCATCACGCGCCCGTTCCACTCGTGCCCGCCGTCGACGTTCCCCGAGCGCAGCAGCGGCGGCTCGATCCCGCGCCGGACCAGTTCCTCGGCGGCGGCCGCCATGGTGGCCTGCATCAGGGCGCTGGTGACGACGGTGGAGGCGGGGGCGAAGGGCGCCTCGATGCCCTCGTGGGTCAGTTCCGCGTCGCCGACGGCGATCCTGGAGTCGAGGACGATGTCGCAGTGGTCCTTGAGGTACGTCCCCGAGACGTGCCGGGACTTCGTCTCGGTCGCGTACGCCACCGAGGTGACGCCGACGACGGTGAGGCCGAGCGCGCGGGCGTTCATGGCCATCTCCACGGGCAGCGCGTTGCGGCCGGACAGGGAGATGATGAAGAGGACGTCGCCGGCGGAGGCGGGCGAGGAGTCGAGGACGGCTCCGGCGAGCCCGTCGACGCGTTCCAGGGCGGAGCCGAGCGTCGCCGGCATGACGTCGACGCCGACGACGCCGGGGACGGCCAGCAGGTTCATCAGGGCGAAGCCGCCGGCCCGGTAGACGACGTCCTGGGCGGGGAGCGAGGAGTGCCCGGCACCGAAGGCGAAGAGCCGGTTGCCGCTCGCGACGGCCTCGGCGACGGCGGCTCCGGCGGCGGCGATCTCGGCGGAGTCCCCGTCGCGCACCTCCTGAAGCAGCCCGATCGCGGCGTCGAAGAACTGTCCGGCCAGCTTGCTCTCGCCCATGTGAGGAAGCTCCTTCTCGTCGAGGTCGCCGATCACGGTGCGGTCTGGACCATTGGTCTGTCAATACCGCCTCCGCCGCCCCGGTGTCCCCAGTTCTCCCGCTCCGGGGCGGGGGCCGCCCGGTTGTCGGCCGGATGCGCAAGAATTGGTGCAGGGCCAGCGCACGACTCATCGAGGGGCACGAATGTCCGGACTGATCGACACCACGGAGATGTATCTCCGCACCATCCTGGAGCTGGAAGAGGAAGGTGTGGTCCCGATGCGTGCCCGGATCGCCGAGCGGCTCGACCAGAGCGGCCCGACGGTGAGCCAGACGGTCGCCCGCATGGAGCGGGACGGCCTGGTCGCCGTGGCGAGCGACCGCCACCTGGAGCTGACCGAGGAGGGCCGCCGGCTGGCGACCCGCGTGATGCGCAAGCACCGGCTCGCCGAGTGCCTGCTCGTCGACGTGATCGGCCTGGAGTGGGAGCAGGTCCACGCGGAGGCGTGCCGCTGGGAGCACGTGATGAGCGAGGCCGTGGAGCGCCGCGTGCTGGAGCTGCTGCGCCACCCGACGGAGTCGCCGTACGGCAACCCGATCCCGGGCCTGGAGGAGCTGGGCGAGAAGGCCGAGGCCGAGTCCTTCCTCGACGACTCGATGGTGTCGCTGGCGGACCTGGACGCGAGCGGCGGCAAGACGGTGGTCGTCCGCCGCATCGGCGAGCCGATCCAGACGGACGCCCAGCTCATGTACACGCTGCGGCGGGCGGGCGTGCAGCCCGGCTCGGTCGTGTCCGTGTCGGAGTCGGCGGGCGGCGTGCTGGTCGGCAGCAGCGGCGAGGCGGCGGAGCTGGACGCGGAGGTCGCGGCGCACGTGTTCGTCGCGAAGCGCTGACAGCCGCGAGCACGGGGGGCCGGGGGCGCGTGAGCGCACCGCCGGCCCCCTTCGTCATACGCAGGGCGTCATGCGTCGGGCGTGATACGCGGGGTGTCATACGTAGGGCGCGAGCGCGCCCCACAGGCCGAGCGCGAGGATCGCGCCGGCGGTCAGCAGGCCGAGGGCGTGCTTGACCACGGACACGTAGCCGGGCTCGACGGCGGCGTGACGCGTCGACGGGGCCTCGGGGTCGTACACGACGTGGATCTCGTGCGTGGCCCGGCCGGAACCGTAGCTGGTGGTCAGCTCGTTGCCGCTGGCGTCGGTGAACTTGTAGTAGCTCGCCTTCTTGCCGTTGGGGTAGTACGCGCGCGTGGCGACGACGCTGATGCCCCGGCGGGCGAGCAGCACCCGGTCCCGGGCGCTGGAGGCGGCGCCGAGGACGCCGAGACCGCCGAAGAGCACGCCGAGGACCGCGCCGAACGCGGCCATGCCCATCTCCGGGCCGTGCGCGGCGCCGGTCCACCAGACGTACGCCACGTACGCGCCGAGGAAGCCGAGGACACCCAGCCAGACCGCCCACACGGGGATCGAGTCCCGGCCCTCCTCGGTGGTGAGGAGGGCGCTGCCGGCGGGGTCGCGCTGCTTGGGCAGGGCCTCGGTCACGGCGGTGCGGAAGGCGGTCGCGGAGTACGTGTTGCCCTCGGGGAGCGGGCGGCTGACGCCGTCGGTGAGGACGAGGACGAGCGAGGTCGCGCCGGTCTGGCGCACCTCGTCGACGGCGGCGAGCGGCACGGTCGTGACGACCCGGTCGCGCTCGATCGTGAGGTGACCGTCCCTCAGGATCGCGATGTGGTCGCCTTTGGCGAGGACTTGGGGACTGCGCATGAAAGGGTCGACCACCGGGACGCGGGAGGGGTTGTAGGGCCGGTGGTCACGAATGCGCCACGGTCGGGCGACGGATCCGCAGTGCGCCCCGTTTACGCCGGAATCGCCCCCGCGCGTGCGCTCGGCGTGCCAGGCTGGAACGAGCTGCGTGCGCTGCGTGAGGTGCGGAAGGGTGGGGCCATGCGACGGACAGGGGCCGTACGCCGACTGCCGCGCGTCCCGGTGGCTGCCCCCGGCGGGGTGTCCCGGACGACAGAGGGCCCCGGCGCCGGGTGGCGCCGGGGCCTGTCCTCCCCTGTTCCGACCTGGAGCCCCGAGCTCTCAAGGTCGGTTCCCTCGGACCGTTTTCCCCGAGCGGTCCGCCTCCCGTTGGAGATCTCCCCTCGGTCGCGCGCGCCAATCCTTGAGCCCCGTCACTCGAACGAGGGGTGTTGCGCGGCAGAAGCGCATTTTCGAATGTGGGTTCGATAGTCTGGCGGGGTTCGACGGGAAAGAGGGGGTGCCAGATCATGGCGCGACGACTCGACGTCACCGGAGCCGACGGCATCCGGCTGGCGGCCTGGGACTACACGGCCGTCTCGGCCCTCACGGCCACCACGGCGGAGGGCGGCGGCACGGCCGCCGGCCCGGAGGCCAGGGCAGGCGCGGGCCCAGCCGGTGCGCGCCCGGCCGGCCCGCGCCCAACCGGTCCGCGCCCGGCCGGTGCCACCGCCGTGAGCATCGCCCGCCAGCCCTCGGGCCCGGAGGACCGCCCCGCCCCCGCCGTACCCCCCGTGCCCGCCGAACCGGCCGAGGCCCTCGCCGCGCCCACCGGCGCCCCGGTCTTACTGCTCCACGGCCTGATGGGCCACGCGGGCCACTGGGCCCCCGCCGCCGGCCTCCTGACCGGTGGGCACCGCACCATCGCGCTCGACCAGCGCGGCCACGGGGCGAGCGAGAAGCCGCCCGGCGGGCCGTTCACGCGCGAGGCGTACGTGGCGGACGCGGCGGCCGTCATCGAGCGGCTCGGACTCGGCCCCGTCTCCCTCGTCGGCCACTCCATGGGCGCCCTGACGGCCTGGCAGCTCGCCGCCGAGCGCCCGGACCTGGTCCGCGCCCTGGTCATCTGCGACATGCGGGCCTCGGCGCTCGGCGCGGCCTCGCAGCGCGCCTGGCAGGACTGGTTCCGGGGCTGGCCGGCGCCCTTCCCGAGCCTGGACGCGGTGCACCGCTGGTTCGGCGCGGACGACCCGTGGGTGGAGACGCCGAACCCGGCGCGGGGCGCGTTCTTCGCCGAGGTGATGACCGAGCGCGCGGACGGCTGGCACCCCGTCTTCGACCCCGCCCAGATGCTGACCTCCCGCGAGACCTGGGTCCACGACGCCCACTGGGACTCGCTCGCCCAGGTCCGCTGCCCCACCCTCGTCGTCCGCGGCCTCGACGGCGAACTGGGCCGCGCCGAGGCCCAGGAGATGGTCCGCGTCCTCCCGCACGGCGCCTACGCGGAGATCCCCGACGCCGGCCACCTCCTCCACTACACCCACCCGGAAGCCTGGGCGGAAGCGGTGGGCCCGTTCCTCACCGGCGTCCTGACTCCGTGACCCGTGACCCGTGACCCGTGCCCCGTGACCTGTTGCCCCCCTGACCGCCCGACCGACTGTCGTACCCCCGCCCTACGCTCCCCCTCATGAGCGTCTCCGTGTACTACACCGCGCGCCGCCCGGCCCCCCTGACCCCGGCCGAGGCGGCTGCCGTCGAGCGCGTCACCGCCGCGCACCTGGCGGCGTTCCCGTACGACGACGAGGAGGGCCTCTACCTGTACGGGGACCCCGGGCCCGAGCCGGACGCGCTCCTGGCCGGCTCGACGAAACTGCCCCGCGACCCCGACCGCCTCCTCCCGGTGCTGATCCACGTCCTGGACTCGGTCACGGAGCTGCGCCGGGCCCTGGCGGGGGCGGAGTGGCACGTGCACGTGGACGATCAGGACGTGCCGTGGGAGGAGCCGGAGGGGTACGGCTTCCCCGGCATGCGCGAGCTCTGACGAGGCCCGCCCCGCCGACGGCACCCCACCGGAAGACTCCCGTCAGGCACCCTGTACCTTCCTCCCACGGCGCGTCGAGAAGGAGAGCCCCAAGGCTCGGCTCCGCGCCGCATCTGGAGGGAACCCGTACATGTCTCTGCTCTCCCGGCTGAACCGCCGCCGCCCGGCGGCCCGGTCCGAGGCGCGCACCCAGGCCACCCGGCCGGCCGCGCTCGGCCTCGCCGTGCTCACCGCGCTCACCGCCTTCACCACCCTCGGCCCGGCCGCCACCCCGGCCCAGGCGGACCCCGAGGACTGCCCCCGGGGCTACTTCTGCGCCTGGAAGACCGACCACGCCACGGGCGAGATGCTCAAGCTCACCCAGAGCGCGTCGACCCTCGGCGCCTGGGACAACCAGATCAACGCGGTCTCCAACCGCACCAACCAGTACGTGTGCGGGTACGACGAGCCCGGCTACACGACCTCGTACTGGAGCGTCGGTGTGCGGGAGCCCGACCCGGGCGGCACCGAGTGGGGCTACATGGGGATGCGCTCGCTCAGCTCGCTGAAGTTCGTCCTCACCGGGCGCGAGTGCTACGGCCCCGCCTACACGACGTGGCACGCCGAGCCCAACCCCGCCGGGCCGTCCCGCTTCGGCAACCTGAACGGCGACGACGAGGCGGACCTCCTGGCCCGCGACAAGGCCGGCCGCCTCTGGTTCCTCCCCGGGAACGGCACCGGCAAGCTGGTCGGCGGCGGCTGGGGCGCGATGAACGCCCTCACCCGGCACGGCGACTTCTCCGCCGACGGCAAGGAGGACGTGATCGCCCGCGAGGCGTCCACCGGCAAGCTGTCGGCGCCCGCAAGCAGATCGGCGCGGGCGGCTGGAACAGCATGAACGCCCTCACCGCCCTCGGCGACGTCACCGGCGACGGCAAGGCCGACCTCGTCGCCCGCGAGCCCGCCACCGGCAAGCTGTGGCTCTACCCCGGCCGGACCGGCGCCCTCGGCTCCCGCACCCTGATCGGCGGCGGCTGGAACGCGATGGCCCAGCTCGTCGGCGTGGGCGACCACGGCCTCGACGGCAGCAACGACCTCATCGCCCTCACCAACAACACCTTCCGCAGCACCTCGTGCTCCTACCAGGGCTGCCTGATGGTCTACGGCGGCAAGGACAACGGCACCTTCGCCCCGGGCAGCTGGGACGGCCAGGACCGGTCCTGGAACGACATGAGCACCGTCTTCTGACCCCCCTCGGGCATGTACCCCGCCCCCGGCGGGGTACATTTCCGCCCTACGGCGCGTCGAGCGGGCAGGGCCCGGCTCCGCGCCGCGTCACGGAGGAAAACGAATGCGCATATCTCTGCGCCGGCGCGTGGCCACGGCGGTCACGGCGCTCGGCCTCACCACGCTCGGCGTCCTCGGCGCGGGCGCGCCCGCCCAGGCGGCGCCGGCCGACTGCCCAGTGGGCTACTTCTGCGGGTGGAAGACGGACGACGCCACCGGCACCATGTACAAGACGAACGTCAGCGCCGCGACGCTCGGCACCTGGGACAACCAGTTCCGCACGGTCTCCAACCGGACCACAAAGTTCGCGTGCCTCCACGACGACGCGAACTACGGCTACGACGGCGGCCTCGGCTCCGTCGCCCCCAACCCCTCGGGCACCGAGTGGGGCGGCCCCGGCAGCAACAGCGTCAGCTCCGTCCGCCTGGTCGCCACCGAGCGCGAGTGCGGCGGCTGGGAGCCCTACCCCTACTGGTACGCGAACCCGCAGGCCACCGCGCCCGCCTTCGGCGACCTGAACGGCGACAAGTCGTCCGACGTCCTCTCCCGCGACCGGTCCGGCCGCCTCTGGTTCCTCCCCGGCAACGGCACCGGCAAGCTGCTCGGTGGCGGCTGGGGCGCGATGAACGCCCTCACCCGGCACGGCGACTTCTCCGCCGACGGCAAGGAGGACGTGATCGCCCGCGAGGCGTCCACCGGCAAGCTGCGCCATGAACGCGCTCGTCGGCTTCGGCGACATGACCAAGGACGGCAAGGCCGACCTCCTCGCCCGCGAGGCGTCCACCGGCAGGCTGTGGCTGTACCCCGGCAAGACGGACGGCGTCGCCACCCGCGTCCTCATCGGCAGCGGCTGGCACACCATGGCCGGCTTCCTCGCGGTCGGCGACAGCACCGGCGACGGCTACCCCGACCTGAACGCCGTCACCAACAGCCGCTTCACCTCGGCGGACCAGGGCAACGGCGACGGCCTCCTGGTCAGGTACGACGGCCGCGCCACCAACGGCTTCCAGCCGGGCGTCGTGGACGACGCGTCCTGGCTCGACCTGAACGGCCAGTTCTGACCTGACCGCAGATACGCGAAGGGCCTCCGTCCCGGCCAGGGGCGGAGGCCCTTTCGTCGTACCCGTGGCCCTACTTGACCTGGTCGAGGAACGCGCCCCAGGCGGCGGGGGAGACGGAGAGGGAGGGGAGGTCGGTGTCCTTGGAGTCACGGACGTGCACAGAGTGCACACAGGAGGCGACCTCGACGCATTCGCCGCCCTGGCCGCTGCTGTAGCTGCTCTTGAACCAGTTGAGGTCGGTGCTCATAGCTCTCGTGCCACCTGTTCGATGAGTTGGACGGAATCCTCCGGCGTGAAAGCCTGCGCCCGCAGCGTGCTGTAGCGAGCGAAGCAGTTACCCACGTCCGGCTGCTCGGAGAGAATGTAACTGCTCCCCTGACCCTCGACATATACCAGTTGACCTCGGCGTCCCTCGGTCTCAAGGAGGACGAAGGGGCCGCTGAGGCCAGCGTGAATCTCGCGGTTTTCGTCCATAATCTGGAGCTCCACGTTGGGCAGGTGCGCGAGCTCCAGAATGTGCAGCAGGTTCTTCCGCAGGACATCCCGCCCCCCGAGGGGGCGAGTGATGGCGACCTTCTCCAGCACGAAGGTCGCCATGGGGGCCGGCTTTCGGTAGAGCACCCGCTGGCGAGCGATGCGGGCCGCGACGCCCGGCTCGATTTCATCGTCGTCCAAGGGCGGCCGCTCCGAGACGAAGGAAGCCCGCGCGTAGTCCGCGGTTTGCAGCAGTCCAGGGAGCATGTGGTTGTAGTACATGTGTATGCCGACCGCCCTGGACTCCTCGTCCAAGTAGTCCTCGAACCACGGTGCGACGCCACTCGCCGCGACCTCCTCCGCCAGCTTCAGCAGTGCACCTTGTGCACCCAGCAGCGGATCCACGATCGGGACGAACTCTCCCTTCGGGTGCCGCAGTCCTCGCTCGATCATCGCCACCTGGGACTTGGAGTATCCGGTCTCTCTGCCCACCGCCTCCTGTGAGTACTTGGCCCGCTCGCGGTAGAACCGCAGCATCATCCCGAAGGTCTTCGCGGCTCCCGCGCCCTGCTTGGGCTCCTTGTTCACACCCCGCCTCCCCGAGTGCACAGTCCTGCACAACATCACGTTGCCCCTGGTCACAGGACAGCACGCTCGGGAAGCTGGCGTCATGAATCCGAGCAAGTCGCTTGACATCAAGCCCTCCTGGGTCCCCGACTGCGGCCACGCCCTCCGGCTCGCAGGCGTGCACTTCGACGCCGTGCGGATCCCCGGCGTCCTGGGGGAGGAGGTGGCGTACCACCTCATGGAGTTCACGGACTTCCAGGCGGGGCCGATCGTGCGGGAGGCGGCCCGGGGGCGGAACCTCTACTTCCTGCTGGCGCCGGGTACGGCCTCGGGGTTCGCGTGGCCGGCTCCGGTGCGGGCGCTGGGCGGGGGCCGTGGGGGCGAGTCGTACGTGGGGATCCCGGCGCTCGACGGGACGACGTGGCCGCTGGGCTGGAGGTCGCTCCCGACGCTCGAAGATCCGTTCGTGGAGGGAGAGTTGTTGCATCGGACGGTGGAATATGCGCTACGGTGACGCCGACATCACGCTCCGTGAAGGGAGCGGCCCCCGGGGGTGCGCCAACACCATCCGAGGGCCTTCACTACCAGTGGATACACGAGGTCCACCAGAAATGCTCCGGCATGCTATCGCGCCCTTGTCGGCGTACACGAAGGTCTCGCACAGTGTCGTCCGGAATCCGCGGCTGACCAGCGACGCGAAAGTCCTCCTCGTCTACCTCCAGGGACTCCCGGAGAGTGCGGCCACCGGCAAGCCCCTCGGTGAGCACGCCGCTGACCTGGGCATGAAGCCCCGGGCGTACCAGAAGGCGAAGGAATCGCTCACCACGTGTGGACATCTGCACGAGTGGCGATGGCAGGACGGTCAGGGATTCTGGAAGACCACCCAGCTCGTCACGAACGTCAGCCTCACGCGTGAAGAGGCGAGGGCGGTACGGGACGGCGACCGGTCACCGACTGTGCCCGATCCGGCGGTCGGTGGGCCAGGCACCCCGGAGACCGGTTGCTCCTCCAAAGATGAAGACGGGGAGAAGACCAACCCCCCACCCCCCAGCGGCCCCGCACCTTCGACGGAACCGGAACCGGAGCCGGAACCGGAGCCGGAGCCGGAACCGGAGCCGGAGCCGGAGGGCCGTGAGGCGCCCGAGGCCCCGCCGCAGGAGCAGCCGCAGGGGCAAGGCGCGAGCGATCCCGCGCTCGTCCGCGCCGAACGCCTCCTCCTCACGCTCCACCACGCCGACCGCGATCTGCGCCTCGGCGTCCGTGAGGCGCGCGGGCTCGCCGCGATCGCTGCGGAGTGGCTGCGGCGAGGCGTCTCGGTGGCCGACCTCCGGCACGCCCTGACGGCGCATCTGCCGCGCACCGGCGTCCGTTCGGCCGTCGGGTTCCTCCGGCACCGGCTGACGGAGAAGCTTCCGCCGGAGCCGGTGGAGGCCCCGCTCGGTGGGGCCCCCGCCGCGGCGGCCGGTCCGGTGGTGACCTGCCAGGGGCCGGGCGACAGGCCCCACGCCTTCCGGCCGGTCGCGGACGAGACGCTCTGCGGGCCCTGCCGCCGCGAGGCCGCCCTGCGGGCCGATCCGCCCGCCCGGCGCCCGGAGGACCGCCCCGCCCGTCCGGACTGGCGTGACCTGGTCGCCGGGGTGTTCGCGGAGCGGCCGGGGCTCTCCTGGGCCGCCCTCGACCGTTCGGCGGGCGCCGAACCGTCCGGCGCCTAGCGTGCGGAGTGTCGCGCGGGACGGTCCCGCGCGCCTGACGCAGGGAGGCCCCGATGCCGGACAACGTGCCCGAGAGCGACCTGAGGCGGCGCGTCGCCGCGCGGTTCCGCGAGGTGAACGGCGACCACCCGATGACCGCCGCCGACGACGCGTACGTCAGCGCGCAGTTCGTCCCGCTGGACGAGCTGTGCGCCGCCGGGGGGCGTGAGGCCGACGACGTCCGGAGGCTGATGCTGGCGCGGCGGCTGCCGCTCCCGGGGTACCTGCGGTCCGACGGCGCGGAGATGGTGCCGCGCGACCTGTTCGCCCTCGCCGAGCGGGCCGGAGGGGTGGACCTCCTCGAAGGCTGGTTCGTCGCGCACTGGGACGACGAGCCCACCGGGCGGGCGGAGTGGGACGCGTACCTCAGCGGCCAGTACGTCTGCCTGCACGCGGTCACCCCGGAGACGATCCGGCGCAAGGAGTACCTGACCGGCGCCATCGGCGCGGCGGAGAACGCCCCGGACGCCGGTACGGCCGGCTGGACCGAGCGGCTGCACGCGCTCGTCGACGAACTCGACGCCCTGGAACCGGCGTTCACCGCCTACGACCGCCTCCGCTTCGGCGGCCCGACGTCCCGGGACACCTGCGTCGACGCGGTGCGGGCCCGCCACCCGCGCAGTGGGACGGCGGCTAGCCTGGCCGGGTGATACGCGCCTGGACCCCGCCCGCGATGTTCGCGCTCGTCGGCGTGCTGCTCGCCGCGGCCTCGTTCGCCCGCGGCGACTCCGGTACGGGAGCCGTGCTCCTGGTGCTCTTCCTCGCCCTGGCGGGTGCCAACTCGCCGCTGGTGTTCCCTCGTTCGCTCACCTCGGCCGAGGCCGTGCGCCGCAGCGCGGCGGACGGGCGGCCCGTCGTCTACTGGCGGCCGGGCTGCCAGTACTGCGTGCGGCTCCGAGTGCGCCTCGGAAGGCGGGCCCGGCGGGCCCACTGGGTGAACATCTGGCGGGACCCGGAGGCCGCGGCGGCGGTACGCGCCGTGAACGACGGCAACGAGACGGTCCCCACCGTCCTCCTGGCCGGCCGCCCCCACACCAACCCCGACCCGGCCTGGCTCCGCGACCGGATCGACGGCCTCAGCCCGCCTCGTGATCCGGGTGGTCCGGCACGCTGACCCCGTACGCCGGGAAGGCGCCGGTCAGCATCGCGTACGCCTCGGCGGAGAGCCGGTCCCGCTTCCAGATCGCCTGCGCGGCCGTCGTCGTCCGGGAGATCGCCGAGCGCAGCCCGCCGCCCGGCCGGGCGGCCCGCAGCTCCTCGGCGCGCGGGTGGAAGGAGTCACGGACCAGCTTGTCCAGGGCCGAGAAGCGCGCCGCGTCGAACTTCGGCACCACGGCGTGGTCGAAGGCCCCGGAGGCGACCGCCACGGCCGTGGCGTGCCGGATCTCCTGGAGGGCGGTCAGCGGCAGACGGGAGGCGGCGGCGACGAAGGCTGCCACGTCGGGCGGGACCGGGGAGGACGGCATGCCCGCAGGCTCTCACGGACGCTGCGGGCCGCGCCTCAGCGGGCGTACGGGTTGTCCGGGACCGGGCCCGGCTGTGTCGGGAGCGGCGGGTACCCCGGCGGGTGCGGCGGCTCGGAGGACGCGGGGGTCCTGCGGAGGCGGGCGAGGTCGGCGAAGATGAAGAGCACCGCGACCCCGCACAGGATCGTCGACTGCGTCGAGAAGCCGACGTTCTTCAGGTTGAGGAGCGTCTGGAGGGCGCCGGCGAAGAGCGAGCCGACCGCCACGTCGAGGACCGTGCCCTCGCCGGTCCGCAGGCTGCACCCGCCGGCGGTCAGACCGAGCAGGCACACGATCATGAACTCCCGGCTCAGCCCGGCCTGCGTCGTCGTCCCGATCCGCGCCGTGAACGCGAACCCGGCCACCGCCGCCAGCAGGAACGCCGGCAGGAACAGCAGCACCGTCACCCGCAGCCAGCCCGGCTCAGGCACCGCGAGCCGCCGCTCCTGGCGGGGCAGGTACCAGGCCACGAGCAGGAAGAGCGCCACCCCGATCAGGAACAGGCCGGGGATCCGCGCCCCGTTGTAGTCCAGCGCCGCCAGCCAGGACGCCCGCACCAGCACCGTGCCCTCGGGCGCGATGTCGCCGACCAGCGTCTCGGCGCCGATCAGCAGCGCGACCGCCGAGAACAGGGCGTGCCCCGTCTGCGCGTTCAGCGACAGGAAGCCGCTGAGGAAGGCGAACGGCACCGCCGCCAGGAGCGCGAGCAGCATCCCGAACAGCATGCCGCCGTTGTCGGAGGCGTTCACGCCGAGGATCACCGCGCCCAGGCCGGCCACACCGATCGTGGCCGGCTCGATCCGCTTGCTGCGCAGCAGCAGCAACTGCGACAGGGCCAGCACGCCGGGGACCACCGAGACCGAGGCGATCGTCCTCAGCATCCGGTCCGCCGAGGACGTCGACGCCTCGCCCACGCACACCACCACGAGCGCGACCGTCGCCGCCCCGATCAGCCCCAGCCACCACCCCTGCCCCCGCCGCACCGCGGACCCGCCGTCCGTCACGCCAGCCCCTCCCGTACACCCGTCCCCAACGCCAAGTGCCCATCCTGGCCCATCCCTTGGCGCCCGCCACCCGCCTTCCGGAAACTCGCCCGCGGGGAAATCCCCTGGCCGCCGCCCGGCCCGCCCCGATACGTTCCCCGCCATGACCAGCCCCGGCACCAGCCCCCAGCCCCGGCCGACGACGACCCTCTGGCGCCCCACCGGCCCCGAGGAGCTCGCCCTGGTCCGCGCGCTGGACTGGCGCGCCTGGCCGCCCCGACTGCCCGAGCAGCCGATCTTCTACCCCGTCCTGAACGAGGACTACGCGATCCGCATCGCCCGCGACTGGAACGTGAAGCACAGCGGCGCCGGCTACGTCACCCGCTTCGAGGTCGACTCCGCCTTCCTCGCCCGCTACCCCGTCCAGCAGGCCGGCGGCCGCACCATCCTGGAGCTGTGGGTCCCCGCCGAGGACCTGGACGAGTTCAACGCCCACATCGTCGGCCCGATCACCGTCACCCACGAGTTCCGCTGACCCGCCGGACTCGGTGGGCGGAAAGATCGACAGGGTCGTACAACCTTTCGGTCGGCCGTGGGTCTCATGGGGTGGCAGGAGCATGACGCGTCTGCCGCGAAGGCCGAGTCCTGCCACCCCAGGAGGAACAGCACGTGCTTCCGTCCCGCCCGCACCACCGTCGTCTCGCCGCCGCCGTCGGCATCGTCCTCGCCGCGACCGCCGGCGCGGGCCTGCTGACCGTGCCCGCGCACGCCGCGCCCGCCGCGGCCGTCGCCGCGAGCACCGCCGAGGCACCCCTGACGTTCCCCGAGCGGGCCGAACTGGCCGGCGTCGGCAACACCCACTTCCTCACCCGCGATCCGGAGACCGGAACGTCCACGGTGCGGTCGTACAAGGACGGAACCGGGCAGGGCTACGACGGCCGCGTCGACCTGCGGTCCACCCGGACCGACGACTACGTGGTCCACGTCGGCCACTACTCCGTGGAACAGCGGAACGTCGACGCGAGCAGCCCGCTGCAGGTCCCCCTGGGGGTGACGCAGACCGGCACCGTCGTCTACGCCGGATCCGCCGCCGACGCCGTCTTCACCTCCGTCGAGACCGAGACGGGCACGGTGCTGCGCAAGCACACCGCCGCGGGCACCTCCGTCGTGACCGGCTTCCCCGAGGGCGCGATCTGGATGAGCGTCGCCCCCGCGACGCACGACCACGCCCTCGTCACCTTCACCGACCGCACCGGGGCGAAGTGGGGCCTGCTCGACCTCGCCACCGGCACCGTGGGCGACATTCACGCCCGTACGGCCGGGGCGGCGAACGGCGACGTGGCGGTCTCCGAGACCCACGTGGCCTGGACCGAGGGCGAGGGGACCGTCAACCCGAAGCTCTTCGTCCTCGACCGCGCCACGGACCAGGTGCGGGAGATCCCGCTCCCGGACAGGCAGTCGGACCGGCTCCAGATCGGGCTGCTCGCCGGCTGGGTGGTGTACGGCGAGGCCGGCGGCCTCGCCTCGGGCACCACGAACCCGCTGCATGCCGTCACCGCGTACAGCCTGACCGACCCCGCCGCGGCCCCGGTGAAGCTGCTCGACCACCTCACCTCCTCCGTCGCCGCCCCGGACGGCAGCCTCTACGTGCGCGGCGGTCTCGTCGGCCAGGGCGAGGGCATGTACCGGATCGCGGACACCGGCGGCGCGAAGCCGGAGGTCACCCTGGTGGCCACGACCGGCGAGCCCACCGAGGTCGTGATCGGTTCCGGCGGCCTGCCCGCGACGGTCGACCTCGACAAGAACGGCGGGAAGCTCTCCTTCGCCTGGGACTTCTCCCGGACCAGCGTCGACATCAAGGTCACGCTGCGGCACGTCCGCACCGGCAAGACCAGCCAGATGTACGAGACCCACCCCGCCGGTACCACCGTCCCGTTCACGTGGGACGGCACCGTCGGCAGCTCCTACGAGGGCGCCCCCAACGGCGCCTACACCTGGCAGGTCGAGGCCAAGCCGCTCAACGGCATCGGCCCCACCGCGACCAAGACGGGCGGCTTCACCGTCACCCGCGCCGTCCGGCCGCACGACTTCAACGACAACGCCGGCCTCGACCTGCTGAGCCGTGACACGTCCGGCCGCCTCTGGCGCCAGGACTCCCACTACAGCCCCTACGCCAACAACGGGCAGATCATCGACGTGGACGCGCCCGTGTCCGTCGGCACCGGCTGGCAGGTCTACGACCGGATCGAGGCCGTCGGCAACCTCGCGGGCTCGCCGGTCGGCGACCTCCTCGCCCGCGACCGGGACGGCGTCCTCTGGCTCTACCAGGGCAACGGCACCGGAGGCTTCGCCACCCGCGTCCGGGTCGGCGGCGGCTGGCAGACCTACGACAAGATCACCGGCGGGTCCGACCTCACCGGCGACGGCCGCGCCGACGTCCTCGCCACCGACCGCACCGGCGTCCTGTGGCTGTACAAGTCCACCGGGAACGCCACCGCGCCCTTCGCCACCCGCCAGCGGATCGGCGCCGGCTGGGCCGGCTACACCAAGCTCGCCGCCACCGGGAACATCGGCGGCGCCGCCCCCGGCGACCTCGTCGCCCGCGACAAGGACGGCGTCCTGTGGCTGTACCTCGGCAAGGGCGACGGCACCTTCGCGCCGCGCGCCCGCGTCGGCAGCGGGTGGAACGCGTACACCCACATCGTCGCCGTCGGCGACTCCACCGGGGACGGGCGCGCGGACCTGGTCGGCCTCAGCCCCGACGGCAACTGGCTGTACAAGGGAACCGGGAGCTGGAGCGCCCCCTTCAAGGGCCGTGAACTCATGGGCCAGACCATCCCGGTGAACGCCTCGCAGCTCGTCTTCTGACGGCACCGGGGGGCCTTCCGGCGCGCACCCGCGCCGGAAGGACCACCCGGGGCTCAGCCCTTGCTGACCGCCGTCAGGATCTCCGGCAGTCGCTTCACCATCCGCCCCGACATGAGCTTCAGGGCGCCCCAGGTCAGCAGGGCGCCGTAGGTGACGCCCAGCGGCAGCAGCAGCCACAGCAGGGCGTGCTGGTCGCTGACGCGCAGCCACACCAGCAGGGCGATCAGCGGGGCGCACAGCAGCGGGCCGCCGAACATGCCGCCGAAGATCGCGGCGACCGCCATGCCGCCCTGGCCCGGCGCCACGTTGCGGCGCGAGTCCTGGGGGATCGAGTACGGGTACCGCACCGAGGCGACCACACCCAGCGCCAGCATCGCGCCGAGCAGCGCGAACGCGAGCCCGAAGACCTCCGGGAGCTGCGACCAGCCGCCCGTGACCAGCGCCGTGCCCACGGCGACGACCACCGTGAACGGGACGGTGATCGCGATCATCACGTACGCCCGGTCCCGCAGCTCCGCGTACGCGTCCGCCGGCGACGCGATGGTCTGCGCGACCATCCAGAACGCCGACGAGTCCTGCCCGAACTGGTTGAACATCTGCACGCCCAGCATCCCCGAGGCGAAGCACGCCCAGTAGACCGAACCGGCCTCCTGGAAGGCGTTGAACATCGGCACGAGCGCGCCGATCGCCAGCGCCGACACCCACGCGGCCTTCGTCTTCGGATCCCGCCAGATGTAGCGGAAGCAGCGCTCCATGACCGCGCCGGTACGCCCCCCGGGCAGCAGCCGCGCGGCAAGCCCGCGGCCCCGCGCCGGGTCCCGTACCGTGTCCGGCGCCGCGCCGACCGTCGAACCGTCCGGCTCGACCATCAGCCGCACCAGGCTCCGCCGCCACCACCACAGCAGCACCACCAGCAGCACCAGCGACGGCACCAGCCGCGCCACGGCGAGCGCGAGGTCACCGTCCGCCGCCGACCGCACCGCCGCCACCGCGGAGGCCGGCGGCAGCCAGCCCACCACCGATGCCACCGTGTCCAGCGCCGACAGGTCCTTCGCCCGGCCCAGCGCCTGCGCGCCGAAGTTGACCGCCTGGATGCCCAGCGCGATCACCAGACCGCTCAGCAGCGCCATGTCCCGCCCCTTGCGGGAGGTCAGCAGCCGTACGTTGGCCGTCGCGATCGCCCGCGACAGGGCCACGCACACCAGCAGCACCAGCGGCACCGCGAGGACGGCGAACACCGTCGCCGCCGCCCCGTGCGCCACGGCGGCGACCGCCCCGACCGCCAGGCAGAGGGTGAACAGCGGCCCGATCCCCACCAGGGACGCCACCAGCAGCGCCCGCACCAGCGGCTGCGGCCGCAGCGGCAGCATCACCAGACGCGACGGGTCCAGCGTCTCGTCCCCGCTCGGCAGGAACAGCGGCATCACCGCCCAGCCCAGCGCGAACACCCCGACCGTGAGCACCGACACCGCCCCGGCCGCCTCGTGCCCCCGCAGCAGCAGGAAGCCCAGCACCATGAAGGCGGCGATCAGCAGCACCACCACCAGGGAGGTGACGAACGCGGCCGTGCGCCCGCCCGACTGGCGCAGCCCGTTGCGCATCAGCGACAGCTTCAGCCGGACGAAGACCGGCGTGAGCGACGGCTCGGCGGTCGTCGCCGTCATCGGCGGTCACCCTGGGCGCCGCCGCCCAGCCAGTCCAGCGAATCGCCCGCCGCGGCCCGGCCGTTCGCGCCCACCAGCTCCAGGAACGCCTCCTGGAGGGTGGCCGCGTCGCCCTTCACCTCCGCCAGCGGACCCTGGGCCCGGATCCGGCCGCCGGCCATCACCGCGACCCAGTCGCACAGCGACTCCACCAGCTCCATCACATGGCTGGAGAAGACGACCGTCGCGCCGGAGGTCGTGTACCGCTCCAGGACGCCCCGGATGGTCTGCGCCGACACCGGGTCGACGCCCTCGAAGGGCTCGTCCAGGAAGAGCACGTCCGGGTTGTGGAGCAGCGCCGCCGCCAGACCGATCTTCTTCCGCATGCCGGTCGAGTAGTCGACGACCAGCTTGTGCTGCGAACCGGCCAGGTCCAGCACGTCGAGGAGCTGGGTGGCCCGCTTGTCGACCTCCGCACCGGGCAGCCCCCGCAGCCGCCCGCTGTACGCGAGGAGTTCACGGCCCGAGAGCCGCTCGAAGAGCCGCAGCCCCTCCGGCAGGATGCCGATCCTCGCCTTCACCTCCGCGACCGACTCGGGGTCGCGCCACACGTCGTGGCCGGCCACCCGGATCCGGCCGGAGTCCGGCCGCAGCAGGCCGGTGATCATGGAGAGGGTGGTGGTCTTGCCGGCGCCGTTCGGCCCGACGAGCCCGATGAACCTCCCCGCCGGCAGCACCAGATCGATCCCGTTCACGGCGATCTGCTGGCCGAACCGTTTCCACACCCCCTCCACCTGCACCGCGGGCGCCGCACCGGATGATTCCGGTGCGGCGCCCGTCGGTTCGAACGTTCCGTCAGATGCCTGGTCGGGCATGGTCCGTCAACCCTTCGGTTGTCCCCGTACGGCGCTGGTCACGCCATGTCGGCCACCCTAAAGGGCGACTCGGGGAAAACCCCAGGTCAGTCAGGTCACGGACGGCGGGCCCGCGATTCGGCCGCCTCGCGCCCGCACGCGTACGCGAGCGCGCTGATCAGCTCCTCCGCGTCCGGCAGCCAGCGGTTGGCCGGCGTGGGCCGCCGCGCCCACTGGACCGCGCCCCGGCCGCCGACCCGGGTGGGCGGCGCCGCCACGTAGTGGCCCTCCCCGCGGGTGGCGAGGTCGAGCGAGGCCGGCGCCCAGCCCAGCTTGCGGATCAGGTCCGGGACCTTCGCGGAGGCGCCGGGCAGCACGAAGAAGAACATCCGGCGGTCCGGGGTGCAGGTCACCGGGCCCAGCGTCAGCTCCATGCGTTCCATGCGCGCGAGCGCGAGGAAACCGGCCGCCTCGGGCACCTCGATCGCGTCGAAGGTGCGGCCGGTGGGGAGGAGGATCGACGACTTCGGCTGCTTCGACCACATGCGGCGGGCGCCGACCGCGCTCCCGGTCGCCAGCGTCGCCCAGTCGGGTTTCACGGCGTGGGCACCCGGCAGCGGGCAGTCGGCGGTGCCGCAGGAGCAGTGCTCCCGGCCGTCGACGGCTTCCAGCCAGGTCCCCGGGAACACGTCCCAGTGGCGCTCTTCCGCGTACCGCACGGCGCTGTCGAGCAGCTGCTCGCCCCGCTGCTTGGGGATCTGCGCGGCTTCCGTCGTGACTCCGATGGTCTCATCCACGGTGAAGACAACTGCCCCCGTCACCTGGGGTTACGGGCGCGGCGGCGCCGGGGGTGAGGCATCGATCCTGCATGCGGGGCGCATGGGTGCACGCGCGGGGGCGCGCGGGGGACCGGGG
>NZ_JOGX01000033.1 GCF_000719555.1 Streptomyces sp. NRRL F-5727
CCACCGAGGAGCCCACGGTCCCGCGCCAGCACACCGGCCCCGCCCCCCTCCGGCCGTCCCGCCCCGGCGACACCGCCCCGGCCGCCGCCCCGGCCGCCGGCATTCACCGGTCCGGTGCCCCCGCCGCCGACCCGCTGGACGACCCCGACCCCCAGCGGGCCGCCGACACCGCCGCCGTCGAGAACCTCCTCCGCTGCTGGATCCGGGAGAAGAACCTCCCCGCCCCCGACACCTCCACCCTCCGCGTCCCCCTCGACGCCAGCGGCACCGCCCTCCTCGTCCCCGTCCGCTACTGGTCTCCCACCGGCTGGCACCGCTTCGGCGCCCCCACCCTGGAGGGCCTCCCCTCCACGGCCCCGGCCGTCGACGCCGTCACCCTCGCCGCCCTCCTCAGCCGCGAGACCGGCCGCCCCGAGGCCACCGAGCTGGTCGGTCGCGTCGCCGACTCCGCCCGACGCACCGCCGACTTCCTCGCCGCCCGCCGCCGCGACCCCCGGCCCCACCCCGACGCCGACCTCTTCCTCGCCGCCGAACAGTCCCTCCTCCTCGGCCACCCGCTCCACCCCACCCCCAAGAGCCGCGAAGGACTCTCCGAGGCCGAGGCCCGGCTCTACTCGCCCGAACTCCACGGCTCCTTCCCCCTGCACTGGTTCGCCGTCGACCACTCCCTCCTCGTCTCCGACTCCGCCTGGACGGAGCAGGGCCGCGCCGTCACCGCCGAACAGCTCACCGCCGGCCTGGCCGAAGGGCTCACCCACCCCGCCGGCACCGCCCCCCTGCCCCTGCATCCCTGGCAGGCCCGCGAACTCCTCCACCGCCCCGACATCCGCGCCCTCCTCGACAGGGGCCTCCTCCACGACCTCGGCCCGCACGGCAGCCACTGGCACCCCACCTCCTCCGTCCGCACCGTCCACCGCCCCGGCGCCCGCGCCATGCTCAAGCTCTCCCTCGGCCTGCGCATCACCAACTCCCGCCGCGAGAACCTCCGCAAGGAGCTCCACCGCGGCGTCGAGGTCCACCGCCTCCTGCGGACCGGCCTCGTCGACGAGTGGCAGGCCGCCCACCCCGGCTTCGACATCGTCCGCGACCCCGCCTGGCTCGCCGTCGACACCCCCGACGGCACCCCCGTCCCCGGACTCGACCTGATGATCCGGCACAACCCCTTCGGCCCCGGGGACGACGCCGTCTGCCTCGCGGCCCTCACCGCGCCCCGCCCCTGGCCCGAGACCACCGGTCCCGGAACCACCGGTCCCGGGACCGCCGGGCCTGGGGCCACCGGTCCCGGAACCACCGGGCCTGGGGCCACCGGTCCCGGGACCGCCGGTCCCGGGACCGCCGCGTCTGGGGCCACCGGCATGAGCTCCCGGCTCGCCGACCTCATCGGCCGCCTCGCCGCCCACACCGGCCGCCCCGTCGCCGCCGTCTCCGCCGAGTGGTTCCTCCGCTACCTCGACCAGGTCGTCCGCCCGATCCTGTGGCTCGACGGCCACGCAGGCATCGCCCTGGAAGCCCACCAGCAGAACACCCTCGTCCTCCTGGACCCCGACGGCTGGCCCGCCGGCGGCCGCTACCGCGACAACCAGGGCTACTACTTCCGCGAGTCCCACCGGGCCGAGCTGGAGGCCCGTCTCCCCGGCATCGGCGCCCACAGCGACACCTTCGTCTCCGACCAGGTCACGGACGAGCGCTTCGCCTACTACCTCGGCATCAACAACGTCCTCGGCCTGATCGGCGCCTTCGGCGCCCAGCACCTCGCCGACGAGCGGATCCTGCTCGCCGCCTTCCGCTCCTTCCTCACCTCCGCCACCGGCCTCGGCTCCCCGCTCCCGCACCGCCTCCTCGAAGCGGCCACCCTCCGCAGCAAGGCCAACCTCCTCACCCGTCTCCACGGCCTCGACGAACTCGTCGGCCCCGTGGACACCCAGTCCGTCTACGTCACCATCACCAACCCCCTCCGCCCATGAGCCCCGGGCGGCCCACCACCCGCCGCCCACGCCCGCGTCCCTCCGCGCGTCCCTCCACCACCCACCGAAGGGACGCCCGACCCCGGAAGACCCACCCCATGTCCCCACATCCGGACCCCAGCCTCGAATCCGGCACCACGGCCGCCGCCTCGGACACCGGCACCACCGGCACCACCGGCTCCGCCCTCGCCGGCCGCCTCGACGGCGACCTGCTCGACTCGGTCGCCTCCTGGGCGTCGGCGGACACCCCCTTCGGCCCCTTCCGCCTCGCCCCCGTCCGCCCGGCCGATGACCTGTCCCTGATCACGCGGTGGATGAACGACCCCGCCGTCTCCGCATTCTGGAAACTCGCGGGACCCGCTTTCGTCACCGCTCACCACATTCGCGCCCAGCTCGAAGGCGACGGCCGCAGCGTCCCCTGCCTCGGCGTGCTCGACTCCACCCCCATGAGCTACTTCGAGCTCTACCGCGCCGACCTCGACCCGCTCGCCCGCGCCTACCCGGCCCGTCCGCACGACACGGGTATCCATCTCCTCCTCGGAGGCGCCGCGGACCGAGGCCGAGGCATCGGCACCGCACTCCTGCGCGCGGTCGCCGATCTCGTCCTCGCCCACCGTCCCCACTGCACCCGCGTCGTCGCCGAACCCGACATCCGCAACACCCCCTCTGTCTCGGCCTTCCTCAGCGCCGGCTTCCGCTACGCGGCGGAAATCGAACTGCCCGACAAACGAGCCGCGCTCATGATCCGCGACCGGCCCGTTCGTCACGCTCTGTGACCACTCTCTGTCTTTGATACACCGCTCGACCCACAGCGGTTCCCGATTTCGAGGAGTCTTTGTGACGACGTCCCCAGCACCCCACGACTCCGTACGACCCGCGGCGGCCCCCGACCCCGAGCTGCTCGCGCCCCCCGAGCTCAATCCCACCGCCTGGACCCGTGCCGCCGCCCGCACCCTCGCCAAGGCCCTCGGCGAGTTCGCCTACGAGGAGATCGTCGAACCCGTCCCCGCCGACGGCGACACCGCGGACCGGTACGTCCTCACCCTCGACGACGGCGCCGACCTCACCTTCACCGCCCGCCGCGGGGCCTACGGCGGCTGGCGCGTCGCGCCCGACACGATCACCCTGGACGACCGGCCGCTGACCGACCCCCTCGCCTTCCTCGTCCGCGCCCGCCGCCTCCTCGGACTCGACGGCGCCACCCTCGGGCACCTCATCCGCGAACTCTCCGCCACCCTCGCCGCCGAGGCCCGCCTCGACCACACCGCCCTCACCGCGGACCGCCTCGCCGACCTCCCGTACGCCGAACTCGAAGGCCACCAGACCGGACACCCCTGGCTGGTCCTCAACAAGGGCCGCATCGGCTTCTCCGCCGGCGACGCCGCCCGCTGGGCCCCCGAGGCCCGCCGCGCCACCCGGCTCCCGTGGATCGCGGTGAGCAACCGCCTCGCCGCCTACCGCGGCGTGACCGGGCTCGACACCCCCGACCGCCTGTACGCCCGCGAACTCGACCCGCCCGTCCAGGACGCCTTCCGCGCCGAACTCGCCGCCCGCGGCCTCGATCCCGACGCCTATCTGCTGCTCCCCGTCCACCCCTGGCAGTGGGACGAGATCCTGCTCCCGCTCTTCGCCCCCGCCATCGCATCCGGAGCCGTCGTCCCGCTCCCCGCCGACGGTGACCTCCGCCTGCCGCAGCAGTCCATCCGTACCTTCCTCAACACCAGCCGGCCCGACCGGCACACCGTCAAGCTGCCGCTCTCCGTGCTCAACACCCTCGTCTGGCGCGGACTCCCCACCGAGCGCACCCTCGCCGCGCCCGCCGTCACCGCCTGGGTCCACAGCCTGCGCGACGCCGACCCCTTCCTCCACCGCGAGTGCGGCGTGATCCTCCTCGGCGAGGTCGCCTCCGTCACGGTCGAGCACCCCCTCTACGACCGGCTCCCCGAAGTCCCGTACCAGTACAAGGAACTCCTGGGTGCGATCTGGCGCGAACCGCTCCGCCTGCCGCCCGGCGAGCGCGCCCGCACCCTAGCCTCGCTGCTGCACACCGATCCCGACGGCCGCGCCTTCGTCGCCGAACTCGTCGAGCGCTCTGGACTGGCCCCCGCCGCCTGGCTGCGGCGGCTCTTCGCCGCCCTGCTGCCGCCGCTGCTCCACTTCCTCTACCGCTACGGCACGGTCTTCTCCCCGCACGGCGAGAACGCGATCGTCGTCTACGACGAGCAGGACGTCCCCGTCCGCCTGGCGATCAAGGACTTCGTCGACGACGTCAACATCAGCGCCCACCCGCTCCCCGAACACGACGCCATGCCCGACGACGTCCGCGCCGTCCTCCTCACCGAGGAGCCCGGCTTCCTCACCCAGTTCATCCATTCGGGGCTCTTCGTCGGCGTCTTCCGCTACCTCGCCCCGCTGTGCGAGGAGCAACTGGACATCTCCGAAGCCGACTTCTGGGCACTCGTCCGCGCCGAGATCCTCCGCCACCAGGAGCGGTTCCCCGAGCTGAAGGACCGGTTCGAGCTCTTCGACCTGCTCACCCCACGGATCGAACGGCTCTGTCTCAACCGCAACCGGCTGCACATGGACGGCTACCGGGACCGCTCCGACCGCCCCCACGCCGCCGTACACGGCACCGTCCCCAACCCCCTGGCGTGATCCCGGTGCGTACCCCCGCTGTCGGTGCCGCCCCGTAGGCTGGGAACGCTATGACGAAGCCATCCCTCCCCGACCTCCTCCACGCCGCCGTCGCCGCCGTCGGCGGCACCGAGCGGCCCGGCCAGGTCACCATGGCCGAGGCCGTGGCCGAGGCCATCGACGACAATTCCCACCTGCTCGTCCAGGCGGGCACCGGCACGGGAAAGTCGCTCGGCTACCTCGTGCCGGCGCTCGCGCACGGGGAGAGGGTGGTGGTGGCCACGGCCACGCTGGCGCTCCAGCGCCAGCTCGTCGAGCGTGACCTGCCGCGGACGGTCGACGCGCTCCACCCGCAGCTGCGCCGCCGCCCCCAGTTCGCCATGCTCAAGGGCCGGTCGAACTACCTGTGCCTGCACCGCCTCCACGAGGGGGTGCCGCAGGACGAGGAGGACGGCCTGTTCGACCCCTTCGAGGCGGCCGCGCCCACCAGCAAGCTCGGTCAGGACCTCCTCCGGCTGCGCGACTGGGCGGACGAGACGGAGACCGGCGACCGGGACGACCTCACGCCCGGCGTCTCCGACCGGGCCTGGGCCCAGGTCTCGGTCTCCTCCCGGGAATGCCTCGGCGCGAGCAAGTGCGCCTACGGGGCCGAGTGCTTCGCCGAGGCGGCACGCGAGCGTGCCAAGCTCGCCGACGTCGTCGTCACCAACCACGCCCTCCTCGCGATCGACGCGATCGAAGGCGCCCCCGTGCTGCCCCAGCACGAGGTGCTGATCGTCGACGAGGCCCACGAGCTGGTCTCCCGGGTCACCGGTGTCGCCACCGGCGAGCTCACCCCGGGCCAGGTGAACCGGGCGGTGCGCCGGGCCGCCAAGCTCGTGGACGAGAAGGTCGCCGACCAGCTCCAGACCGCCGCGGAGGGCTTCGAGCGGGTCATGGAGCTGGCGCTGCCGGGCCGCCTGGAGAAGCTGCCGGAGGACCTGGCGTACGCGCTGGCGGCGCTGCGGGACGCGGCCCGCGCCGTGATCACCTCGCTGGGGAACACCCGGGACCGGTCCGTGCAGGACGAGGACGCGGTGCGCAAGCAGGCGATGGCCTCGGTCGAGACCGTGCACGGCGTGGCGGAGCGGATCACCCAGGGCTCCGAGTACGACGTCGTCTGGTACGAGCGCCACGACCGTTTCGGCGCCTCGGTGCGGGTCGCGCCGCTCTCGGTCTCCGGGCTGCTCCGGGAGAAGCTCTTCGCCGAGCGCTCTGTCGTCCTCGCCTCGGCCACGCTCAAGCTCGGCGGCGACTTCAACGGGGTGGGCGCCTCCCTGGGCCTCGCGCCCGAGGGCACCACGGGGGACGACCTGCCCGTCTGGAAGGGCATCGACGTCGGCTCCCCGTTCGACTACCCCAAGCAGGGCATCATGTACGTCGCCAAGCACCTGGCCAAGCCGGCCAGGGACGGCGACCGGGGCGACATGCTGGACGAGCTGACGGAGCTGATCCAGGCGGCGGGCGGGCGGACCCTGGGGCTCTTCTCCTCGATGCGGGCGGCCCAGCTGGCGGCGGAGGAGCTGCGCAGCCGGATCCCCGAGTTCCCCATCCTGCTCCAGGGCGAGGACACCCTGGGCGAGCTGATCAAGAACTTCTCGGCGGACCCGCGGACGTGTCTGTTCGGCACCCTGTCGCTCTGGCAGGGCGTGGACGTGCCGGGTGCCAGCTGTCAGCTGGTCGTCATGGACAAGATCCCGTTCCCGCGCCCCAACGATCCGCTGATGAGCGCCCGCCAGAAGGCGGTCGAGGAAGCAGGGGGGAACGGCTTCATGGCGGTGGCGGCGACGCACGCGGCGCTGCTGATGGCCCAGGGCGCGGGCCGTCTGGTCCGGGCGACGGGCGACCGGGGCGTGGTGGCCGTACTGGACCAGCGGCTCGCCACCGCGCGGTACGGCAGCTATCTGAAGGCGTCCATGCCCGACTTCTGGTACACGACCGACCGCAACCAGGTGCGGAAGTCGCTGGCGGCGATCGACGCGGCCGCGAAGGCGAACGGCGCCTGAGCTTCGGGCAGCGGACGCGCCACGGCCCCGGTGGATACCGGGGCCGGAGGCGAGCCAGGAGCGCGAGACGTACAGCGGGCCCCGGGACCGGCGCAGTGGTTCCCGGGGCCCGGTCGGAGCCGGCGAGGTGGGTCAGACCCGCCGCAGAACGGCGACGACCTTGCCGAGGATGGTCGCCTCGTCGCCGGGGATGGGCTGGTACGCGGCGTTGTGCGGCAGCAGCCAGACGTGCCCGTCCTCGCGCTTGAAGCGCTTGACCGTGGCCTCGCCGTCGAGCATGGCGGCGACGATGTCGCCGTTCTCCGCGACGGGCTGGCGGCGGACGGTGACCCAGTCGCCGTCACAGATGGCGGCCTCGATCATGGAGTCGCCGACGACCTTGAGGACGAAGAGCTCGCCGTCGCCGACGAGCTGCCGGGGGAGGGGGAAGACGTCCTCGACGGACTCCTCGGCCAGGATGGGGCCGCCGGCCGCGATCCGGCCGACCAGGGGCACGTACGAAGCGGCCGGCTTGCCCGTGGTGTCGGTCGGCTGGGTGCTCGGCTGGTCCGAACCGCGGACCTCGTACGCCCGGGGGCGGTGCGGGTCGCGGCGGAGGAAGCCCTTGCGCTCCAGGGCCATCAGCTGGTGGGCCACGGACGACGTGCTGGACAGGCCCACCGCCTGGCCGATCTCGCGCATCGACGGCGGGTAGCCGCGCCGCTGGACCGAGTCGCGGATGACTTCGATGACCCGGCGCTGGCGGTCGGTGAGACCGGAGCTGTCGGCCCTGATGCCTGGCGGCCTGCCGGGGAGGGCGCGGGCGGGACGCCCGGGCTCCTCTCCGTTCATGGCTGTGTCGTTCATGGCGTGCACCGGCTCGAGTCGGCCCTGGGAGCGGTCCTGGGCGGTGATGGTGGCGCTGTCTGCGGTGGTGGTCACGTCGTCGGCCCCTCTCGAATGGTCTCCCTGGCTGGCACAACGGTAGTAGCTTTCGAAAGGTTGCGCCAAACACACGTTCGAGTGAAAATCCGCAGATTGCCTTACGAGTGTGCGGGTGGGGGTGTATGGGAGTGGGTCCCCGGGGGCCGGTCCCGCCCTTACGGTAGCCTTCGCCGCTGGGTTCCCGGGCCCCGGCGCGCCCTCCCAGTCTCCCATCCGCGGAGCACCGACGCGGCTCCGGGGTGCCCGCGACACGCGGGGGTGTCGCAACCTTCCCAACCCAAGATCTAGTGGTTGGATGTCATCGGCCACCCAGGGATAGTGGTCCCCGGTCTGCCGGGGCGTCGTCCATCGCCTATGCTGGTGGTCGCTTCGAGGGCCCTGACGGGCCGCGCGAGGCTGTTCAGTCGTGCCATGAGGAGAGGGTCGTAACCGATGCACTGCCCCTTCTGCAGGCACCCCGACAGCCGGGTCGTGGACAGCCGTACCACCGATGACGGCACGTCGATCCGACGCCGCCGCCAGTGCACCGACTGCGCCCGCCGTTTCACCACGGTGGAGACGTGTTCGCTCATGGTGGTCAAGCGCTCCGGCGTCACCGAGCCCTTCAGTCGCACCAAGGTCATCTCCGGCGTCCGCAAGGCGTGCCAGGGGCGGCCGGTCACCGAGGACGCCCTGGCCAAGCTCGGCCAGCGGGTCGAGGAGGCGGTGCGCGCCACCGGCAGTGCCGAGCTGACCATCCACGACGTGGGTCTGGCCATCCTCGGACCGCTGCAGGAGCTCGACCTCGTCGCGTACCTGCGCTTCGCCTCCGTCTACAAGGCGTTCGAGGGACTCGAAGACTTCGAGGCCGCCATCGCGGAACTCCGCGTGCGGCCTCCCGCTGAGAACAGCGGGACCGGCGCGCCCGAGGTGCCCGTTCCCGCCGGCGCCGCCGACTGACGGCGATCCGGGCCCTCGTGGGCCCGGCCACCGGCCGTGGTACGGCCGTGAAGACCTGCCCCGGGCGACCTGTGCGGTCCCCGTGGGTCAAGCAGTACAGAACGTAGTACAGACGACGGTGCTCTGGGATTATCTGGGCGCCAAAGGGTGTTTTGCCCGTATATGGGAGGCGGCATGACAGAGACGGCGAGCGGCCCGGCACGTGGTTCCCGCACCAAGGGAGCCAAGGCGGCGAGCAAGGGCCTGCGGATCGAGCGCATCCACACCACCCCCGGCGTGCATCCGTACGACGAGGTGAACTGGGAGCGCCGTGACGTCGTCATGACCAACTGGCGCGACGGCTCGATCAACTTCGAGCAGCGCGGCGTCGAGTTTCCCGACTTCTGGTCGGTGAACGCGGTCAACATCGTCACCAGCAAGTACTTCCGCGGGGCCGTCGGCACCCCGCAGCGTGAGACCGGTCTCAAGCAGCTGATCGACCGCATCGTGAAGACCTACACGAAGGCCGGCGAGGACTACGGCTACTTCGCCTCGCCCGCCGACGCGGAGATCTTCGAGCACGAGCTGACCTACGCCCTGCTCCACCAGATCTTCAGCTTCAACTCGCCGGTCTGGTTCAACGTCGGCACGCCGCAGCCCCAGCAGGTCTCCGCCTGCTTCATCCTGTCCGTCGACGACTCCATGGAGTCGATCCTCGACTGGTACAAGGAAGAGGGCATGATCTTCAAGGGCGGCTCCGGCGCCGGCCTGAACCTCTCCCGTATCCGCTCCTCCAAGGAGCTGCTGTCCTCCGGCGGCAACGCCTCCGGCCCGGTCTCCTTCATGCGCGGCGCCGACGCCTCCGCAGGAACGATCAAGTCCGGTGGCGCCACCCGCCGCGCCGCCAAGATGGTCATCCTCGACGTCGACCACCCGGACATCGAGAACTTCATCGAGACCAAGGTCAAGGAGGAGGAGAAGATCCGCGCCCTCCGCGACGCGGGCTTCGACATGGACCTGGGCGGCGACGACATCACGTCCGTCCAGTACCAGAACGCCAACAACTCCGTCCGCGTGAACGATGAGTTCATGAAGGCCGTGGAGTCCGGCGGCAAGTTCGGCCTGCGTGCCCGCATGACCGGCGAGGTCATCGAGGAGGTCGACGCCAAGTCGCTCTTCCGCAAGATGGCCGAGGCCGCGTGGGCCTGTGCCGACCCGGGCATCCAGTACGACGACACGATCAACCACTGGCACACCTGCCCCGAGTCCGGCCGCATCAACGGCTCGAACCCGTGCAGCGAGTACATGCACCTGGACAACACGTCCTGCAACCTCGCCTCGCTGAACCTGATGAAGTTCCTCAAGGACGACGGCAAGGGCAACCAGTCCTTCGACGTCGAGCGCTTCGCCAAGGTCGTCGAGCTCGTCATCACCGCGATGGACATCTCCATCTGCTTCGCCGACTTCCCGACCCAGAAGATCGGCGAGAACACCCGCGCCTTCCGCCAGCTCGGCATCGGCTACGCCAACCTCGGCGCCCTGCTGATGGCGACCGGCCACGCGTACGACTCCGAGGGCGGCCGCGCTCTCGCCGGCGCCATCACCTCCCTGATGACCGGCACCTCGTACAAGCGCTCCGCCGAGCTCGCCGCGGTCGTCGGCCCCTACGACGGCTACGCCCGCAACGCCGAGCCGCACCAGCGCGTCATGAAGCAGCACGCCGACGCCAACGACAAGGCCGTCCGCATGGACGACCTGGACTCGCCGATCTGGGCCGCCGCCACCGAGGCGTGGCAGGACGTGGTCCGCCTCGGCGCCAAGAACGGCTTCCGCAACGCCCAGGCGTCGGTCATCGCCCCGACCGGCACCATCGGTCTCGCGATGTCCTGCGACACCACCGGCCTCGAGCCCGACCTCGCCCTGGTCAAGTTCAAGAAGCTCGTCGGCGGCGGCTCGATGCAGATCGTCAACGGCACCGTCCCGCAGGCCCTGCGCCGCCTGGGTTACCAGGAGGAGCAGATCGAGGCGATCGTCGCCCACATCGCCGAGCACGGCAACGTGATCGACGCCCCCGGCCTCAAGACCGAGCACTACGAGGTCTTCGACTGCGCCATGGGCGAGCGCTCCATCTCCGCGATGGGCCACGTCCGCATGATGGCCGCCATCCAGCCGTGGATCTCCGGTGCCCTCTCCAAGACCGTGAACCTGCCGGAGACGGCCACGGTCGAGGACGTCGAGGAGGTCTACTTCGAGGCGTGGAAGATGGGCGTCAAGGCGCTCGCGATCTACCGCGACAACTGCAAGGTCGGCCAGCCGCTCTCCGCCAAGAAGAAGGAGGACGAGAAGGCCGAGGTGACCGCGAAGACCGAGGCGACGATCCGCGAGGCCGTCGAGAAGGTCGTCGAGTACCGCCCGGTCCGCAAGCGCCTCCCGAAGGGCCGCCCGGGGATCACCACCTCCTTCACCGTCGGCGGTGCCGAGGGCTACATGACCGCCAACTCCTACCCGGACGACGGTCTCGGCGAGGTCTTCCTGAAGATGTCGAAGCAGGGCTCGACCCTCGCCGGCATGATGGACGCCTTCTCCATCGCCGTCTCCGTCGGTCTGCAGTACGGCGTGCCGCTGGAGACCTACGTCTCGAAGTTCACCAACATGCGCTTCGAGCCGGCCGGCATGACCGACGACCCGGACGTGCGGATGGCGCAGTCGATCGTCGACTACATCTTCCGCCGCCTGGCGCTGGACTTCCTGCCCTTCGAGACCCGCTCGGCCCTCGGCATCCACTCCGCCGAGGAGCGTCAGCGCCACCTGGAGACCGGCTCCTACGAGCCGTCCGAGGACGACGTCGACGTCGAGGGGCTGGCCCAGTCCGCCCCGGTCGCCACGGAGCTGAAGGCCGTCGCCGCCCCGGCCCCGGTCGTCAAGGCCGAGGTCCCGGCCCCGAAGCAGGCGCACACCTCGGCGGAGCTCGTCGAGATGCAGCTCGGCATCAGCGCCGACGCCCCGCTCTGCTTCTCCTGCGGTACGAAGATGCAGCGCGCCGGCTCCTGCTACATCTGCGAGGGCTGCGGCTCGACCAGCGGCTGCAGCTGAGACCTGCCGCGGCTGACGAGTGACTGACGAAGGGGACCGGCCGTCGGCCGGTCCCCTTCGGCGTGCCCGGGGCGTGGGCTCAGGCGCGCGCCGTGCCCATCAGGGAGCCGAAGGACTGCGGGTCCGTGTCGAAGCCCCGCTGCAGGGAGCGGAAGGTCCAGCCGGTGGTGGCGCCGCGGACGAATTCGACGACGGTCACGGCGGTGGCTTCGGCGACGCCACCGAAGTCGTACGTCAGCAGTTCCGTGTAGCCCTCGCTGACACGGACCGACGCATGGGCTATCCGGCCGAAGGTCACCCGGCCGCCGCCCTGCTGTATCACCACGCCGACCACCACGCGGGTGTACCGCTCGGCCAGCCGGTCCAGTTCGAGCGTCATCGCCTCGTCGTAGCCGAAGCCCTGGCCCGTACGGCTGTCGCGCTGGAGGGTGATCGTCCCGTCGGGGGAGCGGCTGCCGAAGTGGACGAGCTGGGCGGGTGTGCCGTGGGGGTCGTCGGCGGTGAAGACGGCGGCGACGAGATCCAGGTCGTGCGCCGGCGCGCCCGCCGGCGCCGGATCCCACTTGAGCGCCACCTCGACCTTGCCGACGCCCTTGTTGAGTCCGCTCACGGTGTCTCCCCTTTCCCCGTGTCCCCGCGAGAACCCGTCGTACCGGGTCTTTCTTCATGGTGTCACGCAGCTACGACAGTTGGGCGGGCGCGGGCCGCCGAGTGCGGTTCCCGGGCGCGGACGTGCCGGATCTCGACGCCCGACTGGCGGGAAACGAAGGGTGCTTGACGGGGGTTCACACGGGTCCTCCATCTGTGAGGACGGTCTGCCGGGGCGCTCCTCCGACCCGTACGATGGCGCGGTGCTGGTCAAGTGGATTCGCTGCGCCGTCGTGGACCGTCGAGGGTTCGAGCGGGGGCAGCGGAAGTGGGCGGGGCTGCTCGGGGAGCCGGGTTTCCGGGGGCAGGGCGGCGGCTGGAGCCGGGCCCGTCCCGAGATCGCGCACGTCTTCTCCTTCTGGGAGAGCCGGGCCTTCTACGACTCCTTCATGGCCCGCTCGCACGACCGGCTGGCCGCGGCGCAGTCCGGCACGTACAAGGACGCCCAGGTCAAGCTCTTCGACCACCGCTTCGACGTGAAGACCGGTTTCGAGCCGAAGTTCTCCGACGCGGACGTGGCACGGGTGGCGCACTGCCGTGTCCACGAGGAGCGCGTGGAGCACTTCGCGCTGATGCAGGAGAAGGTGTGGAACCCGGCGATGGCCGGTTCCCCGGGCATGCTGCGGGGACTGTTCGGCGAGGCGCCGGGTCACGAGTTCCTGGTGCTCTCGCTCTGGAACTCCGTCGCGGAGCACGGCAAGTACCGAGAGGAGCGGGTGGAACGCCTCGGCCTGCGGGCGCAGACCGAGGCCGACGTGGCCGCCCTCTCGGGTGATGTGGTGCGGCTCGAACCCACCTGGACCGTCTGAGCGTTCAGCCCTCGCGCTACGGCGTTCCCGCGGAGCCGGCGGCCGTCGCCTCCGTCCGCCGGGTGAAGACGCCTGCCTTCACGGCCGCCAGGGCGGCGTCGGCCGCCTGGTCGGCCAGTTCCCCGTCGACGGGCTCGCGGGTGACGAAGAGGCGGAGGAAGAGGGGGGCCGAGACGGCGCGGACCACCGCGCCGGCGTCCGTCGCGGCGGGGGCCTCGCCGCGGTCGACGGCCCGGGTCACGACCGCTTCGCAGCGGCGGAACCGCTCCGTGTAGAAGGAGTGCAGGGCGTCGGCGGCGCGCGGCGACTGGAACGCCGCGCCGACGAAGGCGGTGGGCGCGGCCGCCCCGGCGGGGTCCTCGAAGCCCTCGACGACCTCCCGGGCGAGGGCGCGCAGGTCACCGGCGAGGCCGCCGGTGTCGGGCGGGGTCCAGTCGTCCTCCCCCGCGAGGTCGAGGGCGTCGGCCACCATGCCCTCCACCCCGCCCCAGCGGCGGTAGAGCGTCGTCTTGTGCACCCCGGAGTGCTCCGCCACGTACTCCACCGTCAGGGCGGGGTAACCGTGTTCGGCCAGCCCGGTGAGGACGGCGTCGCGGACGGCGGCCCGGGTGCGGGCGGTGCGGCCGCCGGGGCGTCGGCTGCCGGGTGCGGGTGCGTCCGGATCCTCGATCGAGTCGTTCAATTGCTACTCCCGTTGCATTAGTGGCTTCGAGTGTGCCACACTCGACATTAACGCAACAGGTGTTGTGTTTACCCTCGCTCCGGGAGGTGCCATGCCCGCACAGATCTCGCTCCACGACGTGACCGTCTCCCGCGGGGAGCGGATACTCCTCGACCGCGTCTCGCTCTCCGTTCGCCCCGGCGAGCGGGTCGGGATCGTCGGGGAGAACGGCGCGGGCAAGTCGACCCTGCTCCATCTGCTGGCCGGCACGGACACGCCGGACGAGGGACGGATCGTCGTCCAGGCCGACGGCGGACTGCGGCTCCTCCGCCAGACCCCCGACCTGCCGGCCGATGCCACGGTGGCCGACGCCGTCGACTCGGCCCTGGCCGACTTCCGCGCCATGGAACTGAGGCTGCGCGCCCTGGAAGCCCGGCTGGACGCCGGTGACGCCGACGACCTCGCCGCGTACGGGGAACTGCTCACCGCGTACGAGCTCCGCGGCGGATACGAGGCCGACGCCCGCATCGACAAGGCGCTCCACGCCCTCGGGATCGCCCACATCACGCGCGACCGCCGACTCGGCAGCCTCTCCGGCGGGGAACAGGCCCGGCTCGGCATCGCCTGCGCCGTCGCGGCCGCCCCCGAGGTACTCCTCCTCGACGAACCCACCAACCACCTCGACGCCACCGCGCTCGACTGGCTGGAGGAAGCCCTCCGCGGCCACCGGGGCACCGTCGTCGCCGTCTCCCACGACCGCGTCTTCCTGGAGCGCGTCACCACCGCGCTCGTCGAGGTCGACACCGACCGCCGGGCCCTCGTCCGCCACGGCGAGGGGTACGCGGGCTTCCGCGCCGCCCGTGAGGCCGAGCGGCGACGACGACGCCAGGAGTTCGAGGAGTGGCGCGCCGAGACCGAACGACTGGAGGCGTACGCGGAGGGCACGGCCCACGCGGTGGCGGCGGGCCGGGGCATGAAGGACAACAACAAGATGGCGTACGACCGGGCCGCCGGCCGCGTCCAGGCATCCGTGTCCGGCCGGGTCCGCAACGCCCGGGAGAGACTGCGACGGCTCAGGGAGGAACCGGTCGCCGAACCGGCCCCGCCCCTCGCCTTCACCGCCCGCCCCGAGACCGGAGCGGTCCGGGGCGAACTGCTCGCCCTGGAGGGGGTCGGGGTCGTGGATCGTCTCGCCGTCGACACCCTGGCCCTCGCGGCGGGCGAACGACTCCTGATCCACGGGGGCAACGGCGCGGGCAAGTCCACCCTGCTGCGGGTCATGGCCGGCGAGCTCGCGCCCGACCGGGGCGAGGTGCGCCGCCGCGGCAGGATCGGCTTCCTGGCCCAGGAGGTCACCGTCAGCCGGCCGGCCCAGCCGCTCCTCGCGGCCTTCGGGCACGGACTGGGACTCGGGCTCGACGAGGACGGCCTGGCCGAACGGATCCTGTCGTACGGGCTGTTCCGGCCGGCCGACCTCACGGTGCCCGTCGGCGCCCTCTCGGCGGGGCAGCGGCGCAGGCTCGCGCTCGCCCGCCTGCTGGCCCGTCCCGCCGACCTGCTGCTGCTCGACGAGCCCGCCAACCACCTCGCCCTCGGCCTGGTGGAGGAGCTGGAGCAGGCCCTGGCGGAGTGGCCCGGCGCCCTTGTGGTGGTCTCGCACGACCGCGCGGTGCGGCGCGGCTTCACCGGACGGATACGCCGGATGGACTCCGGCCGCCTCCTCGACTGAGCCGAACGGGGCGGCTCCCTCTAGGGTCGGAGCATGGCACGACCGCGGCGCATCGTTCTCGTACGGCACGGAGAGTCCGAAGGCAATGTCGACGACACCGTCTACGAACGGGAGCCGGACCATGCCCTCCGGCTCACCGAGACCGGGCGGCGACAGGCCGAGGCGACGGGGGAGCAGCTCAGGGAGCTCTTCGGCGACGAGGCGGTCAGCGTGTACGTGTCGCCCTACCGCCGCACCCACGAGACCCTGCACGCCTTCCGGCTGCCGCCCGGACGGGTCAGGGTGCGGGAGGAGCCGAGGTTGCGGGAGCAGGACTGGGGCAACTGGCAGGACCGCGAGGACGTCCGGCTCCAGAAGGTCTACCGGGACGCGTACGGACACTTCTTCTACCGGTTCGCCCAGGGGGAGTCGGGAGCCGACGTCTACGACCGGGTCGGGGCCTTCCTGGAGAGCCTCTACCGCAGCTTCGAAGCCCCCGACCACCCGCCGAACGTCCTGCTGGTCACCCACGGTCTGACCATGCGGCTCTTCTGCATGAGGTGGTTCCACTGGAGCGTGGCGGAGTTCGAATCACTGTCGAATCCGGGCAACGCCGAGACCCGGGTCCTGCTCCTCGGGGAGGACGGACGCTATCGGCTGGACCGCCCGTTCGAACGCTGGTGTACCCCGGAACCGTACGGCCCCACCGGATAGAGTGGCGCACCGATGACCGCTGACTCCTCATTCGACCGGCGCTTCGACCGCGCCCTCGCCAGTCTGCGCGGACTGGCCGTGGGGGACGCCCTGGGCTCCCAGTTCTTCGTCCCCGCGCACTACCCCCTCCTGAAGCGGCGCGAACTGCCGCCCGGCTCCTGGCAGTGGACCGACGACACGGAGATGGCCTGCTCCGTCCTCGCCGTCCTCGCCCGACACGACCGCATCGACCAGGACGCCCTGGCCTCCTCCTTCGCCGAACACCACGACTTCGACCGGGGCTACGGCCCCGCCGTCAACCGGATGCTCCGGCTGATCCGGGAGGGCGGCGACTGGCGCGAACTGGCCGCGGCGCTCTTCAACGGACAGGGCTCCTGGGGCAACGGCGCCGCGATGCGCATCGCCCCGCTCGGCGCCTGGTACGCCGACGACCCCGAGCAGGCCACCCATCAGGCCGAGATCTCCTCCTACCCCACCCACCAGCACCGCGAGGCCGTCGTCGGTGCCATGGCCGTCGCTGCGGCGGCCGCCCTCGCGGCCGCGCCCACGGGTCCGCCCACCTCCGAGGCGCTACTCGACGGGGTCATCGCCCTGGTCCCGCGCAGCGCGGTCGGCGCCGGGCTGCGCAGGGCCCGCGACATGCTGGACTACGGCGACGCCGGGACCGTCGCGGCGGTGCTCGGCAGCGGCCGGCGGACCAGCGCTCATGACACGGTGCCGTTCGCCCTCTGGTCGGCGGCCCGCGGACTGGGCGACTTCGAGACGACGTTCTGGACGACGGCGCAGGTCGGCGGGGACGTCGACACGACCTGCGCCATCGCCGGCGGCGTGGTGGCCTCCTCGGCGGCGGGCGCGCCCCCGGCCGACTGGCTGGACCGGACCGAGGCCCTACCGGCCTGGGTGCCGCAGGGTACGGCCCGGAGCTGAGCGCGACGGCTGCCCGGACCCCACGGCGTCCGGGCAGCCGCATCGGCCGTCGTTCCGGCCGTCAGGCGACGGGGCCCGCGGCCTCGGCCGTGCCGCTGAGCGCTTCCAGGTCGCTTCTGCGGACCCGGATCACCAGGACCGCGGCGAGCAGCGCGACCGCGACCATCGCCACGCCCGCGGTGAAGGCGGTCGCGATGCCCGAGCTCAGCACCTCGTGGCTCCACGGCGCCGGGACCTCCTTCGTACGCAGGAACTCGGCCTGCTGCTCCGGCGTCGCGGTGGCGAGGAAGTCCGCCACCTGCTTCTCGCCCTCGGTGCGGCTCGCCGTGCCGAAGACCGTCACCAGGATGGACAGGCCCAGCGAGCCGCCCACCTGCTGCGTGGCGTTTAAGACGCCGAACGCCCGGTTGCGTTCCGGCCCTTCGGGGAACCTGGTGGTGATCAGGGCGAGCGAGGTCGGCGAGGCGATCGCGCCGCCCACGCCCTGCAGGGCCCGGGCGGCGAGAAGCTGCCAGGGCTCCTGCGCGAACCGCCGGACTGCCACGGCTCGACGAGGCCCCCGGCCTCGGCAGCGTCCGCGACGAGCTGTACGAGCTCTGCCGCCGCGTCCGCGACGTGATGAACTCGCGCCCCGGCCCGGCCCTGCGCGCGGTGCTTCACGAGTGCGACGAGGAAGCCTCCCTGCGCTTCCGCACCCTGATCGAGACGGGAGTCGTCGGGCTGTCGAAACGGCTCTTCGCCCACGTCCTGGAGCGTGGCATCGCACGTGGAGAGGTGCGTGCCGACGCCCTCGACGATCTCGTGCTCGACGTCATCCCGGCGCTGATGACGTACCGCTCCAAGGTGTGCGGCAGCGAATGGACCGACGCCGAGATGGCCGATGTCATCGACCGGATCATGGTTCCGCTGGTGCGCTCGGCGCCGGCCTGACCGGGCCCGCGGCAGGGAGGCGGAGCGCTTGACGGGAATCCGGGTACCGCACGCGGTACCCGGCGGCGTAACCTGTCAGGCGCCATGCCGTACGAACCCCCTACTCACACCGTCGAGCGGTCGATCCGAGCCACCACGGGCGCCAGGATCGTCGCCGGGGTCGACGAGGTCGGACGCGGGGCGTGGGCCGGGCCCGTCACCGTGTGCGCGGCCGTCACCGGTCTGCGCCGTCCCCCCGAGGGACTGACCGACTCCAAGCTGATCGCCCCGAAGCGGCGCGGCGAGCTCGCCGCCGAGCTGGAGCGCTGGGTCACCGCCTACGCGCTCGGCGAGGCGTCCCCGCAGGAGATCGACGAACTCGGGATGACCGCGGCCCTTCGCCTCGCGGCCGTCCGGGCCCTCGACGGCCTCCCGGTCCGACCGGACGCGGTCATCCTCGACGGCAAGCACGACTACCTCGGCAGCCCCTGGCAGGTCCGCACGGTGATCAAGGGCGACCAGTCCTGCATCGCCGTCGCCGCGGCCTCCGTCATCGCCAAGGTGCGGCGGGACGCCCTGATGGCCCAGCTGGAGGCCGGCCCCGACTGTGCGGGCTACGGTTTCGCGGCCAACGCGGGCTACCCTTCGCCGGTCCACAAGGCCGCGCTCGAGGAGCTGGGGCCCACCCCGTACCACCGGCTCTCCTGGGCCTATCTGGACGCCATGCCCCGATGGCGCCACCTCAAGAAGGTCCGTCTCTCCGCGGAGGCGGCCGCTCTGGAGAGTGGGGGCCAACTCGGCTTCGACTTCTGATCTTCCGGCCGCGGGGCCTCACCGACGAGGCCCCGACGGACCGGGGGCGCACGTGTGTGCCCACCCGACGGTGCCGTCCGAAACGGCATTTGATAGACATCCACCCATGCCTCTCTCTCCCGAGGAGCCTCAGATTCACGAGAGCGCCCAGGGTCCTAGCGCCACCGCGGCCGCCGGCCGCCCCGCGCCGACCCCACGTCCCGTACCCGGTCCGCGTTCGGCGGCCTCCCCGCGTCCCGGTCGGCCGGGCCCCGGTTCGGCCCGCCCCGCCCCGCCGGCCCCGCGGCCCGTCCCGGGTCCGCCCGCTGCCAAGAACCGTGCGGAGAATCGTTCCGCTGACGGTGGCCCGCAGCTCCAGCTCATCCCGGCCCCGGTCGACGGCGCCCTCGACGCCGCCGAGGAGGCCCTCGATCTGCTCCTGGACAGCGGCCGGTCACCCGGCGACGTCCTGGTGCTCACCACCGGTGACCGCCACCCTTGGGCCGCGCACGAGCTGTCCTTCGGCGAGGCCGCCTACTGGGCCCAGCAGGACTCCGCCGAGGACGTGTTCTTCGCGGACGCCGCCTCCGTGGACCGCGTCGCCTCCCGTCCCGTGGTGATCGTCGCCGTCAACGGCGGTGACGACGAGGCGGTCGCCCGCGCGCTTCCGGTCGCCCGGTCGCGAGCGGGTGCGCTGCTCGTGGTCTGCGGTGACTCGCAGCGCGTCACCGCGGTGCTCGGCGCCGGGGTCTGACCGGTCGCGTCTCCGCCGGACCGACAGCGGCCCGGCGGAGCGGCGGACGGTTCAGCGCGCCGCGGCCCTGCGCAGGGGCTCGGCCGCTCCGCCCGCCGTCCTCGGCGTGAGGTGACCGAGCTCGTCGTTCGGCTCGCCGAGTGCGAGCGGAGCGGAGTCCGAGCTCGGCCGACGGCCGCCCCGGCCCTCGCCGAAGACCTGCCAGCCGGCCTTGGTCAGGGTGATGTACGCGCCACAGCGCAGTCCGTGGAGCGTGCAGGCGTCGCGGAGCCCCCACATCCAGGCTCCGTCCTCCTCCGTCCAGCGCTCGTCACCGTCACGGCAGTACACCAGCACCGCGGTCCGCACCGGGGTGCGGCGCCGGAGGTCGTGCGGCACCACGCGCCGCAGATGGGCGAGGAGGGCGTTCCGGAACTCCCACCCGTCGGCGGGGCCGGGGCGGCGGACGAACGAGGCGCTCGCGGTGAGCCGCTCCTCGTGGTCGAGCACCGCCACGACCGCGGTCGTGGGCAGGGGACGATGGCGGGAGTGCAGTCCGCTCACGACCTCACGCGGACTGCGCAGCAAGGGAACTCCGGCCGCGGCCCAGTCGGCCGGCTCCACCATCCGGGCGAGACGGCTCGCAGAGGCGGAGTTCGAGCCGAGCGAGGTGGTGGACGGAGCGAATCCGAGGGTCACGGTCCTCCCTTCGGATACGCGCCCGCGAGGCGGGCAAGGTCGGGTGAGGGCGCAGCACGGCACAGTCCTTCCGGACCGCTTCGAGCCGTGTGGGGCGGTTCCCCAATTCTGGCTTGGCCCGAGCGGGGGCGGCAACGAGCAATTGAGGCGGCTGACGGTAATGAACCGTTATGCCACTGATATCCCTGCCCAGTTACCCAGTATTCACTCGCCGTTCCCCAACCCTTCTCAACCCTGAACGGCGAGCACCAGAGGAAAGACTCCTTCCGCTCCGGAACGGAGCAGCAGCCGGGCGGCCACGGCCAGGGTCCAGCCGGTGTCGGACAGGTCGTCCACCAGGAGCACGGGACCGCCGGCCGCGGCCACCCGCTCAGCGACTCCGGGCGGCACCTCCAGGGCCCGGTGCAGCCCGATCACGCGCTGGGCGCTGTTGGTCCGGGACAGGTGCGTGTTCTCCGCCTCGGGCACGTACTCCACCGCTCCGAGCAGGGGCATCCGCCCGATCTCGGCGATCCGTGCGCCCAGCGAGCCGACCAGGGCCGGGCGCCGCCGCGAGGCGACCGTGACCACACCGGCCGGCCGCGGCGGGGCGTCGGAGCCGCCGGACGCCCAACCGCCGGGCCCCTTCGCCCAGTCGGCGAGCACCTGGACCACGGCCTGCACCACATCGTCCGGCACCGGCCCGTCCGGCGTCGACTCGGCCAGCAGCGGCCGGAGCCGGTTGCCCCAGCCGATGTCCGACAGCCGTCCGAGGGCACGGCCGGCGAACGCCTGCTCGCCCGCCGGGATGCGGCCCTTCAGATCGACTCCCGCGGCGGCCAGCCCCGTCGGCCACATCCGGCGCGGTTCCACCTCCACGCCGGGACGGCCCAGTTCGCCCCGGGCCGCGTCCAGCGCCGCGCCCGTCACCTTCGGGTCGAACCGTGGGCCCGCGCAGTTGTCGCAGCGACCGCAGGGCGCGGCCGCCTCGTCGTCCAGCCGGCGCCGCAGGAACTCCATGCGGCAGCCGGTCGTGGTGGCGTACTCGCGCATCGCCTGCTGCTCGGCGGAACGCTGTCGGGCCACCCACGCGTACCGTTCGGTGTCGTACACCCACGGCTGTCCGGTGCTCTCCCAGCCGCCCTTGACGCGCCGCACGGCGCCGTCCACGTCCAGGACCTTGAGCATGGTCTCCAGCCGGGTCCGGCGCAGTTCGACCAGCGGCTCGAGGGCGGGCAGCGACATCGGCCGGCCCGCGTCGGCGAGCACGGCGAGGGTCCGGCGCACCAGTTCCTCCGGCGGGAAGGCGACGGAGGCGAAGTACTGCCAGATCGCCTCGTCCTCCTTGCCCGGCAGCAGCAGCACCTCCGCGTGTTCCACCCCACGTCCGGCGCGGCCGACCTGCTGGTAGTACGCGATGGGGGAGGACGGCGAGCCGAGGTGCACGACGAAGCCGAGGTCCGGCTTGTCGAAGCCCATGCCGAGCGCCGAGGTCGCCACCAGCGCCTTCACCCGGTTCGCCAGCAGGTCCTCCTCGGCCTGCTGGCGGTCCGCGTTCTCCGTGCGTCCGGTGTACGAGGCGACCGTGTGCCCGCACTGGCGGAGGTAGGCCGTGACCTCCTCGGCCGCCGCGACGGTCAGCGTGTAGACGATGCCGGAGCCGGGCAGCTCGTGGAGGTGGTCGGCGAGCCAGGCCAGGCGGTGGGCCGCGTCCGGCAGGGTGACCACGCCGAGGCTGAGCGACTCGCGGTCCAGCGGGCCGCGCAGGACGAGGGCGTCGGTGCCCGCGCCGGTGCCGAGCTGTTCGGCGACGTCCGCGGTCACCCGGGCGTTCGCGGTGGCGGTGGTCGCGAGCACCGGCACTCCGGCCGGAAGGTCGGCCAGCATGGTGCGCAGCCGTCGGTAGTCGGGCCGGAAGTCGTGTCCCCAGTCGGAGATGCAGTGCGCCTCGTCCACCACCAGTAGTCCCGTGGCGGCGGCCAGCCGCGGCAGGACCTGGTCGCGGAAGTCCGGATTGTTCAGCCGCTCGGGGGAGACGAGCAGGACGTCGACCTCGCCGGCGGCGATCTCCTCCTGGACGCTCTCCCACTCCTCCGAGTTCGACGAGTTGATCGTGCGCGCCCGGATTCCCGCCCGGGCCGCCGCGTCCACCTGGTTGCGCATGAGCGCGAGCAGCGGCGACACGATGACCGTGGGCCCGCTGCCGCGCTCGCGCAGCAGGGAGGTCGCCACGAAGTACACGGCGGACTTGCCCCAGCCGGTCCGCTGGACGACCAGCGCCCTGCGGTGGTCGGCGACCAGCGCCTCGATGGCGCGCCACTGGTCCTCACGGAGTCTCGCCGTGCCGGTCGGGTCTCCGACGAGTCGGGCCAGTACGGCGTCGGCGGCGGTGCGGAGCGCTGCGCGGTCTTCCGGGAGGTCTGCGTGGGTCATGCGTCCCATGCAACCCGATGCCTCGGACATTCGGCGAACGCGCCGGCGATCTGTGGACAGTGCATATCGGTTCATCAGGTCGTATGAGTTAGTTATCCACAGGGGTTGTCGGAAATCGGAGATCACGAGACGGTCCTCGCCATGAACGCGAACCACCACGAAATCAGCGCATCCACCCGAGGCCAGCAGATCACCCTGCGCAGCGCCGCCGAGCTCGCCGACGCCCTGCCGTTCGTCCTCGGCTTCCACCCGACCGATTCGATCGTGCTCGTCGCCCTGCACGGCGCGAACGGACGCTTCGGCGGCCGGGTCAGGATCGGCATTCCCCGCTCGCCCGGCGAGTGGGACTCCACCGCGGACCACCTCGCCGAATGTCTCGTCGAGACATCGGCCCAGCGCACCTCGCCCCCCGACGGCATCGTCGGCTTCCTCTGCCAGGACCCGTCGTCCGACGAGACCGCCGGCGAGGTCTACGAGCGGCTGCGGCCGCTCGCCCAGCGGCTCCGGACCGCCTGCGGAGCCCTCGACATCCCCGTCTACGAGGTGCTGTGCATCTCCGGCGGCCGCCACTTCTCGTACTGCTGCCCCGACGAGCGCTGCTGCCCGCCCGACGGCACCCCCCTCGCCCTCACCGGCACCTCGGTCATGGCCGCCGCGGCGGCGTACGCGGGAATCCAGGTGCGCGGCTCGCTGCGGGAGATGGAGGCCCGCTTCAAGCCCACCGGCGCACCCGGGGAGGCACAGCAGCGATCCGCGCTCGATGCCGCCGCGGCCCGGATCGTCCCCCTCGTCGTGGACGGAGCGGAGGAGCAGGGCAAGGCGCGACTGCGGGATACGACCCTGGCCCTCGCGGGCCGGCTCCTGGGCAGGTTCGCCGAACCGCCGCGCCAGGTCGGGCCGGACGGCGTCCGCCGCGGCCAGGCGGCGATCGACGCCGACGACGACGCCCGCGTCGAGCCCGCCGAGGCTGCCGCGGTCATCCTCGGGCTCCAGGACCGGATCGCCCGCGACCGCCTCGCCGAATGGATGGAGGGAGCCGAGGGCCTCGCCGCCGTGCGGCTCTGGCGCGTCCTCGCTCGGCGCTGTGTCGCCCCCTACCAGGAGTACGCCGCCGCCCCTCTGACCCTCGCCGGCTGGGCCGCCTGGTCCACCGGCGACGAACCCACCGCGCGCGTCGCCCTCAACCTCGCCCTGGACGCGGATCCCGAGTACGTCTTCGCGCGGCTGCTGCACCAGGCGTGCAACGAGGGCCTCGCGCCCGAATCGCTACGCTCCTGCCTGCGCGGCGAACGGGAGAACCGCGTGGCGGCGGAGAAGACCGCCGCCGCGCACGCCCGCCGCACCCGGACCCGGACCCGCACCCGAGGCGCCCGGCCCGGCGGACCGCGGCCGGCGCTCCCGAAGGCGGGGGCGGGCGGCGTCCGGCGGGGACGCGGGGCGCCGGGTTCGCGGCCTGCCGGGCGTGCCTCCACTCGGCCGGGCGGCCCCGCCCCGCGGCACGGGGGCCGGCGCGGCACGAGGAGTGGCCGATGACGACCGTGACCCCGCACACCACCCGACCGTTCACGTCTGTGGCGGAGCCGGGCGAGCCGTGCCGCCGACACCCTGCCGGCCGTCCGGATCGCACAGAGAGCACGCCGCACCCCTCATGGTCCTCAGCCCTGTCCCGGCCCCCGGACGCACGGCGGAACAGCCCACCGGGCAAGCTCCCACGGTCGGCGCCCCCGCCACCCCCGGGACCCGCCCCGGGGAACTTCCCCCGGTCCACGACGCCCTGCTCTGCGTGGCCCTGCCCGGCTTCGCCGTCTCTCCCCGGCACGGCCAGCTCACCGGGCACGGCCCCGAGGGCGTGTACGCGTCGGGGCGGCGGCTCCTCTCCCGCAGCGTGCTGCGGATCGCCGGACGCGAGCCCGTCCCCCTCCAGGGACGGCTCGCCGCCGCGGACCGGGCCGTGTTCGTCGGCGCCCTCCGGGTCCCGGGCGACACCGGTCCCGACCCGACGCTCACCGTCGAACGCTCCCGGGGCGCCGACGGAGCGGAGCGGATCACCCTCCGCAGCGCCGCCCCCCGCCCCGTCCGCCTCCCGGTGGAGCTCGCTCTGGGCACGGATCTCGCGGAGCTGGCCGCGGTCGCGTCCGGCAGGGACCGGCCCGAGCTCAGGGCCAGCGTCCACGGCACCGGTCTCCGCTGGGCCGCCCCCGACGGACGGTCCGTCGCCGTCACGGCCGACCCGGCGCCCATGGACGCCCTGGCGGCGGCGGGGGTCCTCCGCTGGGAAACCGATCTCGCCCCCGGCGCCGCACTCACCCTTCACCTCCGCCTCCACGCCGGGCGGGCCCCCGGCGCGGCCCCGCCCGGCGGGCGCCCCGGCGGCCACCTGCTCTCCGAGGCGCAGGCGGAAGGCGACGACCGCCGGCCCGGGGAACTGCTCCGCGTCTCCGTCGAGGACCTGCGGGCCCTCCTCCAGCGCGATCCCGCGCACCCCGCCGACGTCCATCTCGCGGCCGGCGTCCCGTGGCGCTGCGGGCCCGTCACCGCGGAGGCCCTCTGGGCGGCCCGCATGGTCCTGCCGCTCGGCACCCGGCTCGCCGTCACAACGCTCCGCGCCCTCGGCCGCACCCAGCTCACCGCAGGAGCCGAGGCAGGGCGCATCCCCGGCCCGCTGCGGGACGCCGGTCCACACCTCCCGCCCCGCTGCACCGGAGTCGAGGCCACCCTCGCCTTCCCCGTCGTCCTCGCCGAGGCGCGACGGTGGGGTCTCCCCGCGGCCGACCTCGACGAGCTCCTTCCGGTGGCGGAGCGCTGCCTCGGCTGGCTGCGCCGCGGCCTCGACGCGGACGGGCTCCTCCCGGACCCGGCTCCCGGCGGGCCCTGGCGGGCCGAGACCCAGGCCCACGCCCACCGGGCCGCCCTGCTCGGTGCCGACCTCCTCGACGCCTGCGGGCGTCCCGGCGGGGACGACCTCAGGGCGGCGGCCCGCACCCTCCGCGAGCGGTTCCGCGGCGCCTTCTGGCTCGACGACCCGTCCGGCGGCCGGCCCGCCGCCGTCCGGGCGCCGGAGGGGCGCGCCCGGCCCCAGCTCGGCGGATGGGCCGCCCACCTCCTCGACACCGGGCTCCTCGACGGCGGCCGGTACGCCCAGGGGCTGCTCGACCGGGCGGAGACCGAACAGGTCGCCCGGCTGCTCGGCACCCCGGCGCTCGACTCGGGCTGGGGGCTGCGCGGCCTCGGCGCCAGGGAACCGGGCCACAACCCGTTCGGACACCGGGCCGGAGCCGTCCGCGTCCACGAGACGGCCGTCGCCGTCTCGGGACTGGCCGCCGCCGGATACGAGAAGGAGGCGACCGCCCTGCTGCGGGGCCTCCTCGACGCCGCCGAGCACTTCGGCCACCGGCTGCCCGAGATGTACGCGGGCGAGCAGCGCACCGCGGGCGCCCACCCCGTGCCGCACCCGGCCGCCTGCCGGCCCGCCGCCGTCGCGGCCGCCGGAGCGGTCCACGCGCTCGCCGCCCTGGTCGGGATCCGCCCCGACGCCCCCGGCGGGAGCGTCGCCGTCCAGCCGATGTCCTCCGCGCCGCTGGGGGCGATCCGGTTCTCGGGGCTCGTGGTCGCCGGCGAACCCTTCGCCGTACGGGTGAGCCGCCTCGGACTCGGTATGGTCGAGGAGGCCGCCGAGGGTCTGCAGCTGGGGGTGTGACGGATGCCGGGCACGGAGACGAGGAAGCGCTCGCGACCGGGTGACGAAGTCACGGTCGGAGAGCACGCGGGGCGTGTTTATCGTCAGGAAGACGACTATGATCGCGGCATGTCTCCCTACGACCCGTCGGCCTTCCCGCCCTTCGCTGTCACCGTCGACCTGGTCGTCCTCACCGTGCGGAGCCACGCACTGTGCACCCTGGTCGTCCGTAGGGGAGAAGCGCCGTTCCAGGGGCGGTGGGCACTGCCCGGAGGCTTCGTCCGCGACGACGAGGACCTCGGCGCCGCCGCCGCGCGCGAGCTGGCCGAGGAGACCGGGCTGTGCGCCCACGACCCGTCGGCGCCCCAGCCCGTGCCGGACAACGGCGCCCACCTCGAACAGCTCGCCACCTACGGGGCGCCCGAGCGCGACCCGCGGATGCGGGTGGTGAGCGTCGCACACCTCGCGCTCGCCCCCGACCTGCCCGCGCCCCGGCCCGGCGGCGACGCCCACAGCGCGCGCTGGGCGCCCGTGGAGGAGCTGCTCGACCAGGCGCGGGCGGCGGGGAGCGACTCTCCGGACGCGCTCGCCTTCGACCACGCCCAGATCCTCTCCGACGGGGTGGAGCGGGCCCGCTCCAAGATCGAGTACTCCTCGCTCGCCACCGCGTTCTGCCCGCCCGAGTTCACCGTCGGCGAGCTGCGCCGGGTCTACGAAGCCGTCTGGGGCGTCTCGCTCGACCCGCGCAACTTCCACCGCAAGGTCACCGGCACCCCCGGCTTCCTCGTCCCGACCGGAGGGACCACCACCCGTCAGGGAGGGCGCCCCGCCCAGCTGTTCAGGGCCGGCGGCGCCACCCTGCTCAACCCGCCGATGCTGCGCCCCGAGGTCTGAGGGGCACACGGATCCGCCGCCCCCGAGGCGGCAACCCTGCGGCAAAAGTCCGAAATCTGGCGTTATCTTGCTGCGGTAGCGCCGCCCTGCCTGCGGAGCGGTGACACCTACCGCGAGAGAAGCGATGCTCCAGGCCATCGGACTGACCAGCACCCCCCGCCGCGATCGCCCGCCCGCCGTGGACGATCTGACCTTCGAGGCGCCGGCGGGAGCCGTGACCGCCCTCGTCGGCCCCCCGGGCTCCGGCAAGACGACCGCCCTGCGCCTGCTGCTCGAACTCGACCCGGGGCGTGGACTCACCTACTTCCGGGGGCGGCCGCTGCGCCGGATCGCCCAGCCCGCGCGCGAGATCGGGGTGGTCCTCGGCGATGTGCCCGGCCACCCCTCCCGTACCGTGCGCGGACAGCTGCGGATGCTCGCCGCGGGAGCGGGAGTTCCGGCCGGCCGGGCCGACGAGGTGATCCGCGCCGTGGGGCTCGGCGGCCTGGAGGGACGACGGATCGGCACCCTGCCGCGCGGGGCGGACCGCCGACTCGCCCTGGCCGCCGCCCTGTTGGGGGAGCCGCACACTCTGCTCCTCGACGATCCGGGGGCGGGGCTGTCCCCGGCGGAGCGGATCCGGCTGCACGAACTGCTGCGCGCCCACGCGCGGGCCGGCGGCACCGTCCTCTACACGACCAGGGACCCCAAGGACGCGGCCCGTAACGCCGACCACGTCGTCACCGTCGACGCCGGCCGCCTGGTCGCCGCCCAGGACTCCGGCGACTTCGCCCGTACCAGGCTCCGGCCGAGGGTCGCCGTCCGCTCGCCGCAGGCCGCCCGCCTCGCCGCCGCCGTGACCCAGGAGGCCCGGTCGGCCCGCCGTCCGGTCGAGGTCGTCACGGAGGACGGCAACCTCCTCCTGGTCTACGGCGGGGACTGCGCCCAGGTGGGGGACATCGCGTTCCGGCACGGCGTCCCGGTCCACCGGCTCGCGGACGAAATCGGGGACGCGGGCCCCGGGCCCACCGGGCCGAGGTCCGAAGAGGCGCCCGAAGCCGGCCGGGCGGCGGCTGCCGGCGGTCCGGGCCGGGCGGCGACGGCGCGCCGACCGGTCCGCTCGCCGCTGCGCCCGCTCCGGTACGAGCTGCGCCGGATCCTCGGCGTACCGTCCACGGGGCTGGTCCTGGCGGGCGTCCTGGCGGTGTCGGCCGTGCTCGCGGTGCTGCTCGGCAGGGGCGGCGGCACCCCGCTCCCCGCGGTGCTGGCCGCCTGGCCCGACCTGCTGCCGCTGCCGCCCGCCGCGCTCGGCGCCGGTCTGCTCGGCGCCCTCTCCTTCGGTGAGGAGTACCGCTACCCCGCGCTGGCCGCGGGGCGCGGAGCCGTACCGCGCCGGCTCGCGCTGCTGCTCGCCAAGCTCGCCGTCGCCGCGCTCGGCGCGCTGCTCCTCGGTGCGCTGGTGGCGGCGGCCGATCTGGCGGCCCTCCGCCTCTGCTACGGAGCGGACTTGATCTCCGTTCCGGACAACTGGGCTCCGATGGCGGCGAGTTGGCTGGGCCTCGCGGTCGGCTGCGCGTGGGCGGGGGTGCTGGGGGCCGGAGTGTTCCGGGCCGCGGCCGCCGGGGTGGCCGCGGTCCTCTTCGTGCCGGTCGCGCTCGTCCCGGTGCTGGGGCAGGTGATGAGCGGCCCCGCGGTCCGGTCCGTCGCCGGACTCCCCGCCCGGCTCGGCGAGTTCGTCGGGCCGCGGTGGGCGCCGTCCCTCGATCGCTGGATCGCCGGGGCTCTGGAGGTGGTGGGGCAGCCCGCCGGTGTGGCTCTCGCGCTCACGTTGACGGTTCTGCTCTGCGCCTATGTGCTCACCGGCCTTCGTTCGCAGGCCCGTTGGTGATCACTTCCGGACCAATAGGTTCCGGATGGGTCGCAACTCCCTTGATGAATGCCTCTTATGTCCGAATAATCGTCAATTGCGTAGCGGGTGCCGATCACCCTTTCGTGTGCTTTTCACCAAAGACCTCAAGGGTCACGGAGGCAACGCCGACAAAGGATGCGTGAGTACCCTTGCGCATACGATGATGACCGCCGCCCGCTCCGTCGACTCCGGCCTCGGCGCCCCGGGCGATCTCGACCGCTACCCCTACGCGGAGGCGCCCGTCGCCGACCGCGTGAGCCCGCCCTCCTGGGAGGGGGTGGACACGGACCTCGGCCGCGTCGGCCGCCGCACCGCCGGCAGCCGCGGCCGCGGACTGCACGGCCAGCTCGTCCAGCAGCTCGGCCAGATGATCGTCTCCGGCGACCTCGGCGCGGACCGCCCCCTCGTCCCCGAGGAGATCGGCCAGCGCTTCGAGGTCTCGCGCACCGTCGTGCGCGAGTCCCTCCGCGTCCTGGAGGCCAAGGGTCTGGTCAGCGCGCGGCCCAACGTCGGCACCCGGGTCCGTCCGGTCAGCGACTGGAACCTGCTCGACCCCGACATCATCGAGTGGCGCGCCTTCGGCCCCCAGCGCGACGACCAGCGGCGCGAGCTCAACGAGCTGCGCTGGACCATCGAGCCGCTGGCCGCCCGCCTCGCCGCCGGCCACGGCCGCGAGGACGTGCAGCAGCGCCTCTCCGACATGGTCGAGATCATGGGGCACGCGTACGCGCAGGGTGACGGCATCACCTTCTCCCGGGCCGACGCCGAGTTCCACTCCCTGCTCATCCAGCTCGCCGGCAACCGCATGCTGGAGCACCTCTCCGGCATCGTCGCCGCCGCCCTCCAGGTCTCCGGCGGCCCCGTCACCGGCTGCGACCGCCCCGGCGACAGCTGCCTGGCGCACCATGCGCGGATCGTCGACGCCCTCGCCGCCGGGGACGCCCTGGGGGCCGAGACCGCCATGCGCCAACTGCTCACGGTTCACCCCGAGGTGGAGCCCCGCGTGGTCCCCGCCCCCCGCGAACACTGATCCGCGGACCGTGGCCGGAAGCGCACGGGCGCGTACGCAGGGAGAGCCGCCGGGTCCGAGCGCGGTCCGGGGAGCCCGGAGGGGTTCCCCGGACCGCGCCAGGGTGCCGGCGGCGCCGAATGTACGCTTGACTCCCTTCCGTCCGGTTCGTCGCGGATGCGGTGTGACTCGGGACACGAAGATTGGGCGTAACACTCCTCCGAGCCGTGCGATGACCTAAGAGGTGACAGCCGAGGAAGGAATACAGCAGCCGGTGCAGGCGCTGTGCAGTTCCCCGGTCCAGCCCGCGCCGTCGGCACATTCCCCGTCGACGGTCGTCGGCTCCGGCCCGATCCCGGGCGGGGCCGGAAGCCGTTTCCATCGTTCCGAGAGGTTGTTCGTGTCGGCCAGCACATCCCGTACGCTCCCGCCGGAGATCGCCGAGTCCGAGTCTGTGATGGCGCTCATCGAGCGGGGAAAGGCTGATGGGCAGATCGCCGGCGATGACGTGCGTCGGGCCTTCGAGGCTGACCAGATTCCGCCAACCCAGTGGAAGAATGTTCTGCGCAGCCTCAATCAGATCCTCGAGGAAGAGGGTGTGACGCTGATGGTCAGTGCAGCGGAGTCGCCGAAGCGCGCCCGCAAGAGCGCAGCAGCGAAGAGCCCGGCCAAGCGCACCGCCGCCAAGACCACCGTCACCGCCAGGGCGGCGACGGTGACGAGGAGCACCGTCGCGACCGGCTCGACCGCCCCCGCGGCCGAGAGCGCCGACCCGGCCGACGAGGCCGCGTCGCCCGCCAAGAAGGCGGTCGCGAAGAAGGCGGCCGTCAAGAAGACGGCGGCCAAGAAGACCGTCGCCAAGAAGACGGCGGCCAAGAAGACCGCGTCCAAGAAGTCCGACGACGAACTGATCGAGGGCGAGGAGCTGCTCGAGGACGTCGCGCCGGGCAAGGACGAGGAGGAGGCCGAGGGCGAGACCAAGGGCTTCGTGCTGTCCGACGAGGACGAGGACGACGCTCCCGCCCAGCAGGTCGCCGTGGCCGGCGCCACCGCCGACCCGGTCAAGGACTACCTGAAGCAGATCGGCAAGGTCCCCCTGCTCAACGCCGAGCAGGAGGTCGAGCTCGCCAAGCGCATCGAGGCCGGTCTCTTCGCCGAGGACAAGCTCGCGGGCTCGGACAAGATCGCGCCGAAGCTCAAGCGCGAGCTGGAGATCATCGCCGAGGACGGCCGCCGCGCCAAGAACCACCTCCTGGAGGCCAACCTCCGTCTGGTGGTCTCGCTGGCCAAGCGCTACACCGGCCGCGGCATGCTCTTCCTGGACCTGATCCAGGAGGGCAACCTGGGTCTGATCCGCGCGGTCGAGAAGTTCGACTACACCAAGGGCTACAAGTTCTCCACGTACGCCACCTGGTGGATCCGCCAGGCGATCACCCGCGCCATGGCCGACCAGGCCCGCACCATCCGTATCCCGGTGCACATGGTCGAGGTCATCAACAAGCTCGCGCGCGTCCAGCGCCAGATGCTCCAGGACCTGGGCCGCGAGCCCACCCCGGAGGAGCTGGCCAAGGAGCTCGACATGACCCCGGAGAAGGTCATCGAGGTCCAGAAGTACGGCCGCGAGCCGATCTCCCTCCACACCCCCCTGGGTGAGGACGGCGACAGCGAGTTCGGTGACCTCATCGAGGACTCCGAGGCGGTCGTGCCGGCCGACGCGGTCAGCTTCACGCTCCTCCAGGAGCAGCTGCACTCCGTCCTCGACACGCTCTCCGAGCGTGAGGCGGGCGTGGTCTCCATGCGCTTCGGTCTCACCGACGGCCAGCCGAAGACGCTGGACGAGATCGGCAAGGTCTACGGCGTGACCCGTGAGCGGATCCGCCAGATCGAGTCGAAGACCATGTCGAAGCTGCGCCACCCGTCGCGCTCGCAGGTCCTGCGCGACTACCTCGACTGATCTCCCGATCGGTCCGAGGCGTACAGCGACGGCCGAAGGGCCCGGTTCCCCGCTCGGGGACCGGGCCCTTCGGCCGTTCGCGCGTGCAGCGGACGCGTCCGTGCCCGACGCTGGGTGAACGGATATCTGCGGAGAGTCAGGAGGCTCCATGCGTGGTCCCTTCGCCCGTGCGTTGACGGGTGCCCTGGGTCTGGTCACGGCGGTGGCCGGACAGGTGGCCTGGGCCGCCCCGGCCGGCGCGGACAGCGTCGTGGTGGGCGGCAGCCCGGCGGCGATCACCGACGCGCCCTGGGTGGTGGCGCTGTCCAGCCGTGACCGGTTCGGGGGTACGCGGGCGGGTCAGTTCTGCGGCGGCGTCGTCGTGGCGCCCACCAAGGTGCTCACCGCCGCGCACTGCCTGGGCCGTGAGGTGCTCGGCGGCGCCCCCTGGCAGCTGCGGGACTTCTCGGTGATCGCCGGCCGGGCCCTCCTGCGCGGCCAGGGCGGGCAGGAGGTGCGTATCGCGGACACCTGGGTGAACCCGGACTACGACCCGTCGACCAACGCGGGCGACCTCGCCGTCCTCACCCTCGCCGAGGCCCTGCCGCAGTCCTACGTGATCAAGGTGGCGGCGCCCGGGGACGCGGCGGAGGCCCCGGGGACGGAGGCCCAGGTGTACGGCTGGGGCGACACGACCGGGAACGGGAGCTACGCCTCCTCGCTCCGCTCGGCGCCCGTGCAGGTCCTGCCGGACTCGGCCTGCGAGCGGGCGTACCCGGGTGGCTGGGGCGGCGTCTCGTACCGCAAGGCGTCCATGCTCTGCGCCGGGGACCCCGAGGGCGGCCGGGACGCCTGTCAGGGCGACAGCGGCGGCCCGCTGGTGGGCCGGGGGGTGCTGATCGGGCTGGTGTCCTGGGGGAGCGGCTGCGGGCAGGCCGAGAACCCCGGGGTCTACACGCGGGTCTCCACCGTGCTGCCCGAGCGGTTCTGAGCCCCGGGGCCGGTGCCGGGCCGAGGGGCCTGCCCGGGCGGGCTCCGAGGGGTACGAGAACGGGCGGCCACCCCCTGGTCGAGGGAGTGGCCGCCCGTCGTCCGGTCGTCAGCGACCGGCCCTGAGCTCGTCGTGGTAGCGCGGCGTCAGTGCTCGTCGCCCATCGTGCGGGCCGGCACATCGGTCAGCCGGTCCGTCTCATCCTGTATCTCAACGGCGATCTTCTTGAGTTCCGGCTCGAACTTGCGACCGTGGTGGGCGCAGAAGAGCAAGTCACCTCCGCTGGCCAGGACGACACGCAGGTATGCCTGGGCGCCGCAGCGGTCGCAGCGGTCAGCGGCCGTCAGGGGGCTCGCGGGGGTCAGAACAGTAGTCACGTCGCCTCTTCTCTAGCTCGACGAGCTGTCGTACCAGGGTCAACATCCAACCAGGCCGAAAACGTTCCCGCTCGTGGCTTTTCCTTGAAACTTTTTCCCAAGGTGGCTGTCTGCTGCCGGTTGGCGGCGAATGAGCCGTATTGCGTCGCTCTACGGGTTTCGCGTTGCTGTGGTGTCGGTCGTCCTCCCGGCGGGCTTGCCGGTTGTTCATGAGGACGTGCCCGGAGCCTAGATGGTTCATGCCTGGAAGGGAACGTGATGTTCACGTCACCCCTTCGAGGGATCGAACACCCATGCGACTCTGGACTAGCATGAGGAAACCGGGAGGGTGGCGTTTCAGCGGCCCTACCAGGCATCGGTACCCTCTGAGCGGTGAGCGACGCCGGTACTCACCCCATCGGGCAAGATTCCAAATTCAGCGAGGAGCGAACCGCGTGACCGCCGAAACGTCCGTGCCGTCCAGTGCGCTGCTGACCGCAGACCGTGACGGTTCCAACTACACCGCGCGGCACCTGCTCGTCCTCGAAGGGCTCGAAGCGGTCCGCAAGCGCCCCGGAATGTACATCGGGTCCACCGACAGTCGTGGCCTGATGCACTGCCTCTGGGAGATCATCGACAACTCGGTCGACGAGGCCCTGGGCGGCTACTGCGACCACATCGACGTCATCCTCCACGACGACGGGTCCGTCGAGGTCCGCGACAACGGCCGCGGCATCCCCGTCGACGTCGAGCCCAAGACCGGTCTCTCCGGCGTCGAGGTCGTCATGACCAAGCTGCACGCCGGCGGAAAGTTCGGCGGCGGCTCGTACGCGGCCTCCGGCGGTCTGCACGGCGTCGGCGCCTCCGTGGTCAACGCGCTCTCGGCCCGCCTCGACGTCGAGGTCGACCGGAACGGCGCCACGCACGCGATCAGCTTCCGGCGCGGTGTCCCGGGCATCTTCACCGAGCAGGGCCCGGACAGCCCCTTCGACCCGTCGAGCGGGCTGATCAAGGGCAAGCGGGTGCCGAAGACCCGCACCGGCACCCGGGTGCGCTACTGGGCCGACCGGCAGATCTTCCTCAAGGACGCCAAGCTCGCCCTGGAGACGCTGCACCAGCGCGCCCGCCAGACCGCCTTCCTCGTGCCCGGCCTCACCATCGTCGTCCGCGACGAGCGGGACCTGGAGGGGATCGGCAAGAGCGAGGAGGTCTTCCGCTTCGACGGCGGCATCAGCGAGTTCTGCGAGTACCTCGCGCAGGACAAGGCCGTCTGCGACGTGCTGCGCCTCACCGGCCAGGGCACCTTCAAGGAGACCGTCCCGGTCCTCGACGACCGCGGCCACATGACCCCCACCGAGGTCACCCGTGAGCTCGGCGTGGACGTCGCCCTGCGCTGGGGCACCGGGTACGACACCACCGTCCGGTCCTTCGTGAACATCATCGCCACCCCTAAGGGCGGCACCCACGTCTCCGGCTTCGAGCAGGCCATCACGAAGACCGTGAACGAGGTGCTGCGCTCGGCGAAGCTGCTGCGCGTCGCCGAGGACGACATCGTCAAGGACGACGCCCTGGAGGGCCTGACCGCCGTCGTCACGGTCCGCCTCGCCGAGCCGCAGTTCGAGGGCCAGACCAAGGAGGTGCTCGGCACCTCGGCCGCCCGCCGCATCGTGAGCACCGTGGTCGCCCGCGAGCTCAAGGCGTTCCTGACCTCCACCAAGCGGGACGCCAAGGCCCAGGCCCGCGCCGTCCTGGAGAAGGCCGTCGCCGCGGCCCGCACCCGGATCGCCGCCCGCCAGCACAAGGACGCCCAGCGCCGGAAGACCGCCCTGGAGTCCTCCTCGCTGCCGGCCAAGCTGGCCGACTGCCGCAGCGACGACGTCGAGCGCAGCGAGCTCTTCATCGTCGAGGGAGACTCCGCGCTCGGCACCGCCAAGCTCGCCCGCAACAGCGAGTTCCAGGCCCTGCTGCCGATCCGCGGCAAGATCCTCAACGTCCAGAAGTCGTCCGTCTCGGACATGCTCAAGAACGCCGAGTGCGGCGCGATCATCCAGGTCATAGGAGCGGGCTCCGGCCGCACCTTCGACATCGACGCGGCCCGCTACGGCAAGGTCATCATGATGACCGACGCCGACGTCGACGGCTCGCACATCCGGACGCTGCTGCTGACCCTCTTCCAGCGCTACATGCGCCCGATGGTCGAGGCCGGCCGGGTCTTCGCCGCCGTGCCGCCGCTGCACCGGATCGAGCTGGTCCAGCCCAAGAAGGGCCAGGACAAGTACGTGTACACGTACTCCGACAACGAGCTGCGCCAGACGCTCCTGGAGTTCCAGCGCAAGGGGGTCCGCTACAAGGACGCCATCCAGCGCTACAAGGGTCTCGGCGAGATGGACGCCGACCAGCTCGCGGAGACCACGATGGACCCCCGCCACCGCACCCTGCGCCGGATCAACATCGGCGACCTGGACGCGGCCGAGACGGTCTTCGACCTGCTGATGGGCAACGACGTGGCGCCCCGCAAGGAGTTCATCACCAGCTCCGCGGCGACGCTCGACCGCTCGCGCATCGACGCCTGAGCCGTACCACCGCTCTCCGTCGTACCACCGCCCTCCGGCGAACCGGCCCGGTCCCCGTCCCACGGGAGCCGGGCCGTCCGGCGTCCATACGCATATCGGCCCGGTCCGGTCAGGCGCCGGGCCGAAGAGTCACCTGATGGGGTGAAGAGCGGAGGGAGAAGAGTCCGGGATCTGCCCACTCTGTCCATCCTTGGGCACGCGGCCGAAACGGTTCGCTGACAAGGAGAGTTGACCGGTGGAACAACTGGACGAGCAGGAACGCGCGGGGGCGCGGGACGAAGGGCCGGGCGGGACCCCGCCGGAGCTTCCGCGCCAGCGGCACGACGAGGCCGCGCACCCGCTGCCCGGGGCGGCCGGGATCTACCTGGAGGTCCAGCGCAGCCCCGCCTTCCAGGAGGTACGGCGCCGCTACCGCCGGTTCGCCTTCCCCGCGACCCTCGCCTTCCTCGTCTGGTACCTCGCCTATGTCGTCGCCGCCACCGCCGCCCCCGGCCTGATGGCCCGGCCGGTGGCCGGGGCGGTCAACGTGGCGATGATCGCCGGCCTCGGCCAGTTCCTCACCACCTTCCTCCTCACCTGGGCCTACGCCCGGCACGCGCGGCTGCGCCGGGACCGGGCAGCGCTCGAACTGCGCTGGGACACCCAGGAGATGACGAGAGGAGCCGGCCAGTGGTGACCGGAGACCACCAGACGCTCGCCCTGCTGCTCTTCAGCGCCTTCGTCGCCGTGACCCTCGCCATCACCACCTGGGTGAGCCGCAACCGGCACGGATCCGCCGAGGAGTTCTACGCCGGCGGCCGGCTCTTCTCGCCGATGGAGAACGGCTTCGCCATCGCCGGCGACTACATGTCCGCCGCCTCCTTCCTCGGCATCTCGGGCCTGATCGCCCTCTACGGCTACGACGGCATGCTCTACTCGGTCGGCTTCCTCGTCGCCTGGCTGGTCGTGCTCCTCCTCGTCGCCGAACTCGTCCGCAACTGCGGCCGGTTCACCCTCGCCGACGTCGTCGCCGCGCGGATGGCCGAACGACCGGTGCGGATCGCGGCCGGCACCTCCTCGGTGGCCGTCTCCGTGCTCTACCTGGTGGCCCAGATGGTGGGCGCCGGCAGCCTGGTGGCCCTGCTCCTCGGCGGCACCGGCGAGGCGGCCCGCACCTGGACCGTCGTCGGCGTCGGCGCGCTGATGGTGATCTACGTGTCGCTCGGCGGGATGAGGGCCACCACCTGGATCCAGATCGTCAAGGCGGTGCTGCTCATGGCCGGCACCGTCACGCTCACCGTCCTCGTCCTGATCCGCTTCCACGGCGATGTGAACAGCCTGCTCAACACCGCCGCCGAGCGCAGCGGGCACGGCACCGCCTTCCTCGGCCCCGGCCTGCGCTACGGCGGCGACTGGACCGCCCGGCTGGACTTCATCAGCCTCGGTCTCGCGCTCGTCCTCGGCACGGCGGGACTGCCACACATCCTGTCCCGCTTCTACACCGTGCCCACCGCCCGCGCCGCCCGCCGCTCGGTCGTCTGGTCCATCGGCCTCATCGGCGGCTTCTACCTGATGACCATCGTCCTCGGCTTCGGCGCCGCCGCGATCATCGGCTCCGCCGAGGTCCGCGCCTCCAACGCCTCCGGCAACACGGCCGTCCCGCTGCTCGCCCTCGACCTCGGCGGCGGAGCGGGCTCCACCGGCGGCACGGTGCTCTTCGCGGTCGTCGCCGCCGTCGCCTTCGCGACCATCCTCGCGGTCGTCGCCGGGATCACGCTGGCCTCCTCCGCCTCCGTCGCCCACGACCTCTACGCCTCGCTGCGCCGGTCCGGCGGGAAGCAGTACAGCGAGGTCACCGTGGCGCGGGTGGCGGCCGCCGTCATCGGCGCCGTCGCGATCGGGCTCGGGCTGCTCGCCCGCGACCTCAACGTGGCCTTCCTCGTCGGCCTCGCCTTCGCGGTGGCCGCCTCGGCCAACCTGCCGGTGCTGCTGTACTCGCTGTTCTGGCGCCGCTTCACCACCCGGGGCGCGGTCTGGTCGGTCTACGGCGGGCTCGTCCCCGCGGTGCTCCTGGTGGTGTTCTCGCCAGTCGTCTCGGGCAGTCCCGAGGCGCTCTTCCCGGGCATGGACTTCCATGTCTTCCCGCTGCAGAACCCGGGCGTGGTCTCCATCCCGCTCGGGTTCCTGGCCGGCTGGCTCGGCACGGTCACCTCGCCCGAGCCGCCCGACGAGGCACGGCACGCCGAGACCGAGGTGCGGGCGCTCACCGGCGCGGGCGCCGCCTGACGCCGCCCCGGAACTCGGGCCTCAAGGTGAGGAGACCCAGGTGTAGCGGTGCTCGGGGCGGCCGGTCTCGCCGTACCGGAGGGAGAGACGGACGCGCCCGTTCCGCTCCAGGAGCTTGAGGTACCGCTGGGCGGTCTGGCGGCTGACGCCGGTCCGCTCGGCGAGCTCCTGGGTGGAGAGCGGCCCGTCGGCGGCCAGCAGCGCCTGGCGGACCAGCTCGGCCGTGGTCGGCGAGTGCCCCTTGGGCAGGTCGGGGGCGACGGTGCCGGCCGCCAGGGTGCCGAAGATCCGGTCGACCTCGGCCTGTTCCGCCTCGCCGCCGCTCTCCAGGGCGCGGCGGAGGGCCGCGTACGCCTCCAGCTTGGACCGCAGACCGGCGAAGTTGAACGGCTTGACCAGGTACTGGAGGGCGCCGTGCCGCATCGCCGCCTGAACGGTCGCCACGTCCCGGGCCGCCGTCACCATGATCACGTCGCACTGGTGGCCGCGGGCCCGCAGCGCGCGGATGGCGGCGAGGCCGTTCTCGTCGGGGAGGTAGTGGTCGAGGAGGACGAGGTCCACCGGCTGTCCGTCGAGCACGGAGAGGGCCTCGGCGGTGGAGTGGGCGGTGGCCGCGACCCGGAAGCCGGGCAGCTTGGTCACGTACGCGGCGTTCACCCGCGCCACCCGGATGTCGTCGTCGACGACGAGCACGTCGATCACCGGGACCCCTCCTCGGACCTGGTCGGGTGCGGGTCCACCGGCCCGCGCGGGGCGGGCGGGACCGGGTCGGCCGGGTCGGCCGGGTCGGCCGGGGACGGTTCCGTGAGCGCGTCCGGCAGGACCACCGTGAACTCCGCGCCGCCGGCCGGGCCCGCCGTCACCCGCGCCGTGCCGCCGCGCCGCTCGGCGAGGCGGCGGACGAGCGCGAGCCCGAGGCCGCGCCTGCCGTGGGAGGGCGGCTCCTTCGTGGTCCATCCCTCGGTGAAGATCAGCTCCCGGCGGTCCTCGGGGACGCCGGGACCGCTGTCGGCGACCCGCAGGACCACCGTCCGGCCGTCGGCGCGCAGCGCCACCTCGACCCGGGCGTCCGGGGCGCCGGCGGCGGCGTCCAGGGCGTTGTCGACGAGGTTGCCGACGACGGTGACGAGTTCGCGCGGGTCCACCAGCCGGTCGGGGAGCAGGGAGTCCGGGGCGATCCGCAGCGAGACCCCGCGCTCGGCGGCCACCGTCGCCTTGCCGACCAGGAGGGCCGCGAGCAGCGGGTCGTGGACCTTCTCGGTCACCTGCTCGGCGGTCGCCCGGTGCACCCCGACGACCTCGGTGACGAAGTCGGCCGCCTCGTCGTACAGCTCCAGTTCCAGCAGGCCGAGGAGGGTGTGGAGGCGGTTGGCGTGCTCGTGGTCCTGGGCGCGCAGGGCGTCGATCAGGCCGCGGGTGGAGTCGAGCTCCCGGCCCAGCCGCTCCAGTTCGGTGCGGTCGCGGAGGGTGGCCACGGCGCCGCCGTCGTCCGTCGGCATCCGGTTGGCGATCAGCACCCGGTGCCCCTGGACGGTCACCAGGTCGGCCCCGGTCACCCGGCCGGTCAGCACGTCCGCCGTACGGCCGGGGCCGAGGAGCGCGTCGAGCGGGCGCCCGGCGGCCTCGGGGCCGAGGCCGAGGAGGCGCTGGGCCTCGTCGTTGAGGAGCCGTACGGAACCCCTGCGGTCCAGGGCCACCACGCCCTCGCGGATGCCGTGCAGCATCGCCTCGCGCTCGGCCAGCAGCGCCGAGATGTCGGAGAAGGCCAGGTCGCGGGTCTGCCGCTGGATCCGGCGGGAGATCAGGTACGCGGCGAGCGCGCCGGCCGCGAGCGCGCCGCCCGCGTAGGCCAGGAGGCCGGGGATCGCGGAGAGCAGCCGGTCGCGGACGCTGTCGTACTCGATGCCGACGGAGACCGCGCCGACGATCCCGCCGTCCGCGTTCCGCAGCGGGGCCTTGCCGCGTGCCGAGCGGCCCAGGGTGCCGCTGTCGATCTCCATCACCTCGCGGCCCGCCAGGACCTCGCTCGGGTCGGTGGAGACGGTCCGGCCGATCTGGACGGGGTCGGGGTGCGACCAGCGCACTCCGCGCGTGTCCATGACGACCACGTACTCGGCGCCGGTCGCCTCCCGGACCCGCTCCGCCTCGCGCTGCACCGGTCCCGTCGCCGACGGCGGCCCGCCGGCCAGGTCAGCGGCGGTCCGCGAGGAGGCCATGGTCTCCGCGATGGCCAGCGCCCGCCGCATCGCCTGGTCGTCGAGCTGGGCGCTCAGCGGGGCCAGGAAGAACCCGGTGGCCAGCACGGTGACGCCGGTGGCGACGGCCAGCTGCATCAGCAGCACCTGCGAGAACACCCGCCGCGGCCACCCCAGCCGGCGCCGCCGACGCACGGCCGGCGGCGCAGAGGGGATCGATCCGGTACGGCTCATGCCCGAAACGGTACGGGGACGGCGTCGACGACCGGAAATGCGGAGGGCGCCGGGGGCGCGGGGCCGGTGGTCGGGTGTGCCTGGGGCCTTGCGGGTGTGCCGGCGTGCGGGGGTGACGTTGTGGTGGGGTGGGCTGCCTATTCTGGGTGGCGGTTCGGGTGGGTTCGGGCGCGGGGGCGTCCTTTCTCCTGGCCGGTCTCCGTCGTCGTCCCAGCGAAAGGGTTGTCTCTTGAGCGTGCAGCAGATCCCCGTCGTCGTCCTCGCCGGGTTTCTCGGGGCCGGGAAGACCACGCTCCTCAACCATCTGCTGCGGAGTGCCCGGGGGACCCGGATCGGGGTCATGGTCAACGACTTCGGCGACATCGGGATCGACGCGATGACGGTCGCCGGGCAGGTCGGGTCCACGGTCTCGCTCGGCAACGGGTGTCTGTGCTGTGCGGTGGACGCGAGCGAGCTGGACGAGTACCTGGAGGTGCTGACCCGGCCCGAGCTGCGGCTGGACGTGATCGTGATCGAGGCCAGCGGTCTCGCCGAGCCGCAGGAGCTGGTCCGGATGGTGCTGGCCAGCGAGAACCGGCGGATCGTCTACGGCGGTCTGGTCGAGGTGGTCGACGCCGCCGAGTTCGGCGCCACCCGGCAGCGGCACCCCGAGACCGACCGGCATCTCGCCCTCGCCGACCTGGTCGTGGTCAACAAGGCCGACCGGGTGTCCGGGGAGGAGCTGCGGACCGTCCGGGAGACCGTCGCCGGGCTCGCGGGCCGGGCTGCGGTGATCGAGGCGGCGCACGGCCGGATCGATCCCGAGCTGCTCTTCGACCGGGTCGTCCCGGAGGACGAGATCGCCGGGCAGATGTCGATCGAGGACATCCTCTACGGCGACGACGACGGGCACGCGCACGTGCACGCGGCCTACGACACCGTCTCCCTGGCCACGGCGGTCCCGCTGCACCCGCGGCGGCTGATGGCCTTCCTCGACTCCCGGCCCGAGGGCCTGTACCGGCTCAAGGGCTTCGTGGACTTCGGCGCCGCCGACCCCGACCACCGGTACGCGGTGCACGCGGTCGGCCGCTTCCTGCGCTTCTACCCGGAGCCCTGGCCGGCCGGCGAGGAGCGCCTCTCGCAGCTCGTCCTGATCGGCTCCGGCGTCGACTCCGCCGCTCTGCGCAAGGAGCTCGCCGCCTGCGAGCTGGACGGACCCGGGGACGTCCCGGACGAGCACTCCATGTGGGGTGTCCTCCGGTACGTGCCGCAGGGCGACGAGCCGGACGCCGAGGAGGCGTGACCGCGCCTCAGGCCGGCAGGCCCGCCGGTGCCAGGCCGACCGCCGTCAGGTAGGCGTCGAGGCTCGCGTCGGCGCGGTCGCCGGCCCAGCCCACGTACCCGTCCGGGCGGATCAGGTAGACGCCCGTGCCGTACGGCTCGCCCGGCGCCGTCAGCCGGGCCGTGCGGACCTGCTCCGGGAGTGCCGCGGGGGGCTCGGCGTCGCCGGCCGTGAGCAGGGTGAAGTGCGGGCCCCGGAAGAGGTCGAACAGCCGCCCCTCCCCGTGCCGGCCGTCCGGGGCGCGGTCGCCCGCGCGCAGGGTGTCCCCCGAGGTCTCCGGGCGGGTGTCGACCGCGAGGGCCGAGTCCCGGTAGCCGAGGTCGAGCTGCTGGACGTCCTTGCCCCGCTGGGTGGCCTCGCCGTCGGCGGTGGCCCGGTGGAGCCGGGTGCTGAGCCCCAGGACGTCCGCCGCGACGGGGCGGCGCTCGGCCTCGTAGCTGTCGAGGAGCGCGGCCGGTGCCCCGTGGAGGAGGACCTGGGCGAGCTTCCAGCCGAGGTTGTAGGCGTCCTGGACGCCCGTGTTGAGGCCCTGGCCGCCGGCGGGGGAGTGGACGTGGGCGGCGTCGCCCGCGAGGAAGACCCGGCCCTCCCGGAAGCGGTCCGCGAGCGCCGCCCTGGCGCGGTAGTCCGAGGCCCACGGCACGTCCGTGATCTGGTCCGCGTCCAGCGGGGTACGGGCGGCGAGCAGCGCGCGGACGCCCTCCGGGGTCGTGTCCACCACGGCCGCCGGGTCCTCGAAGGTGGCGGCGAGCTGGAAGAGGGCGGCGTCGCCCGGCAGCGGGCAGAGCGCCACGCCGCCGTCCGGCGCCCGCCACACGTGCCAGTGGTCCCGGCCGGCCACCGTCCCGGGGGCGATCCGCACGTCCGCGACGAGCATCGGGCGCGGGTCCACGGTCTCGCCGGTCATACCGATGCCGAGGGCCCGGCGGACCGTGGAGCGGCCTCCGTCGGCGCCGACCAGGTAGCCGGCCCGGACCGTCTCGCCGGTGCTCAGCTCCGCCGCCACGCCCGCGTGGTCCTGGCGCAGGCCGGTGAGGGCGGTGCCGAAGCGGACGCCGCCGCCGAGCGCCGTCAGCCGCTCGTACAGCAGCTCCTGGGTGCGGGACTGCGGGATCAGCAGGGTGTTCGCGTACGGCACCCGCTCGGTGGGCTCCGAGCGCGGGACCATGTCCCACTCGCCGCGCCGCTCGGTGCCCTCCCAGGCCAGCATCCGGGGGTACGGGCCGCCCGCCGCCAGCACCCCGGGCAGGACGCCGAGGTCGTCCAGGACCTCCAGGCTGCGCGGCTGGAGTCCCTTGCCGCGCGAGCCGGGGAAGAGCCCGTCGGCCCGCTCCAGGAGGAGCGTCCGGACGCCCCGGCGGGCGAGGTCGAGGGCGAGCACGAGCCCCGTGGGGCCCGCTCCGGTGATGACGACGTCCGTGTCCCGGTCCACAGGCATGGCTGTCCGCCTCCAGTCCTTAACGCTGTTAAATGCCGACCTCCCCAGCATCGCCTTAACGGCGTTAAGGAGTCAAGGGGATACCGTGACGGGGTGGCGACGAAGAAGACGACCAAGCTGGACCCGAGCACGGTGGCGGAGACCGCCCTGCGGCTGCTGAACGAGCGCGGCCTGGAAGGGCTCACGCTCCGCGCCATCGCCCAGGAGCTGCACGTCCAGGCCCCCGCCCTGTACTGGCACTTCAAGAACAAGCAGGCCCTGCTCGACGAGATGGCCACCGTCATGTACCGGCGCATGGTCGCCGAGCCGGAGGCCCGCCCGGCCGCCGGGCAGAGCTGGCAGGAGCTGATGCTCGGCGCCAACCGGGGGCTGCGCGCCGGGCTGCTGCGCTACCGCGACGGCGCCAAGGTCTACAGCGGCGCCCGGTTCACCGGCACCGACCACGCCCAGGACATGGAGCTCCAGCTCGGCGCCCTGGTCGACGCCGGGTTCACGCTGCGCGAGGCGGTGCGGGCCAGCACCACGGCGTACATGTACACCCTCGGGTTCGTCACCGAGGAGCAGGGCACCGAACCCCTCCCCGGAGAGCCACGGGAGGGCTTCGACATCGACGAGCGCGCCCACCGCCTCGCCGCGTACCCGCTCGCGGCGGCGGCCGGAGCGGAGCTGTTCGCCGACTACGACGAGCGCTTCGAGGAGGGGCTGCGGCTGATCGTCGCCGGGATCGAGTCGGTGTACGCCCCCGGCACGCACGCCTGACGCCGAGCCCGGCACCCGTCCCGCTCCGCGCCCCGTCCGGCACCCGTCCCGCTCCGCGCCCCGTCCGGCACCCGCCCCGGCCCCCGTACGGAACAGCGGCCCCGCCCCGACCACGACGAAGCCCCCGCTCCGACAGGGAGCGGGGGCTTCGCGCGCGTGCGGAGGCGGCTAGCTGGCCGGGCCCGCCACCACGTCCACCGGCTTCGGCAGCGGGGTGCCCGAGCCGTCGCGGCGCGGGTCCGGCTCCGGCAGCTCGACCGGCGTGCCGTTCTTCTGCGCGGCACGGGCCGGCAGGGCACCCGCCCAGGCCAGGAGCAGCGCGTCCTCGCCCTTCAGGAAGCGCTGGCAGCGCACGCCGCCGGTCGCCCGGCCCTTGCGCGGGTACTGGTCGAACGGCGTCAGCTTCGCCGAGGTCGCCGCGGCGCCGTCCAGGGTGCCGCTCGCGCCCGCCACCGTGAACACGGCCGCGTCCGCCGCCGGGTCCACCGCGGCGAAGCACAGCACCTCCGCGCCGGCCGCCAGCTTGATGCCCGCCATGCCGCCGGCCGGGCGGCCCTGCGGCCGCACCTGGGCCGCCGGGTAGCGCAGCAGCTGCGCGTCGGAGGTGATGAAGACCAGGTCCTCCTCGCCCGTCCGCAGCTCGGTCGCGCCGACGATCCGGTCACCGTCCTTGAGGGTGATGACCTCCAGCTCGTCCTTGTTCGCCGGATAGTCCGGCACCACCCGCTTGACCACGCCCTGCAGGGTGCCGAGCGCCAGACCGGGCGAGGACTCGTCCAGCGTGGTCAGGCAGACCACCGTCTCGTCCGCCTCCAGCGACAGGAACTCGCTCAGCGGCGCGCCGCCCGCCAGGTTCGGCGCGGCGGCCGTGTCCGGCAGCTGCGGCAGGTCGATGACCGCGAGCCGCAGCAGCCGGCCCGCGGAGGTCACCGCGCCCACGTCGCCGCGCTGGGTGGCCGCCACCGACGAGACGATGACGTCGTGCTTGGCCCGCTTGGCGTCCGCCTCGGCCGGGGGCAGCTCCGCCGAGACCGTCCGGGCCAGCAGCCCGGTCGAGGAGAGCAGCACCCGGCACGGGTCGTCCGCGACCTCCAGCGGGACGGCCGAGACGGGCGCGCCCGCCGACTCCAGGAGGACCGTGCGCCGGTCGGTGGCGAACTTCTTCGCGACCGCGGCCAGCTCCGCCGAGACCAGCTTGCGCAGCTCGGAGTCGGAGTCCAGGATCCCGGTCAGCTCGTCGATCTCGCCGGTCAGCCGGTCCCGCTCGGTCTCCAGCTCCAGGCGGTCGAACTTGGTGAGCCGGCGCAGCGGGGTGTCCAGGATGTACTGGGTCTGGATCTCGCTCAGCGAGAAGCGCTCCATCAGGCGCTCCTTCGCCTGCGCCGAGTTCTCGCTCTCCCGGATGAGCCGGATGACCTCGTCGATGTCGAGCAGGGCGACCAGCAGGCCCTCGACCAGGTGCAGCCGGTCGCGCTTCTTGCCGCGGCGGAACTCGGAACGGCGGCGGACCACCTCGAAGCGGTGGTCGAGGTAGACCTCCAGCAGCTCCTTCAGGCCGAGCGTGAGCGGCTGGCCGTCCACCAGGGCCACGTTGTTGATGCCGAAGGACTCCTCCATCGGCGTCAGCTTGTAGAGCTGTTCCAGGACCGCCTCGGGCACGAAGCCGTTCTTGATCTCGATGACCAGGCGGAGCCCGTGGGCCCGGTCGGTGAGGTCCTTGACGTCGGCGATGCCCTGGAGCTTCTTCGAGCCGACCAGGTCCTTGATCTTGGAGATGACCTTCTCGGGGCCGACCGTGAAGGGCAGTTCGGTGACGACGATGCCCTTGCGGCGGGCCGTCACGGTCTCCACCGACGTGGTGGCCCGGATCTTGAAGGTGCCGCGGCCCGACTCGTACCCGTCCCGGATGCCGTTCAGGCCGACGATCCGGCCGCCGGTCGGCAGGTCGGGGCCGGGGACGAAGCGCATCAGCGCGTCCAGGTCCGCGTTCGGGTACCGGATCAGGTGGCGGGCGGCCGCGATCACCTCGCCGAGGTTGTGCGGGGGCATGTTGGTCGCCATGCCGACCGCGATGCCGGAGGCGCCGTTCACCAGCAGGTTCGGGTACGCGGCGGGGAGCGCGACCGGCTCCTGCTCCTGCCCGTCGTAGTTGGGCGCGAAGTCGACCGTGTCCTCGTCGATGGACTCGGTCATCAGCAGCGCGGCCGGGGCCATCCGCGACTCGGTGTACCGCATGGCGGCCGGCGGGTCGTCGTTGCCCAGCGAACCGAAGTTGCCGTGGCCGTCGACCAGCGGCACGCGCATGGAGAAGGGCTGCGCCATGCGCACCATGGCGTCGTAGATCGAGGCGTCGCCGTGCGGGTGCAGCTTGCCCATCACCTCGCCGACCACGCGGGCGCACTTGACGAACCCGCGGTCCGGGCGGAGGCCCATCTCGTTCATCTGGTAGACGATGCGCCGCTGGACCGGCTTCATGCCGTCGCGGGCGTCGGGCAGGGCGCGCGAGTAGATGACCGAGTAGGCGTACTCGAGGAAGGAGCCCTGCATCTCGTCGACGACGTCGATGTCGAGGATCCTCTCCTCGTACGCGTCGTCCGGCGGCGGTGTCTTCGTGCTGCGGCGGGCCATCGCGGCTGCGGCTCCTTCTCCGACAAAGCTTGATCTGACGCGGACCATTGTGGACCGTGCCACCGACAGCGCGGACCGCGACCCGGACGAGGGACATCTCCGGGGTCCGGGAACTTCGCCAGGTGTCGGCGCGCTTGCATACAGTGGCAGGACTTTTCCCGTACCGCGATCGAAGGGACGTACATGCCCATGGGTCACACGGCCACGGCCGAGGCCGGCTCCGGCGGCCTGACAGCGACCGAGCACCGGCTGGCGAACGGCCTGAGGGTGGTGCTCTCGGAGGACCACCTGACCCCGGTCGCCGCGGTCTGCCTCTGGTACGACGTCGGCTCGCGCCACGAGGTCGCGGGCCGCACCGGCCTCGCCCACCTCTTCGAGCACCTGATGTTCCAGGGCTCGAAGCAGGTCCACGGCAACGGGCACTTCGAGCTCGTCCAGGGCGCCGGTGGCTCGCTCAACGGCACGACGAGCTTCGAGCGCACCAACTACTTCGAGACCATGCCCGCCCACCAGCTGGAGCTCGCGCTCTGGCTGGAGGCCGACCGGATGGGCTCGCTGCTCGCCGCCCTCGACGACGAGTCGATGGAGAACCAGCGGGACGTCGTGAAGAACGAGCGCCGCCAGCGGTACGACAACGTGCCGTACGGCACCGCCTTCGAGAAGCTCACCGCGCTCGCGTACCCCGAGGGCCACCCGTACCACCACACCCCCATCGGCTCGATGGCGGACCTGGACGCGGCCACCCTGGAGGACGCGCGGAACTTCTTCCGCACCTACTACGCGCCCAACAACGCGGTCCTGTCGGTCGTCGGCGACATCGACCCGGAGCAGACGCTCGCCTGGATCGAGAAGTACTTCGGCTCCATCCCCGGCCACGACGGCAAGCCCGCCCCGCGCGACGGCGCCCTCCCGGACGTCATCGGCGAGCAGCTGCGCGAGGTCGTCGTCGAGGAGGTCCCGGCCCGCGCCCTGATGGCCGCCTACCGGCTGCCCGAGGACGGCACGCGCGCGTGCGACGCCGCCGACCTCGCCCTCACCGTGCTCGGCGGCGGCGAGTCCTCCCGCCTGCACAACCGGCTGGTCCGCCGCGACCGCACCGCCGTCGCCGCCGGCTTCGGCCTGCTCCGGCTCGCCGGCGCCCCCTCGCTCGGCTGGCTGGACGTCAAGACGTCCGGCGGCGTCGAGGTCCCCGCCATCGAGGCCGCCGTCGACGAGGAGCTCGCCCGCTTCGCCGCCGAGGGCCCGACCGCCGAGGAGATGGAGCGCGCCCAGGCCCAGCTGGAGCGCGAATGGCTCGACCGGCTCGGCACCGTCGCCGGCCGCGCGGACGAACTGTGCCGGTTCGCCGTGCTGTTCGGCGACCCGCAGCTCGCCCTCACCGCCGTCGACCGGGTCCTCGCGGTCACCGCCGACGAGGTGCGCGAGGTGGCCGCGGCCCGCCTCCGCCCCGACAACCGGGCGGTGCTGGTGTACGAGCCGGCGCAGACCGGCGCCGAAGACAGCGACGAGGAAGAGGGAGCGGACCAGTGACGGACACCGCCCAGCCCCTGACCAGCATGGAGTTCCACCCGCAGCCGCAGGCCGGCCAGGCCAGGCCGTGGGCCTTCCCGGCCCCCGAGCGCGCCACGCTCGACAACGGGCTGACCGTGCTGCGCTGCCACCGTCCCGGCCAGCAGGTCGTCGCCGTCGAGATCTTCTTCGACGCGCCGCTGGACGCCGAGCCCGAGGGCCTCGACGGCGTCGCCACCATCATGGCGCGCGCCCTCTCCGAGGGGACCACCGAGCGCGGCGCCGAGGAGTTCGCGGCCGAGCTGGAGCGCTGCGGCGCCTCCCTCGACGCCCACGCGGACCACCCCGGCGTCCGGGTCTCCCTGGAGGTCCCGGTCTCCCGCCTCCCCAAGGCGCTGGCCCTCGTCTCCGAGGCCCTGACCTCCCCGGCCTTCGACGCCGACGAGGTCAAGCGCCTGGTCGCCAACCGGCTCGACGAGATCCCGCACGAGGCCGCCAACCCGAACCGCCGCGCGGCCAAGCAGCTCTACAAGGAGCTCTTCCCGGCCGGCACCCGGCTGTCCCGGCCGCGCCAGGGCACCGAGGAGACGGTGGAGGCCATCGACGCCGCCGCCGTCCGCGCCTTCTACGACGCGCACCTGCGCCCGTCCGCCGCCACCGCGGTCGTCGTCGGCGACCTCACCGGCGTCGACCTGGACGCGGTCCTCGCCGAGACGCTCGGCCGCTGGACCGGCGAGCCGGCGGTGCCGCGCCCGATGCAGCCGATCACCGCCGACGACACCGGACGGGTCGTCATCGTCGACCGCCCCGGCGCCGTCCAGACCCAGCTGCTCATCGGCCGGATCGGGCCGGACCGCCACGACGCCGTCTGGGCCGCGCAGGTCCTCGGCGTCTACTGCCTCGGCGGCACCCTGACGTCCCGTCTGGACGCCGTCCTGCGCGAGGAGAAGGGGTACACGTACGGCGTGCGCGCCTTCGGGCAGGTGCTCCGCTCCGACGGCGAGGGGCACGGCGCCTCGCTGCTCGCCATCAGCGGCTCGGTCGACACCCCGACCACCGGCCCGGCGCTGGAGGACCTGTGGAAGGTGCTCCGGACGCTGGCCGAGGGCGGGTTGACGGACGCCGAGCGGGACATCGCGGTGCAGAACCTGGTGGGCGTGGCCCCGCTCAAGTACGAGACGGCCGCCTCGGTCGCCGCGACCCTCTCCGACCAGGTCGAGCAGCACCTGCCGGACGACTACCAGGCCCGGCTGTACGCGCGCCTGGCCGAGACGGGCACGGTCGAGGCCACGGCCGCCGTCGTCAGCGCCTTCCCGGTGGACCGGCTCGTCACCGTGCTCGTGGGCGACGCCGCGCAGATCGAGGAGCCCGTGCGGGCCCTCGGCATCGGCGAGGTGACCGTGGTGAGCTGACGCTCCGTCGGCCCCGGCGGAGGTCTCCGATGCGGTGAAGCGTCGGAGACCTCCGCTTTGTCCGTTATGGCGTCAAGGGTGATCGTATGCCTTGTGGCATGTCTTACAAATGCGCGTGTCTGTTTGGCGATCGCCACCCGTCCGGCCTAGCGTCGATCCGGCTGTCCGGCCGACGCACGCGCCGCATCCGCGGCACCGGACAGTCATCGCCGAGTCCCCGTCAGGCGCGAGCCTGGGGAGCCGGGGACCCACGCAGTCCCTGGGGTGAATCGGACGCCTTCGCCCGCGCGGAGGGGCCCGTAGGAGACCTTCCTGCTCCGAACCCGTCAGCTAACCCGGTAGGCGAGAAGGAAGGAAAGGAACCGTCTTGGCGTTCACCCGTGCCACCGGGAAGCATCGTGGTGCGAGCCGACTGGCTCGCCGCAGCGCCGGCATCGCCGGCGTGGCCGCCCTCGCGACCACCGGCGTCGTCGGCACCCTCGCCTCTCCGGCGCTCGCCGCCGACACGGACGACCGTTCCGCCGAGGACACCGGCCTCATGAAGGTGATCGCCGACGAGTCCATCGCCGACCAGATCAACGCGCAGGCCGCCGCCCAGGAGCAGGAGGCCGCCGAGGCCGAGGCCCGGGCCAAGGCGCGCGCCGAGGCGAAGCGCAAGGCCGAGGCCCGCGCCAAGGAGATCCGCGAGGAGAGGGAGCGCGCCGCCCGCGAGGCCGAGCGCCGCCGGCTCGCCTCCTTCAACCTCCCCGTCGCCGGCTCGTACGTCTCCACCGGCTACAAGACCGGCGGCTCCCTCTGGTCCTCCGGCAGCCACTCCGGCGTCGACTTCCACGCCGCCTACGGCAGCTCGGTCGTCTCCGTCGGCTCCGGCACCGTCGTCGAGGCCGGCTGGGGCGGCGCGTACGGCAACAACATCGTGATCCGGATGAACGACGGCACCTACACCCAGTACGGCCACCTGTCGTCCATCGGCGTCTACGTCGGCCAGTCCGTCGAGCCCGGCCAGCAGATAGGCGTCTCCGGCTCGACCGGCAACTCGACCGGCCCGCACCTCCACTTCGAGGCCCGGACCACCGCCGAGTACGGCTCCGACATCAACCCCGTCGCGTACCTCCGCGCCCGCGGTGTCAGCCTCTGACCCGCCACCCCGCCCCGAATCGGCCCCGGCTCCCATGAGCCGGGGCCTTTTCGTCGCTCCGCGTCCGGTACGCCCCCGCCGTGAACCGGCCGAATTCCGAGGGGGCATCGGAATTTCCGGCGCGCTGCAATAGAGTCGCGGAAGAAGCGCCGCTCGAATTCGGGGCGCGCGGAGTGAATACGGAGGTCGGACATGCGGGTTCCCGCGCAATCGGTATGCACGGCGATCCGGGACGACATCGTCTCGGGGGTCTTCGAGCGCGGCAGCCGGCTGACCGAGGAACAGCTCGCCCGCCGCTACGGCGTCTCCCGCGTCCCGGTCCGCGAGGCCCTGCGCACCCTGGAGTCCGAGGGCTTCGTGGTCAGCCGCCGGCACGCGGGCGCCCATGTCGCCGAGCCCACCGACCAGGAGGCCGCCGACCTCCTCGACGTACGGGCGCTGCTCGAACCGCTCGGCGCCGCCCGGGCGGCGCAGCGGCGCACCGAAGCCCACCTCAAGGTGCTGCGCGGCCTGGTCAGGCTGGGGCAGGAGCGGGCCCGCCGGGGGCAGGGGGAGGATCTGCGGGCGCTCGGCGGCTGGTTCCACGAGACGCTCGCGCAGGCGTCCGGCAGCCCGGCGCTGGCCGTCCTCCTGACCCAGCTGCGGCACAAGATCGCCTGGATGTACACGGTGGACCAGCCGGACCGGCCGGTGGACGCCTGGGCCGAGCACGGGGCGATCGTCGACGCCATCGCGCGGGGGGACGCCGAGCGGGCCCGGTCGCTGACCGCCCTGCACGCCGAGCACGCGCTTCCGCTGCACCGGCTGAAAAGGCCGGAGCGGGGCCGTGTGAGGGTTTCGCAACATGCCGTCAACACGGCGAGCGTCCGGAATTAACACGGACGCCGTATACAAAGAATAGCAATTCCGGGGCCTTTTTCGTGCTGCCCGGAAAAGGGAATTCCGTGGATCCGGAAATGCCGGACGGCCGTGTCCGCCGGGAATTCCGGGGACACGGCCGTCCGGGACGCGCGGGGAACCGACCCGCCGGGTCAGACCGTCTCGGGGAGCTCGTCGAGGCCCTCGGCGACGAGCTTGGCGAGGCGCTCCAGCGCGGCCTCGGCGCCGTCGGCGTCCGAAGCGAGCACGATCTCCTCGCCGCCCTGCGCGCCCAGGCCGAGCACCGCGAGCATGGAGGCGGCGTTCACCGGGTTGCCGTCGGCCTTGGCGATGGTCACCGGGACACCGGAGGCCGTGGCGGCACGGACGAAGATGGAGGCGGGGCGGGCGTGCAGGCCCTCGGCCCAGCCGACGTTGACGCGGCGCTCAGCCATGGTGTTGCCCTTCAGGTCTTCGGCGGGTTGTCTAGACCAGTCTCTCACGGGAAGCGGAGTGCTCCCGTCGACATTGGTCCCACCACCGTACGACGTTCGGCCCCCGTCCCCGGCACAGGGGCGCGGACGGCGCGCGCACGGTGCCGGTGTCACACCCCGGTCGTAGGCTGTGCCCCATGCGGAGCGCGTCGGAGCAGACGGACGGACCGGACGGGGCGGGCGGGGCGGGAGCGGGGGAGCACCCGGCCCCGGAGGAGCACGCCTACCCCGACCACTGGGAGGCCGACGTCGTGCTCCGCGACGGCGGCACGGCCCGCGTCCGCCCCATCACCGCCGACGACGCCGACCGGCTCGTCAGCTTCTACGAGCAGGTCTCGGACGAGTCGAAGTACTACCGCTTCTTCGCCCCCTACCCACGGCTCTCCGCCAAGGACGTCCACCGCTTCACCCACCACGACTTCGTCGACCGGGTCGGCCTCGCCGCCACCGTCGGCGGCGAGTTCATCGCCACCGTCCGCTACGACCGGATCGACGAGCGCGGCCTGCCCGCGTCGTCCCCCGCCGACGAGGCCGAGGTCGCCTTCCTCGTCCAGGACGCCCACCAGGGCCGCGGCGTCGCCTCCGCCCTCCTCGAGCACATCGCGGCCGTCGCCCGCGAGCGCGGCATCCGCCGCTTCGCCGCCGAGGTCCTCCCCGCCAACACCAAGATGATCAAGGTGTTCACGGACGCCGGCTACACCCAGAAGCGCAGCTTCGAGGACGGCTCCGTCCGGCTCCACCTCGACCTGGAGCCCACCGACCGCTCCCTCGCCGTCCAGCGCGCCCGCGAGCAGCGCGCCGAGGCCCGCTCCGTCCAGCGGCTCCTCGCCCCCGGCTCGGTGGCCGTCGTCGGCGCCGGACGCACCCCCGGCGGCGTCGGCCGCACGGTCCTGCGGAACCTGCGGGGCGCCGGCTTCACCGGCCAGCTGTACGCGGTCAACCCCGCCCTCGGCGCCCCCGCGGCCGACCTCGACGGCGTGCCCGCCTTCCCCTCCGTCGCCGCCATCGGCGCCCCCGTCGACCTCGCGATCGTCGCCGTCCCCGCCGAGCGGGTCCCCGAGGTCGTCGCCGACTGCGGCGAGCACGGCGTCCGCGGCCTCGTCGTCCTCTCCGCCGGATACGCCGAGAGCGGCACCGAGGGCCGCGAGCGCCAGCGCGCCCTGGTCCGGCAGGCCCGCTCGTACGGCATGCGGATCATCGGCCCCAACGCCTTCGGGATCATCAACACCGCCGACGACGTCCGGCTCAACGCCTCCCTCGCCCCCGAGATGCCCGCCGCCGGCCGCATCGGCCTCTTCACGCAGTCCGGCGCCATCGGCATCGCCCTCCTCGCCGGGCTGCACCGGCGCGGCGCGGGGCTCTCCTCCTTCATCTCCGCCGGCAACCGCGCGGACGTCTCCGGCAACGACTTCCTCCAGCACTGGTACGACGACCCGGCGACCGACGTCGTCCTCCTCTACCTGGAGTCGATCGGCAACCCGCGCAAGTTCACCCGGCTCGCCCGCCGCACCGCCGCCGTCAAGCCGGTCGTCGTCGTCAAGGGCGCCCGCCACAGCGGCAGCGCCCCGCCCGGCCACCGGGTCCCCGTCACCCGCATCCCGCACGCCACCGTCTCCGCGCTGCTCCGCCAGGCCGGCGTCATCCGCGTCGACACCGTCACCGAGCTCGTCGACGCCGGACTGCTCCTCGCCGCACAGCCGCTGCCCGCCGGACCACGCGTCGCGATCCTCGGCAACTCGGAGTCCCTCGGCCTCCTCACGTACGACGCCTGCCTCACCGAGGGCCTGCGCCCGCAGCGGCCCCTGGACCTGACGACCGCCGCCACCCCGGCCGACTTCCGGGACGCGCTCGCCGCCGCCCTCGCCGACGACTCCTGCGACGCGGTCGTCGTCACCGCGATCCCCTGGGTCGGCATCGAGGGCACCACCGAGGTCCTCGCCGAGTCCCTCCGCGAGGCCGTCGCCGGCAGCGGGGCCGCCGGCGCCGCCAAGCCGGTCGTCGTCGTCCACGTCGAGATGGGCGGTCTCGCCGAAGCCCTCTCCGCCGCCACCAGCACCCGCCCCGCACCCGCCCGCACCCGCCGCCCGGCCGCCGCCGCGCCGACCGCCCCGGAGCCCGCCGCGGCCGCCGTGCCCGCGCCGGAGCAGTCACCGGAGGCGCCGGACCCGCAGCCGCCCGCCCCCGTCCGGAACATCCCCGCCTACCCCGCCGCCGAGCGGGCCGTCCGCGCGCTCGCCGAGGCCGTGCGGTACGGACAGTGGCGGCGGCAGGCCGCCGAGCCGGGACGCGTACCGGAGTACGACTCCATCGACGAGACCGGCGCCGCCGCCCTCATCGACCGGGTGCTCGAGGAGCGGGGCGCCGGACAGGAGTCCCGCGGCGTGACGCTCACCGCCGACGAGGCCCGCGAGCTGCTCGGCCGCTACGGCATCGAGGTCCGCCCCACCCTGCCCGCGCCCGGGCCCGACGAGGCCGTGGCCGCCGCCGCCCGACTCGGCTACCCGGTGGCGCTCAAGACCACCGCACCCCACCTCCGCCACCGCCCCGACCTCGGCGGCGTCCGGCTCGACCTGGCGACCGAGGAGCAGCTGCGGACCGCCTACGCCGAGCTCACCGAGGCCCTCGGCAAGCCCGCGGAGCTCCAGCCCGTCGTCCAGGCGATGGTGCCCCGGGGCGTCGACACCGTCGTGCGCGCCGCGATCGACCCCGCCGCCGGCGCCGTGCTCTCCTTCGGCCTGGCCGGGGCCGCCTCCGAACTGCTCGGCGACACCGCCCACCGGCTGGTTCCGGCCACCGACCGGGACGCCGCCGAGCTGGTCCGCTCCATCCGCACCGCCCCGCTGCTCTTCGGCTGGCGCGGCTCGGCCCCCGTCGACACCCCCGCCCTGGAGGAGCTGCTGCTCCGGGTCTCCCGGCTCGTCGACGACCACCCGGAGATCGTCTCCGTCGCCCTCGAACCGGCCGTGGTCGCCCCCACGGGCGTCTCCGTCCTCGGCGCCGCGGTCCGCCTCGCCCCGGCCGCCCCCACCACCGACCTCGGCCCCCGCCGCCTGCCCGGCTACTGACGGGCCGGAGGGGGTCCGCAGCCCCGTAGGATGGAGTCCATGGCGAAGACCGGTACGACGACCCAGGGGCTGCGCGCGGCGATCGAGCGCAGCGGCTACTACCCGGCACTCGTGGCCGAGGCGGTGGAGGCCGCCGTCGGCGGCGAGGACGTCGCGTCGTACGTGGTCCACCAGGAGACCACCTTCGACGCCAACGAGGTCCGGCGCCACGTCACCGTCCTCGTGCTCACCCCGAGCCGCTTCATCGTCAGCCACACCGACGAGCAGGCCGCCGACAACAGCTCGCCGAGCCCGTACGCCACCACGTCCACCGAGTCCGTGAAGCTCGACCGGATCTCGTCGGTCGTGGTCAGCCGGGTCGTCGCCAACCCGGAGTCGTACACCCCGGGCACCGTGCCCCGCGAGGTCGTCCTCACCATCGGCTGGGGCGCCGTCTCCCGGATCGACCTGGAGCCCGCCGCCTGCGGCGACCCGAACTGCGACGCCGACCACGGCTACACCGGCAACGCCACCGCCGACGACCTCAGCCTGCGGGTCAGCGAGGCCGGCGACGGCCCGGACACCGTCCGGCAGACCCTCACCTTCGCCCAGGCACTCTCCGAGGCCACCGCCGCCACCGCGCCGACGGCCGGCCGCTGATGGCGCAGCCGACCTCGGTCACCCACGGCTGGCCCGACGAACCGGAACCGCTCGCCCCGGCGAGCGCCCCGGTGCCCGAGTACGGCTCCGGCTCCCTCGCCGACCTGCTGCCCACCCTCGTCGCCGGCCAGGGCGTGCCCGGCTTCGAGGCGCGGATCGCCGAGCTGACCCCCGCCGACCGCGTCTGCGTCTTCCTCGTGGACGGCCTCGGCTGGGAGCAGATCAAGGCCCACCCGGACGAGGCCCCCTACCTGGCCTCGCTGCTCGCCACCTCGCGCGGCGGCACCGGCCGGCCGATCACCGCGGGCTTCCCCGCCACCACCGCGACCTCGCTCGCCTCCGTCGGCACCGGCCGCGCCCCCGGCACCCACGGCCTGGGCGGCTACACGGTCCGCGACCCGCGCAGCGGCGAGCTGATGAACCAGCTCAAGTGGCGCCCCTGGACCGCGCCCAAGGTCTGGCAGCCGTACCCGACCGTCTTCCAGCTCGCACACGAGGCCGGGATCCACACCGCCCAGGTGTCCTCCCCGATCTTCGCGCAGACCCCGCTCACCCAGGTCGCGCTGAGCGGCGGCACCTTCCACGGACACCTCTCCGGCGAGGAGCGGATGGACGTGGCCGCCGAGCAGCTGGCCGGCGGCGACCGCTCGCTGGTCTACACGTACTACAGCGAACTCGACGGCGCCGGGCACCGCTTCGGCATCGACTCCGACGCCTGGCGCGGCCAGCTGATGCTGGTCGACCGGCTGGTGCGGCGGCTCGCCGAGCAGCTGCCCGCCCGCTCGGCGCTGTACGTCACCGCCGACCACGGCATGGTCGACGTGCCCTTCGACGAGGAGCACCGCATCGACGTCGACGAGGACTGGGAGCTGCGCGCCGGCGTCGCCCTCCTCGGCGGCGAGGGCCGCGCCCGGCACGTCTACGCCGTCCCCGGCGCGGAGGCCGACGTCCTCACCTGCTGGCGCGAGGTGCTCGGCGAGCAGTTCTGGGTGGCGGGCCGCGACGAGGCCATCGAGCTCGGCTGGTTCGGCGACACCGTCGACGAGCGGGTGTACGGCCGGATCGGCGACGTCGTCGCCGCCGCGCACGAGGACGTGGCCCTCGTCGCCTCCGTCGGCGAGCCGCTGGAGACCCAGATGACCGGCATGCACGGGTCGATGACCCCCGCCGAGCAGCTGGTGCCGCTCCTCGAAGTCCGCTCCTGACCGCCCCTCACCCCCCCGACTTCCCCCGACCCGAAAGGTCCCCGACCCGTCATGCCCGAGCTGGTGTTCTTCTCCGGAACGATGGACTGCGGAAAGAGCACGCTGGCGCTCCAGATCGCGCACAACCGCGACGCGCGCGGCCTCCAGGGCGTGATCTTCACCCGGGACGACCGGGCGGGCGCCGGCAAGCTGTCCTCGCGGCTCGGCCTGGTGACCGAGGCCGTCGAGGCGCCCGAGGGCATGGACGTCTACGGGTACCTCGTCGACCAGCTCTCCCAGGGCGGCAAGGCCGACTACGTGATCGTCGACGAGGCGCAGTTCCTCGCCCCGGCCCAGATCGACCAGCTCGCGAGGATCGTCGACGACCTCGGGCTGGACGTCTACGCCTTCGGGATCACGACCGATTTCCGCACCAAGCTCTTCCCCGGCTCACAGCGCCTGATCGAGCTCGCCGACCGGATCGAGCAGCTCCAGGTCGAGGCGCTGTGCTGGTGCGGCGCCCGGGCCACCCACAACGCCCGGACCGTCGGCGGCCACATGGTGGTCGAGGGCGAGCAGGTCGTCGTCGGCGACGTGAACACGGCCGCCGAGGTCGTCGGGTACGAGGTGCTGTGCCGCCGCCACCACCGCCGGCGGATGACCAGCGCCAGCGCCCGCGCCGCCTCCCTCTCGCCGGACGTGCTGCCCGTCACCCCGGCCTGAGGCGGTCCGCCTCCGGGCCGTGACACCGGGTGTTCACCTGGGCGCTGCCCGGACCTCGCCGGGTGATCCACTTCGGGTCGCCCGAACCAGGAGTAATGGGTTCGTCCCGCCGTGCGTTCGCCGCGGGTGATCGACGAGAGCCCCGTGCTCCCTGGAGGACCCGTGCCACCCGCCGCAACGCCCGCGCCCGACCCTCTCCGGGACGGGGCGCGGGGCGGCCCCCGCCCGGCCCGGAACCCGCGGCTGCTCGCCCCGGCCGGCGCCGGACTGCTCACGGCGGCCGTGTTCGTGCTGGCCACCGCGCTCGCCCGCAGCCACCCGCTGGGCCCGTACACCCGCAACGTCGTCGACCTGGGCCAGCAGTACCTGCCGTACCACGCCTACTGGCGCGCCTTCCTGCTCGGCGACACCCACGGCGACGCCTTCCTCAACTGGAACTCCGGCTTCGGCGCGGGCTTCCTCGGCGACATCGGCACCTATCTGAGCAGCCCCTTCTCGCTGCTCGTCGTCCTCTTCCCGGCCGACCGGCCGGAACTGGCGCTGTACGTCATCACCGCACTGAAGATCACCGCCGCGGGCGCGGCGATGGCCGCGCTGCTGATCCGGCTCCGCCCGGCGGCCCGCCCCGGCCCGTGGCCGCTCGCCGCCCTCCTCGGCGCCGCGTACGCGCTCTCCGGCTGGACCTTCAACCACGGCGCCTCCGTGCCCATGTGGCTGGACGGCCTCATCGCCTTCCCGCTGCTCTGCCTGGTGGCGGAGTGGGCCAGGGCCGGCCGGCGGCCGGTGCTCGGCCCGCTCGTCGTCGCCGTCGCCTGGATCGCCAACTTCTACACCGCCTACATGGCCACCCTCGGCGCGGCGCTCTTCCTCGCGGTCCGGCTCTGCACGGCCGACCCGGCGGACGGGGCCGCGCGCCCGTGGCCCGGCGCCCTGCTGCGCGCCGTGCGGACCGTGGCCCTCGGCGTCGGGCTGGCCGCCCCGCTCGTCCTCGTCGTCTTCAGCGGGACGAAGTACGCCGACCCGACACCCGAGACCGTCTTCGCGCCCGCCGGCTGGACCGAACTGCTCGGCCGCTTCCTGCCCGCCACCTCCGAGGTGAACACGCCGGCGCTCTTCATCGGCACGCCCGCGCTCGTCCTCGCCCTCAGCCTGCCCTTCAACAAGGCGGTCGCCCCGCGCGTCCGGCTCGCCTGGACCGCGCTGATCGTCCTGGTGACGCTCTCCCTCCAGTGGGGGCCGACCCACCTCCTCTGGCACGCGGGCGCCTCGCCCAACGGCAACCCCTACCGCCAGACCTTCGTCCTCTGCGGACTGCTGCTGATCGCCGCCTGGCTGTCCGCCGCCGCCGCCCCGCCCCGCCCGGCCCCCCTGCTCGGCGCCACCGCCCTCTTCGGGGCGCTCGCCCTCGCCGCCCGGGACAGCGCCGACATCGACGCCTGGACCTATCCCGCCGCGGGCGCCGCCGCCCTGCTCGCCCTCGCCGCCGCGCCCCTCGCTCTCCGCGCCCTCCGCGCCCGCCCCGCCCGGAAGCCCGCGCTCGTCGTCACCGCCGCCGTGCTGCTGCTCACCGCGCAGGCGGGGGAGGCGGCCGTCAGCGGGATGCGGGTCGAGGCGCGGCAGCGCGCCGATGTCGCCTGGTCGCCCCGGATCGGCCCCTGGCAGCGCGCGGTGGCCGCCGAGGTCGCCCGCGCCGACGCCTGGCCCGCGTACCGCACCGACCCCGGCCCGCTGCCCGGCGGAAACGAACCGCTGCTCCTCGGCGGCGAGGGCGCCGACGCCTACTCCAGCCTCACCACCGAGAACACCTCCCGGACCCTGGACTCCCTCGGCTTCGGCCACTACGCCAAGGGCCGGCACCCCGAGACCCTCGACAACCCCGTCACCGACGCGCTCTTCTCCATCGGCACCCGGATCCGCTCCGAGGCCACCGCACCGGTACGCCAGGACGCCGCGCCCCACGGCACCGCGACGGCCACCACCACCCCCGTACCGCCGCTCGTCACCGTCCATCCCGCCGGGAACGCCGCCGTGGACCCCGAGGAGTCCGCCTTCCGCAACCAGGAACTCCTCCTCGGCTCCTCCGTGTACACGCTGCCCGCCGTCCGCCGCACCGGCACCACCCTGACCGCCCGCTGCCCGGCCGGCACCGACGTCTGGTTCTGGGCGCCCGAGTACAAGGGCACCGCCGCCCTCGCCGGCGCCGCCCCCGCCGACTTCGACGGCCGCCCGCCCGCCGTGCGCGCCGCCATGCGGGGCCTCGGCACCGTCCGGGCCGGCGGCGAGGTCCGGATCGACCTGGTCACCGACCGGACGCCCACCCTGCCCCGGCAGTCCGTCGGCTGCCTCGACCGCGGCCGGCTCGCCGCCGCCGTCGCCCGCCTCACCGCCACCGGAGCCACCCGGGTCACCGCCACCGGCCACGGCCTCACCGCCGAACTGCCCCCCGGCAGCACCGGCGTCGCCGTCGTCGCCGTCCCCCGCGCCACCGGCTGGCGGTGCGCGGCCGGCGACGCCGAGCCCGTCTCCGCCCGCTCCCACCGGGGCCTGCTCGCCGTCCCCCTCGACGGCCGCGCGACCCGCGTGAGCTGCACCTTCCGGCCCCCCGGCGTCCGGCTCGGCGCCGCCGCCGGAGCCGCCGCCCTGCTCGCCCTCCTCGCCACGGCCCTCCTCGCCCGGCGCCGCGCGCAGCGGCCGGCGGACGGTTCGCACGAGGGACGACAAGAGTTCACCGACCGTCCACACGAGGCTCGTTCGGGCGGTCAGGACGCCGATTACGCTGCCCGCCGTACCGGCGCCTGACAGCCGGAAGACACCCCCGATTCCATCCGTGTCCGCCTCCGATCCAGTGTGGGGATTCTCCGCGTGCCCAAACTCTCCGTCGTCGTCCCCTTCCACAACGTCGGGCCGTACGCCCCCGACACCGTGCGCAGCCTCGCCCACAACGCGGACCCGGACTTCGAGTTCCTGCTGATCGACGACTGCTCCACCGACGAGACCCCGGACGTCCTCGACCGCTGGAAGGACCGCATCCCCAACGCCCGGGTCATCCGGCACGAGACCAACCTCGGCGTCGCCCAGGCCCGCAACACCGGCATCGACGCCGCCACCGGCGACTACCTCACCTTCCTCGACGGCGACGACTGGTACGCCCCCGGCCACCTCCGCGCCGCCGTCGACGGCATAGAGCGCCTCGGCTGCGACTTCGCCCGCACCGACCACGTCCTCGCCGAGGGCCGCAAGCGGAACATCAAGTACGCCCCCGCCAAGGTCCGCGACGCCGTCATGGACCCCCGCGACGGCATCGCCCCGGCCAGCATGATCACGATGGTGGACTACCCCTTCGTCCCCTTCGGCGTCTACGGCCGCACCCTCTTCGAGAACGGCGAGTCCCGCTTCGAGACCAGGCTGCGCACCGCCGAGGACCGCCTCTGGGTCTGGCGCCTCCACCTCAAGGCCCGCACCTACGCCGCCCTCTCCCTGCACGGCGTCTTCTACCGCCGGGGCGTCACCACCTCGCTCACCCAGATCAGCGACAACCGCCAGCTGGACTTCATCCCCTCCTACGACCTGCTCCTGGAGGAGGTCTCCCGGGACCGCGACGCCGACCGCTTCCTCCCGAAGGCCGTCCGCACCTACTGCGCGATGATCGCCTTCCACGTGAACAAGGCCGGGAAGTACGAACCCGAGGTCGCCCAGCGGCTGCGCGCCGACGTCGCCGACGCCCTGCACCGCATGCCGCAGGACGTCCTCGAAGAGACCCTCGCCACCATGGACACCCCCCGCGCCACCCTTCTGCGGAGCCTGCGCGAGACCGGAAGGACCGTCTGACCATGACCACCGACACCGCCGCGGGCGCACGCACGGTCCAGATCTTCCAGGTCTCCACCCTCTACGGCGCCGCGACCGTCGCCGCCGCGATCGACGCCGGACTGTACGGCGCCCCCGGCGACGCCCGCCGCCTGCTGCTCCTCTCGCACAACGCCGAGATCCCGGAGACCGCGCTCCGCCTGGAGACCATGACCGGCTACCCGCGGATCGCCGCCCGCTTCGACGGCGTCCTCGACTGGAACGAGACGATCCACCCGTACCACCCGGCCGCCTGGGCCCCCCGCCCCGAGGAGGCCCCGCTCTGGCAGCGCGTGCTCCGCACCGCCTGGGACCTCGGCACCGCCCGCGTCGAGCTGGTCGTGGAGTCCATCCAGGTCAACCCGGCCAAGGCGCTCGGCGCCTGCTTCCCGGAGAGCAGCGTGGAGGTGTACGCCGACGGGCTGATGAGCTACGGCCCCACCCGCACCGACGTCGCCCAGTCCCTGGCCTGCCGGATCCGCCGCCTGCTCCACCTCGACCTGGTGCCGGGCCTGACGCCGATGCTCCTCACCGAGTACGGCACCCCGTCCGAGCTCGTCCCCGACGACGCCTTCCGCGCGGTCCTCGCCGAGATCGCCGCCGACGCCGGCGACGACCCGGCGGTCGCCGCCGCCGTCGCCGCCCGGCCGACCGCGCTGCTCCTCGGCCAGTACCTCGCCGCGCTCGGCCTCCTCACCGTCGAGGAGGAGGAGGAACTGCACGTGCGGATGGTCCGCGGCGCCGCCGCCCTCGGCCACCGCAGCATCGTCTTCAAGCCGCACCCCACCGCGCCGGCCGCCTACTCGACGGTGCTCCGCGAGGCGGCCGAGGAGGCCGGCGTCCGGCTCACCGTCCTCGACGTGCCGCTGCTCGCCGAGACCTTCTACGAGCGCTGCGAGCTGGAGCTCGTCGTCGGCTGCTTCTCCACGGCGATGCTCACCGCCGCCGTCTACTACGGGGTGCCGATCGCCCGGGTCGGCACCGAGGAGCTGCTGGAACGGCTGACCCCCTTCGAGAACAGCAACCGGATCCCGCTCACCGTGGTCGACCACCTCGTCCCCGACCTGGAGGGCGGCGCGGACCCGGCCGTGCCCGGCCCGGCACCGGACTCGCTCGCCCCGCTGGTCCGGGCGGTGAGCTTCTGCATGCGGCACAAGGCCCACCCGGGACTGCGGGCGGAGACCGAGATGTACCTGGCGGCGCACCACGCCGACCCGGCGGTCGCCCACCACTTCGGCACCGTACGCCTCACCCAGCTGGGCCTCCCGGGCGGCGAGCCCGCCCACGTCGGCGGTACGCCGCTGCGCCGGGGCCTCGTCCGCGGCCGCCGCTGACCTCCGGGGGCGGCGCCGTCAACGGTCGCGGGACCTCACGAGGGTGAACACCGCGCCCTCCGGGTCCGCGACCAGGGCGAGCCGCCCGGCCGTGCCGTCCCGGGGCGCCCGCAGCACGTGGCCGCCCAGCTTCTCCACCAGCAGGGCCGCCGCGTCGGTGTCGGCCACCTCGAAGTACGTCATCCAGTGCGGGCCCCGGTCCCGGGCCAGCCCCTCGCCCACCCCGTGCAGCGAGGCGATCGGGCGCCCGTCCACGAGCAGGGTGGCGTAGTCGAAGTCGGCCGAGACCACCGGCTCGACCTCGTACCCGAAGACCGTCCGGTAGAACTTGGCGACGGTGGCCGTCTCGTACGTGAGCAGCTCGTTCCACACGGGGGTCCCGGGCGGTCCCGCGAGCGCGGTGCCGTGGTGGGCCTCCGCCTGCCAGACGCCGAAGACGGCCCCCGCGGGGTCGGCGCAGATGACCATGCGGCCGGCCTCGCCCGCGTCCAGCGGGCCCACCGCGACCGTGCCGCCGCAGCAGCGGATGGTCTCCGCGGTCTCGTCGGCGTCGTGCGTGGCCAGATAGGTGGTCCAGGCGATGTCCAGATGCCGGTCGGGGGGCAGCTGACCGATGCCGGCGACCTCCCGGCCGCCCAGCAGCGCCCGTACGTACGGACCGAGCTGCTGCGGTCCCGGGACGAACTCCCAGCCGAAGAGTGCCCGGTAGAACTCCTGCGTCGCCTCGATCCCGTGCACCATCAGACTCACCCAGCAGGGTGTCCCCGGGCTGCGACGAGCCGTCTCGGTCATCGTCACTCTCTCCTCGGACCTGGTCGTGTGACCGTGCCCCGCCGCCGGGTGGATCCGCCGGGCCGCGCACGGCGCGCCCCGGTCGCACCCTTCCTGGCGCGATCCTGCGGGAGACGCCGGGTCCGTCCCCGGCGCGGGCATGACTGCGCGAGGATGGCCCCATGAAGCCCATCATCTCCGCAACCGAACTCGCGAGCGAGTCGGCGGGGCCTCGCCCGCCGGTCCTGCTGGACGTGCGCTGGACCCTCGGGGGCCCGCCCGGCCGCCCGGCGTACGAGGCAGGGCACCTGCCCGGTGCCGTCTACGTGGACCTCGACACCGAACTGGCCGGACCGCCCGGGGCGGGCGGCCGGCACCCGCTGCCCGACCCGGAGGCGTTCGGGGCGGCCATGCGCCGGGCGGGCGTCGGCGCCGACCGTCCGGTGGTGGTGTACGACGGCGGGCTCGGCTGGGGCGCCGCCCGGGCCTGGTGGCTGCTGCGCTGGGCGGGCCACCCGGACGTGCGGGTGCTCGACGGCGGCCTGGCGGGCTGGCCGGGCGAGCTGTCGACGGAGGTGCCGGAGCCGGAGGCCGGCGACTTCACGCCGAAGCCGGGCGGGCTGCGACTGCTCGACGCGGACGAGGCGGCGGCGCTGGCCCGGTCGGGGCTGCTCCTGGACGCCCGGGCCGCCGAGCGCTACCGGGGCGACGTGGAGCCGATCGACCGGGTCGGCGGGCACATCCCGGGCGCGCTTTCGGCGCCGACGACGGAGAACGTGGCCGCGGACGGCCGCTTCCTCGCGGCCGGCGAGCTGCGCGAGCGGTTCGCCGCGCTGGGCGCGACGGAGGCGGCGGAGGTAGGCGTCTACTGCGGTTCGGGCGTCTCCGGCGCCCACGAGGTGCTGGCCCTGGAGCTGGCCGGCATCCCGGCGGCGCTGTACGCCGGCTCCTGGTCGGAGTGGTCCTCGGACCCGTCCCGCCCGGTGGCCACGGGGCCGGACCCGCGCTAGGACACGGCGGGCCCGCACCGGTCGCCCGGTGCGGGCCCGCCGCGGCGTGCGTCAGTCCTGCTTCTTCCTGCGGGTCCCGAAGACGATCTCGTCCCAGCTGGGCACCGCCGCGCGGCGGCCCGGGCGGACGCCGTCGGCCTCCGCCTGCCGGTCGGTGGCGCCGTGCAGCCGGTCGCGGTGGCCGGAGACGGAGCGGGGCATGAGGACGTCGGCGTAGGCCGCGCCCGCCCCTGCGGAGGCGGCGGGAGCGGGCGGCTCCTCCGCCTCGACCTCGTCGGACGGCTCGGTGTCGGGCTGCTCGGGGACCACCAGGTCGCCGCGGAAGCTCGGCACCGCCTCCAGGAGGCTGGTGAGCGAGTCCCGCTCCTCCTCCGGCTCCGCCGCCGACGCGGTCAGCGGCGCCCGGTCGAGCTGCCGGTCCAGGGCCCGGTCGAGCGGCCGGTCCAGGGTGCGGTCCAGCGGCCGGTCCAGGGTGCGGTCCAGCGGCCGGTCCCGGGGCAGCCGGGCGATCCTCGGGACGAAGGGGAAGCTCGGCTCGGGCGCGGCGGCGAGGGTGTCGTCGGTCTCGCCGATCAGCGCCCGCGCCTCGTCGTCCACGGCCTGGACGAGCCGGCGCGGCGGGTCGTAGGTCCAGCTGGCGGTGTGCACCTCGCCGGCGACCCGGTAGACGAGCAACACCTCCCAGGTGCCGTCGTCGCGCCGCCAGGAGTCCCACTGCACGGTGTCCTTCTCGGCGCCGCGCAGCAGCAGCCGCTCCTGCACCGCCTCGCCGAGCTGGGGGCCGCTGTTCTCGCCGGGCCGGCGCACCGGGGTCTTGCGGGCGCGCTCGGCCATGAAGGCGCGCTCGGCGAGCACGGGGCCCTCGAAGCGGCGGACGCGGTCGACGGGGATGCCGGCGAGCTGGGCGACCTCCTCCGCGGAGGCACCGGCTCGTATCCGGGCCTGGATGTCGCGGGGGCGGAGGTGGCTCTCGACCTCGATCTCGATCTGGCCGAGGCGGGCCCGGTCGTTGCGCACGGCGGCCCGCAGCCGCTCGTCGATCGGAAGCGTGTACTCCGTGCTGTCGGCAGCCTTGAGCACCAGTCGTGTGCCGTCGTTGGAGACGGCCACGACACGCAGTTCGGGCATGGGGACCTCCCGGGTGGTGCCTGCCGACGTCACGTGCGTCGCTGCTTCCGCTAGTCGAGTGTGGCCTGCCCGGGTGCAGCCTGCCACTACCTTGCCGAGTTGCCCGGCGTGTCGGGCGTGGACCCCGGTCCGCCGTTATGGCACGGTTACCTGTTCACTACCCGGAGTGACTGGGCGTCACACTGGGTAGCGGTTCCGTTCCCGGGCGCCCCGGAAGGCGTCCGGACCCAGGGTTCGTCAATGTACTCCATTCGGGCCACTCGGGTGGACCGGCGCGCCGCCCAACTTCTCGGGGTGCGCGGGAGTTGAGCCACCGTCTCCATTCCTCCCGCGTGGCACTCTTCACAGAACCCCCTGAACCGGAACTATTCACTTCGCTCATTTGTCCCTTCTGGGTGCACGGGGGAACAGATGACCAGGCAGAGGGTGGAGATGCGTCACAGGCAGCCGGCCGACACGGACGAACCGGAGATACGGGCCCCGGGGCCCGGGAGCGAGCCCCCGGAACCGGGGGGCGAGGCCAGGCGGAAGATCGACCTGAGCGTGCCTCAGGTGGCCGGCAGCGCCCTCGCGGCGGTGATCGCCGCCAAACTCGCCTCCACCCTCGGCGTCTACGGGACCATCCTCGGCGCCGGTGTGATCAGCGTCATCGCCACCTGCGGCGGGCCGCTCTTCCAGCAGCTCTTCAAGCGCACCGGCGAGCAGGTGCGGGACGTGACCACCGCCGCCAGGCCGAAGGCGCGTCAGGTCCCGGCCGCCCCCTCGCCCTTCCCCGCGGACGACCGCCACACGCTGATGCTCGGCACCGTCCCCGCGGCCGCGGCGCCGCTCCCGTACGACGAGGAGTTCGGCGCGGCCACCACCCACGGCACCCGGCTGCGCGGCTGGAAGCGCCCGGTGCTGGCCGCCGCGCTCGTCTTCGGCGTCACCATGGGCGGCATCACCGCCTACGAGCTGGTCTCCGGCGAGGACTTCAGCGGCACCAAGGGCACCACCACCTTCGGCTCGGTGGTCCGCGGCGGCGACGGCGGACAGCGGAACGCCCCCGAGGAGCGCGAACGGCGGCAGGACCAGAGGGAGGAGCCGCAGGCACCCGCCCCGACCGGCTCCGCCGGCCAGGACGGCACCCGGCAGCCCGCGGACGGGACCGGCACGGACGGGGCCACCCCGTCCACCGGCACCACCCCCGACGCCGGCACCGGGACGCCGGACGGCGGCGCCACCACCGCGCCGACCCCGGACCCGACCGGCTCCGCGGACGGCGGCACGGACCCGACGCGGGAGCCGACCGACCCGGCGACGGAGCCGACAGCCCCCGCCACGCCGTCCGCTCCCACCGAGGCGCCCACCACCGGTCCGGCGGTCCCGGACGCCCCCACGGCCCCGTCCGGCGACACCGACGCCGGATGAGGGCCCCTCAGTCGCCCAGCACCCGCCGCAGGTAGTCGTTGCCGAAGCGGCGGTCCGGGTCGAGCCGGTCGCGCACCGCCGTGAACTCGGCGAAGCGCGGATAGGCGGCCGACAGATAGGCGGCGTCCCGGGTGTGCACCTTCCCCCAGTGCGGCCGGCCCCCGTGGGCGGTCATGATGCGCTCCACCGCGGTGAAGTACCCGCGGTGGGGCGTTCCCTTGTAGAGGTGCACGGCGATGTAGACCGTCTCCCGGCCGGAGGCCGTGGAGAGCGCGATGTCGTCGGCGGGCGCGGTCCGCACCTCCACCGGGAAGCTCACCTTCAGCGGCGAGCCCTCCACCATCGCCTTCAGCTCGCGCAGCGCCGTCGTCGCGGCCTCCCGCGGCAGCGCGTACTCCATCTCCAGGAAGCGGACCCGGCGCGGGGAGGTGAAGACCTTGTACGGGATGTCGGTGTACGTCCGGGCGGAGAGCGCGCGGCTGGAGATCCGGGCGATGGCCGGGATGGCCGGCGGCACCGCGCGGCCGAGCGAGCAGGCTGCCTGGAAGACCCCGTTGGAGAGGAACTCGTCCTCGAACCAGCCGCCGAGGCGGGGCAGCGGGGCGGCGGGACCGGCGCTGCGGTTGTTGCGCTTGGTGTTGCAGTTGTCCGTGTGGGGGAACCAGTAGAACTCGAAGTGCTCGTTCTCCGCGTGCAGCTCGTCGAAGTCGGCCAGCACCCGGTCGAAGCGCATCGGCTCCTCCCGCGCGGTGAGCAGGAAGACCGGTTCGACGGCGAAGGTGATCGCGGTGACCACGCCCAGCGCACCGAGCCCGATCCGGGCCGCCGCGAAGACCTCCGGATGCTCCCGCTCGGAGCAGGTCAGCAGGGTCCCGTCGGCCGTCACCAGCTCCAGGGCGCGGATCTGGGCGGCGATGGAGGCGGAGTCGCGGCCGGTGCCGTGGGTGCCGGTGGAGGTGGCCCCGGCGACGGTCTGCTCCATGATGTCGCCCATGTTCGTGAGCGACAGCCCCTCCCGGGCCAGCGCCACGTTCAGCCGCTTCAGCGGGGTGCCCGACTCGACCGTCACCGTCATCGCCTCGCGGTCGATCCGGCGGATCCCGGTGAGCAGGTCCGGGCGGATCAGCAGGCCGTCGGTGGCCGCGATCGAGGTGAAGGAGTGGCCGGTGCCGACCGTCTTCACCCGGAGCCCGTCCTCGGCGGCCCGGCGGATCTCGGCGGCCAGCTCCTCGGCCGAGGCCGGGGTCGCCTCCCGCGCCGGGCGGGAGACGACGTTCCCCGCCCAGTTACGCCACGGGCTGCCCGTCCCGGCGCTCCCCGGTCCCGCTGTCCTCGTGCTCATCTCGCCCCTCCCGGTTCGGCGCCGGCCTGCGCAGCCGGCGGTGGCCGAGCAGGCCCACCACGACCGCGAGCGCGCCCGAGACGACGGGCACCACGTACGCCGCCTCCGCCCCCGAGGCGTCGACCACCCAGCCGGCCGCCGAGGAACCGAGCGCCACACCGATCGCGAGGCCGGTGCCGGTCCAGGTCATGCCCTCGGTGAGCTGGGTGTGCGGTACGTGCTTCTCGACGAGGGCCATCGTGGTCACCATCGTCGGCGCGATGGACAGGCCCGCGACAAAGAGCGCCACGGCCAGCAACGGCAGGTTCCCGGCCAGTAGGAGGGGGATCATACTCACGGCCATCGCACAGACGCCCAGCAGCCACCGGCGGGACGGCTCGCCCTTGAGGTGCAGCAGTCCGAAGACCGCGCCGGCCAGGCAGGAGCCCAGCGCGTACACGGCGAGGACCAGGCTGGCGGCGGCCTTCTGGCCCCGCTCCTCGGCGAAGGCCACGGTCACCACGTCCACCGAACCGAAGATCGCGCCGGTGGCGACGAAGGCCAGGGCGAGGACCTGGAGGCCGGGGGAGCGGAGCGCCGAACCGCCCTTGGCGGCGGGCTGCGGATGCGGCTCCGGCTCGGTGTCCCGCTGGGCGGTCAGCCAGAAGACGCCGATCGCCAGGAAGACCCCGGCCAGCAGCGGGCCGGCCTCGGGGAACCAGGTGGTCGACAGGCCGATGGAGATGATCGGGCCGAAGATGAAGCACACCTCGTCGACGATCGACTCCCACGAGTACGCGGTGTGCAGCGAGCGCGCGTCGCCCCGGTAGATGCCCGCCCAGCGGGCCCGGGTCATCGCCCCGACGCTCGGCACGACGCCGATCACGGCCGTGAAGGCGAAGAGCGTCCAGTCCGGGGCCTGCTGCTGCACGCAGAGCAGCAGCCCGGTGGCGGCGGCCAGGGAGATCAGGGTGACGGGGCGGAGCACCCGCCGCTGCCCGTACCGGTCGACCAGGCGGGAGACCTGGGGGCCGAGCACGGCGGCGGACATCGCGAGCGTCGCGGAGAGGGCGCCGGCGAGCCCGTACCGGCCGGTGACCTGGGAGATCATCGTGACGATGCCGATGCCCATCATGGACAGCGGCATCCGGCCGAGGAAGCCGGCCACGGAGAACGACGCGGTACCGGGCGCCGAGAAGATCGCGCGGTAGGGACTGGGCAAGGTGTTCTCCGGCTCTGCGACGCGGCGCGCCGCCCGTTCGTCACGGTCAACACGTGTAATTGACGTCTAAAGCCTAAGGGTTCGAAGCCGTCGGGTCATCCCCGTATTTCCGGACGGGCCGCGCCCCGGGCCGGCGCCGCCGGGTGGGAGGATCGGTGCCATGTCCGATCAGCACGATCCCGCCCCGTACGACGCCCTGCTGCTGCTCTCCTTCGGCGGCCCCGAGGGCCCGGACGACGTCGTCCCGTTCCTGGAGAACGTGACGCGCGGCCGCGGCATCCCCAGGGAGCGGCTCAAGGAGGTGGGGCAGCACTACTTCCTCTTCGGCGGCGTCAGCCCGATCAACGGCCAGAACCGCGCCCTGCTCGACGCGCTGCGGACCGACTTCGCCGGGT
>NZ_JOGX01000034.1 GCF_000719555.1 Streptomyces sp. NRRL F-5727
CCGTCGCCTAGCGCCCACCCCCGATCCCCGCCGCCACGCCGGCGAGCAGCGGAGACGCCGGCACCGTGCTCAGCAGCCCGCGCCCGGCCAGCAGTGGGGTGACGCCCTCGCCGAACCAGTACGCCTCCTCCAGATGCGGGTAGCCGGAGAGCACGAAGTGCTCCACGCCCAGGTCGTGGTACTCCTCGATGCGGTCGGCCACCTCCGCGTGGCTGCCGACGAGCGCCGTGCCGGCCCCGCCCCGCACCAGCCCCACGCCCGCCCACAGGTTGGGCGCGATCTCCAGCCGGTCCCGGTCCAGCGACCCGCCCCCGTGCAGGGCGAGCATCCGCTGCTGCCCCACCGACTCGCTGCGGCCGAGCGCCGCCTGTGCCGCCGCCACCGTCTCGGCGTCCAGGTCGGCGAGCAGCCGGTCGGCGGTCGCCCACGCCTCGCGGGAGGTGTCGCGCGAGAGGGTGTGCAGCCGGATGCCGAAGCGCACGGTCCGGCCGCGTTCCTCGGCGAGCCCGCGGATCCAGTCGATCTTCTCCTTCACCTGCCACGGCGGCTCGCCCCAGGTCAGGTACACGTCCGCGTGCTCGGCGGCGACCGGTCCGGCCGCCGCGGAGGAGCCGCCGAAGAAGAGCTCCGGCAGCGGGTCCGGCGGCAGCGCGGTCAGCCCGCCCACCACCTGGTAGTGCTCGCCCTGGAAGTCGTACGGCCGGCCGCTCCACACGCCCCGCACGACCGACAGGAACTCGGCGGTCCGCGCGTACCGCTGGTCGTGGTCCAGGTGGTCGCCGAACCGCCGCTGCTCGACGGAGTCGCCGCCGGTCACCACGTTGAGCAGCAGCCGCCCACGGGTGATCCGCTGGTAGGTCGCGGCCATCTGGGCGGCGAGCACCGGGGAGAGCACGCCCGGCCGGAACGCCACCAGGAACTTCAGCCGCTCCGTGTGCTGCGCGAGCGCGACCGTCGTCAGCCAGGCGTCCTCGCACCAGGTGCCGGTCGGCGTCAGCACGGCCTCGAAGCCGAGCCGCTCGGCCGCCTTGGCGATCTGCGCCAGGTACTCGACGTCGGGTGCGCGGACCCCGGCGCCCGCGCCCGCGCGGTTCCGGGTGATCCCGCCGTCGGTGTAGGCGTGCCGGTCGACGAGGGTGCGCCCGTCGCCGCCGGTGGGCAGGAACCAGTGCAGGTGGACCGTCATGGGTCAGTCGTCCTTTCCGTAGGAGCGCGCCGGGGTGGTGGACGGCGGCAGGTCCTTGTCGAAGCGGTTGTCCACGAAGTCGGCGAAGCGGAACCGGTTCGGGATGAGGCCGAGCCCGGCGAAGGTGTCGGCGATCTTCTGCTCGGAGGCGATCGCCGCCGCGTCGAGGGCGACCGGGATACGGGTGCCGTTGCTGCGCTTCACGGCGGCGAGCGCCACCTCGTACGGCAGCCCCGTCTCCTTCGCCCAGACCTTCGCCCACTCCTCCGGGTGACCGAACACCCAGTCCTGGGCGCGCCGCAGCCGTTCGACGAAGTCGCCGACGGCCTTCGCCTTCTCCGCGTCGGCGAGCGCGGCGGGCGCGGCGACCTGGAAGCCGAGGCCGTTCACGACCCCGCGCCCGTCGGTGAGGACCCGGCCGGCACCGCTGTGCAGCACCTGGGAGGTGTACGGGTCCCAGACCGCCCAGGCGTCGACCTTCCCGCTGGTGAAGGCGGCGAGCGCGTCGGCCGGCTGCAACAGCGTGACCTGGACGTCCTTCAGCGTCAGCCCGGCCTTCTCCAGCGAGCCGATCAGCTGGAAGTGCGCCGAACTTCCCTGCGCCACCGCGATCTTCCTTCCCTTCAGGTCGCGGGGGGAGCGGAGCGGCGAGTCCTTCGGGACGAGGATCGCCTCGCCCGCCGAGTCGCCGTGGGTCGCGGCGATCACGGTGATCTTCGAGCCGGCGCCGGCGGCGAAGACCGGCGGGGTGTTGCCGACGCCGCCGAGGTCGACGGCGCCCGCGTGGACGGCTTCGAGGAGTGGCGGACCGGAGGTGAAGGTGGACCATTTCACCCGGTAGGGAAGGTCGTCGAGCTCTCCGGCGGCGCGCAGGACCGCCTCGGCGCCGCCCTTCTGGTCGCCCACGTTCAGGACGAGATCGCCCTTGCCGTCGGTGCTCCCGCCGGCGTCGGCGCCCGAGGCGGGGGAGCAGGCGGTGGCGGCGAGCAGCGTGAGCGGCAGGAGCAGCGCGGCGGCGAGGGTGTGTCGGAGGGACGTCAAGGGAGGCTCCTAGGGGTGTGTCGTGCCGGCGAACGCGGTCTGCTCGACGCCGAGTTCGGCGAGGAGGCGACCGCGGAGGGCGGCGAAGGCGGGGTCGGCGGGGGAGCGGGGGCGGTCGAGGCCGACCGGCGTGTCGTACGCGATGACGCCGTCGCGCATCACCAGCGCGCGGTCCGCGAGGAGCAGCGCCTCGTCCACGTCGTGGGTGACCAGGAGGACGGTGCAGCCGCGCCGCCGCCACAGCTCGGCGACGAGCCGCTGGGCCTTGATCCGGGTCAGCGCGTCGAGCGCGCCGAACGGCTCGTCGAGCAGCAACAGGTCCGGATCGCGCACCAAGGCCCGGGCGAGCGAAGCCCGTTGGGCCTCTCCGCCGGAGAGGGTCTTGGGCCACACGGCGGCCCGGTGGGCGAGTCCGACCTCCTCCAGGGCGCGGTCGGCGACGGCCCGTTCCGGGCGGCCCGGCAGGCCGAGGAGCACATTGCGCCAGACCCGCTTCCACGGCATCAGCCGAGGGGCCTGGAAGGCGACCGCGCGGCGGCGCGGCACGAGCACGGTGCCGGAGATCTCCCGGTCGAGCCCGGCGAGCACCCGCAGCAGGGTGGACTTGCCGCATCCGCTGTGCCCGAGCAGCGCGGTGAACTGCCCCGGTTCCAGGGTCAGATCGAGCCCGTCGACGACCGGCCGGCCGTCGAAGGACCGGGTCAGTCCACGGACGGTCACTGTCCGGTGAAGGTCGGTCGCCATTGCAGCAGCAGCCTCTCGAGAGTGCGGACGACGGCGTCGGCGAGCAGGCCGAGGAAGGCGTACACGACGAGGCAGACCACGATCACGTCGGTACGGAAGAACTCGCGCGCCTGGTTCATCAGGAAGCCGATCCCGGCGTCGGCGTTGATGGACTCCCCGAAGACGAGCGCCAGCCAGGCGGTGGCGAGCGCGTACCGCAGCCCCGTCATCGCCCCCGGCAGCGCGCCGGGCAGCACGACGTGCCGCACGAGGCCCCACCGTCCGAGCCCCAACGACTGTCCGGCTTCCACGAGTTGGGCGTCGACGCCGCGGATTCCGGCGTACACGTTCAGATACAGGTGGAAGGCGGTGCCCAGCGCGATCAGGGCGACCTTCGGCGCCTCGCCGATGCCCAGCCAGATGATCAGCAGCGGGATCAGTCCGACCCAGGGCACGGTCCGCAGCATCTGCACGGTGGCGTCGACGAGGTCCTCGCCGAGCCGGGAGAGCCCGGACAGCAGGGCGAGCGTGACCCCGATCGCCCCGCCGATCAGCAGCCCGGCCGCCACCCGCCGGAGCGACACGCCCATCGCGGTCGGCAGGGTCCCGTCCGCGACGAGTGCGGCGGCGGACCGCGCGATCGTCCCGGGCGAGGCGAGCACCTCGGGCGCGAGCACCCCCGTGGCGCTGGACACCTGCCACACCAGCAGGAGCAGCAGCGGCCCGACGGTCCGCCGCAGCCAGCGCGGCACGCCGGGCAGCCGGCCGGACCGGGAGGAGGGAGTGAGGGACTCGATATCCGGAATGGCGGATATGTCCGGCGGAAGGGTAGAAGGAGGGGGCGCGTGACCGACGGCCATGAAGACTCCGGAAGGGAGGAAGGCGGGAAAGGGGCGCGGACACGCCTCGACGTCACCGCACGCGGAAGGCACACGCGCGCACGGCGAGACGGATCAAGGCGTCAGCGTCGGAGCAGGACCGGCCGAGCGGAGGGGGGCCGGCGGAGAGAAGGCGTCAGCAGCCGCGGGAACAGGTGGCGGAGGCCACCCGCAGCAGGTCGATGTGACCGCGCGTGGTGAGCAGGGCTGTACGCAACATGGCGCGAAGGTAGCGACCGGCCGCCGACACGGTCAACGCCGTCTCGGAGCGTGGACGGGCGATCCTGCACCGCGGACGGCAGGATGACCCCATGTCACACTCCTTCACCACCCGCGTCCTCGACCTCACCACCGGCTCCCGCGAGACGGTCACCGACCTCACCCGCGCCTGCGAGGAGTTCCTGACGGAGACGGCCGCGGGCCGCGACGGCCTCCTCAACCTCTTCGTCCCGCACGCCACGGCCGGCCTCGCGGTCCTGGAGACCGGCTCCGGCAGCGACAGCGACCTCCTCGCCACCCTCCACCACCTGCTCCCCGCCGACGACCGCTGGCAGCACCGCCACGGCACCCCCGGCCACGGCCGCGACCACGTCCTCCCCGCCTTCCTCCCGCCCCACGCCACCCTCCCCGTCCTGGGCGGCCGCCTCAGCCTGGGCACCTGGCAGTCGGTCTGCCTGGTCGACACAAATAAAGACAAAGACAACCGTCAAGTGCGGTTGAGCTTCCTGGGCTGATCGGGAGCCGATCAAGATCGTCCTGGGTGTGGCCGCCAAATCTCCTTACGCTCCGGCGAAACGGGAGAAAGATGCGCGGTACCACCATGGACGAGATTGAGCGGCCGTACGACGGCTGCAGAAAGTGCCTGCTCGGAGTACGTCGGCTGTCGCGGGTCAAGGCCGCCACGACCTCGCCCGAACGGCAGCGGGAGGACGTGCTGACGGCTGTCGCAGCCGTAGGCGGGCACATCATCGACTGGGCGGACGACTGGGAGGTGTCCGGCGCCACCGACCCGATGACCCGTCCGAAGCTCGGTCCGTGGCTCCGCGACGAGCGGGGGAGGTACGACGGGCTCGTGGCCGCAGCGGTCGACCGGCTCGGCCGCAACGTGGTCGACTGCCTGAACACCGGCTACAAGATGCGCGACGAGGGGAAGCTCCTCGTCACCTACGGGCACGAAGGCGTCTGGAACCTCGACGACCCGAACGACGAGAACCGTTTCACGATGGAGGCATGGGGTGCGCAGATGGAACTGCGCGCCATCCAGCGGCGCAACCGCGACGCGACCAAGAAGATACGCGCCGCGGGCCGCCCGAAGGGCAAGCCGTCGTACGGCTTCCAGTACGTCCGTGCTGTCCCGAACGGCAGGGTCGACCGCGTCGAGCTCCACCCGCATGCGGCCGAAGTCCTGCGGACCGTCGCCCGCCGCATCCTCGCCGACCCCGAGAACGTGTCGGTGAGCAGTGAGGCCGCTCGCCTCAACCGTCTTGGCGAGCTGTCGCCGACCGATCACCTTGCCGTCATGTCCGGCAAGCCGGCCGGTGGGCGCCCCCTGGTATCCCACGAGCCTGCGCAACATGTTGCTGTCTGAGGCGGCCATGGGCTACCTCGTCCACCAGGGCAAGCCCGTCATCGACCGGACGGGAAACCCGGTTCGCCTGTGCGAGGGGTTGTGGAACCGCACCACGCACAACGCTTTGAAGGAGGTGCTTCGTGCCAGGGACACCCCGTATCGGGGTCGCAAGACCAACCGGTCGTACCTCCTGACGGAAGTGGCGCTGTGCGGCCAGTGCCACAACCGTCTCTTCACCCAGACGTCCGCCGATGCTCCGCCCCGCTACGCGTGCACCGCCCGGAACAAGGGCTGGAAGAGCGCACAGCATTGCCGCCCGGCTCCCAATATGCGCGTCGCGAATCTCGACGCCCTGGTCGAGGGCTGGTTCCTGGAGAAGTTTGGGCACGGTGCGATCGTCGAGACGGTCTACGATTCCGGAAACGGCATCGCCGACCGCATTGCCGAGGTCAAGGCCAGCCAGCAGCGCCTGCGCGCCGACCGTGAGGCCGGCCTCTACGACCAGCCCGACGACGCCGAGTGGTACCGCGAGCGCTACATCGAGCTCTCCCGCGAGCTGAAGGAGCTGGAGAGCGAGCCTCAGCGACCGCCCGGCATGGTGCAGCGCCCCACTGGCGAAACGGTGGAGGACCGATGGATGAAGGCCCCGGATGTCCAAGCCCGTAAGGAGATTCTGCTGGATTTCGGGGTCAGGGTGACGGTGTTCTCGGCATCGGCCCCGGTGCGGTGGGTGCCGGGAATCCTGCACGGTTCCGAGCAGAACCCACTGAGCCTGAGCGGATCATTCCGGACTATGGCTACCTGAGGTCTCGGAGGGATCGGGCGGCACTGTCAAGCCCCGGTATCGGGCGCATCCTGGCGTTCCTTAGTCGAGCGAGCGCCAGGAGCCACCAGATGTCGAACACGGATACCGAACTGATCGCAGGCGAGTTGCATATTGCCCACCAGCACGGCTGGTCGACCGACGAGCCCACATGGGCGATCCTGACCATTGACGCGGCGAAGGCTGCGGACCTGGCCGCCCTTCTCGGAGGAAGGATGAGGGAAGCGCAGGGGCAGGACGGAGCCGCCGAGGTGATTCTGGGCCGGAGCGCCGTCGAAGCGACACTCACCGGTCCGTCTGCATTTGTCTGTAACACGCTCCGGCGGCGAGGGCTCGCTACCGTCGAAATGGACCAGGCGGGTTCCGCGGCTTTGACTCGGTCGGAGGCTGGCAAGGCTAACGGGCGCACAAGGACTTGCGACGAGATGGTCAAGGCACGGGCAGGCACCGGCTCGCGCCCTGCAGTGTCGCTGATGCTCAGTATCGCAGGAGTGGAAGACCTTGGTGTATTCCGACTGACCTCGGAATCCTGGGACTTTTCCGAGGCAGTGCGAGCGCTGTCGGCTGAGGTAGTTCCTCCCGGTGGCCGGGTGCGCGTCGCGGTGCGTATTCATACGAGTCGCATGACGACTCGGTCTGGAGTGGCGGTGGTGTTCGTCCAGCCTCAGCTTGTCGTTCTCGATTCATTCTCGGAGAACGTTCATTGGTCCCTGGCGGCGTGACGCGGTCCGGGCCCCGTTCCCCTGGGAACGGGGCCCGTGGCCAGTCGAGCTGGAGGCATTGCTGGAACAACCGATGGCGGTTACGCCGGTGACACGACCCTGCCCACGGCCCGGTTGATGCGATCACGGATTGCTTCAGTGGGAACGAACGAGAGTGCCCCCGCGAGCGAATCGAGTACGGAGATGAACCGGCCCGCCTGTTGGCGCAGGTGGGTGTCAAGGAAGCAAGCCACAGCACCCGTGGCGCCGAAGCAGGCCCGCCGCGCGTACAGCACTGTGAGGGAGAAGGCCCAGCAGGCGTGCAGGAAACCGTAGACGGGACGAGGGGTTCCTCGCCAGGGGGAGAAGAAGGTGACGTCGGCGGGGAGACGCACGTCGTGTGCGGCCAGGGCGTCGTTGAGCCAGTTGTGGCCGGCCTCGTGGATCAGGTCGCGGGCCAGGACCTCGGGGTGGGCGGTGTAGTCGGTGAAGACGGTGCCCGGGAGGCGGGTGAGGGCCCAGCTGTGGAGGGTCTCGTCGAGTCGGCGGCGGTTGAGCAGGCAAATGACGGGGGCGTGCTGGGTGAGCAGGGTGCCGAAGCCGTGCTCGGTCGCGGAGGCAAGGGCGGTACGAACGAGGCGATGGGCCTCGGGTGGGGCAGGGTCGGTGTCGGGGGCCGATGAGGTAGTACGCGGTTTCGGAGATCTCCGAGCGGAGCAGGTCCGCGGGGCGCGGGCTGAGCACGATGTGCGGGCCGGCCGAGAGGTGGGTCAGGTCTCGGACCGTCGTACGGCGGTACCAGGCGAGGCGGTCTGCGTCCCGGGCGCGCGCCGCGTGTTCGGCGCCTTCGAGCAGGTGGTGGGCGACGGCGTAGTCGAGTGCGGACGCGCCGAGGCGGTTGCCGAGTACGGAGGCGATCCGGCTGGTCCGTTGGCGCTGGTGGTCGGCGATACCGTCGAGGGCGACCAGGGCTTCCGGGGAGAGAGCGCTCATCTGGGGGCTCCGGGAGTGGAACGGGGCCGGACCGGGACCTGCCCGGCCCCGTGGCGGGTCAGGACTCGGTGGTGGGCTCAGCGGCGTCGGGCTGCACCGTGGCGGCCAGCCAGGTCTCGGTGGCCGCGTTGGAAGTGTGCGCGGTGGTGCGCACGGGGTCGCTGTCACGCAGGGACGCGACCGCCTCCAGGAACTCGTCGAACGTCTTGTCGTCTGCCACTGCTCGCTCTCTCTCCTCGGGTAGGGGCGGTGGGTCGGGGCGAAGGGCTGGTGCGGGCGGGCCGCGGGGGCCGGTCACGGATGCATGGCTCCTTACTCGGAGACGAAGAGCGTCAGGAACTTGCGAACGCGGCCGACGCGGACCGGTTCGGTGCCGTGGACGAGCTGGCTGCCGAAGACCACGAGCGTTCCCGGAGAGGGGGCGACGCTCCATCGCGTGCGCGGCATGCCGCGAAACCAGGGAGAGGACATGTCCGCCCCGTCGTGTGCGAAGCGCATCCCCGGGGCGTAACCCGACCCGGTCGGCGCCTCGTCGGTGGTCCAGACGGCGCCGCTGCCCGTGGTCTCCACGTAGAACGCCCCGCCCGTGTCCTGGATGTCCGTGAGCGTGACCGTCGCGGCGGCGATCTGGCGGGGACGGGTGAAGGGATCGGGGGCGATGCCGTCCGCATGCGGGGTGATGTACTGGCCGGCGCCGTACTCGAGGTAGATCCACGGCCGGTGGCCGGTGACCGACGGCAGGGTGTGCGTGATGGCGGCCATGTGGAGCTTGAGGGCCTGGTCGAGGAGGGCGGTCGCCTCGTACGGGATGTCGGTCATCTCGATCCGGCCGGCCGGCTCGTAGACGTCCTGCGCCTCGGCGGGGGAGTGACCGGGGATCTCGTGGATGGTCGTATGGCGGCCCGCGCCGTACCGGTCGCGCCCGAGGGAGCCGAGCGCGTCGTCCATGACGTCGTTGAGGCGCTCGATCTCGTTCGGCTTGAGGAAGCTCTCCACGGTCCGGATGGACAGCGTCTCGGCGATGTGGATCACTGCTCGCCTCCAGCGCTGGAGTGGGCTTCGCCCGCGCAGGCACAGAGGGCGGACGGCGGGGCAGACGCGGCTTCGGCCAGGGTCTCCGTGAGTACGAGCACGGCCTCGGCGAGGTCCTCGAAGTACTCGGCAGGCGTGGTGCCGGCAGAGGGTACGAGATGGAGGTCGAGCGTCGGATACACCCGGCCAGTGGTGCGGCACGTGAGCTCGTTGCGGCCGAGGACCAGCGAACACGCTCCGGGTAGGGAGGACTCGGCTCGGCTGGCGGCACGGCACAGGCGCGCGGCTGTTCGCGCGTGCTCGGTGCGGTCGCGCGGTAGGACGCCGACCGAGAGGAACCGGGGCTCGGCTCCGGGGAGGTCAGCGTAGGCGTGGCCCTGGCAGCTGTCATAGGTGACGGTGTTCCAGCCCGCGGTGAGCGCGTCGACGATCGGGCGGACGCCCGGCTCGATGCCCTCGTACCACTGGGGGTGTCGCGGGTCGAGATCGTCCGCCTCGTGGATGCCGGGGAGGCCGACCGTGTTGATGTTGCCGTGGGCGCTTACCTGGAGGCGTGCTGGCGAGCGTGGTACGGCGGGTTCATCCCAGCGGGCCAGGAACGCCATGACGTGGTGCATGTCGTTGGGGCGGACAGGACGCCAGTGCAGCCGGGAACAGGAGGCGCCGGGCGGGAGATCCGGCTGGGCGAGCAGGGTGGCGACGCCGTCGATCAGGCGCATGCGGTGGTCGCAGTACGCGTCCTCGTCGCCCGCGGCGGCGAAGCGGAGGCGGACCGCCGGGCAGCCCGCGCCGCAGGTGTCGCGGTAGTCGCAGGTCGTGTACTTCGCGACCAGGGAGCGTGCCTGCTGAAGCAGCGGAGAGGCGCCCTGGGCGCCTGCCACGTCCGCCTCAGCGCCTACGTCACCGAGCGCGGTGAGGCCGGCCTGCGGCCAGGGCAGTTCGTCGCAGCTTCCCAGGCAGTCATCGGGGTAGAGGGTGAGGACGTGGTCGCACTTCAAGTCGGAGAAGTGACAGGAACGGGTCTGCAGACCCCGCAGGCGGCGGATGACGGAGACGACGGGCTCCAGCTTGAAGAGGCAGAACAGGCCGTCGGCGACCCAGTGGTGAGCGGCCTCCAGCACGAAGTCGGCGTACTGACGCGGCGTGACGGCCCAGGCCGGGCCGGTGGGGCCGACGGCCCGTCGCTGGAGTGCCCGGCTGGTCGGCGTACGGGATCCCGCCACTGTGGTCGAACGGGTGACCGCCGCGTCGAAGCACGGCACCAGGCTGACCGTTGTCACGGCGGGAAAGGAGGCGAGGTGCTCCATGACCTCGGAGGCCCGGCCGAGGACGTACGGGGTGACGGCGCAGATGACGCCGACGCGGCGTTCCCGACGGCCGAGAAGTTCCAGGGCTTCGACCACTCGGGGGTACGTTGGCTGGCCGTCGTAACCGACGCGCCACGAGTTCCCCAGTGCGTCTCCATCGAGGGAGAGGCCGATCTCCAGCTGGGGGCAGTGCTGCTCGAACAGGTCCAGTCAGGCGTCGTCGAGCTGGAGGCCGTTGGTCTGAAGGCTCACGCGGATGACGTTCGGCTGTGCGGCGAGCGCGTCCAGGATCTCCGCGAGCCGTTCCCGGCCGGCGGTCAGGGGCTCCCCGCCGTGGAGTTCGACGCTGAGCGGACGCCCGGAGAAGACCGAACCGAGGCGGTGGACCTGTGCCGCGCTGATCTGGGCGCCACCCGGTGACTCCTTGCGCTTCTCGAAGCAGTACAGGCAGTCGATGTCGCTGGTCTCCCCGCGGAGCTTGAGAATGACGGAGACGGCCGTGTCCGGCCCGGTGCTCGACAGCGGGGCGTAGAGACTCTCCAGGTCGATGGAGGCGGTGCGGGTGACGGGCATCAGAGGACTCCCGAGGAGGAGAGGCGCGGTCTACGCGCCATCGGTGGAGACCGTGGACAGCCACCCGAGAAGCTGTCCGCCGGTGATGGGGATGTGGACGTCGCCACGGCGAAGGAACCACCCGTCGGCGTACCGCTGGGGCAGCCAGCCGGCGTCAGGGGCACCCAGACTGGGTGGCTTCTGCAGCGGGTCGTCGACGGGCCAGCAGTTCAGAAGCGCTCTCGTCACGGCTTGCTGAACCGGACGGAACCACTCCCACGTCTCTGCGCGAGCCGGGTCGATCGACGGGCGGGGCTGCGCGTCGGCAAGCAGCGGCAGCCACTTGTCGCCGAGGACCAGGTGGCCGGCCGCCGCGCAGCCGAGCGCGGTGAGGTAGGTCTCCAGCTTCCGGCACACGACGCCGGCCGATTCGGCCAGGCCGTCCTCGACGAGGCCGGTCAGGTCCTCCGCGAGACTCGCAGCGACCTCGGCCTGGTCGGCGACCGCCCAGCGTCGGTAGCCCTGGCAATCCCCGGAGTCGAGCACCGGATCCCAGCCCTCGGAGCCGTATGAGAGGGCGGTGCGCAGACACATGAGGTCGTGCATCGAGGCGCGTACCCGGCGGAACGATCCGAGGTCGTTGCGGCGCACGTCGAAGGAGCGGAGCAGGTGCCGGAGCTCCTCCGCCCGCTGCGGCCCCGCCGCCTGGAGGTCGACACGGACGCCGTCCACGATGCGCGACTCCCACGCCGGATGGGCGCCGTCCACGATGCCACGCAGGTCGATGTCGCTTGCCGCGTGGGCGAAGCCGCAGGCGAGGGCTCCCTCCAGCCAGACCTCGCCGGCCTCGCCGGAAGCGACCAGCGCCTGGGCGACCTTGTCGGCGATCTCCCGGCGCAGTCGTGCCGATGGGTTCACCGGTGGCCTCCTTCGATCAGGATCTTGTCGTCAGCGGTGATCTCCTTGAGGAGATCGACGGCCCATCGATTGAGCGCGCCGCGCACGTCGGAGCGCTGGGCCCCGATGTGGGGTGAGGCCAGGAGGTTGAGCGGCGTCGTGGAGCCGGTGAGGAGCGGCAGGTGCTCCCGCTCGACCGGATCGAGTGCAAGGCCCGAGAGCCTTCCGTCCGCCAGTGCCCGCAGGCAGGCGGCGACGTCGAGGGTCTCCAGCCGCCCGGCGCAGATCAGCAGAGGCCGCAGCGGAGCGACGCGAGCGAGGAAGTCCTCGCCGATGAGCTGTTCGGTCGTGGGGCGCAGCGGCAGAGCGATCACGTGTACCTGCGACTGCTCCATGAGGGCTGTCGCCGACAGTTCCCGCAGACCGGGAGGGTTCGATGGCCACGCGGCGAAGGCCGTGCGGCCCACGAAGGGGGCGAGGGCCCAGTCGGCGGCCAGCCCCACCGGGCCCGCGCCCCAGATGCCCGCGGCGAGGGTGCCGAGTGACGCCCCCATACACGCCTGCTTCTCGTGCTGGCCGAGCAGCAGCGCGTGCTGCCCCAAAGGGATACGCCGGGCCAGGGCGAGGGCAGCAGCGAGGACCCACTCGCCCACGGCGCCCGCGCCGGCTTCGGCGTTGCGGTGCAGAGTGATGCCACGGTGCCGGAGGGCACTCACGTCGATGTGGTCGATGCCGGAGCCCGGCCCGTACGACGTGCCGCAGGTGGGGGAGCGCGTTCAGCTCCCTCTCGCCGACACGGATGCCGGAGCGCAGGACGAGCACGGCCGTGTCGGTGGGCATAGGCGAGTCCAGGTTCGGCAACTCGTGTACGAGGACATCGGGCAGGGCGCGGCGGATCGCGCTCGCGTCCGCCGCCCCGCGTAGCACCAGGACAGCGCTCATCCGGGGAACTCCGGCTTCTCGTAACGGCCGAAGGCGAGATCGCCCTCGCCGACGACGACGGTCACGGACGCTGGTGCGCCGAAGTACACGTCGCATGCGCGCTTCACTCCCGGGAGCCCGTCCCAGGCCCGCGGATTGACCGCCGTGTCCGCGTAGTCGTCGACGAGCAACACGCCGGTCGGCACCAGGCGGGTGACGCAGTGCGTGAGGCCCGCGAGGATCGAGTCGTAGAAGTCGCCGTCCAGGTAGGCGAACGCGATGTCATCGGGCAGCTCCTTGGGAAGGGTCTCGTCGAACCACCCCGGATGGATGACCGGTGCCGGCCTGCCCCAGGTCGTGTGCGTGGCGCGTACGTCGTCCGGGGACGACCGGAGCTCGCCCGCCGCCAGATGGTCCGAGTCCTCGGCGCCGGGTGCGGGCATGCCCTGGAAGGAGTCGTAGACGTGGATCTCGCGGTCGTGGTCGCCCAGCGATTCGAGCACGCTACGGATCCAGAGGGCCATCGCGCCCCTGTAGCAACCGAGTTCCACCACAGCGCCTTGCAGACCGCGGGCAGTCAGGTCGGCGAGCTCGTCGGCGATCACGCGGAGCCGGTCGGCACAGACCGTCCCGGCGTGCTCCCGTAGCAGCCATTCCCGCAGATCCTTCAGCATCGGATCCATGAAGGTCACCAACTGTCCACGAAGGGGTCGGCGAGCTCACCGTTCAACGCCGCCGACAGCGGGCGGTTGATCCGGGGCAGCAGGTACACGTCCCTCAGACGCTCCAGCGGAACCCACTCGAAGCCCACCTGGATGGGGTCCGGTGGTTCCGGCATGCGCGGCTCTGCGTCGTCCACCTGCTCGGCGAGGAAGTTGAACTGAACCTTCTGTACGTCTCCGAACTCGCCCTGCCACGAATCGGGGACGTACTCGACGACACACAGCAGACGCCGGGCCACGACCTGGAGGCCCGTCTCCTGTGCGACCTTGCGGTTCACGGCCTGGCGCAGGTCCTCGCCGACCTGGGCCTTGCCGCCGGGGAGGTTGTAGTGGAACCCGGCCTCGTCGTCGTACGACAGCAGGAGGACGGCGCCGTCGCGCACGATCGCCGCCTTCACGGAGACGCTGATCCGAGGCAGTTCGGGTGTCAGAGGCACGACAGCGCCTCCGGCTCGCCGACGCGCATCAGGTCGCCGACCTCCGCCAGAGACCCCGCGACGGTGGAGCGGAAACTCCCTCCACGCCGGAACTGACGAGCGGCGGCGCGCATACCCGCGAGGGCGGCACGGCTGAGCTGGTTCGCGTAGATGCAGAGGCTGAAGCCAGCCTCGCCGAGTTCGGCGGCGCTCAGGTCGGGGAACGCCGTGGGCACGCTGACCAGCGGCACGCCGTGACGCCATGCACGTCCGATGGCCCGCGCCTGCTCACCGGTCGCGTCCTTGGAATGGATGAGGATCGCATCCGCTCCGGCCTCGGCATACGCCTCGGCGCGGGCGATCGCCGTGGCGATGTCCTCGCCGACGATAAGGGCCTCGGTGCGGGCCACGACCATGAGGCCGTCACCGGCGACCTTCCGTATACGCCCCACCTGCTCGCACAGCAGGTCCTGGTCGGCGAGGTTCTGGGCCCGGTGGGCCGCGAAGCTGTTGCACTTCGGGTACGCGCTGTCCTCGACACACACCGCCGCGGCTCCGGCGCGCATCAGGTCGTACGCGAACCGCTCCGCCGTGCGCCCCGAGCCGCCCGCGTTGTCGATGTCCACGATGACGGGCAGTTCGGTGACACGGCCGAGCGAAGCGACCACGTCGGACAGGTCCCGGGGGCCCAGGACGTTGGCGTCCGGCAGCCCGGAGGCCGCGGACACCTCCAGACCGCTCACCCACAGGGCGTCGAAGCCCGATTCCGCCGCGACATGCGCGGCGAGCGCGTTGACCGCACCGATCGCCAGGAGCGGGTGCTTCCGTTCGCTGCCGGCGAGGGCCTTGCGCAGATGCACCGCCTTCGTGCCGTCAGCCATGGGTCTCTCCTCCTTCCGCGCGGGCGGCGACCGGCGGCACCAGCTGCCGTTCACGCAGTACGTCCCAGGCGGCGAGCAACACCTCGGACCGGGGCCGACGGGCGTCCAGGCGGACCACGTCGCCGAGGAGCGGGAACTCGTCGGGTTTCGAGACCACGGCCTCGTAGGTCTCGCGAACCCGGCTCTGGACGTCGCGCACGTCCCAGTCGGCCCGGACGGCATCACCCTGCCGGGCCTGCGCCCGGCTCATCGAGGCGTCGGTCTCCAGGTCCAGGACGAGCGTGAGATCCGGGGCCACGGTGAGCTGCGCGGCTAGCACCTCGTACGTCTCCGACACCCTCATGTCGTGCTTTACGGCGAAGAAGGCCAGCTCGCTGAGGAGCCAGCGATCCGCGATCACGGGCCGTGCCGGCCGCTGGGGGAGCACGAGACGATCCAGCGTGGCTCGCTTGTCCGCCACGACAGCGGACAGGTAGGCGTCACGGTTCCCGGCGTTCGGCTGGTACTTGCCCGTGACGATGGCGGCGGCCTGGTCGGCGGCGAGGAAGTTGGTCGTGAGCATGCACAGCGGGGTGACGCCGTAGAGCCCCTCCCAGAGCCGGAACAGGCCCTTGCGCAGCGTCGTCTTGCCGGTGCCGTCGAGCCCCTCGATGACGATGAACGGATAGCGGTGGTTCATTCGACCTGCCCCGCCCCCGTGCCGCCTGCGTACTTGGTGAAGCGGCCTCGCCAGCGCGCCGCGGTGGACACCAGGTCCACCAGCCGCAGCTCCGCCAACTCGTCGATGAGGCGGGGCAGCTCGGGCTCGGCGCAGATTTCGGCCTCGATGGCCCGGCAGTACGCGGCGCGGACGTCCGGGTCGTCGTCGGAGTCACGCAATGCCGCCTCCAGCACCCGCGTGGCCATGCCGTGGGCCACGACGCTCACCGCGGTACCCAGGGCCTGCTCATGGAGCGGGCTCGGGTGCGGCTCCAGCGTGATGTGGTGTACCCCGCGGTGGCGGATGACCGTGAAGAAGCCCACCCACCACGCGGCGGCGCCGCTGACAGCGGTCACGGCGTCGGACCAGGCCATCCCGGACTGCTCCGCGAGGATGTTCTGGGCGGCGGTGTCGGCGGCGCGGTGGAGCGCCCCGCGCTGGTTCCGCGACTCCGTTCCGTGCCGCTGGGGCAGCTCCCACCAGAAGCCGAGCCTGGCGGCCTCCAGCAGCGCCATCGCGGACCCGTCGGTTGCCGGCAGCAGAGACGGGCGCTGGGCCAGCACGGAGACATCGGCGCCCGGCACGTCGGGCAGCGCCTTCTTCTCGGTGACGGCAGGATGGAGCCGCTGGGTCAGCAGCCCGTCCGCCAGCGTCTGCCAGGCGTGGGCCAATGGCGGCGAACCGGGGGGCCGGGGCGGCAGGGTCAAGGAGGTCACAGGTCGGATCCTCACGTCCGGGGAGTCGCGGCAGGCGGCTCCGGTCGGTGGTGCTCCACCACGATGGCCGCCACGAAGACCTACGCCTATGAGTGTTTATGAGCCCCAGCAGCGGAACGTGTCCGGGCGGTCGCAGAGCGAGGGAGAATGCCGACCATGGTCGACAGTGGACAGCGGCGGTGTACGCGCTGCGGTGCCCTTCTCAGTCGCTTCAACGCCGGTACGCGATGCGCCTCGTGCCAGGACGGGTCGGCCGCCCGACGGGCCGCCCCGGTTTTCTGGCGTGATCCGACGGTCCGGCGAGCCGTGGCCGCATGGGAACTCGGCACCGTCGTCAAGCTGTTCAGGAAGCATACGGGCCTCTCCCAGGCCGGCGTGGCGCGGATGGTCAGCATCGACCAGGCCGAGGTCAGCAGACTCGAGCGCGGGCTCAAACAGATCCGCGACCGACGGCAGTTCGTCCAATGGACCGATGCGTTGGGAGTTCCGGAGGAACTGCTCGGGCTCCTCCCCATGGCCAATCCGCACACCCCAGATGCCACGAGCTGGCTAGGAACGGCGGACACCGGAGCCCGTGGGTACGTGGCGCTGCCCGAAGGCCCAAGCCAGCTCCTGTTACCCGCCGGCCGGTCCGTCCCGACGACGGCGATTCCCGTGCTGACCCTTCCCGCGGCCTCCTTCCTCGGGGACAGCCTGCGACTCGACTCCCGCCCGGAGCTGGACGCCTGGCGCACCATGCCGATGCGCGCGCTCATCGTCGCGAACCGCACGGTCGACGGGGCGGTCCGGCAGTTCGTCACCGACGCCAGGCCGAGCGGCGTACGCGGCACCGCCTCCGACCCGGTCGACGTCCCGACCGCGTACGAACTGGACGACCTGACTTACGGCATCCTGTGGGCCATGTCGGGATTCGAGGCGGCCCTGCTCGGCGACGACCAGGCCCTGCACACCTCGCTGGCTTCGCTCACCGCTTCCCCAGGCTCGCCGCTCGCCTCCGACCACGGCCTGACCGAAGTGTCCACGATGCTGATCGGCTCGGAGACCGCAGCCCGGTACATCCTGGGTCACCGTGACCACCTGGGCGACGCGCCCGTCTTCTGGACCAGGGAACAGCGCGGCGAGGAGGCCTCCACCTGGCTGCTCTTCCGGCACAAGTACCGCTACCTCGGACGAATGGCGCCCCGGCGTCCAGGCAGTACCAGCGGCCGGGGGTTCTGCGTCCCCGAGACGGCGGTCGCCTCCTCGCCGGCGTACGAGCGCGTCCTGATGTTCCTCGCCATCGCGCTCATGGAGTCCTTCGGTATCCGTACCTGGGTGACGGACGACGGAGGCTTCGCACACACCGACGGTTTCGTCCTCTCTCACGGGCGCCGAGCTGTCATCGCCTCTTGGGTACGGACCGAGGGGGCGTCCCATCTCGCGGTCACCGCGCGGCCGGGGGCTTTGCGGACGTTCGCCGACGTGACCGGCCACGGCGGCCACCACTCGGCCACGGCGGCCGAGCAGGCCGGACAGCGCCTCGCGGCAACGGCGGAGTACCTCGGTCTCGACGCCTCCTGGCTCGGACGCCGGTGCGCGCAGTTGTCGGCCGCCGGCACGGAGCGGCTGGCCCGGCCGCGCAGCCGGCTTCTGGGCCTCGAAGGGCTGGAGGCCGCCTGCCGCTTCGTGGCCGAACAGTTGGTGATCATTCCGCGTACCCGGACGGCACCGACCCGATAGCCTGCCTGGACCCCTCGCGAGGCCGCGCTCGGCGGCGTCCGGACAGGGGAGCAGGGGGCATGACGGAGTCGGTCAGGAACGTGGCGGTCTTCTCCCTCGGCGGCACGATCGCCATGACCACCGATCCCGCCACCGGAGGCGTCGTACTAGCGCTCTCCGCCCACGAACTCCTCGCCGCCGTACCCGCCCTGGCCACGAGCGGCATCGGCCTCAAGGTGCGGGACTTCCGACGTCTGCCCGGCGCCTCCCTGACCTTCGAGGACCTCACCGCGCTGTCGGCCGCGATCGCGGCGGAGCTGGAGACCGGGGACGTCGACGGCGTCGTCATCACCCAGGGCACCGACACCATCGAGGAGACCGCCTTCCTCCTCGACCTCTACCACGGCCACGAGCAGCCGGTCGTCGTCACCGGCGCGATGCGCAACCCCACCCTCCCCGGCGCCGACGGTCCGGCCAACCTCTACGCCGCTGTCCTGGCCGCCGCCGACCCTGGACTCCGGGGCGCCGGCTGCCTCGTCGTCCTCGGCGACGAGATCCACTCGGCCCGGACCGTCCGCAAGTCCCACACCACCAGCCCAGCCGCCTTCACCTCCCCGTCGTGCGGACCGATCGCGAGGGTCGCGGAGAACCGGGTGCGGATGGCGGGCGGCCTACCGCCCCGCGGACCGCTGGTCGGCGCCCCCGACCGTGAGGCGCGTGTCGGCCTCTACGTCGTCACCCTCGGCGACGACGGTGCACTGCTCGACCTGTGGGACGGCAGCTGCGACGGGCTCGTGGTCGCGGCGTTCGGCGTCGGCCACGTCCCGGAGCGTCTCGTCGAAGGGCTCACCAAGCTCGCGTCCCGCATCCCCGTGGTCCTCGCCTCCCGCATCGGCAACGGCCCCGTCCTGTCCGACACGTACGGCTTCCCCGGCTCCGAGAAGGACCTCCTCGGACGAGGACTCATCGGCGCCGGCGACCTCGGCTCGTACCAGGCCCGGCTCCTGCTGCAGGCCCTGCTCGCCCAGGGCGCCGACGGGGCGGCGGTCCGAGAGACCTTCACCACCGCCTTCGCCCGCTGACCCCACCTCTTCAGGAGACACCCGCACATGCGTGCTCACGAGCTGACCGTAGGCCGTACCTTCGGCGTCACCTTCGACCACGGGGAGGACTTCTTCGAGGCGCTGTCCACCTTCTGCCGGGACAACGGCGTACGGCAGGGCTACATCCCCTCGTTCATCGGCGCCTTCGCGGAGGCCGAGATCGTAGGCGCCTGCGAGAAGCTCGCCGACCCGGACGCACCGGTCTGGGCGAAGACGTACGTCATCAACGTCGAGGCGTTCGGCGCCGGCACCCTCGCTCACGACCCGGCCACCGGCGGGATACTCCCGCACATCCACGTCTCCGCCGGCCTGAAGGCCCAGTCGGCCGACGGCAGGACGAGCCACCTCCTCAGCGCCAAGGTCCAGTTCCTCAGCGAACTGATGGTCGTGGAGGTCACGTCGCCCACCATGACCCGGCCCCGGAACCCCGACCTCTACGACGTCCCGCTGCTCACGTTCGGCTGACCGGCGGGAGCCGCCCGAGCCAGGGGTGATCGGGCGCGATCACGCTGATCGCGTCCGCCAGCCAGGCGCGTGCCGGAGCATCGAGCAGCGGCAGCACCGCTTCGAAGTCGGTCTCGTCCTTGTCCCGGGTCGCCTTCGCCTTGTAGAAGAGCTGGACCTCGGGCGCGAGATACGGGATGCCCGTCTCGGTCGTGCGTCCGAGGCGGTCGATCGGGAGGCGGATCGCCGGGTCACGCCGCGAGATCCACTGGGTGCCCTCGGCCTCGTCCAGCATGAGCTGCACCGACCAGGGCGCCTTGGGTGTGTGGCGGCACCAGATGTCGTGGAGCGGCTGCTGAAGAACCTCTCCAGGTCGCCACGGTCGAAGCTCCCCCTGGCCGGGCGGCTCCGCCACGTACAGGTCCCAGTCGGCCAACAGTTGACGTACGAGGGCCTGGTCGCGCCGGAGGACGAGGACATCGAGATCGCCGTGCGCGCGCAGCTCGCGGCCGACCGCAAGTTCGATCGCGTAGCCACCGGCGATCCACCACGGGAAGTCCGCCTGGGCGAAGATCGCAGCCACATCCTCGGGACGATCCGGCACCCAGCGTCCCAACACGTCAGCACTCACCTTCCCATACTCCCAGTGATCAGAGGGGCGGAGGCGAAGGCCGGCGGCGGGTCGGCGGTCTCGCTGGGGCGCCCTGTCGCCCGCTCGCACCCCCTGCGCTCATAAACGCCCATGAGCAGCGCGTGACTCGCGACCGGCCTCGTGGCCGGTGCTTGAGCCACGATCCTTCCGGGGTCCCGTGCCCGAAGCCAGGTGCTTCCTACGGCCGTATGCCTCTCAGCCGCGTACCGGCCGCACTTCCGCGACCACGTCGCAGCCCCGGGAGTAGGCCATCGCTGTCACCCACAGGAGGTCCGTCGCCCGATGATCAGCGCGCCATCCGCCGCTCTCGGCCTCGTGTACCGCTGGACCGACCGCACTCCCAACCCGACAGGCGAAGCCCGCGTGGTCCTGCGACGTGTCTTCAAGGACCTGGGGCTGTCCGGGGACGTCGTCTGTGACGGCGTCCTGGCCGTCTCGGAGCTCGTGGCGAACGCGCACGAGCACGCGTACGGCCCCTACGAGGTGCACGTCCGCTCGGCCGCCGGGAGGTACATCTGCGAGATCCATGATGGGAACCCTCTGCTCCCCGCGGGCCTCTACAGCGGTGCCACGTCGCTGTCGGACGCCGAACCGGCCGAGCCGGGCGGGTTGCTCGTGGAGCGTGGCCGGGGCCTGCGCATCGTGAACGAGCTGGCCCAGGGGCAGTGGGGGTTCCACGTCACGGAACGTGGTGCCAAGGCCGCCTGGATCGTGCTGGCCCCGGCGTTGCCGGCCCCGGCCGACGGGAGTGACGCTGTCGGCACTCGGGCACCCCGGTCCGGTAACGAGTCGAAGCTCCGACAGCTTGACAGCACATCGGATTCCCACCATGGCAGCGGTCAAGCCCACTTCCGGCAGGAATCGGCCACAGATGCTCCACGTGCCCGGTGCGGCGGAGCTCCTCCCGTCGCCAACGTGTACGGTCCATCGAACAGCCTGGTGGCCGAGGGCGCGGGGGAGTCTTGAATCTTCAGCACAAGGCGGGGAACTACGTGAACGCCTCGTGGTCCATGGTGCGGCTGCGGGACCTGATCTACGACATGCTGGGTCTGCTGTTCACGGAGCTCAGCGCTCATGGCGGGATGGCGGGTGACGACAACGCCGGCCGGGCCTTCGCCGCCGTGTATAAGCCGGCGGTGAAGACTGTCTTCGAGGCAGCCGGCCTCGCTCACCAGGTGATGGCGAACGGTGCGGGCGCCATGCTCAAGGCCACCGAAGACTTCCTCAAGCAGGAGAGCGCGATCGCTGCGTCCCTGCTCGGCCAGAGCGTGGGGCCTGACATCGGGGCACAGCCGGCGAGGCCGGACTGCAATCCGCGCACCAGCCACAACGCCGAGGATCTGCCCGAGGTCGTCGGCGAGACCAGCTGGACCGACCAGTACCTGCTCAGCTCGCGCTTCCACGGTCAGCGGGACAAGCTCCGCAAGACGGCCGACGCCTGGCGTTCGGCGGCGGGCATCCTGGACGACGCCTACTGGGACTCTGAAAGCGCCTGGCGTACCGCGACCGCTCAGCAGCTCGGCGAGACCGCCGCGGCTGTCCAGACCTTCTTCACCGTGTTCGTCGGCAAGACCCCGCCTCCCTCCGAGGTCGGCGAGGACGAGACCCTGATGGCGAACCTGCCGTCCGCCTGCCGGATGATCGCCCACGCCTGCGACGCGTACGCGGATCACATCGAAACGGCGCTGAAGCGGATCCCGGACGAGGAAAGCCCTCTCTTCGGAGAGCCGCTCGCCATCTGGGAACGACCGCAGTTCGGCGGCGAGGGACACGACGGCGGCCTGCACGAGCTCGTCGCCGGCGACATGCGCATCGCGCGCCTGGGCAACATCCCGCCGGCGCTCGACAGCTCACAGGCCAAGGTCCCCATGCCGCAGCCGGACGCGGGCGGCTTCCTGCCCCTTCCGTCCCTGCCGCCCTTCCTCGCGCCGCTGATCCGGGTGCCCCTCGTGGTCCCCGTGGGATACCGGCCGCCGAACGGACCCCGTATGCAGCCGATGGCTCCGCCGACGCCGCCGGACCCGCGCTTCCCGCCCCTCACCGTCCCCGAGCAGCAGAACTTCCAGACGTGGTTGAACTCGCTGCGTGCCGGAGACGTGTCCGGCGGGAAGCCCGCCGAGGTCGCTTACCAAAGGCGGGTCGCCGGATACCCCGAGTACGAGGTCCCCATCCCGCTCGGCATCAGCGCCAACAGCACCCTGATGGTCGACGGCTTCCGTGACCGCGACGGCATGGCGATCGAGGCCAAGTACGTCAACAACCCGAACAAGCCGTGCTACCGCTCGCTCGACGAACTCCGTGCGAACCACCAGTCCGGCAAGAAGGACTTCCTGTACGACAAGGACCGCAAGGAGCTCACGAAGTACAACGCCGCTCTCAACGACCCGCGCAACAAGGAGATGCGGGGCGTGGAGACGGTCACCAACAACGCTGATTCCGTGGCCTACTGGCGCGTGATGATGGCGGCCTACGGCGTCAAGGGCTATGCCCGATACGTACCCTGACCAAGGGCAGCACACGATGAGGGAGCGAGCGCGTGGACGCGTCCGAACTGGCCGAACTTCGCACCATGTACGTCTTCGGACCGGGCGAGGGTTCCACGTGGGGCCTGACCTACGAGAGGATCGAGGCCAGGCTGCGCGAACGGAAGCCGGACACGTTCGTCCGTATCGACGAGGGGGACGAAGGTCCCGTGCGCGGGTCCGTCATGCACTTCGGCATCACGGTCGGCGAAGACGACCTGGAGGGCATGGCCAAGCTGTCCCCGGAAGGCATCGCCGTCGAGGACTGCACGGCCCTTGCCGCAGCGGAGTTCGTCAAGTGGCTGTGGAGCGTCGTCCCGGACGGCAGCAGCGTCACCTTCAACACGGAGTGGGGCCTGGAAGCCGATCTGCCCGACGCGCTCGTCCCCCACGTACCCCGCCCCCGCCTCGTGGCCACCTTCCTCGCTCATCTCGAAGCCACCGGCGGGCTGGACTGACAACGAGCACGTCCCTGGGGGCCACGGCCACGTGATCGACATGCGAAGGGCTTGGACACCATGACAGAGAAGACCTCCCGCGTCTCGGGCGATGCGACCGGGGCCCCGGTCATCCTGAGCAACGAGCCCGGCTCGTTCGCCTGGGGTGTGCTGGCCAAGCGCCACCCTGCCCTCATCCGGCAGGTGCGAGATGCCTTCCCGTACGGCCGCCGACAGCACGAGGCCCCGACGCGCTGCTGGACGAGACCACCAACGGAGTCATCGAACCTCTCGCTGCCGCGGATCACGATCGTGAGCGCTGGGCGGACTGGGGGAAGGAATACTTCGGGCACTCCTGGTACGACGCCCCGTTCTTGTGGGCGGAGAGCTACTTCTATCGCAGGCTCCTCGGCGCGGTCGGGTACTTCGGCACCGGCCCATGGCAGGGAGTCGACCCGTTCGCGCCGTTCAAGCGGGCCGAACTGCGCGGCGAGGCAGTGGAGGAGGAACTGCGGGCCTTGGACCCCCTCGCCGACGCTTCGGTCGAGGAGCGGGCTATGGCCCTGCTGCACAAGGAACCCGCAGATGGACCCGCGCCAGGAGCTGGTCGACTACCTCACCCGCCAGCTCGTCGGCCCCGCCGGCGGTGACGACGAGGTACTCGACGCCCCGCCGGACCGGCAGTACCTGATGGGCACGCTCTACCCGCAACAGGCGGACCGTCAGCGCTGGCTCGACCTCGCCGCCGATGACCCCGAGGCACCCGGTGCCGAGCAGGACGCCCCCGACGTTGACCCGGCCCCCGACCCCGTGCCCGAGACCAACAGCTGGCTACCCGCGTCCCTCGGTATCAGCTTCTACACCGATGCCGTGGACGGCGAGGTGAGCTGCGCCGCCGCCCGCTACGAGACGCAGCGGAACGAACCCGGGCGCGGGCGGCGCTGGCAGCGCATCCCCCTCAGGTCCAGACACACACGATCGGCCCCGACCGGGAGGAGGTGCCCGTCTTCGACGGCCGCGCGAAGATCCAGCTGACCCGCCGTTCCTACGGCGCGGGCACCCTCATCACCGTGGCCCTGGTCAACGACAAACCCCACGACCCTGCCGACGACAAGGCGCCGGACTGGGACGACATGCTGTTCCAGTGCCAGCTCAGCGTCCGCCCCGCCGATGGCGCCGTGCTGCCCTATCCCAGCGTCCGGCTCGCCAGCCGCGATCCCGAGGAACGCGAACTGCGCCTCCAATACCGGCACGTCGTCACCCATGCCGTCGGCCACGGCTGCGCGGTCCGCGAAGACCACGGCGAGGACGGCGGTGTTGAACGCCTCATCTGCGAAGCCCTGCCACACGCCGAGGTACCCGCCATCCGGGCCGGCGGCCCGCTCGACGCCCCCGCGCTCACCATCTCCCACCTGGCCGACCCGGCCGTCGGCAGGGACCAACTCCGCGTGGAGCTTCCCGAGTTCGCCGCCGCGTACCACGCCTGGTACGTGGGCCAGCGCTCTGTCGAGGTGCCGCCATGGGGCCGGGAAGCCGCGGAGGGGATCCTCGACCGGGTACGCAAAGCGGTCACCCGCATCGAGGCCGGCGCACCCTGTGCGACCCCGACCGCCCCGAACTCCTCGACGCCTTCCGCATCGCCCAGCGCGCCATGCTGCTGCAGATGCGGCACTCCGCTCCCGACCAGGCCGGTCAGCGGCGCCACCGCGCGGACACCGTGGCCCTCGACCCGCCCGTCTGCCCCGAGGCCACCTGGCGCCCCTTCCAGCTCGCCTTCTTCCTCCTCGCCCTCGACGGCGTCGCCGACCCCGGACACCGCGAGCGCGAGACCACCGATCTGATCTGGTTCCCCACCGGTGGTGGCAAGACCGAGGCGTATCTGCTCCTGGCCGCCTTCACCATCGCCCTGCGCCGGATCCGCGGCGAAGGCGGCGGGACCACCGTGCTCAGCCGCTACACCCTCAGTCTGCTCACCACCCAGCAGTTCCAGCGCGCCGCCACCACGATCTGTGCTCTGGAACACCTTCGCCGCACCGAACCCGGACTCGGCCTCGGTGGCGAGCCCATTACCATCGGCCTGTGGGTCGGCGACACCACCACCCCGAACAAGTTTCAGGCGGCCAAGGACGCCTTCGACGAGCAGCGCGAGGCCAGCCACCCCGAGGACGTCTTCATTCTCGACCGCTGCCCGTGGTGCGGCACCCGCATCCTGCCGCCGACCCGGTCCAGCGTCCGCTCCGACTACGGAGTCCGCGCCGAAACAGACGAGTTCACCTTTTACTGCACCCTGACGAGTGCGCCTTCCACGACGTCCTACCCGTTGTTCGACTGGTGCCCGCGCCGCGGACAGGGCGCGGTTGATCGTTCGTTGGGTCGTGGTTAGGTCCCGGTTCGGGAGCCGTTTGACTGGTGTGGTCACCCAGGGGCCGGCGCCGATGTAGGCGCGATCGGCGAGGACGGGGACGCCCTGGCGTTCGCAGATCCGGATGATGCGGTGGGTGCGGGCCGCGGTCAGGTCGTGGGTGCGGCCGGGCAGCGTGGGCGAGATCCACAGCAGCCTGCCCGCGGGAACCGCTACGACCTGCACGTTCACGCCGTGGCGGCGGTGCTTCTGGGAGAAGTCCGCCCGGCTGTCGCCGACGCGGTCGCACTCGGCCAGCGTCCCGTCGAGCAGGACGAACTCCGGATCGTCCTCGCGCAGGACCCGCAAGAGGCCCGGTGCCTGGACGGACAGGTGCTGGATGACGGCCTTGACGTAGGCGTGGGCGGTGCCGACGGATATGCCGAAGCCTGCGGCGATCTGCGCCAGCGTGTCGTGCCGGCGCAGGTAGACCAGGCCCACGAGGGCACGCTGATGGGGCGGCAGCTTGCAGCGCCGGTCACCCTCACGGGTGACGATGAGCATGGATACCCACTCGACCAGAGCATGAGGCAGGTCGAGTGCGGCAGGATGGGGAACCAACAGGGCTCCTGTGCCGATGGGTTGAGACTTCGACACCTCCCTCAACGGCGCGGGAGCCTTGTGCGTTGCGGTCCACATCCTGACTCGGCCCGCGTCACTCGATCAGTGGCCACTCTGAAAGAACTCAGTGGCTACGGGACGGTGCTCCAGTGGCTGGCTCGCGGGCTGCGCGGATAGGTGGGGACGACGTGATGCTCCTCGGGACGTGTGGTGCGGGACCGAACGGCCCCCGCACCACACCGGATCCCGCATCCTGTCACCGCCTGGACGGGCAGTACGCTCCCGGCGGCCGACGGAGTGCTCACATCCGCGAACTGGCCCTGCCCTGTTCGACGAGGCGTCCGAGGCGTTACATGTTGACACCGTCAAAACGACTCAGGGTCGTGACGGACCCATGTCCCGTTCGGCGGCGGAGTAGGTTCAACGCAGGCAGTGCGTCGTTGTGACGACATCGTTGGACTTTACGTCCATCCGATATTTACTCCTAGGTGATATCGGGCCATGTCGTTCAGCGCTGCGGTTTCATCAGGATTTCGAAATGGTGCCGCTGGTAGGTGATCGCGGGCTAGAGGGCCGACCCCATTCACGACGTCGTCGTATGCCGATGAGATGGCAGAACCGATGAGTAGGTCAGTGGCCTCGTCGAGAGTAAGGCGATTGGCAGGCCAGCCGTACACTCCGTCGTTGATGACTTTCAGAGGTGGGAAGAACCACCATGGGTAGTCCGGAGCCTCTGCGTCCAGCAGGCGATATCCGTCAGTGTCGATCAACAAGGAGCCGAAGTGGGATATTGATCTGACATCCGCGCGTCGCTCTCTGTGAAGTCGATCGGCTGAGAGGAGTGGGATGCCCATCATCCTTCGCGCAAAGGGGCGTCTGGGGTCCGCGACGTCACGCAGGTCTGAGTCCTCCGTCAGTTGGCAATCGATCGACCCCACGCGGACATCACTCACTCGAGTGACCGTGCTGAAGAAGTCGCTGACGTGGTCAATCGTGGGCCGTGTATTGACTGCCTCTGAATGCCTATAGGCGCGACGCTCTGCCATTTCTGCCGCCGCGAAGAGGAATCGATATGGCGGGTAGAGTTCGCGCCAGTCAATGGTGCGTACGCCCTTGTGTAGGCCAGGTACTGGAGGGTTCAAGGCGAAGTCGATAAGAGTCAGAACTTCAGAATGAGAGAGGCTTCGGCCTGCCATGGACTCTGCGAGGCGGTAGGGTTTCCCGTATTCCCCTCTCCTATTTATGTCCCACATTCTCTGGAGTCCTCGATCCATGATTTCTGGATAAGGTCCGCGGAAGAGGTAGCCCTCGTCCAGTAGGCCCGCGCACTCAAGGAGGAGTCGCGTTGTGATCGGCTCGTCGCCTCCAAGGAGGGGTTCGAAACTATGCACGTGAGCATTTTCTTCATTCCTCAGAGGCAACATACCCCTTCCGGCCCATTGCCTCCAGGTCGTGTGCAAAGCCAGGGTTAGCGAGTCCTGCATTGCTTCCTGGTTTATTTTGGACCAGTTGAGAGGCTCGAAGCCGAGGAGGATTGAGTAGGTGCGATGCAGGGACAGCCATGTGAGGCAGTGGTCAGCTATTTCGCTTCCGAGTGAATAGGCGCTCGCCTTACGATTCCAAGCGAAGAGGGGAATTCCATCGTTGCGGTGCTTCTCGAAAATGGCTCGGTCGTTACCGTCGAGGTTACGGATCGAATAGTCGGCCAGAGAGTCCCGGGTAGCACGTAGAAAAGTGAGAAGCACGCCAATGGTAGAGCCGTGGAATCGAGCCCAGTGGCTCGTCTCGTGCGCATGGATCAAGTTCCACGACATGAGCGACGTGACTGGATCATTGGGATTGTCGCGGATATTGTCGTGAAATAGGAGGTGGCTTCTTAGATTTAATTGAGCGCCAGTTGTGCTGTGCAGGACCGGAGAGCTCATTGGGAATCCTATTCTCTGCTGTAGCTACTCATCATTCTCGTGTTCGATTGGATCGACGGATTCTACAGAGCCGCGGTCACGGGCTCGGTCAACGAGAGCTCGGATCGCGTCGTACAGGCCATTGGTAGCAACTCCTGCCGCTACCGAGATGACGATGTCCGCCAACTGCCCGTGATGCAGTGAATCGCTCTGCGTCTCTCGGTGTGTGACTTCGGCCGTGCAATGCTGGCTCAGTTCTGGGGATTCCCGGATCTCTTCCGCCAAGAGTTGCAGGTTGGCCGCCCCTCCGCGGTACATCAGCTTGATCATGAGAGGAGCATACGAGGCGTGAGGATGGCGAGTCGGAGGATCGCGAAAGCCGACGGACGGGCACTGTGGGGCAAAGCTGCCCATCTGGTGCGTCTTCGCAGCGCAGCCTCAGCTGTGACGGGTGACCTTCTGGCATGCCCCCCTCAACCTCCATCTTCACCGATGGACGTGCCGGATCTTCCAGTTCGTCCCCCGGCGCTGCCCCCTTTTGCGGGCGCCGGCGGCGTGCTGGTGAGCTCGGCTGACCGTGGAGTCGACCGACACGGTCCACTTCAGCTCCGACGGAGTCGTCACGGACCTGGACCTGTTCGAGCAGGCGGGCCCAGGTGTCGTCCGCCTCCCGGCGAGCAAACCGTTCATAGGCCGTCTGCCACGGCCCGTAGCGTTCCGGCAGGTCACGCCACGGAGCACCGGTCCACAACCGCCACAACACCCCGTTTGATCACCTGCCGGTGATCCCTCCACGGCCGCCCACGATCATCAACACCCGGCAGCAGGGGCACTATCCGCTCCCACGCCGCATCCGTCAGCTACCCACGACCCACCACAAGATCAATTATGAGACAGGTCCTAGAACACTCAAGGGGTTTATGGCTCACAAGGGCGCCTTCTACGTGGTCGGTTGGTCCGATGCCAGGCTGTACCTGGAGTTGAACGCATGAATGCCGGCGGTAGGGTCGGGGTTGTCCTAACGGAGGTTGGCGGACACCAACAAGGACAACCCGCGGCGCCAGGTACGGCTGAGCTTCCTGGGCTGAACGAGCCGGTCGGAGCCCCGTTCAGCGGCCCCCGACAGGCGGTGCGCGGAAGAAGGGAACCCGCGGTCCCCTCGATCGGGTGACAGCCTTCGTGCGGCCGGTTCCGGCGGCCGAGGCCCCCCTAGCCTGGTCGTCGGTCTACTTCCACGCGGGGGGATGTGCGCGATGCGGTTGCCCGGCCGGGCCCGGTTCCGGCGCTACGGGGACATTCAGGCCCAGGCGACCGAGCTGCACGACCGCTGGTGGCGCGCGGTCCGGATGGCCGCGGCCGCCGTCCCGCTCCTGATCGTGGTCTCATCGGTGCGGCCGGACCACGGATCGGCCTCCGGCGTACCGCAGTTGCTCCTCGCCGTGCTCATCCTGGCGCGTGCGGGAATCGGCGAACGCCGCATGCGCGCGATCAGCCGGGCGGTGAGGCGCCGGCGGGCTCGCACCGAGGCCGCGTCGCTGCTCACCGGGACCGGGCTCGCGGTGCTGCTGCCGTGGGGCGGTGCGACGGCTTCCGCCGGGGACGTGGTCCTGTGCGCGGTGGCGGCCGCCGTGATCACACTCCTCGGCTGCCTGGACGAGTACCGCACGTGGCCGCAGGTGCGGGGAGCGTCCTCCCGCTGGGTACGCTGCTCAGGGCGCCTCCGGACCTGGTTCTGCTACGGCTGGACTCCGGCACTGCTCGCCGTGGTCCAGCCTGACGCGGTCGTGCTCCTGCCCGCTGCGACGGTCATGACCGTCCTCGAGATCGGCTTCGCCCTCGTCGCGGCGCGAACCGGCGACTGGGCCCTGCGCGCCGATGCCGCGGTCGCCCTCCTGACGACGCGGATCGCCCGCGACCGGTTCCCCCTGGGCCTGACCGCGATCGCCAGGGAGCGGTGGTGGGCATCGACGACACGCCCGCCGCACCAGCCCGATCTGGCGCTGTGGGAACTGTGGCTGCGTCACCGTGAGGTGCTCTCCGCCCGCAAGGGATACGAGCTGGTGCCGGTGCTCTGGCGGCCCGTGACCGCCGTGCCCGCTTCCGAGGGGGAGCCGTGGATCAGCGCCGCCGAGGCGGCCGCCGAGTCGCTGCGCCGGCTGAGTCACCAGCGCCTCGGCCTGGATCCCGTCGGGCGGCGGGACCTGCTGCGCACGTCGCTCGTCGTCACGGCGATGACCGCGATGGCCCGGGCGGAAGTGAGCTGTTCCTCCGGCGAGTTCGACTACGCGCTCCGCAACCGCCGTTCCGCCGCCGAGCTGTACGCCGCCGCTGGGCTCGCCGGCAACGAGGCCGCCGCTCGCTGCCTCGCCGCCGATGTGCTCGTCTTCGACCTGCGACGGCCGGAGGAGGCCCGGGACGAGCTGCGGAAGGTCACCACGCGACCGAACCTGCCCAGGGCGGTGACGTGTCTGGCCCTGGTACTGGAGGCGGCGGCGGGAGACCGGGAGTCCGGTCGGGCCGCCGCCCGCATGATGCCGCTCGACCTGCGGTGCGCCAAGGGACTCTTCGACGAGTTGCCGACGTGGCTGCCGTTCGGTAGCCACCTTCACCAGGAGATCGCGTTCGTGCGACTGGTCGAGCAGCGCTTCGCCGGCATCGCGGACCTGCACGGACCGGCTCTGCCCGCTCAGGCCCGGTGGCGGAGCATGTACACCACGGTCCTGGACCGCTACGAGCTTCCCGCCGCCCATGATCTCCGCCAGGCGCTGCAGCGGGCGCGGCTGTGCGAGAGGAGCGCGCCCTCCACCGCGCGGGCCATCGGCGAGGAGGTCGTCGACGCCGCCCGCTCCCTGGGCGACCTTCCGATCGAGGCGGACGCCCATCAGCTGCTTTCCCGGCTCGCCGAGACGGGCCGCCGCTGGGAGGAGCTCTCCGCCGGACTCCTGGCCGTCGCGGACGTCGTCGAGCGGATGCGGGAACGCGTCGGTGACGGCGACACACGGGTCGACCTGGACCTCACCCCCTCCTGCACACGGCTGATCGAGCTCGTCGTCGACGGGAAGGCTCCCCAGCTGAAGCCGACCGACGCCGTCGAGCTGGCCGAACGCTGTCGGTCCCGACTGCTGCTGGAGGTGTTCGGCTCCGCTGTCTCCCCCGAACTCCCCGGCCGGTTGGCGGCGTTGCGCGACCGGGAGCGGGGCACGGACGAAGGACGGGTCCACGAGGGCGTCCTCCCGCACCCGGGAAGGCGGACCGGTGCGCACCTGGACATCCATCCCGCCCATGAGCGGCGGTACCGCGCGGCCCGCGAAGCCGTCTGGGCGGAACTGGAGGCATCGGGGCCGCTCGGCGCGGCATACGTCCGGCACCGGCGTGGAGCCCCCGCCACCTTCGAGGAACTGCGGGCGGTGCTGCCGTCGGGCGTCGTGCTCTGCGAGCTCGTCCGCCGCGGTTCGCGGATGCTCGTGCTGATGGTGCGCGCCGACCGGCCGGCGCCGACGCTTCTCGCGGTGCCGCTGGACGAGAACCCGGATCTGCTCAGCCTCCCCGCGCCTGATGGGCCGGACCGTTGGGGGGAGCCGCTGCAGCCGTTGATGCGGGCGGTGGCAGGCCACTGCGCCCCCGGAGAGACCTTGTGGCTGGTGCCTGACGGGACGCTGCACGACCTTCCCCTGCACGCGGTGGAGGTGGCGGGGACCCCGCTCGGCGAGCGCAATCCGCTCTGCGTCACGCCCAGCGCCTCCCTGCTGCGGCACCGGCTCGGCCAGGCCCCGGAAGGCGCGGTGCGACAGGCGCTGATCCTGGCCGATCCCGACGGCGACCTGCCGCATGCCCGGGCCGAGGCGCATCTCATCGGCGCCCTGCTGCCCCGGGTCGAGGTGCACACCGGCGGTTCCGCGACCCGCCGTCGACTGCTGGAGAGGCTGGGATCGGAGCGGTACGACGTGCTCCACCTCGCCTGCCACTACGGCGTCGACCGGGCACAGCCCTCCGGGTCGGCGGTCCGTCTGGCAGACGGCCGGCTGACCGTCGAGGACTTCCTCTCCGTGCGGCTCGACGCCTCCCTGGTCGTCGTGAGCGGCTGCGACACCGGGGCCCAGCGGCACCGGAAGGGCAACGAACTGATCGGCCTCACCAGAGCCCTGCTGTACGCCGGTGCCAGAGCGGTGGTCGTCAGCCAGTGGGCGGTCAACGACCTGTCCACCGCGCTGCTGATGGCAGCCCTCTACCGGGAGCTCGGTCGCGGCCGCCCCGTCGGGAAGGCTCTGTCCGCGGCGAGGAGCGAGGTACGCGTGATGAGCTTCCGCGACGCCCTCGCACAGTGCGAGCGGATCAGGGACCTGCCGGCGAACCTGTCCCTCGCCGCGCGGCTGGGGCACGACCTCGCTCGACTGCGCCTACGGGCCGGTGACACGGCAGGTGCCCTGGAGGAGATCGCGCGGCTGCTGCCGGACGCGGCGCACGGCACCCGCGAGCGCGAGGCCCTCGTCGACCTGAGGCGCCAGGTCCGGTTCCAGCAGGGCCGGTTGCCCGCCGCCGACTACTCGGCGCGCGCTTTCGCCGCCCCGTTCTTCTGGGCCCCGTTCACCCTCGTAGGAGACTGGCGATGACGCTCGAAGAAGTACCCCTGACTCCCGTCACCCTCGCGTCCGACGCGGCACCGGACCACGGCTACGTCATGACGGTGGACGCGGAGGGCCGGCCCACGGCCCTCGGCAGGTCCGAGGACCTGGACGTCGGGCTCCCGCCGGCCGTGCTGTTGCCCGCACCGATGACCATGTCGGCGTTGTGCACCGGAGACGGTCTCGACCTGCTGGCTCTCAATCCGTACGGTGCGCTGGTCCATGACCGCGGACGCACGCTGGGCGTGCTGGAACGGCACACCGTCTCCGCGTACCTGGTCACTCTGTCGGCCCGTGGCACGCTGCGCGGCGACGCTCCGTCGCCTTCGGACGCCACGCTCGCCGGTAGCTACGCCACCCCGGTCGCGCGGGTCGTCTGCCGCTGCGGCCGGCTCACCACGCTGACCGCCTACGACCCCGACTTCCCGCCTGTCTGCTCCGGAGCGGGGCCGGAGGACGGGCCGCATCCGCTGGTCATGAGGGCGGGGTGAGCGATGTTCACGATGACGCTGGGCGAAGCCGCCCAGGTGGCGGGCCGCCGGTTCGTCCGTGTCGCGCTGCTGCCCAGCCTGGTCTTCTGCTTCCTGCTGGTCGTCGTCGCGGCGCTCGGCGGAGAGCGGCCCCCCGGCGCCCTGCTGCGTGCCTGGAAGTCCCAGCCCATCGAGGTCAAGGCGCTTCTGGCGGCAGGCTTCCTGGCCGGAGTCCTGCTCGTCTCCGCGTTCCTCGACTCCGCTCAGACCGCCCTGCTGCGGTGCGCGGAGGGGTACTGGGGCCGTATCGCCGATCGGTCGCTCGGCCGGATCGGACGCCGCTGCCACCGGCTGCGGCTCCTGAGACAGGCCGGTGAACCGACGCACCACCTCTACCCGCCGACGACACGACTGCACGAGGTGAGGCCCACCCGCCTGGGGAACATCCTCACGTCCGCGGAGCTGTACCCGCAGCTGCGCTACGGAATCGACGCCGTGCTCGTGTGGCCCCGGCTGTTCCCGCTGCTCCCGGGAGGGCTGGGCGGAGCGCTGGCGACCGCGCGGGCGGAGCTGTCCGCGCTCCTGGTACGTGCCCTCCTCTCCTGCGTCTTCGCCGTGGTCGGCGCCGGCTACGTGGCCGTGCAGGGCGGCCCGTCAGCCCTGCTGTTGATCTGCCTGTGGGGCGGTGGCCTGCTGGCCTGGGCGTCCTACCGAGGCGCCCTGAACGCCGCGGTGGTCTACGGCCAGCACGTCCGGGTGGCCTTCGATCTGCACCGCGGCGACCTCCTGGCGGTGCTCGGCGAGGAACGGCGCCCCGGTCCGGAGGCGGAGCGGGACCAATGGAAGAGGATCTGCCTGTTCTGGCACCGCGGCGTTCCCACGCATCACGAGATGGCGCCGGCCGAGGGCCCGCGGACGGCCCCGGACCTTCCCGAACCGAGGTCGGAGTCGAGCATGTCCCTCACACAGTTGACCGTGGCGGTCGCTGTCGCTGCCGGAGTCGCGGGCGTCCTCGTGCCGCACCTGTGAGGCCCAGGTCATGGGGGCCCGCGGCTCACACGGATGGCCGATGACCCGTGCCTCGTCCCACCAGTACGTTCACCGTGCCGATCTTGTCGCCGTCACCAGGAGTCACCATGTCGCATCGTGCGCGGCTGTCCCGCTTCCTCCGCGTGCTCACCGGCGCCGCGTTCTTCGCCGCGGTCGCCGTCACCCCCGCGACCGCCGAACCGGCCGAGCCGAGCCCGGCGGCAGCCGCTGGTCGACTGCCCGCGATCTTCCCTCCCGACGGCCACGTCGGCCGGTTGGTGAACGTGGGAACGGGCAAGTGCCTGGAGATCCCGGACGGTTCGCACGCCGACGGCGCCCGCGCTCAGCAGTGGGACTGCGTGGGCGTGCGGCACCAGTCCTGGCGGTGGGAGCTGAGGGGCGTCTGGTACGACGAGTGGCAGCAGGAGCGCCACAACTACCGTCTGATCAACGTCGAGAGCGGCAAGTGTCTGGAGATCGCGGACTTCTCGCGGGCCGACGGCGCTCGCGCACAGCAGTGGACGTGCGCCAACGTCGCCTCCCAGATCTGGGACTTCCCGTACGCCAGTCACCGGCGGACGATGATCTACAACTTCCACAGCGGCAAAGCCCTGGAGATCGCCGACGGTTCGCGGGCCAACGGGGCCCGGGCGCAGCAGTGGGGGGTTCCCTATATCGTCCCCAACCACATGCAGTGGGACTTCTGACGCACCGACGGGTGGCGGTCGCCCGTCGAAGGGGCGCGCCGCCGGGTGCATGGCGAGGTCTCGCCACCTGGCCACCCGTGCGGGTGATGGCCAGCTGTGGTGACGCTCCGTAGCGTTGCCAGGGTTCATGGTGTTCGTCCCGGGAGGTCTCCATGCGGTTGCTCGGCGCTGCCCTCGCCTGCGCTGTCGCCGTCGGACTCGTCGCCCCCACGATCCCCGAGCCCGCGCCGCAGAACAGCCCGCGGCCGGGAACAGCGGAGCGGAAGGAGTCCGGCGGTGACCTCGCCTGGACCACCGTGGGCGACGCGGACGGCTTCCATGTCCTCGGCGCCCGGGAGTCCGAAGGGCACGCCTGGCGCGCCGTCACCTCGCTCTCGGAGCCGGGCATCGAGACCGACCAGTGGATCGGCAACGCCTGCCTGACGGCCTCCGGGCGCAGGCTCGTGGTCGTCTATGCCCCTCGGGCCTTCACCAACCGGGCCGAGCTCTTCCTGCGCGGCGGGTTCTCGGCGGTCGTGGATCTGGAGACCGGTGCCGTGCGGAAGCTGCCGGTGCGGACGACTCTGGCGTACCACAATCCGGGTTGCGGCGCCGGCGAAGAGGCCGTGCTCACGCAGGCGGGCGACAGCGACCTCGGCCAGACCCGCCTGATGAGCCTGGACACCGCAACGGCCACCCTCGGGGATCCCGTCACGGTGGCCGGACAGGTCACGTCCGCCGTGCCGACCCCTCACGGGCTGGTGGCCGCCGACGCGTCCCGGGTCGTTCGGGTCGACCCCGACGGATCGCTGCACACCCTGGCCCGGGCGACGGGCACACCCTTCGAGCTCCACCCCGACGGCGAGGGCGGCGTGTGGTTCATGGACCACACGCACGACCAGGTGCGCGTCCGTCGCCACCACGACGGCGGCACCCGCTCCTACGCCGTCGGCGCGACCGATCGCCTGGGTCTCTCGCCGGCGGCCGGCGGCCGGGTGTTCCTGACGGGCCTTCCCGGCGAGAGGGGCATCCTGAGAACGACCGGCGGTCCGGGGGAGCCGACTCGTTCTCTGCCGGCGACCGCGTCCTGGCTCGCCGTGCCGGCCACGGCGGCCGCCTCCTCGACCGGCGCGCTCGCCGTCGTCGACACGGAGTACGGGACGGGGCGCCGGGGAGCCGACGGGCCGCGCATCACGACGGTGACCGCACGCACCGGGCGGAAGGGAGTGGCCGGCGTCTCGGCGGAGCGGCGCCTGCCCGCCCACCCGGAACAGGGACATGCGCCGTCGCCCCTCCCCGGCGCGCACCTCGTGGCCGGTCCGCGTGCCGTCGAGGACCCCCACGACCCCGTCGACCTCGACCGCACCTGCTCCGTCCCCCGGGGCGACGTCCGAACGCAGGTCTACCAGCCGACCCCGCACCAGGTCGAGTGGGCCGCCGACATGCTCGCCCAGGGGCGTCTCGACCTGGAGCGGCCGGCGAACTGGAAGGGCTCGGGCCTGCCCGCGTACGCACCGCACCGCATGTTCCCGCCCGTCCCCCTCGCGGGCGGCGGGCGGATTCCGGCACAGATCCTGCTCGGCATCACGGCCCAGGAGTCCAACATGTGGCAGGCGTCCCGCCACACGGTGGAGGGGCTGGCCGGCAATCCCCTCATCGGCAACTACTACGGCATCCCGTCCAAGGTCGCCGGCGACGAGAACCAGTGGAAGGTGAAGTGGTCGCGCGCCGACTGCGGCTATGGCATCACCCAGGTCACCGACGGCATGCGGATGGCCGGCCGCACCAAACCCGACGAGGTCGCCCTGCCGCCCGACCAGCAGCGCGCCATCGCCGTGGACTACGCCGCGAACCTCGCCGCGGGGGCACGCATCCTCGCGGAGAAGTGGAACGAGCAGGCCGCGTACGGGATGAAGGTCCATGACGGGGACCCCTCCCGGATGGAGAACTGGTTCATGGCGATCTGGGCGTACAACAGCGGCTTCCACCCGAAGAAGGGACCGGGCGAGCCGTGGGGGCTCGGCTGGATCAACAACCCGGCCAACGCCCACTACCCGGTGAACCGCCGGCCGTTCCTCGACGGGCGGCCCAGTGACGCCTCGCACCCCCAGGAGTGGCCCTATCCGGAGAAGGTCCTGGGCTGGGCAGCGCATTCCATCGGCAAGGCCACGCCTACCGGAGCCGGGTTCCAGCCCGCCTGGTGGAACACCAAGGAGCAGCGCGCCGCGGTCAAGCCTCCACGGCTGCTGTTCTGCCTGGTGGAGGCCAACGACTGTGACCAGCGTCGCACGTTCGTGCCCGACGACCCGGATGTGATGCCCACGGAACCCGGGGAGGAGCCCGAACCCGCCAGCCACTGCGGCCACGTCAACCCCGCGACCGGGAAGTACGACCTGAAGTGCTGGTGGCACGAGTCGGTGGAGTGGAAGGACGACTGCGCCAGGGAGTGCGGCAACGAGAAGATCCGCTTCGACGCGGGCCAGCACGCCAACCCGCCCGACGTGTCCGTCCACCGACCGAACTGCCAGATCGAGGACCTTCCCCAGGGCGTCCTCGTCGTGGACGACGTCCCCGCCGACGTGCCGGCCGTCACGCCCGCCGCATGCCCGCGGCGCAGTGACGGCACGTTCGCCTTCGACTTCGCCAAGGACGCCGAAACGGGGGGTTTCCTCTCCAAGGTCGACCTCCACCAGATCGGCGGAGGTTTCGGAGGTCACTTCTGGTTCACGCACAGCCGATCCGGGGCTCTCGGCGACCGCCTGAAGGTGACCGGGCGCTGGGAACTCGGGCGGGAGCTGAACGGTTGGGCCCGCGTCATGGTCCACATGCCGAACCACGGAGCCCACACGCAGCAGGCGGCGTACACCGTCCACACGGCGGACGGCCCCAAGCGCCGTACGCTGCTCCAGCGCACGGAGGAGAACCGCTGGGTGCCGCTGGGGGCCTTCCGGTTCACGGGGCGACCGCGTGTCGAACTGACCTCGATCACCGGGGGTGCGCCCGACGGCAAGGAGGACATCGCCTTCGACGCGATCGCCTTCCAGCCGTTGCCGGGCAAGCCCCGGCACCAGGTCGTGACCCTGGGCGATTCCTTCGCGGCCGGCGAAGGCGCGTCGCCGATCGACGGATCGAAGTACTACCCCGAATCCGACCGCATGGGGCTGACCGACTACCGCAACGCCTGCCACCGCTCGTACGCCGCCTGGGCGCGCAAGACGCGTCTGCCCGGCAGCCGGCATACCCTCGGCTACCGCACGGACGTCTGGGATCCGGACGTCGACGCACACCTCCTGGCATGCAGCGGCGCCCGTACCCAGATGCTCCTGCCGACGGCCGCCCCCGGGCAGGAACCGGTGCGCAACGCCTTCGGGCTGGCGGCCGAGGGGCAGTACCGCGAGCCTCCGCAGCTCGACAAGGGCTTCCTCGACGCGAACACGACCCTGGTGCTGCTGTCCATCGGAGGAAACGACGCGGGGTTCACGGACATCTTCACCACGTGTTTCCTGAGGCCGCGCTGTCACGAGGATCCGCTGCTGGACGCGGAGACGAGGGAGCGGATCACCCACAAGGTGGCACCCTCCGTGAAGACCGCCCTGCAGCAGATCGCCAGGGCCGCACCCCACGCCAAGATCGTCGTGATGGGCTACGTGAAGCTGTTCACCGCCGCCTGCAAGGAGACCTCCCAGCCCGGCCAGACAGCCCTCCTCAATCCGGAGGAGGGCGAGGTCGGGTGGATGGGCGCGATCACCGTCCACCTGCGCGACCGCGTCGCCGCCGTCGTCACGGACCTCCGGGAGGGACCCGACCGGCTGGACGTCCACTTCACCGATCCGATCGAGCGATTCGGAGCGAGAGGGGTGTGCGGGAACCCGGAGGCGGTCAACGCGGGCATTCCCAAGCCCACCCGTGGCGAGGGCGAGCAGGGCGGCTTTCCGGGCATCAACCCCCCGATGAGCCAGCAGTCCTTCCACCCCAACGAACTCGGTACGACGTTGCTCTCCGACGCCCTCACCGCGGACCTTCCGCTCTTCGGCTACCCGTCTGCCCGGTAGGGCTCTCCTCGGCCCACCTCGCCTCCCGGATGAGGAGTGCGGTGACGCGCGGTCCGACCGTGTCCCCGCTGTCGTCCTTCCCGGGGGGTGAGGCGGCCCGCTGCGGCGACGAATTTCGAGCGCGGGTGCAACCGATCGGCGGGGGCCGGCGGAATGCCTCCTCAACCAGAGGATCGAGACCTCCTCGACCGGATGATCGGAATCAACGTCATGAACACTCGTTCTGCTGGTGCCGTTCTCGCCGCCGGCATCGCCGCCGTCCTGACCGCCACCGCCGCCGCTCCCGCGTTCGCCCAGCCGCAGGCTGCCGGCGAGCAGGCCACGGTGTCGGTGTTCCACGGCGTTCCCGGCCTGACCGTGGACGTCTACGCGGGTGACAAGGAGTTGCTCCCCGACTTCGCCCCGGGCACGCTCACCGATCCGATGAAGCTGGAGCCGGGTTCGTACGACATCAAGATCTTCAAGGACGGCGAGGGCCCGGAGGGCACCCCGGCCATCGAGAAGACGGTCGAGGTCCCCGCCGGGGCCGACGCCACGCTGGTCGCCCATCTGACCGCCGACGGCAAGCCCGCACTCGACGCCTTCGTCAACGACACGTCCAAGGTTCCCGCCGGCAAGGCCCGGGTGACCGTCCGCCACGTCGCCGCCGCCCCCGCGGTGGACGTCCGCGCCGACGGCACCGCGGTCTTCAAGAACCTGGAGAACCCGAAGGAGGCGAAGGGCGAGGTGGCGGCCGGGTCGGTCTCCGCCGACGTCGTCCTGGCCGGTACGGATACGGTGGCGATCGGACCGGCGACCCTGGACCTGGCCGAGGGCGCCAACACCGTCGTCTACGCCTGGGGCAGCGCCACCGACAAGAACCTCGCGCTCAAGACCCAGAGCATCACCGGCATGCACTCCGCGCCCAGCGGCGTACCCGCCGGGGAGACCGGGGAGGCCGCGGTCGTGCAGAACGACGGCGTGCCGGCCGCCCTGTCCCTCGGCGCACTCGTCGCGCTGGGCGCCTCCGGCTACCTGCTGCGCCGCCGCGGCGACGCCGCCTGAGCCGCTAGCACCGTCCCCGCCCCCCATCGGTCGTCCGGTGCCGACAGCCTCCGTGGCCGACCGCACCGGACGACCGCCTCACCGGAAAGGCCGGACATGGGCACGGCCCGCGCGCAGCGCCGCACCCTCCTCGGTGTCGTCATGGCTCTGCTCGGCATCGTCCTCACCGCGGCGGCGCTCCTCCTGGCCGGCGCCCGGGCCGACCGTTCCGCCGGTACCGGGGACTTCGGGGCCACGCCGGCCGTCACCGCTGCGCCGGAGACGGAGCGGTCCGCGAGCCCCACCCCTTCCCGTACCGCCGCGGTCCCCGTCGCTCCGGCCGCCCCGGCCCCGGCCGCGTCCGTCGTCCCGGCGCCGCGCGAGCTCGTGATCCCCCGGCTGGGCCTCCGGGCCCCGATCGACCCGGTGGGCGTCGCCGGCGACGGGCAGATGGAGGTCCCGAAGGATCCGGACCGGGTCGGCTGGTACCGCTACTCGCCCGCTCCGGGCGCCGATCGGGGCTCCTCGGTCGTCGTGGGGCACGTCGACGCGAAGGGCCTGGGCCTCGGTGTGCTGTTCGGCCTGACCGAGGTCCGGCAGGGCGACCGGGTGCGGGTGGCGCGCGACGACGGCACCACCCTCACGTACGAGGTCACCGCCCGCCGCACCCTCGGCAAGGCGGCCCTGGTCAGCAGCGCGGTCTTCGACCGGGACGGGCCCGCGGTACTGAACCTCGTCACGTGCGCCGGTCCCTACCTGCCCGACGAGGGCGGTTACCAGAACAACCTGGTCGTCACAGCCGTGGAGGTGCCCCGGTGACCGCCGGGGGGGACGGCGCCCCGGCCCCGACCGGAGGCGTACCGCTGTGGGGGCGCACTCGTCCTCACGGTCGTCGCATCCCGAACTCGTCGTCCCGCTGGCCGCGGTGAAGGAGGCGGCCGCGCCGGCCCACCTGGAACTGGGGACCCTTCCCGAGGAACGGGCCCGTTCCATCGTGGCGGCATGCCGGGAGATCCGTGCGGGCCGCCTCCACGACCAGTTCGTCGTGGACGTCTTCCAGGGCGGCGCGGGCACCTCGGCGAACACGAACGCCAACGAGGTCGTCGCCTATCGGGCGCTGGAAATCCTGGGGCACCCGCGCGGCGGCTACGAGTACCTGCCCCCCCCAGGGCGACGTGAACCGCTCCCAGAGCACCAACGACGTGTATCCCACGGCGGCCAAGCTTCTCCGTCGTGTGCGGCGCGGGACGCCCGCGGGGTCCGGGCGCGGGTGCGAGGGCCCCGCGGGCGTCGACCGCCTCAGCTTCTGGTGAGGGTGCAGGAGTAGGCGGCCGTGCCGGAGCCGCTGTATGCCTCCACGTCGAGGTAGTAGGTGCCCGTTCCGCTCGCGGTCCTGGTGAACGACAGTGACTCGTCGGTGCCCGCCCCGTCGTTCACGGACCGGGTCAGGGTGCCGCCGTTCGCGTCGAGCCAGTACACGTCGGCGTCGTAGGCGGTGGGAACGGCGCAGTTCACCGAGACGGTCTGGCCGGCCGCCGCCGAGACCTTGAAGTAGTCGCGGTCGCTGGTCGACTTCATGCTGCCCGTGAGGGTGCCGGGCGAGGCGAGCGCGGTGGCGTCGTCGGCCGTGTCGCGCGTGTCGTTGGGCTCGCTCTCCGCGACCGTGGACCCGCCGCCCTGGGTGCCGCAGTCGGTCACGGGCGTCCCGTTGTAGAGGTTGGCGTCGGTCACGCCGTTCGTGACGCTGCGCAGGTAGTAGCCGCAGGTGGGGCGGTTCCTGAAGTCGAAGGTGGAGCCCGGCGTCAGGCGCCAGATCTTGAAGCCGCTGTAGGTGAGCGGCTTCCTCTCCACGGCCTGCTCTGGCTGGTGGTCGGCGAGGACGACGTAGGCGTCCTTGCCGTACTGCGTCGCCATGCCGTTGCGGTCGAGGAACAGGGACCCGCCGCCCTCCTCCACCCCGACGCCCCAGGCGGAGCCTCCGGGCGCGAGGCCGTCCTTCACGGCGCGCGCCAGGAAGGACATGGTGCGGCCCATGCGGTCGCGGGTCACGAAGTGGGAGTCGTTGATGACGGCCCCGTAGTTCGCCCATGTGAACATGCCGGTGGTGAAGCTGACGTATCGGTCGTAGGGGTTGGCGAGGGCTTCCGCGCTGGTGACGCTGCCGTTGCAGGCGTCGTAGACGATCGGGCTGTTGATGTGGTGGCCCGCGCTGCCGCCGCCGGAGCCTCCGCCCTTGGCGACGACCGCCTCGACGGAGGTCTCCAGGGCGGTTCCCTTCCACGCGGCGTAGCGGCACTGGTCGCCACCGGCGAAGTAGACGAACTCGGCGTTGCGGACGTCGGTGTTCATCTGGCTGTTGTCGCCGTCGCCCGCCGTCGTGAGCGTCCACGTCGTACAGGAGTTGACGCCGGGCAGCCCCGTGATCGTGTCGCACTCCGGAGTCCTGCTGCCCGACGTCGGCGCGGACCCGGCCAGGACGACCACGTCGAGGCTCCCGGTGCCGCCGCGGATCTCGTCGACGGCCCGGCTCATCGAGGCCGTCACGATGCCGCCGGCTCCGTTCATCGTGAACGCCGGACCGTTCCACATGCTGCGGCTGACGTCGGACGCGCTGCCGAGCCGGATGCGGTCGGCCGCCGCCTGCGCCGGCTGATGCGCCACCAGTACGGAGGCCATCGCGGTGAGGACGACGGCGGCTGCCGCGGGCGGCGTGAGGGAGCGGTGTGTCATATGCACTCCTGCGAGGGGGGCGAACTCGATGCCGCGGCCCTCGGGCGAGGGCTGCGGGGTTGGTAGCGGAACATACAAGTAATGTCCTTGGTGGAGAAGATGTAAGACCGGAACCGCACCCATCTCGCCATGATCGAGCCCCGAATACGGGCCGAAAGCGCTCAAATCGTGCCAGCGGTGAGGCTGAAGCTCGCGTTACGTGAACGTAATGAGGCTTACATCTAGCCATCGCATGGGTTCATCTGTAATTTCGCAGCAGTGCCTGGCGGTCAGAATCCGCCGGCAGACAGCCACCGAGAGGTTCCAGGCGATGAACGCTCCTATCGCACGCCCCGCGGCCGCCGCCGCCGTCGCGGCGGCCATGCTCCTGTCCCTGTCCGCCTGCGGCGGCGACGAGCCCGCCGCCCCGTCGGAGAAGGTCGTCATCGGCGGTAAGCAGATCGTGAAGGACCAGAAGCTGCACGACCTGCTCCCCGAGAAGATCAAGAAGGCGGGCAAGGTGCGCGTCGCGACGGACGTGCCCTACCCGCCCTTCGAGATGTACGTGAAGGAGGGGGAGACCGCGCTGACCGGTCTGGACTACGACCTCGGCCAGGCACTCGGCGCCAAGCTCGGCGTGACCTTCGCCTTCTCCCCGCAGAAGTTCGACGGCATCGTCCCCGCCCTCCAGGCCGGCAAGTTCGACGTGGCGATGTCCGCCATCACGGACAACAAGGAGCGCCAGAAGGTCGTCGACTTCGTGGACTACTCCCAGTCCGGCTCCGGCATCCTCGTCGCCGACGGCAACCCGGCGAAGGTCGCCACCCTCGACGACCTGTGCGGGAAGAGCATCGCCGTCCAGGCCGCGACCAACCAGCTCGACCTGCTGAAGTCCCACCAGGACGCCTGCGCGAAGGCGGGCACGGGGAAGATGGACGTCCAGACCTTCCCCAAGGACTCCGACGCCCAGCTCGCGCTGCGCTCCGGCAAGGTCGTCGCCCAGGTGCTGACCAAGCCGGCCGCCGGCTGGGTCGCCAAGACGGCCGACGGCGGCAAGGCGTTCGACCTCGTCGAGGACCCCGCCGCCCCGGGGGGCTACAACGCCTCGCCCAACGGCATCGCCGTCAGCAAGCAGCTCCCCGAGCTGACGGACGCCGTCCAGAAGGCGCTGCAGGCCCTCATCGACGACGGCACCCTGACCACGATCTGCGACAAGTACGGCGTCGCGTCGATCGCGGTGAAGGAAGCCACCAGGAACGCGGCGGTGGACTGAAGATGACCGGCACCACCAAGGTCCCGCTGGGCCCCACCGCCACGGACCGGCCCCCCGCCGGGGAACTCGAGATCGTCCCCGTCCGCAACTACGCGCGCTGGATCGCGGCCGTCGCCTCGGTCCTCGCCCTCGTCGGACTGGTCGGCTCCCTCGCCAGGAACGACAACCTCCGCTGGGACGTGGTCGGTGACTACCTCTTCGCCGACCTCATCTTCGACGGTCTCGCGACGACGCTCTGGCTCACCGCCGCGGCCATGCTGCTCGGCCTGGCCCTCGGCACGCTGATCGCCGTCATGCGGCTCTCGTCCAGCCCCGTGCTGTACGGCCTGGCCAGCGCCTTCGTCTGGGTCTTCCGCGGCACCCCGCTGCTCGTCCAGATCATCTTCTGGGGCTACGCCGCCGCGCTCTACACCTACGTCAAGATCGGGATCCCCTTCACCGGCGTCACGTTCTTCCAGACCGAGACCAACGCCCTGCTGACACCGGCGATCGCCGCCCTCCTGGCCCTCGGCCTGAACGAGGCGGCCTACGCCTCGGAGATCGTCCGCGCCGGCATCCAGTCCGTCGACCCCGGCCAGGCGGAGGCCGCGCACTCGCTGGGCATGCGGCCCGCGCTCACCATGCGCCGGATCGTGCTGCCCCAGGCCATGCGCGTCATCATCCCGCCGATGGGCAACGAGACCATCAACATGCTCAAGATGACCGCGCTCGTCTCGGTCATCTCCGCCCACGACCTGATGTCGAACATCCAGGACGTGTACGCGCAGAACTACCAGGTCATCCCCATGCTGGTCGTGGCCAGCATCTGGTACCTGGCCCTGGTCACCCTCCTCAGCGTGCCCCAGGCGTGGCTGGAGCGGCGCTACGGCCGCGGGACCACCCGCGCCGGACACGTCTCGCCCTTCCGGCGCCTGCTCGGCGGAACGGCGCAGCGGCTCGGCAAGAACAGCAAGGAGCAGAACCGATGAGCACCCCCATGGTGCGCGCCGAAGGCGTACGCAAGCACTTCGGGAAGCTGGAGGTCCTCAAGGGCATCGACCTCACGGTCGAACGGGGGCAGGTCTGCTGCCTCCTGGGCCCCTCCGGCTCGGGCAAGTCCACCTTCCTGCGCTGCATCAACCACCTGGAGAAGGTCGACGGCGGCAGGCTCACCGTCGACGGCGAGCTCGTCGGCTACCGCCAGCAGGGCGACAAGCTCCACGAGCTGCGCGAACGCGAGGTCGCCGACCGCCGCCGCGACATCGGCATGGTCTTCCAGCGCTTCAACCTCTTCCCGCACATGACCGCCGTCGAGAACGTGACGGAGGCCCCCGTCAGGGTCGGTTCGGTGCCACGGAGCGAGGCCCGCGAACAGGCCCAGGCACTCCTGGAGCGGGTCGGTCTCGGAGACCGGGGGCACCACTACCCGGCCCAGCTGTCCGGCGGACAGCAGCAGCGCGTCGCCATCGCCCGTGCCCTGGCCATGAAGCCCAAGCTGATGCTCTTCGACGAGCCGACCTCCGCCCTCGACCCCGAGCTCGTCGGAGACGTCCTCGACGTCATGCGGCAGCTCGCCGCCGACGGCATGACCATGGTCGTCGTCACCCACGAGATCGGCTTCGCCCGGGAGGTCGGAGACACCGCCGTCTTCATGGACGAGGGAATCGTCGTGGAGGCGGGCGACCCTCGCCGCGTGCTCGTCGACCCGGAGCAGGACCGCACCCGCGCCTTCCTGTCCAAGGTCCTGTGAGCACCCCCACCCGCCGCCGGGACAGGCTCGACGACCTCCTGGACCTGGCCCGCGCCCGTCGTGCCGACTACCTGCGCGACCTGGAGGAGCTCGTCTCCATCGACTCCGGTTCCTACAGCGCCGACGGCGTCGACCGGGTCGCCGACTGGATCGAACGCCGGCTCGCACGGCTCGGCTTCGACGTGGAACGCGTCCGCTTCCCGGCCGCGCCCGACGGACACAGGACCGGCGACGCGCTCGTCGGCCGCAAGCGCGGCGGACTCCCCGCGTCGGAGGGAGGCCGCAGGATCCTCCTCGCCGGCCACATGGACACCGTCTTCGAGGACGGCACCGCGGCCGCCCGCCCCTTCCGGATCGAGGGCTCCACGGCGTACGGCCCCGGCGTCAGCGACGACAAGGGCGGCCTGCTCGCCGGACTCACGGCCCTGGAGATCCTCGGTGCGTGCGGCGTCGACGCGTACGACGAGCTGGTCCTGCTCGCCACCCCCGACGAGGAGATCGGCTCGCCCGCCAGCCGGCCGCTGATCGAGGCGACGGCCACGGGCGCGCACTTCGGGCTCGGCCTCGAATGCGCCCGGGAGAACGGCGACCTCGTCATCGCCCGCAAGGGCGTCGCCGACTTCCGCCTCACCGTCACCGGCCGGGCCGCACACGCCGGCATCGAACCCGAGCGCGGAGCCAACGCCGCCCTCGCCGCCGCCCACCTCACCGTGGCCCTCCAGGCCCTCAACGGCCACTGGGACGACGTGACGGTCAACGTCGGCGTCGTGCGGGCCGGAACCCGCGCCAACATCGTCTGCCCCCAGGCGGAACTGCGCATCGAGGTCCGCGCCGCCACGACCGTCGACATCCGGCGCGTCACCCGGGCCATCCGCGAACTCGCCGACCAGCCCGGCGTCCCCGGAGTCACCGTCGAGGTCGAACAGCTCGACCTCTGCCCGCCCATGGAGGACACCCCCGCCTCCCGGCGCATGTTCGACCACGCGTGCCGCGCCGCGCACGCGGCCGGCATCGAGCTGGGCGCCGCCGCCACCGGCGGAGTCGGCGACGCCAACCTCATCGCCGGCGCGGGAGTCCCCGTCCTCGACGGCCTGGGACCCGTCGGAGGGGCCGACCACACCCCCCAGGAGTGGCTCGACGTCACCAGCGTCCCCCAGCGCATCGCCCTCCTCGCCGACCTGATCGCCTCCCTCGGGGAGGCCGGCGGCAGCTGAACGGCCCCGGCACACGGGGCCGCCGTTCTCCCCGCCGACACCGGCCGCGTCGGGCGGACCTGTACGGGTCCGGTCCGCCCGGCAGGCAGAACGACCCCACCACCCCTCAACCGACCGGAGGCACCCATGCGCGTTCCGCCCGTCCCCGCCCGTCGCAGCGTCCTCGCCGGCGCCCTCGCCGTCACCCTCCTCGCCGGCGCCTCCGCCGCGCATGCCGGACCCGGGCCGGAACCGACCCGCACGGGCTCCCTCGTGCTCGTCGGCGGGGCCCTGAAGGAGAGCAACACCCAGGTCTACGGCGAGATCGTCAAGCGCGCCGGCGGTTCCGGCGCCCGCATCGGAATCATCACGGCCGCCTCCGTTCCCGAGAGCCGGGACCCCCACGCCGGCGACCCCGACCGCTGCAGCAACTCCGCCTGCAACGGCGCCTACTACGCCGACGTGTTCAAGCGGCACGGTGCCGCGGACGCCCAATGGATCCCCCTCGACACCGACCACGTCGCCAACGCCGACTCCGACGCCGTCGTCGCCCAGGTCGAGTCGATGACCGGCTTCTTCTTCGGTGGCGGCGACCAGTACCGCTACGTCACCACCCTCCTGCGCGGAGAGGAGCACAAGGACTCCAAGGTCCTGGCCGCCATCCGCGCCAAGCTCGCCCGCGGCGCCGTCGTCGCCGGGTCCTCCGCGGGCGCCCAGATCGCCTCCGGCCCCGACATGGTCACCGGCGGCGAATCGTACGAGGGGCTCCGGGACGGCAGCACACCCGGCTACTTCGACGATCCGACCCGCCTCGGCCACCTCCCCGAGGGCGGCTTCGGCTTCCTCAGGTCGGGGCTCATCGACACCCACACCGGCGCCTACGGACGCGAGGGCCGGGCCCTGCGCCTCGCCTCCGACACCGGCCACGACCGCGTCTACGCACTGGAGGAGAACACCGCCCTCGTCGTCGACCGCCCCGGCACCCCGCACGAGCGTCTGAGCGTCCTCGGCCCGAACGGCGTCGCCGTCCTCGACCTGCGCGACGCCCGCGCGCACGACTCCGCGAACGGCTGGACCCTGCGCCGCGCCCGGTACAGCTACCTCACCGACGGCGACCGGTACGACGCCCGCACCTGGACCCCGCGCGTCCACCCCGCCAAGCAGCCCCTGAGCCCCGTCGGCACGGCGCCCGTCCCCGCCGGCGCCGACGTCTTCCACTCAGCGGCCAACCCCGACGGCGTCCCGTACGTCTTCCGGACCACCGCGCGGGCTCTCGCCGCGACCCGCGCGCAGAACAGCGCGACCGCGACGACCTACGAGACCGGACCGCGGTTCACCGTGACCTTCACCAAGGCACCCGGCTTCGCCGCGTTCACCGACGACGCCCTCACCGCCCTGACCCTCGTGGACCTGCGGATCGACATCGCGCCGCGCTGACCGGCCGAACGACACGGAGCCGGTCCCAGGACGGGGCCGGCTCCTCTCGCGGCGCCGAACGGACCGCGGCGCGCGGTCCGTTCACAGCAGACCGGTGCGCCGGGCGATCCTCTCCGCTTCCTTCATGCGCTCGTGACCGCTGCCGCCGATCCGGTCGAGGACGGCGGCGACGAGCGCCTCGACGACCGCGAGGGCCGGTACGAGGCTGTCGTAGGGGGAGTCCGAGGAGACCTGGGTGATGAGCACGACGTCCGCGTGGGCGGCGGCAGGGGAGAGCCACGGGTCGGTGAACACGATGACCTTGCCGCCCCGCTCCCGGGCCAGTTCGGCGATCAGCGTCTTGTCGGCCTCGTAACGCCGGTAGTCGAACAGGACGGTGACGTCGCGTCGGGCGATCTGCGTGAGGAAGGATGTCCGCTCGACGTCCTTGTGCGGCAGGACGCCCACCTGGTCGCGGAACTGCATCAGGTGCAGGCCCAGGTACTCGGCCATCAGATGCGTGAAGCGTCCGCCCGCCAGGTGCACGCGACGGCGGGGGTCGGCGAGGAGGCCGACGGCGTCCTCGAACTCGTGGGCGGCCACCTCGTCGAAGGTCCGGGCGACGGCCTGCCGCACGAGCGAGGAGCGCTTGCCGAGCTGGGTGGCGGCGGCGTCCTGCGGAGCCTCCGTCCGCTCCTGCCTCGACGTCTCCGCGGCCGTGTAGAGCGTGATCGGCGAGGCGTTGCGGGCGTCGAGCTCGGAGCGGAGGGCGGCCTGGAGATCGGGGAAGCCCCGGTAGCCGAGCCGGGACGCGCACCGCAGCACCGTGGGTGCCGACACGCCCGCCCGCTCCGCGATCGTGGCGACCGTCTCGAAGACCGCGGCCGGATACCCCGCCAGCAGCACCCGCGCGACCTTGCGCTCCGCCGGACTCAGCTCTCCGAGCCGACCGCGGATCTCGTCGGCCAGCGTGGCGCTCATGGCTTTCCCCTTCTGCGGCGTGGGACCACCGAGGCGGACGGCCGTCGTCGAGGCCGCTTCCTCCGGCTTGCCACGTTTCAGATCAGTGAGTTTCAGGGATCGAATGTACCGCCCGTTACGGAATCTGCCCAGTCCCGCCGGAAGGCGCGGCAGCGGGCGCACGACGCCGGCCGAAGCGGAGGGGAGGCACGGGTACGGGCGGCGGCAACGACGCACGAACGATGCGACTCGCCTCCCCTGTCGGGCGGCGAGACGATGACAGGGCGCCGGTCGACCGGCTCCCGCGACACCCGTGGGGCCGACCGAAGCCGGAGGGCGACACGGTCCACCACCGGCACACCGCAGCACCCGTCGCGCGGCCCCGCCGCGCCTCCGCGCCGGCCCTCCCCTGGCCCCGTGCGCTTTCCGACCGAGCACCACCCGACCGGGTCCTCGCCCCGCCGGCGACGGTCCGACGAAGGGGGACACCTCATGAGCACCCACACCCTCGCCCTCGCAGAGCGGCAACTCGGCGCAGGCGTCTGGCAGTCCGGTCTCGCCCAAGTGATCGGCGGCCTCGTCCTGGTCGCCGTGCTCATCGGCGCCTTCGCCCTCGGCATCCGGGTTTCGCGGCGGGAACTTCCCCCTCCGGACCCGGAGAGCCAGCCGCACCGGCCGGAGACCGACCGACTTCCCGGTGAGGTGTACGAGTACCGCGAGCCCTCCGAGATGCCGCACACCGACGGGGAACACCGCCTCCTGCCCTACAACCTGCGGAACTGCGGCGAGGCGTCGCTCGCCCCTCCCGGTGAGGAGAAGCGCAAGTGGGGCGGCATCTCCAGCGGAGGCTTCGGAAGCGGCGGCACCGGTCACGGCGATTGAACGCGAGCCGCCCGCTCCCGGGCGGCTCCGTCCGTCGGTGCGCCTACGCGACCGCGCGGTCCCCGGGGACGGCAGGCTGTCCCGCACAGTCTCGCCTTCCCCTTCGCGGGCGCGTGGAGCCGCGGAGGGGTCCGGCTCGGCGCCGGGCCGTGGGTCAGGTCTCGTCCCGCCGGCCTCGTGCTCCGCGCACCGGCCACCACATGCCCCGGCCCAGCAGCGCCGCGGCCGCCGGGACCAGCAGAAGCGACACGACGAAGGCGGACAGGAGGATGCCCAGAGCCGTGGCGAAGCCCAGCTGACGGGTGGAGGGATCGGCGTTCACCGCGAGGCTGCCGAAGGACGCGGCGAGGACCACGCCGGCCGTGGCGACGGCCGGAGCCGTGTGCCGTACAGCGCGGGCAACGGCGGCGCGGGCCGGGCCCCCACGCGCCATCTCCTCGCGCAGACGGTCGCTGATGAGGATGTTGTAGTCGGTGCCCAGGGCCACGACGAACAGGAACAGCACCAACGGCAGGACGAAGTTCACGCCGGGCTCTCCGCCGATGTGCTGGAAGACCAGGGTGGAGGCGCCGAACGTCGCCGCGAAGCACAGGCCGACCGCGAGCAGCAGCACCACCGGGGCCGCCAGGCTGCGCAGCAGCACCATCAGGATCAGCGCGATCAGTGCCGCGGCCACCGGGAACACCGTGCGCAGGTCCCGGTCGACTGCCGTCTCCACATCGGCGAAGACGGCCGCCGTGCCGCCCACGTGCGCGGTGAGTCCGGCAGGCGTCGCGTCCCGCACGGCCTGGCGCAGGGGCCCCACCACGATGTCCCGGGCGTGCTGCGACTGGGCGTCCACGGTCAGATAGGCGTCCAGCCGGGCGGCGGTCCCCTCGGCGTCGAACACGGGAGCCGCCACCCTGCCCACTCCGGCCGCCTTGGACACGGCCCGGTGCAGGCCGCCCAGCGCGGCGGGGTCCAGAGCCCGTCCGTCGTCGGCTGTGACGTACACCGTCGTCGGGTCGGACACCCCCGGCGGCAGGGCGCCGGCGATCTCCCGCGCCGTCGCGGCGGCCGCCGTGTCGCGTGGGGTGCCGCCGGTGCCGAAGTCCATGCGGACGCCCGCCACGCCGACCGCGAGCGAGCCGAGCAGGGCGAGCGACGCGACGAGCACCAGCAGGGGCCGGCGCGCCACCAGCTCGCCGGTACGGCCCGCCGACCCGGTCCGCTCGGCCTTCGCGAGAGCCCGCGACGGCCAGAACATCTTCCGCCCGGTCACCGCCAGCAGCGCCGGCATCAGGGTCAGGCTCGCCACCAGCATCACCAGCACCGACACCGCCACCGAGGGGCCGAGTACCCGGAACTGGCCGAACGTCGCCACGCCGAGCGTCGCGAAGGCCGCCACGATCGTCAGCGCCGCCGAGGTCACCGCGGTGCCCACCCGTGCGGCCACGTCCGCGGCGACCAGGCGGTGGTGCTCCTGCGGGCGGCGTCGCAGTTCCTCACGGAATCGGAACAGCAGGAAGAGGAAGTAGTCGACGCCGATGCCGATCAGGACGGTTCCGATCATGCTCGGGGTGCCGGGGTCCAGCTCGAAACCGGTCAGCAGGGCCGCTCCCACGACCGTGCCGGCGGCGGCGCCGCCCACCACGGACACCGCGACCAGCGGGACGATCGCGGCCAGGACACTGCGGAACACGAATACGTTGATCAGCACGATCAGACAGACCATCGCCAGACCGACCACCGTCTGCGTGGTCTTCTCCGCGTCGGCGCGGTCCACCGTGTCCGCCAGGCCCCCGGTGAACCCCGTGCGCAGCCCGGCTTCGCCGAACTCCTGCTGGGCACGGTCCTGGAATGCCCGGTACAGGGAGTGCATGCCGGGGTCGGTGGAGTTGCCCAGCAGCCGTGCGCCGAGCAGGGCGAACGACCCGTCGGGAGCGGTCATCGCGGGTGCGACGCGGGGTGTCTGGGAGTAGTCCTCGGAGAGCCCCGGTATCTGCTCGTCCGTCCACGGCATCTCCACGCGCGTGGCGCTCAGTTCACGCGCCACCTCCTGAACGCGCTTCTTGTCCGCGTCCCGCAGAGGCTTGCCGTCGCGCCGGGCCACCAGCACCGTCACGGCGTCGGCGTCGGGCTCCGCGCCGAACTTCTCCCGGGCGATCCGCAGCGCCGCGGCCGCGTCGTACTCCCGGGGCAGGAAGCCGGCGCTGTCGGTGTGCGTGACGCGGAAGACGAGCACCTGGCCCATGAGCGCCACGAAGACGCCGACCACCGCCCACACGGCGATGACCCGCCATGGTCTGCGGGTCGAGAATCCGGTCAGGGCACGGATCACGGAAAGCCTCCGGAAGGGTACGGGTGAACGGGGGCCGCACGACCGTGGACGTCCGAGCCGGCCCCCGTGCCGGGCGGTCCCGGCACATGTCCAGCACATCAGCGGCGCCAGGCCCGCACCTCGGAGCAGTGGACGAGAAACCCGCTGGGAGCACGGCCCCGGACCGCCGGGTCTCTGGGAGCCCGCTCCCAGTCGTCGCTCCCTCCCGGGCCCGACGCGGTGTCCCCACCGCCCCGGCACCATGGGAGACTCGGTGGAGGAACCGCAGATCACCGGGCCGCCGCGGCGGCCCGAGGGAAGCGTGGATGTGCACGGGGGGCGGATGTGGAACGGCGCGCGGACGAACCGTGCCCCGGCCGGTCACGGGACGAGGCGGGCGAGTCCGGAGCCGGGCTTCCGGGCCGCGCGACGGGGACACGTCCCCGTGCGGCCGGGACGGAGGGCGGACGGCGTACGCGGGGAGTGTGGAGTCAGCACGACGGACTCGTCGCCGCCGGGGCGGCGGCCCTCGATCTCGTGGGCTTCACCATCACCAGCCAGATGGACCAGGGCCACGTGCCCGTGGCCGGGTGCCTGGTCGTGGTCGTCGCCTCGCTGTTCCTCCTGGCACGCCGTCGCGCACCCCTGGGCGTCCTCGCGTGCGTCCTCGCGGTCAACCTGTCGCTCAACTGGTTCAGCTCCCTGGGGCAGCACTACGGTGCCGCCACCGTCGTCGCCCTCTACACGGCCGTACGTCACCACAACGCCGCGGTCGGCGCGGTGGCGGTGGCCGGCTGCGTCGCGGTGCTCCAGTTCGTGCATCCGGGACTCCCCGCCCCGTCCCCGACGGAGTTCGCCGCCAACGTCGCGTCCGCGTTGTTCGTGGTGGGCGCCGCCGTCACCGTCGGCCGCTGGCAGCGCAACACCGAGACCCAGCGGCGGTTGCTCGCCGAGCGGTCCGTCGCGGACGAACGGCGTCGTATCGCCCGGGAGCTGCACGACATCGTCGCCCACCACCTGACCACCATGCAGTTGCTCGCCGGGGGCGCCCGGGCCAACCTGGACCGGTCCCCGGACACGGCCCGCGAGGCACTCGTCACCCTTGAAGGCTCCGGTCGCACCGCCCTGCGTGAGATGCGCCACCTGCTCGACGTGCTGCGGGCCGGCGACGAGAGCGACGAGGGGGAGTCGACCGCACCGCAGCCGGGCGTCGGCGACCTCGACCGCATCGTCGAGGACAGTCGCCGCGCGGGCCTCCCCACCACCCTCACCACCGAGGGTGACCCGTGCTCGCTGCCGCCCGGCGTATCGCTCACCGTCTTCCGCATCGTCCAGGAGGCGCTCACCAACGCCCGCAGGCACGCGGGCGACGGCGCGCACGTCGACGTACGGCTCACCTTCGCCGTCCACGAGGTGCGGGTCGCCGTCACCGACGACGGTCCCCGTCCCGGCCGTCTCGTCGCGCGCGGATCCGGCTACGGGCTCATGGGGATGCGTGAACGCGTCGCCCTCCACGGCGGCACCCTGCAGACCGGACCGGAGGGCGAGGGGTTCGCCGTGCGCGCCCGGCTGCCCCTGCCCACCGACCGTCAGGAGGAGTACGCGTGAGCGCGACCGTGAAGGTCCTCATCGCCGACGACCAGCCCCTCGTCCGCCACGGCCTCGCCCTGATGCTCGCCCCCGAACCGGGTTTCGAGGTCGTTGCCGAGGCCGCGGACGGTGCCGAGGCGGTCCGCCTCGCGCACGAGCACCGACCCGACGTGGTCGTCATGGACATCCGCATGCCGGTACTGGACGGCATCGCGGCCACCGAGCGGCTCACCGCCGAACTGCCGGACTGCCGGGTTCTGGCCCTGAGCACCTTCGACATGGACGAACACGTCGTGGGAGCCCTGAGGGCCGGCGCGTGCGGCTTCCTGCCCAAGGACATCTCGCCCGAGGACCTCGTCGCCGCCCTGCGCGTGGTCCGCGACGGCGAGGCGATTCTCGCCCCACGCCTCCTGACCCGGCTCATCTCCACGCACGTCACGGCCCCCGGCCACCGGACGGCGCCCCCTGCGCCCTCCGGCACCGACGGGCTCACCCCGCGCGAGCGGGAGGTGTGGCGGCTGATCGCCGGGGGCTCGGACAACACGGAGATCGCCGACCGTCTCGGAGTGAGCGCCTCCACCGTGAAGAACCACATCACCGGCCTCTTCGCCAAGCTGGGGGTTCGCGACCGGGCCCAGGCGGTCATCGCCGCGTACGAGACGGGCCTGGTGACGGCACGACGGGAGGCATGAGCCGCCGGGCGCGACGGCAGCAGCGTCAGGCGGGTCGGGCGGGGGCTCGCAGTTCGATCGTGTAGCCGCCCTCGGGGGTGGGTTCGGCGGTGAGGGTGCCGTCGAGGAGTTCGGCGCGTTCCTTCAGGCCGATGAGGCCGTGGCGGGCGCTGGGGAGGGGGACCGTCGGGCGGGTGGGGGCGGTGTTGGTGACGGTGACGCCGAAGTGGTCCGCGTCGTGCCAGAGGCGGACGTCGGCGCGCGCTCCGGGGGCGTGTTTGCGCACGTTGGTGAGGGCTTCCTGGACCGTGCGGTAGACGGTGCGCTGGGCGGTCGTGCTGATGTCGGCCGGCAGCTCTCCCGTCAGGGTGGTCTCGATGCCGCTGTTGGCGACGAGCTGCCGGAGGTCGGCGAGGGTGGGCTGGGGCGTGAGTTCGGTCGTCCTGCCGCCGGAGGCGCGGAGCAGGGTGACCATGTGGCGGAGCTCGTCAAGGGTGTTCGCGCTCAGGGTGCGGATGGTGCGGGCGGCCTCGCGGGCCTGGGGGTCCTTCGCGGCCATCTGCAGGGCTCCGGCCTGGACGGCGATCAGACTGACCTGGTGGGAGACGACGTCGTGCATCTCCCGGGCCAGCTGGGCCCGTTCGCGGGCGAGGACGGTCTGGGCGTACAGGGCGCGTTCGTGCTCCCGGGCCTCCCTGACCTCGACGAGCCGGCGGGCCACGTCGTGCCTGGCCTGCACGAGCTGGCCGAACAGCACGGGGGCGAAGGCCGTGGCCAGCGTGTAGACGAACTGGACGAGCGTCCAGGTCCGGTCGCCGTCGAACGCGTCGGACAACGGCCACAGGAGGGTGGCCGCGGTGGCGTTCAGCAGGGCGCAGCCGGCGAGCAGCGGGCGGTTGCGGGTGGAGGCGGCGAGGGTGTAGAGGGCGGCGATCGGCGCGACCGCCACGTCCATGAACAGGGTCATGGGCAGGGTCAGCAGGAACACGGCCAGCGGGAGGCGCCGGCGCAGGATCAGGCCGGCGGAGCCCGCGGCGGCGCAGGCCCACATCACGGGCGTGCCCTCGCCCAGGAGGTTGATCCAGGCGTCGAGCGCGGCCAGCGCCACGAGGCCCGTGTCGACGGCCCAGGGCGGTACGCGCCGCCACCAGGCCCGGCCCGTGCTCATCGTCCGTCGCCCCGTGCCGTGCCGTCGTCGTGGCGGGTGAGCAGTCCGGCGCGCTCGGCGAGGAGCGCGGCCTGGACGCGGCTGGAGACCCGCAGCTTGGTCAGGATGGAGCTGACGTGGTCCTTGACGGTGCCCGCGCTGAGGTGGAGGCGGGTGCCGATGTCGGCGTTGGAGAGTCCTTCGGCGACCAGGACGAGGACGTCGCGTTCCCGGTCGCTGAGCAGGCCGACGCGCGAGACGTCCGCGTCCTGGGGCGCTCCGGCACCCGGGTGGCCGCGGAGCAGCGCGCGTGACGCCTTCGGCGACATGACGACGCCGCCCGCGGCCAGGGTGCGGACCAGCTGGGCGAGCTGCTCGGGCTCGGTGTCCTTGAGGAGGAAGCCGGAGGCTCCCGAGCGCAGCGCGGTGAGGACGTACTCGTCGGTGTCGAAGGTGGTCAGCATGGCCACGTGCGGGGGTTCGGGCAGCTCCCGGACCTGCCGCAGGACGGTCAGGCCGTCCACGTCCGGCATGCGGATGTCGAGGAGCACGACGTCCGGCCGCTCGCGCCGGATCACCTCGGCCGCCCGCGCGCCTTCGGCGGTCGCCACGACCACGATGCCGTCCGACGCGTTCAGGATCATCTGGAAACCGGACCGCACCAGGGCCTCGTCGTCCACCACCACCACCCGGATCACCGGCGTCCCGCCTCACACTGTCGTCTGCGCTGTCCCGTCGCCCGGCGACCCGCGCATTCGGGGGCCCCGCGTGCTTGTGAGGGTTCGCCTGACGTCGACCGTACGCCGGGCAGGGTACGCGGTGACGTGATCACCCACCGACGGTGGACACCCGGCGGGTCGGCTCCAGCCGTTCGGGGGGTGCGCTCCGGCCGGTCGGCAGGCCGGCGGGCGGGGCTCGGCGGCCGGCGCCCGCCGTGCCCGTCCCGTGGGGTCGGTGGCCTCCGCCGTCGGGATCACGGCCGCGATCTCCCGCGTCGACGGGGCTCCGCAGTCGACCGCCCTCGGCGAACCCGCCTCGGCGGCCGCCTGCCAGGACCTCCTGTCCGCCGTCGACCGCCACCTCCGAGCCCGTCCGCCCCGGTCCGTCGGTCGGCGGGGTGGTCCCGGCCGGTCGGCGGGGGTGCCACCGAAGCCTGCCGGATGGTCCGCCTCCCCACCCCACCGCGAGATTCCTCGTATGACACAGATACAGCCGCCGCAGGCGACGTCAGCTCCGCCGGAGAACGCCCCTCCCGTGCCCGCAGCCGCGCCCGACGCCGCCGGGAGACCTTCTGGCGGCCCCTCGACGGGACGCCTGGTCGGCGTGGACCTGGCCCGCGCGCTGGCGGTGTTCGGCATGTACATCGTCCACATCGGCCCGGTCCTGTCGTCCACGCACGGCGTCGGCACCTGGGTCCGGTACCTGGCCGACGGGCACTCGTCGGTCCTGTTCGCCACCCTCGCCGGGTTCTCGCTGATGCTGATCGCCGGACGTCGTGCGCCGAAGACCGGCCTGGCGGGCCGGCAGGCGAAGGCCCGGATCGCGATCCGCGCCGTGGTCCTGCTGGCCCTGGGCACGGTGCTCGCGACGGAGTACGGGGGAGTGATCATCCTCGGCTTCTACGGTGTCTACTTCCTCCTCGCCCTGCCCCTGCTGCGGCTGTCGGCCAAGGCCCTGGCGATCACCGCGGCCGGGCTCGCGCTCGTCACACCGCAGCTGGCGTTCGTCCTGAACTCGCGGCTCAGCGAGTCCGTCCAGCAGACCATCGACGCCCACGACCCGCTCAAGAAGATCAGCGAGGTCGGCGTCCTCGACCTGCTGCTCACCGGCTTCTACCCGACCATCACCTGGATGTCGTTCGTCGTCGCCGGCATGGCGCTGGCCCGCCTCGACCTGTCGGCCGTCTCCGTCCAGCGGCGGCTGGCCGCGCTCGGCGCCGCCCTGACCGCCGGCGCGTACGGCCTGTCCCTGCTGCTGGCGGGCCCGAACGCGCTGCGCAGCATGGCGGAGGACGGAAAGTCGTCCGCCGGGTTCGAGAAGACGTCGTCCTTCGGCAGCGGGTCCTTCGAGGCCCCCCAGCGGGCGGCCTCGGAACTGCTGTCCGCCGGGCCGCACAGCGGCACCACGTTCGACATCCTCGGCAGCGTCGGCGTCGCCCTCCTCGTGATCGTCGGCGCGACGGTGCTCATGGACCGCCTGCCGCGCCTGCGCAGCCTCACGAAGCCGGTCGTCGCCGTGGGCACCATGTCCCTGACGGCGTACGTCGGCCACTTCCTCGCCCAGTCCATGCTCGGCGTTTCGGCCGGCGAGAGCACCCAGACGTCCTGGATCCCCGTGCTCACGTTCATCCTCGGGGCGATCGCGTTCGCCGCGGTGTGGTCCCGCTTCTTCCGCCGCGGACCGCTGGAGGCGCTGCTCAACGCCGCCACCAGGCCGGCGAAGCACGTCCGTTGACGCCGGGCCGGGGCGGGCGGACATCCACGGCCCGCCCCGGCTCCGACGGCTGTCCGGTGCCGTCGCCCCGTCCACCAGGACTGCCCCCGCCGTGTGGCGGGGGCAGTCGGCGGTTTCTCTCAGCGGCCGGGGTGGCCCGTCGGGGTCAGGAGCTGGGTCGCGGCGAGCTGCGCGTACAGGTCGTCCTCGGCCACCAGCTCCTCGTGGGTGCCGGTCGCGCGGACCCGGCCGGCGTCCATGACGACGATGCGGTCGGCGTCCGTCACCGTGGACAGGCGGTGGGCCACCACCAGGACGGTGGTCTCCTGTGCCGTCTCGGCGATGACGTCCCGCAGCGCCAGTTCGTTGACCGCGTCGAGCTGCGAGGTCGCCTCGTCCAGGAGCAGCAGCCGGGGCTTTCGCAGCAGGGCGCGGGCGATGGCGACGCGCTGGCGTTCGCCGCCGGACAGCTTCGAGCCGCGGTGCCCGACCAGGGTGTCCAGGCCGTGCGGGAGACGGTCGACGAGGGTGTCGAGCCGGGTCCGGGCGAGGACGGCGCGGATGTCGTCGTCCGTCGCGCCGGGCGCGCTGAAGACCAGGTTCTCCCGCAGCGTGCCGGCCAGCACCGGCGCGTCCTGCTCGACGTACCCGATGACGGACCGCAGTTCGGACAGCGGCCACTGCCGTATGTCCCGGCCGTCGACCAGGACGCGCCCGCCGGTCGTCTCGTAGAACCGCTCGATGAGCGAGAAGACCGTCGACTTGCCCGCGCCCGACGGCCCGACGAAGGCGGTCAGCCCGGCGCCCGGCACCTCGAAGTCCACCCGCTGGTGGATGTACGGCAGCCCGGGCCCGTAGCGGAAGGACACGTCCTCGAAGCGGACCGACGCCGGACGCACCTCGGTCCGCGCCGGCCGGCACGTGGCCGGCGGCTCCGCGGCCAGGCGGTCCACCTCCTTGATCCGGGAGATCGCGGCCGCGCCCTCCTGGTACGCGGAGGCGGCCTCGACCAGCTTGTACACCGGCTCCATCAGGTAGAAGAGGTACAGCAGGAAGGCGATGAGCGTGGAGACGGGGATGTCCCCGGACGCCACCCGCGCCCCGCCGACCGCGAGCACCGCGAGGAACGCCAGCTCGACGGCGAGGTTGTCCGCCGTCCCCAGCAGGGCCTCCCACTTCGCGCCGCGCACGCCGTGCCGCCACGCCCGCCGGGCCGACGCCTCCACGCGTGCGGTCTCCCGTGCCTCGGCACCGGACGCCTTCACCGTACGGAACGCGCCGAAGACCCGCTCCAGGCCGGTGGACATCTCCCCGACCGCCGCCTGCGAGCGCTCGGCGGCCTCCCCGATCCTCGGCATCACCAGGGCGGCGCCCGCGCCGACGACCACGACCACGACGAGGGTGACGCCGAGCAGGACGGCGTCCAGGAAGGCCATCACCACGACCGCCGCGACCAGCGTCAGCGCCCCGGTCGCGGCGTTGACCACCGCCTGGGTGCTCACCGCCCGCAGCAGTGTGGTGTCGGAGGTCACCCTCGACATCAGATCGCCCGGCTGCATCCGGTCCACCGCCGTGAGCCGCAGCCGCAGCAGCCGGCCGACGAGGCTGCGGCGAGCGGCCAGCACGACCGACTCGGCCGTCCGCTCCAGCACATAGGCGCCGAACGCCTCGGCCACCGTGCTCAGCAGCACCAGCACGGTCAGCGCCAGCAGCACGGTCGCGAGCGTGTCGCCGGACGAGAGCCGGTCGACCAGCGCCTTCGTGGCCAGCGGCTGCAGCAGCCCGCCGGCGGCGCCCACCAGCGCCAGCAGCAGACCGAGCACGACGGCCCACCGGTGCGGGCGGACGTACCCGTACAGCGCCCTGAGCGTCTCGCGGACGCGCAGGGACTCGGCACCCGTCGCCTCCGGGGCGGATGCGGTGTTCACAGGATTCCTTCCCTTCGGGGTCTGCCGCCCCGGCGGGGGCGCACCGAGGCGGCGAGCTCCTGCCGGGTGGGCGGCGTGTCATCCCACCACCCTGGAAGGGCGCACACCTCCTCGGCCATCCGGCGATCGTCGGTGGGACCCCCGCCGAGTGGCTGGAAGTCGCCGGACTGCCCGGTGCGACCAAGCCTGCGGAACTGCTCGTAGTGGCGGACCGCGTCGACGCTTTCGCCCTCGGACACGCGTACGGCGATGACGGCCTCTGCCGGCGCTCTCCCGCAGCGGTTCGAGGCGTACGGCCTCGAAGGCCGGTTCCAGGGCCTCCGCGTGGCGGCCGTGGACGGCCGTCCGGTGGGCGCCCGTCTCCAGCGCGTGCAGCCGGAGCCGGCGGGCGTGCCCGGTGTGCCCGCGTCGGCAACAGGAGCGACCGCAGCGCCCCGGACGGCCAGAAGCGCCGCTGGTGGACCGACCGAGCAGGACGCGGAGCCCGCGGGGTGACCCGCGGGCGGTCACGCGCCGGCGTCGGCGAGGGCGGCGAGTGCGGCGTCGAGGCGGCGTGCGGCCTCGTCCGCGACGGGAGCCAGGGCGTCGACGCCGGTGAGGGTGACCATGGTGGAGGGGTCGATCGCCTGCACGACCACCTGGTCGCCCTCGGTGCGGACCACGACGTTGCAGGGCAGCAGCAGCCCGATCGCGCGGTCGGCGTCGAGGGCCTGGCGGGCGAGCGGGGGGTTGCACGCCCCGAGGATCAGGTAGGGCTCCATGTCGTGGTCGAGCTTCGCCTTGAGCGTGGCCTGGACGTCGATCTCCGTCAGGATGCCGAAGCCCTGTTCGGCGAGGGCGTGCCGGACCGCTTCCACGGTCTCGCCGAAGGTCCCGGGCAGTCGGACGGTGCGGTCGTAGGACATGGTCTCTCCACCTTGCTGTTCCGGTGCCGTCGGGGGCGGACACGAGCATGATGCCCCCGTCGCGCTCCTCCGGCCGTGAACGACAGGCGCGGTGTTCAGGAGGCGCATCAGGGCGTGGCGCCTGCGCTCGGGCGCCCCTTGCGGGTGTCGGTCCGGTGGCCCGTATTCGCCGTACGCGCGTTCGGCTAACCTGGCTGTGCCGGGTGAGCCTGGCCCGGTGCGCCAGGCTCGGGTTCCGGAGCCGCCTCGGTGGAGGCGGGGGACGGGACCGGCGGAGGCGGAGCGAAGGTGAAGGACGGAGACCGGGCGGGTGCCCGCACGGGGCCCGCTGCGACGGGACGTGCGGAACGGGCGACCGGGGCCATGGGTCCCTTCGCCGCGACCCGGGCGGGGCACCGTGGATAAGATCGCGCTCACGGCCGCCGGTCTGTACGTCATCGTGCTCCTCCGGGCCGGCGGGACCTTCGCCGTCGGCTGGCTGGCCGGTGCCGGTGCCCGGCGCAGCAGGTTCGCCGGGCGGATCTCCTCCGCCCGCTTCCAGCGCGCCGAGCGGGCGATCCAGCGCTGGGGCGCGCCGGTGGTCGCCCTCTCCTTCCTGACGGTCGGCTTCCAGACCGCCGCCAACTTCCTCGCCGGCAGCATGCGGATGCCGCTGCCGCGCTACCTTCCCGCGCTGTTCGTGGGCGGGGCGGCCTGGGCGCTGGTCTACGCGACGGCGGGGCTCGGCGTCCTCGCGGTGCTGACGCGGCTCTTCGCCGAGCGGACGGCGCTCGGGGTGGCCGCGGTGGCGGTCCTCCTCCTCGGGGTGTGCGGCGCGGTGGTGTACGGCAGGAGAAGGGCGGCGCGGTCACGCCGCGACGCCGAGCCCTCCGAGTGACGCCGGTTTCCGCGTAGTTCGGCCGCCGCTCCGCCGCGGGCGGCTCAAGACGCCTGCCGCGCAAGGGGGTTGCGGGGGTGTCGTGGGGCACGTGGTTGTGCGGGAGGTCTCGACATGGTCACAAGCGGGGGAGGGGGATACCGGAACCGTTAGGCGTGCCTTACCTAAGTTGTATGGTGGCGCGGTCGGTTCCGGCGATGGGAGGGAAGGGGGTGTCCCATGAGTGATGTCCGCCTCGTGGCGAGTGACCTGGACGTCGGGCATGGCGGGCGCACCGTGCTGAAGCGGGTGGGCCTGTCCTTACGCAGCGGTGAGATCACCGTTCTCGTCGGGCCCAACGGGTGTGGGAAGTCCACCCTGTTGCGCACCGTGGCCGGCCTGCTGCCGCCGCTCGGCGGCGAGGTCCGCATCGACGGCGAGCCGCTCGGCTCCCTCGGCCGCCGGGCGCTCTCCCAGCGCCTCGCCTTTCTTCCCCAGTCCTCCCAGTCGCCCGCCGGGGTGACGGTCCGTGAGCTCGTACGCCACGGCCGGTACGCCCACCGCGGCGCCCTCGCCCGGCACACCGCCGAGGACACCGAGGCCATCGACTGGGCCCTCGACGTCACGGACGCCCGCCCCCTGGTCGGCCGGCGGCTCGACGAACTCTCCGGCGGCGAGCGCCAACGCGCCTGGCTGGCCATGGTGTTGGCGCAGCGGGCCGACATCCTCCTGCTCGACGAGCCCACCACGTACCTCGACATGCGGCACCAGTTCGACGTGCTCGACGTGGTGCGCCGGCTGGCCCGCGACCACGGCATCGCCTGCGGCGTGGTCCTCCACGACCTGATGCAGGCGGCGGCCTACGCCGACGAGGTCGTCGTCGTCGCCGACGGCGGAGTCGCCGCGGCCGGCGCACCGGCCGACGTCATCAACCCCGAGGTCATCGAACGGGCCTTCGGGCTGCGCGTCCACGTCGTCCGCGACCCCGCGACCGGACACCTCGCCTGTTTCCCCCAGCGGTCCGAAGCCACGACCGCCTCCTGAGCCCACGGCGTACGAACCCCGCGCGGCGGCCTCGCCGACCGCGGTTCTCCGCACGGCCACGACACACCGGCACGTCCCGTACACACGGAAGAGAGACACCATGCAGAGAATGCTGCGCGCCCTCGTCACGGGCGGCGCCGCCCTCGCCCTCGCGCTGACCGCCGCCGGCTGCGGCTCCGGCACGGTCGGCGAGTCGAACGACGGCTCGTCGGGCGGCAAGGCGACCGGGGACACCGCCGCCACCGGCGCGATCACCGTCGACACCGCCCAGGGCAAGGTCTCGCTGGACAAGCCCGCGGCGAAGGTCGTCACCCTGGAGTGGACGTACGCCGAGGAGCTCGTCGCCCTCGGCGTCACCCCGGTCGGCAACGCGGACAACAAGGGCTACGCCACCTGGATCACCGCCGAGGGCGCCGACCTGCCGGCCCAGGTCACCGACGTCGGCAACCGCAACGAGCCCAGCCTGGAGAAGATCAAGGCGCTCCAGCCCGATCTGATCGTCATCGACGACGACCGCTCCAAGGCCAACCTCAAGCAGCTCCAGGCCATCGCGCCCGTCCTGTCGTTCACGTACACCACCAAGCCCCAACTGGCCACGATGAAGAAGAACTTCACCGAGCTGGCCAAGGCCGTCGGCAAGGAGTCCAAGGCCGCCGAGGTGAACGCCCGGATCGACACCAAGGCCGCCGAGCTCAAGGGCCGGCTCGACAAGGCGGGCAAGAGCGGCCTGAAGTACGCCCTCGCGCAGGGCTTCACCGCCAACGGCGCCGCCTCGATCCGGATGCTCGGCGACGACGCCATCTCCGCGCAGGTGCTCAACCTGGCCGGCCTGAAGAACGGCTGGAAGGGCCAGGCCGACGCCTGGGGCCTCACCACCGTCGGCGTCGAGGGCCTCACGCAGGTCGACAAGGACGCCACCTTCCTCTACGTCGCCGCCGCCGCCGACAACCCGTTCACCGGCGACCTCGCCGGCAACGCCGTCTGGAAGGGCCTGGACTTCGTCAAGACCGACAAGGCGCTGCCGCTCGACCCCGGCACCTGGCTCTTCGGCGGACCGCTCTCCGCGCAGCACGTGCTCGACGAGACCGGCAAGGCCCTGAAGGTCTGATGGTCGCGGAAGGACTGAAGGCCGCCGCTCCGGCCGGTCCGCTCGGCCGCCGCCCACGGGCCCTGCTCGTGGGCGGCGGCCTGTCCCTCGCCCTGGCCGTGGTCGCGGTCGTCCACCTCGGCCTCGGGGCGTCCGGGGTCGGCCTCGGCGACATCCTGGACCTGCTCCTCGGCCACGGCGAGGCCCGCACCGAGGACGTCCTCCTCGGCAGCCGCCTGCCCCGCACCCTGACCGGCCTCGTCGTGGGCATCGCCCTGGGCGTCTCCGGCGCCCTCGTCCAGGGCGCGACCCGCAACCCGCTGGCCGCCCCCGACACGCTCGGCGTGAACGCCGGCGCGTACTTCGCCGTCGTCCTCGTCGCCTACACCGGCGCCGGCCTGGGCCCGGTCCCCGCCGGAGGCGCGGCCTTCCTGGGCGGCCTCCTCGCGGTCGGCCTGGTCTACCTGCTCACCAGCGGCGGCGTCCTGACCCCGGGCCGGGTGCTGCTCGCCGGCGCGACCGTCGCCCTGGCCGCGACCTCCGCCGCCGAGTTCCTCCAGATGCTCGACGTGCAGGCCACCCGCGGGCTGTTCTTCTGGGGCAACGGCACCCTGCTCCAGTCCGGCCTGGAACGGCCGCTGACCCTCGGCGCCGTCGTCGCCGCCGGCGTGCTGGCCGCACCGTTGCTGGCCCGGCCGCTGGACCTGCTGGCGCTCGGCGACGAGACCGCCCAGGCCATGGGCGTCCGCGTCGAACGGATCAGGCCCGCCGCCTTCCTGCTCGCGGTGCTGCTGTCCGCCGCCGCCGTGTCCCTCGCCGGCCCGATCGGCTTCGTCGGCCTGATCGGCCCGGTCGTCGCCCGGCAGCTCGGCATGCGCGCCCACGCCCTGCTCATCCCGACGGCGGCGCTGCTCTCCGCCGCGCTGGTGCTCGGCGCCGACGCGGCCGCCCAGGTCATCGTCACCCCGTCCGCCACGCAGCCCGCCGAGATCCCGGTCGGCGTGGTCACCGCCCTCATCGGCGGCCCGGTCTTCATGCTGCTCGCCCGCCGGGTGAGCACCGGCGACGCCGACACCGGCGCGGCCGTCGTGGTCTCCGACCGGCGCCGCGCACCCGGTTACGCCGTCGCGCTGGGCGGCGGCCTGCTCGCCCTCGCCGTCGCGATGGCGGTGTCGCTGCGCGTCGGCGACGTCCACGTCGGCTGGGGCCAGCTCGGCGCCTGGCTGACCGGCTCCGCCGAAGAGATCACCGAGGCCGTGATCTCCTTCCGGCTGCCGCGCGTCCTGGTGGCCGCCGTCGCCGGGGCCTGCCTCGCCGTCGCCGGCGCGGCCGTCCAGTCCGTCGTCCGCAACCCGCTCGCCGAACCCGGACTCGTGGGGGTCACCGGCGGGGCCTCGCTGGGCGCCGTCACCGTCATCCTGCTCGTCCCGTCGGCGCCGCTCGCCGCCCTCCCCGCGGCCGCCGGCCTCGGCGGCGTGCTGATGCTGGTGCTCGTCGTCCTGGTCGCCCGCGGCACCCGCGCCGGCGGCCGTACCGGCATCGACCCGACCCGGGTCGTGCTGGTCGGCATCGGCGCGGCCGCCACCGCGATGGCGCTGGTCAACATCATGGTGGTGGGCGCCCAGATGAACATCGGGGCCGCGCTCGGCTGGCTCGCGGGGAGCACGTACGGCCGGGGCTTCGACGCCCTCGGCTGGCTCGCCCCGCCGGCCCTGGCCGCGCTGCTGCTGGTGATCGCCGCCCGGCCGGTCAACCTGCTCTCGCTCGGCGAGGAGCTGCCGCGCGCCCTCGGGCTCGACCTCGGGCGCGCCCGGCTCCTCGTCCTCGGCGCGGGCGCGGTGCTGGCCGCGGGCACGGCGGCGGCCGTCGGCGCGGTCGGCTTCGTCGGGCTCGTCGCCCCGCACCTGGCCCGCCGGGTCGTCGGCAACAGCACCGCGCGCATGGTGCCGATGGCGGCCCTCCTCGGCGCGGTCCTGGTCGTCTCGGCCGACGCCCTGGGCCGCTGGCTGCTGGCCCCGACGGAGATCCCGGTCGGCATCGTCACCGCCCTCCTCGGCGCCCCGTACCTGGTCTGGCTGCTCCGCCGCACCCGGGAGGTGTGACCCGCCGCCGCGCGGGCCGCCGGCGGCTCAGGAGGCGCGGACGGCCCGGGCGCGGGGGCGCTCCCGGACGGCGCCGGCCGGCTCGGGGCCGGGCCCGAGGGTGCGCGAGACGGCCACGCCGAGCAGACAGACCAGCGCGGCGGCCAGGCAGACGGCAGTGAAGGCACCGGAGAACGCCGCCGTCGCCGGCGCCCGCAGGGCCGGCGCGAGGAGGTCGAACCGGCCGGTCTCGACGGCCTCGCGCACCGGTGCGGCGGCCGTGGGGCCGGCCCCGAGACCGCTGTCCAGACGGGCGGCGAACACGGCACCGAAGACGGCCACGCCGGTGGCGGTGCCGAGCGGATAGCAGGCGTTCGTCAGCCCGGAGGCCATCCCGGCCCGGTCCTCCGGCACGGTCCCCACCGCCACGCCCATCAGCGGCGGGAAGATCACGGCGCCTCCCGCGCCCAGCAGCGCGAGCCCGGTGACCAGGACCGCGTGGCCGGCGCCCGCGCCCGCCAGGGCGAGGGTGAGCAGTCCGAAGCCCTGTGCGGCGAAGCCCGCGGCGACCAGTGCCCGCGCGGTGAACCGTTTCTGGAGACCGTTCACGAACAGGCCGGTGACCAGCAGCCCGCCCGTCAGGGGCAGCAGGAGCAGGCCGGTGCGGAGCGGGGAGTACGCGTACGTGCTCTGCAGCCACAGGGTGAGGAAGGCCAGCATGCCGAGGCTGGACAGCCGGGCGAGGAAGCCGAGCACGGCGGCGCCCGAGAAGGCCCGGATCCGCAGCAGCGTGAGGTCGATCAGCCCGCCGCCGCGGCGCTGCACGGCCACCAGGGCCGCGGCCAGCAGCACGCCGGCCGCCGCGGAGCCGAGCACCTCCGGTGCCGTCCAGCCGGCCTCCGGGCCGGTCACCAGCGGATAGTGCAGGGCGAGGAGGACGCCGACGGCGAGCAGCGCGCCCCGTACGTCGACGCGCGGGCGGCCGTCGGCGGGCGCGGCGGCCCCGGGCATCCGGCGCAGTGCCCCGGCCACGACCAGCAGGCCGATGGGCACGTTGACCAGGAAGATCCACCGCCAGCCGAGACCGGTGACGAGGAGGCCGCCGACGATCGGCCCGCACGCGCCGGCGGCCGAGGCGATGAGGGCGTACGAGGCGATCGCCGCCTGGCGCCGGGCACCCTCGTAGGCGGCGGCGATCAGGGCGAGCGTCGGCGCGAACACCATGGCTCCGCCGAGGCCCTGGGCGGCCCGGGCGGCGATGAGGGCGCCGGCGTCCGGGGCGAGGCCGCAGGCGGCGGAGGCGAGCGTGAAGAGGGCCATGCCGGCGGTGAAGACGGCGCGGCGGCCGAGCCGGTCGGAGAGGGCGCCGGCGGTCAGCAGCAGCGCGCCGAAGGCCAGCGAGTACGCGGACACCGTCCACTGCACCCGGTCCAGGCCGGTGTCCAGGTCGCGCGCGACGTCGGAGAGGGCGACGTTCACGACGGTCACGTCCAGCGTCATCATGACGCCGCCGGCGCTGACGAGCGCGAACGTCCATCGGGGGTCGTGCCGTCGGGAGGACACGGGGGGAACCACCTCCGGGAGCGGTCGGGGCGAGCCGTTCGAGGGTGGCGGGGGAGACCGCCGCAGCGCCAACTCGCCTGCTGTGGCTGAAAGTTGAGCTTGCCCATTAGGTAAGGCTTACCTAATGTAGCGGCCGTTTGGGTGTCCAGTCGCCCGAACGGACCGAATCCAGACAGACTCCGGAGCCGCCCGATGACCGACGCCGCCGACCACCCCGTGCCCGCGCTGCCCGACGTGGCCCCCGCCGCCTGGCGCGAGGCCAACAGGCGCCTGCTCGCCAAGGCGATCGGCGAATGGTGTTTCGAAGACATGCTGAAGGCGGAGGACGCCGGCGACGGGGAGTACCGCGTCGGCCTCGCCAGCGGGGCGACCTACGCCTTCCGCGCCCGCCCCGGCGCCTTCGGCTGGCTGCGCGTCGACCCCGACTCGATCACCCGCACCGCCACCAGCATGCTCGGCAACTCCATCGCCCAGCCCGCCTGGGACGCCCTGCAGTTCCTGATGGAGGCCGCCACCACCATCGACAGCGACCCCTCCACGCTCGCCACCTACTTCACCGAGCTCTCCGCCACCCTCGCCGTCGACGCCGCCCGCCTCACCCACGGCGGCGAGACGGCCGCCGAACTGCGGGCGCTCGACCACACCGAGCTGGAGTGCCGGATGACCGGGCACAACCTCCTCGTCGCCAACAAGGGCCGCATCGGCTTCTCGGCCACCGACGTCCGCGCCTACGCCCCCGAGTCCGCCCAGACCCTGCACCTCCTCTGGGTCGCCGTCCACCGCGGCCTCGCCGAATTCCGCGGCACCTCGGAACTGTCCGAAAAAAACATCCTGGAAAGGGAGTTGGACGAGGAGACCCGGACCCGCTTCACGGCGGTGCTGACCGGCGCCGGCGTCGACCCGCAGAGCTACGTCTGGATGCCCGTGCACCCCTGGCAGTGGGACCACGCCGTGCAGACCCTGCACGCCGCCGACGTGGCCCAGCGCCGGATCATCCCGCTCGGCGAGAGCCCCGACGCGTACCTGCCCGGCCAGTCCATCCGGACGATGGCCAACGTCACCACGCCCGACCGGTACGACGTCAAACTCCCCCTGAAGATCCTCAACACCCTGGTCTGGCGCGGCATCCCGCCCCACTGCACCATGGGCGCCCCGGTCGTCACCCAGTGGCTGCGCGGACTCGTCGAGCGCGACCCGTTCCTCACCGACGAGTGCCGGACCGTCTTCCTCGGCGAGGTCGCCTCCGTGACGGTCCGTCACCCCTATCTGTCCACCCTCGACCAGGCCCCGTACCAGCACCTGGAGACCCTCGGCTGCATCTGGCGCGACTCGGTCTCGGCCCGCAGGGACCCCGGCGAACGGGTCCGCACCTTCGCCTCGCTCCTGCACGTCGACAGCGCCGGCACCGCCTTCGTCGCCGAACTCGTCCGCACCTCCGGCCTCGACCCGCAGGAGTGGCTGCGGCGCCTCTTCGACACCCTCCTGGTGCCGGTCATGCACGTGCTCTACCGGTACGGCGTCACCTTCAACCCGCACGGCCAGAACACCCTCATCGGCTACGACGACCACGACGTCCCCGCCCGGCTCTACCTCAAGGACTTCGTCGACGACGTCTGCGTCTCCTTCACCGACGTGCCCGAACGCGGCCCCGAGCCCGACGGCCACGACCACGTGCTGCCCCGCAAGCACCCGTCGATCATCAAGCAGCACGTCGTCGACCAGGTCTTCGTCGGCCACTTCCGCTATCTGGCCCCCCTCTGCGCCGACCAGCTCGGCGTCCCCGAGAAGACCTTCTGGCGACTGGTCCGGCAGACGATCCTCGACTTCCAGAAGCGCTTCCCCGAGCTGGCGGAACGATTCGCCGAGTACGACCTGCTCACCCCGGAGATCCCCCGCTACGGCCTCAACCGCGACCGCATCGTCGTCACCCGGTACGGCGACCGCGCGCTGCGCCACGCGCTGTTCCCGAACGGCACCCACCCCAACCCGCTCGCCGAAGGCTGAGGAGGACCGGCCGTGACACCCCTGACCCGCACCCTGCCCGCCCCCGTCG